>CAVXSV010000011.1:0-182193 GCA_963764445.1 uncultured Alphaproteobacteria bacterium
ATGGCAAGGGATTTACACCGCGGACGCGCAGCATCAAGACGCGGACCGCGCCACGACACGTCGTGCTGCTGCGCGGAGAGGACAGTGCGGGACGCGAGATTGCGTCCGATGCGCCGATCTCCTCGGGCGCAAAGAACCGCTATCGTTTTTGCTCCGGCGACCTGTTCGGCCGCTTCGGCGATCCCGCCGACATCGACGTGCCCGATCCCGACCGCCCCGCTCCGCCACCGCCGGTGCTGCGTGCCATGCCGCTGCGCGCGGTGCTCAACGACCAAGCACCTGGCGCCCTGTCGCCGGGCTCGCTCGACGTGCGGGTGCCCGTTCCCGACAACAGTTCGGTCGGTATCGGCGGCCGTCCAATCGCAAAGCTTGTGCTCACCTTCGCAGGCGAAACCCGCAATCTTGCTGCCGCACCCGGAACGATGATTGCACAGGTGTTTGCGTTGCCGCCACTCGCGCCGCAGCAGAGCGGCTCCTGGCCTCTCACCGCCTACTTCGTTGACGATAACGGCACCTCGTCGCCGCAGACGGCGCAGACCATCAACGTCACCGACGGCCGGCATCCACGCCCGACGCCGGCTGGGCCCGGCATCATCTGGACCAGCCGGCCTGGTCCGTCGCCTGATGTCGAACTGCGCCTGTCGTGGCCTGCAGCGCCGGGGCAGTCCTATCGGGCCTGGTTTGCCGACCAGCGCGGCCTCGGCCTGCCCGCGGCCCCTACCCGCGCGGCCGTCGCACTCGACGGCTTCACGAAACAGCAGAAACACCAGTTGAACGGTCTCGCCGACCGCTTCCGGCTCATCACCGACACGCCGATTACCGCCAGCGCCGACGGACGCGCGCGCCTCGCGACGACGCTGCCCCGGACATTGCAGACGGTCGGATTCCTCCGCATCGTGCCGGAGACCAATGCCGGCGCGCAGGCGAACTTTGACGCCTGCGATCTCGTACCGGTCGCCGTGCCGAACGATCGGCGACCGCCGATCCCGCGTCTGACCCTCGCGGTGAACGCCGCCGGCAAGCCGGAATTGACGGTAGAGGCGGTCGGCTTCGACCTTAACGCGATTGCGGTGGCGGAGCCTGGGTTGTTTGCGAAGCCGCCGGTGGCCCCAAACCCGCCTTGCTATCGTCTCCGTCGCGCCAGCGGCACGGTCAACGACCCGCTCTATGCCCGCATGGTCGGCGGCATCCGTCCGCTTTCGCTCGACCGCAGCGGTAGCGCGCCCCGCTTCGCGGCGGAGTTCGTCGATACGTCAGCGACTCCTTCCATTCGTGCGCTACACGTGGTGGGCCGAAGTTCTGCTTGCCGGCGGAGCGACGTCTCCCTCGCGGCACGACGATGCTCCCGCCACCGGGAGCGATTACTGCCGAGAATACCGCGCAGATCGAGGATGCGCCCGCAGCCTTCAGCCTGCTCTCCGCACCGGTCACTGTGGTGAACGCGCCGACCGGCGCACCTGCCGCACTCGATCCCGCTTCGATCACCGCCACCATCGCCGCTGCGGGTGCGGGGTTTGCGCTTCAACTCCTCATCGCGGATGTACCTGTCGCACATCCGCAAGCAGTCAGCTCCTATCGCATCCGGTTGTGGGCCGAACAAGACGATGAAGCACCTGTCCTTCTGGACGACGGGATACCGACCACCAATCCAGCCTTCCTGTGGACCGGAACGGTGGCCTCGAACGGCGCCACCAATATTTATGTCGTGGTTATCGATCCGCTCGGCCGGGAAAGTTCACCGACGGTCAAGGCCGTTGCATCATAACATCATATTGTGAAGGCACGCGTCGCTGCGTGCTTCGTTTCGAACCGTTGGGCGTTCAGCGCGTATTCCGCAAAAGTGGATACCGGTTTTGCGATCAGAATACGCGCAAGTTATTGATTGAGAGCATTTTCTTACGGCTAACCGGATTCCACTTAGCCGGAAAATGCTCTAGCGGTCGCGGAGTGCGTGCCGAAGCGCGTCGAGGTCAATGCGACGGCCGAGATCATTCAGCTCAACCGGGAGACGCCGCCGCCAGTTGGGGTGCTCATCCACCGTGCCCGGAATGTTCGGCTGATCCTTCAATCCAATCAGATCGTCGATCGCGATCGCCAGAATGCGCGACGGTGAGCGCGCGAGGAATTCAACGGCTCCGAAAAAATTTCTCGGCGCGATATGTTCTTCGCCCAGCTTCCATTCGAACGCCCGCGTCGCCCGCGCGCGGTCCTCGTCCGTCTCGCCGGGATCGAGACCAAGCTCTCGTTTAACGTTTAGATCGTGAGTGAGATTGCCAGCCTGCAAACGACGCAAGGTCATGCGTGTTGAAAGTGACAAGGGCATTTGCGGCATAACCCGACGACCCGATAAAAGCACCGTCATGGCCGCGTTCGAACATCATCACCTTGTAGGACCACACGCCCCATGCGGCGAGGATGTCGCGAAAGCCATCCGGCACCGTTCCAAGATCTTCCCCGATCGTGATGCAGCTCTGACTGACGCTCTCCTGCGCGATGACGCCGAGCAGCGCCTCCAATGGCATCTCCACATACACGCCATCCCGCGGCGATGCATCCCGACGGAATCAGATAGAGCCGATTGAGACCGAGGACGTGATCCAGCCGTATCGCTCCCGCGAAACGCATCGAGGCGCGCAGCATTTCCCGAAACGGTGCGAAGCCACTCGCCTCAAGTCCAGCGGCATTGAATCCCGCCAGTCCCCAATCCTGCCCGGCCGTGTTGAGCTGATCGGGCGGCGCACCAACCGAAAGCCCGCGCGAGATAGCATTCTGCTCGTTCCAGGCGTCGAACCCGCCGGCCTGAACGCCGACGGCGACATCGAGATAAAGTCCGACAGCCATTCCGCGTTCAGCGGCAAGATCGGCGCATGACTGCAACTGGGCTGCCGCGCACCATTGCACGAACTCCACGAATTCAACCTCGGCACGCAGCGGGCCGTTTCGAAAAGCTTGAATTCGCGCGTCGTCGGGGCGGCGCCACTCCTCCGGCCATTGCCACCACGGCAATGGACCGAATTGCCGCCGCAACACTTCGAAGCAGGCAAAGCGTTGCAGCAATTCGCCGCGCTCTTGCCTGAAGGCCTCGAATTCGGACTCGTGTGGCCGCATTTTCGCTTCGAAGATCGAAAACGCGTGCCGGAGCGCGGCGAATTTCAATTCCGCGACGGCGGTGTAGTCGATCAGCTCCGCCGTGGCGGGCACTGTCGAGTTGTTCGCGATGCTGCGCCAGCCAAGCGCGCGAAAAACTCGGCAACCGCTCGGGATCGATGTAAAGCGGATTGAGAAACAGCCGGCTGTTCGGTGCATAAGGGCTGCATTCGAGAGGGCGGTCATCGAACAGCGCGTGAAGCGGATTGAGTCCGATGCCGGCGCATCCCCAATCCGCGGTCAATTCGATCAGCGCGGCAAGATCCGTGAAATCGCCAATTCCCCAGTTGCGCGACGACGATAGCCCGTACAATTGAACCGACAGTACCCAGACGCCGATCGAACGAGCCTTGATAGGCCGCCGCCGGCGTCACCAGCAAGGGAATTGAATCGATCGTATTGCCGTTGCCGTCCTCGAGCTCCAGCCGATAGGTGCCGATTGCCATCGAATGCGGCAGATTGATCATCGCCCCGGCCACACTGTCCTCGCGCGAGCACCGCATTACGTTCAACGAGCCGCCAGCCGATGCCCGTTCGCCTCGGCATCTATCGGGACGCGACAATCGCCGGACGTCGGCTACAATAACCACCGGTTGCTTCAGATAGGGATGTCGCGGAGGGGACGGCAAACCATCGAGAATGGCGCGCAGCCGCTCAGCTTTCACCACGTGACGGTGGCCCTGCCCGTCCACAAATTCCAGATCGATGCCAAGGTCGCGCGCTTTTGAATAAACATCCATCCCCACGCCTCAAATCCCAGGCACGACTGTCCGGAGATTTCGTCCGGACGAAGTCTCCACGCGGAGAGTGTCAACGCCATTACAAGCTCGCGGTTCCATCGGGAACTTTGCGGTGACGCGTAGGGGTTAAATTGCCGGGTTCCTCATTCATAACCAGGTTGGCAGCGCGTGATGTCCGTATCGACGCAGAAAAACATGCCATTGCGGGCGGGCGAACGGGGCTGCGGCGGCCGGCACCTTCCACATCGAGGACGTGTATCCCTGCGTCGATGCCGGACGATTTCCGGTCAAGCGGCTTGCAGGCGATACCATCGATGTCTGGGCGGACATATTCCGAAGCGGTCACGACATCATCGCTGCGCAATTGATTTGGCGCCGCGAGGAGGATCGCGACTGGCACAAATCGCCGATGAGCCTGCACGACAACGATCGCTGGTTCGGCAGCTTCGCGCCGGGCGAGCCCGGGCGCTATGTCTATGCCATCGAGGCCTGGACCGATGAATTCGCCACATGGAAGCATGGCTTCGAACTGAAGCAGAAGGCCGGCCAGGACGTCACCCTCGATGCGCTCGAGGGCGCCGCGTTGCTGACGCGCGCGCAGTATGGCAGCAAAGAATCCACAGCGATCATCGTTCGTCAATGCGAGGACTATCTCAAAGGCGGCGATCCCGCGAGCCTGCTCGTGCCGGAACTGGCGAGTGCCATGGCCGACGGCCGCGAATGCGGCGACCTCACGCGGTCACAGCTTTACCCGCTGACGATCGACCGCAGCCTGGCCGTGGCGGGAGCGTGGTACGAGATGGTGCCCCGCAGCCAGAGTGCGATCCCCGGCCAGCACGGCACGTTTCGTGACTGCATCGCCCGCCTCCCCGATATCGCCGCGATGGGATTCGACGTTCTTTACTTTACGCCGATTCATCCGATCGGCAGCACCAATCGCAAGGGGCGCAACAATGCGCTGACCGCGGCCGAAGGCGACCCCGGCAGTCCCTACGCCATCGGCGCCCAGCGAAGGCGGGCACGATGCGATCCACCCGGATCTCGGCACCTTCGACGACTTCCGTGATCTGATCGCCGCCTGCAAGACCCATGGCATGGAGATCGCCCTCGACATCGCGGTGCAATGTTCGCCCGATCATCCCTGGCTGACGCAGCATCCGGACTGGTTCAAGCGGCGTCCCGACGGCTCGATGCGCTACGCGGAAAATCCTCCGAAAAAATACGAGGACATCGTCAATCCTGATTTCGGTTGCGACGATGCCGGCTCGCTGTGGAATGCGCTGCGCGATGTTATCCTGTTTTGGGTCAATCAGGGCGTGCGCATCTTTCGCATCGACAATCCGCACACCAAGCCGCTCAATTTCTGGGAATGGCTGATCCGCGAGGTCCAAACGAAGGACCCCGGCGTCATCTTCCTCGCCGAAGCGTTCACCAGGCCGAAGGTCATGAAGGGCCTGGCGAAGCTCGGCTTCACGCAGTCCTATACCTACTTCACCTGGCGCACCCGGAAATGGGAGATCGAATCCTATCTCAATGAACTGACGGGCTACCCCGAGCGCGACTATTATCGGCCGAATTTTTTCGTCAACACGCCGGACATCCTTCCCTACCACCTGCAAAGCGGCGAATCCTGGATGTTCAAGTCGCGCGTGGCCTTGGCGGCGACGTTGTCGAGCAACTATGGAATCTACAATGGCTTCGAGCTTCTGGAGCACGACGCCATACCGGGACGTGAAGAATATCTCAACTCCGAAAAGTACGAGATCAAGATTCGCGACTGGAATGCACCCGGCAACATCAAGCGCTACATCGCCGCGCTGAATAAAGCGCGACGTGCCAATCCGGCTCTCTTGCAAACCCGCAATTTGAGATTCCTCCCCGTCGACAACGACCATGTCGTCGCCTTCACCAAGCAATCCATCGATGCCAGCAACACGATAGTCGGCGCCATCGCGCTGTCGCGCGACGCTTGTGAGGTCTGGCTTCCGCTGGATTCAATCCAGATTCCGGGCCGCCAGCGGATCGAGTTCTCCGGTCGCGCTGGAAAACCTCATGACCGGCGAGCGTCACGCCGTCGAGTGGGGCGGCGTACGCTTGAGGATCGATCCGTTACGAGATCCCGCGCTTTTGTTTCGTTGTCTGGCGTGAGGCCCGTCATGAACGAGATGACCCATATCGACGCGGACGAGTACGTCCAGACGGACGATCTCTGGTACAAGGATGCCATCATCTATCAGTTGCATGTGAAGGCCTTCGCCGACAGCAACAACGATGGCATCGGTGACTTCGTCGGCCTGACCAACAAGCTTGACTACCTTCAGGAGCTGGGCGTGACAACGCTGTGGCTGCTGCCGTTCTATCCGTCCCCGGGACGCGACGACGGATACGACATTGCCGATTACGGTTCGATCAATCCCGACTTCGGCACGATGAAGGAATTCCGCCGCTTTATCTCTGAAGCGAGGCGGCGCGGCCTCCGGGTGATCACGGAACTCGTCATCAATCACACGTCCGACCAACACAAATGGTTCAAGCGCGCCCAGCGCAGCCCGCCCGGATCGAGCGCACGCAACTGGTACGTCTGGAGTGATACCGACAAGAAATACCAGGACACGCGGATCATCTTCACCGACACGGAAAAGTCGAACTGGGCCTGGGATGCCGAAGCCAACGCCTATTACTGGCACCGTTTCTTCACGCATCAGCCGGATCTCAATTTCGACAATCCACGCGTGGTCAGGGCCGTCGTTCAGGTGATGAAGCGATGGCTCGACGCAGGTGTCGATGGTTTTCGGTTGGATGCCATTCCCTATCTCTGTGAGCGCGACGGCACCAACAACGAAAATCTTCCCGAGACGCATGCGGTGATCAAACACATTCGCGCGGAGCTCGATGCGTACGCCAAGGGCAAGGTGCTTCTGGCCGAAGCCAATCAATGGCCGGAGGATGTCCAGTCCTATTTTGGCGATGGCGACGAGTGCCACATGGCCTATCATTTCCCGCTGATGCCGCGCATCTATATGGCGATCGCGCAGGAGGATCGTTTTCCGATCACCGATATCTTGCGGCAGACGCCCGATATTCCCGGCAATTGCCAATGGGCGATGTTCCTGCGTAACCATGACGAGCTGACACTCGAAATGGTGACGGATATCGAGCGCGATTATCTCTGGTCGACCTATGCCGCCGATCCCCGCGCGCGCATCAATCTCGGTATTCGCCGCCGCCTCGCTCCCTTAATGGACAATGACCGGCGCAAGATCGAGCTGATGAATTCATTGCTGATGTCGTTTCCTGGCACGCCGATCATCTATTACGGCGATGAAATCGGGATGGGCGACAACATCTACCTTGGCGATCGCAATGGCGTCCGTACCCCGATGCAGTGGACGCCGGACCGCAATGGCGGCTTTTCGCGTTGCGACCCCGCGCGGCTCTATGCACCACCGGTCATGGATGCCGTCTACGGCTACGAGTCCGTCAATGTCGAGGCCCAGTCGCGAAGCCTGTCCTCGCTGTTGAACTGGACGAAAAAGCTGATCTCGGTGCGCAAATCCAGCTCCGCCTTCGGCCGGGGCGCAATGGCCTTCGTGCGCTCCTCGAATCGCAGCGTGCTCGCTTACTTGCGGCAATATGACGACGAGGTTGTGCTTTGCGTCGCCAACCTATCGCGATCGGCCCAGGCTTCCGAACTGGATCTGTCGCAATGGAAGGGCCGCTCGCCCCTGGAAATGCTGGGACGAACGACGTTTCCCGATATCGGCGAGCTGGCTTATTTGATCACGCTTGCGCCCTACGGCTTCTACTGGTTCCGGCTGACCGAGAAGCCGCCGTCGCCAAATGTCGCGCCAATGATCGTGCCTGACTATGAGACCCTCGTGGTTCCGCTGGGCGCGACCTGGATGTCGCTGGCGCGGACCCGCTCGATCTTCGAGCGCGACGTCCTGCCCTCGCATCTGGCTCGCTCGCGCTGGTTCCCCGAACGGTCGGCCAGCGCCATCACCGCATGTGTCCCGTCCGCAATACCGCTCACGGAAGACCAGATTTCCCGCCCATGGCTGGTGATCTTCGACGTCACCTATCGCGGGCAATCGGGGCGATACGCGATGCCGATCCGAATCCGATGGGATCGGCTCGACCGGCGCAACAATAACTATGACGCCAAGACCATCGCCGCCGTGCGACAGGGTTCGCGCGAGGGAACGCTGATCGACGCCGCCTATGAGAACGACGTGATCGCGGGTATCATCGACGATCTGCGGCACCGGGCAGTCTTTGAAGAACGCGAATTGCGGCTTGCCTACCTTCCCACGGAACGGCTGGCCTCGATTGCCGGAAGAGCCGATTAGCAACGTGCGCGCGGTGCAGACCGAGCAATCCAACAGCACCGCACTGGTGGACGAGAAGTTCGTCGTCAAGATCTATCGCAAGCTCGAAAACGGAATCAATCCGGAAGTGGAAGTCGGACGTTTTCTTACGGACGTCGCCGGATTCGCCAATACGCCCGCTTTGCTCGGCAGCGTTGAACTGACGGGACCCGACACCCAGGCCGCCGTCGCCATCGTCCATGCCTTTGTCGGCAACCAGGGTGACGCATGGACGGTTAGCAGCGCTGCACTGGATCGTTTTGTCGACGAGCAGCGGCTGGTCGGAGCGAGCAATTCGGCTCCGGGGCTTGAAGAGAAGGCGGTATATCAGCGCTACATGACGCAAACCGGCAAGCGCGTTGCGGAAATGCAGATTGCGCTCGCCAGCCGCGACGACATCGCGGATTTTCGTCCCGAAACTGTGACGCCTTCGGACGTCGCACGCCTGATCGATCGTCTGATGGTGCGCGCCGAGCAAACGTTCGACCGCCTCGCTCAAGCCAAGCTTTCCGGAATTCGGATCGGCTTCTTGCCGACGAAGTTCTGAGCATCCGCACAATGCTGCATGGCCGACTCACCGAGCTGTTGCCGTCCTCGATTCAAATGTACAACATTCGGCATCATGGCGACTTTCATCTCGGGCAGATCCTCGTCGTCCGGGACGATGTCTTTATTATCGACTTCGAAGGCGAGCCCCGTCGAAGCCTTCCCGAGCGGCGGATGAAGGCGCCGGCGGCACGCGACGTCGCCGGACTGATCAGGTCCATCGACTATTCCGTCACCTCTGCTCAAGAGCGCGCCCTCAAGACCCGGGACGGATGACGACGGGCGACTGGCTGACGCTTTGTCGGCATGGCGCGACGAAGCGACGCAAACTTTTCTCACCGCCTATCGAGAGGCGATGTCCGATCCACGGCTCTGGCCACAGGATAGCGACGCCGGTGACAGGGCATTGCAATTCTTCCTTCTCGAGAAGGCGTTCTACGAAATCGAATATGAGCTCGCGCATCGGCCGGACTGGCTTCGTGTCGCGTTGGGCGGCGCACTTCGCGTATTGCGCAAATAGGAAACGGGATCGCGTATGACCGAACTGTCTTCCGAAGCCCGCGCCATCGTTGAAGGGCGACATTCAGACCCCTTTAACTATCTTGGACGTCATCGCGAAAATGACCGTCAGGTGGTTCGCGCCTATCTGCCCGAGGCATCCGAGGTGCGCGTCGTCGACGAACACGGCGGAGAAACCACACTGACGCGCATTCATGACGCCGGACTTTTCCTCGGCGATCTGCCGACCGCCGCCGAGCGCTACCACTTTCGCGCCCGCTATGGCGCCGACACGGTCGAGCTCGAGGACCCCTACCGCTTTCCGCCGATCCTCACCGATTTCGATCTCTATCTGCTCGGCGAAGGCACGCATCAGCGGCTCTATGATAAGCTCGGCGCCCATCTGATGACGATGGACGGCGTGGGTGGAGTCGGATTCGTCGTGCTTGCGCCGAATGCCCGAGCCGTCGCCGTCATCGGCGATTTCAATCTCTGGGACCGGCGCCGGCATCCGATGCGCGTGCGAGACAACGGATATTGGGAATTGTTCATTCCCGGTGCGCGCGTGGGCGACCGCTACAAATTCGCGATCACGGATCACAAGGGCGGCCTGCTGCCGTTGAAATCCGATCCGATGGCATTTGCGGCAGAAGTGCGACCCAACACCGCGTCGATCATATTCGATGAAGCGGCGCTGCCGCGTCCCACACCTGCGGCCGCCTCGATCAATGCACGCAACGCGCCGATCTCGATCTACGAGGTCCATCTCGGATCGTGGCGGCGTGGCGACGACAACCGCTGGCTGTCCTATCGCGAACTTGCGGACGTCCTGCCGCGCTATGCCCGCGATCTTGGCTTCACCCATATCGAGTTGATGCCGGTGAACGAGCATCCGTTCGACGGCTCCTGGGGCTATCAGCCCACCGGCCTTTACGCACCGACCAGCCGGTTTGGTTCGCCCGAAGATTTCGCGCGCCTGATTGACGCCTGCCATCGCGAAGGACTCGGTGTTTTACTGGATTGGGTGCCCGGCCACTTTCCCGACGATCCTCACGGCCTCAGCCATTTCGACGGCACGTCACTTTACGAACATGCCAACCCGTTGCAGGGCCGCCACCTCGACTGGGGCACCCTGATCTACAACTACGGCCGCACCGAAGTGGTCAATTTCCTCGTCGCCAACGCGCTGTTCTGGCTCGATCGCTACGGAGTGGACGGCCTTCGCGTCGATGCCGTCGCGTCCATGCTCTATCTCGATTACAGCCGCCCCGAGGGCGGCTGGATTCCCAACAAACACGGCGGCCGGGAAAACCTTGAAGCCATCGAATTTATGCGCCGATTCAACAGGGAGGTGTTTGGCAAATTTCCGCACGCCACGACGGCGGCGGAGGAATCGACGGCATGGCCGCAGGTCTCGCGTCCAATCGAGTTCGGCGGCCTCGGCTTCGGTTACAAATGGAATATGGGCTGGATGCACGACACGCTGAATTATATCGGCAAGGATCCGATCTATCGCAAGCATCACCACGGCCAGATCCTGTTCGGGTTGCACTACGCATTCTCGGAGAATTTCATCCTGCCGCTGTCCCATGACGAAGTCGTGCATGGCAAGCGTTCGATCCTCGGCCGCATGCCGGGCGATGACTGGCAACGGTTCGCAAACCTCCGCGCCTACTACGCGTTCATGTTCGGCCATCCCGGCAAGAAGCTGATGTTCATGGGTGCGGAGTTCGGACAGGAACGCGAATGGAACCACGACGGCGCACTTGACTGGCATCTTCTCGATCAGGCACGGCACCAGGGAATCCAGGCCGTTATTCGCGATCTCAATGCGCTCTATCGCGATGTACCGGCGCTGCACGAATTGGATTGCGATCCGGCGGGGTTCGAATGGATCATAGCCAACGATGCCGATCGCAGCGTCTTCGCATGGATGCGCAAGGGCGAAAGCGGGCGGGCGCGCTGTCTGGTGATTGCCAATTTCACGCCGACCGCCCATCGCAACTACCGCGTGCGCGTACCCTTCGCCGGCAAGTGGCGCGAAGCGCTCAATACCGATTCCGTCCATTACGGCGGCAGCAATGTCGGGAACAGCGGCCTGGTCGAGACGGTGGACGGAGTCATTCCCGAGCTTAGCCTGACGCTTCCGCCGCTCGCGGTGATCTTTCTGGTACCGGAATCTTCATGATGAGGCTCTCGGAAGGTACACATGTCCGCCTCGGTTCAAACTGGGATGGACGCGGAACGAACTTTGCCTTGTTTTCGGCGCATGCGGAAAAAGTCGAACTCTGCCTGTTTGACAGTCAGGGACGACGGGAGATCGAGCGCTTCGCCCTGCCTGAACACACCGAAGACGTCTGGCACGGCTATCTGAACGATATTTCGCCCGGTCAGCTCTACGGCTATCGCGTCTATGGTCCCTACGATCCCCAGCATGGGCATCGATTCAACGCCGAACAAGCTGTTGCTCGACCCTTACGCCAAGAAAGTCAGCGGGCGGCTCGTCTGGAGCGACGCGCACTTCGCCTACCGCACCGGAAGCCCGCGCGAGGATCTGTCCTTCGATCGGCGCGACAACGCGCGTGCCATGCCGAAAGCCACCGTCATCGACGAGACATTCAACTGGGGCCGGCGCGAACCGCGGCCCAGCATTTCCTGGGAAGATACGATCATTTATGAAGCCCACGTCAAAGGCCTGACCAAAACGCGACAGGATATTCCTCCCGGAACTTGCGCGGGACTTATCGCGCGCTCGCGGCACCCGCTGTGATCAATCACCTGCGGCGGCTCGGCGTCACCACGATCGAGCTTCTGCCGATTCATGGCTTCGTCGATGATCGCCAACTGGTCGAGCGCAAGCTGTGCAACTACTGGGGATACAATTCTATCTCGTTTCTCGCGCCGGAGCAGCGCTACGCCAAGGATGCAGCGCTGGACGAATTCCGCACGTCGGTTGCCCGCCTTCACGACGCCGGCTTCGAGGTCATGCTCGACGTCGTCTACAATCATACCGCCGAAGGCAATCACCTCGGCCCGACGCTGTCGTTCCGCGGCATCGACAACGCCTCCTACTATTGGTTGATGCCGGATAATCCCCGCTACTACGATGACTTCACAGGCACCGGCAACTCGCTGAACCTGACCCATCCGCGCGTGCTGCAGATGGTCATGGACTCGCTGCGCTATTGGGTCGAAGTCTGCCACATCGACGGCTTCCGCTTCGATCTCGCCAGTACGCTGGCCCGCGGCCCCAAAGGGTTCGACCGCAACAGCTCTTTTCTCAATGCAATCCGCCAAGATCCGGCTCTGGCCGCCGTCAAGCTTGTCGCCGAACCTTGGGATGTCGGTGCCGGCGGATATCAGGTCGGCGGCTTTCCTTCGCAATGGTCGGAGTGGAATGACCGATATCGCGGCACCTTGCGCCGCTATTGGGCCGGCGAAGGAAATCTGATCGGCGATGTTAGTGGCCGCATGACCGGATCATCCGACCTCTTCAACCATGACGACCGTTCGCCGCGCGCCGGCATCAACCACGTCACCGTCCACGACGGCTTCACGCTCGCCGATCTGTTTTCCTACAACGAGAAACACAACGAGGCCAACGGCGAGGACAATCGCGACGGCTCGAATGACAATCACAGCAATAACTGTGGCCACGAAGGACCGACGGACGACCTAGCGATCGTTGCGCTTCGCCGCCAGCTTCGCAAGAACCAGCTCGCGTGCCTGCTGCTCGCCCAAGGAGTTCCGCTTGTCCTCGCGGGCGATGAGGTCGGCAACAGCCAGAGTGGAAACAACAACGCCTACTGTCAGGACAACGAGATCGGATGGATCGACTGGAGCGGCCTTGGCCATGAGGCCGACGACATGACCGGCTTTGTCGGACGCCTCACTGCGATCCGAAAACGGTTTGCGCAGATCAGGGCGCGACAATGGGTGGTCGGCAAGAAGACGGATGGCTCCTATGGCGTGTTGTGGCTGACGCCTGAGGGCAACGAAATGACCGGACGCCGACTGGAATTTTCCGGAAGGCCGGTTTCTCTCCTATGTGCTTGGGCCCATGGAGAAGGGCCAGCAGGCGCTCTACGTCGTGCTCAACGCAGCGCCGGAGCCTATCGAATTCCGGCTTCCAAAGATGGAAAACTACAAGACCTGGTCGATCCTGCTTCATACCACGGACGATGATGCCGAAGGTGGAGCGCACGACCCCAACGCAACAATGCAGGCGCCGCCTCGTAGCGTGATCGCGTTCGCAGGCCAGCCATGAGCGCGGGCCGCTTCGGCCCGCTTCTCAGGCCAGACGGCGCGACGTTCCGGCTCTGGGCGCCCGGCGTGCGCGAGGTTTCCGTCGTCAGCGATCGGGCGCATAGCATGGCAAAAGGCAGTGGCGGCTGGTTCATTACTGATGTGCCCGCGGCCGGGCCCGGTACACGCTATCACTACCGAATCGACGACGAGCTGAACGTGCCGGATCCGGCGTCGTCATATCAACCCGACGACGTGTCCGGTCCTAGCGAACTTGTCGACCACAGTCAATTCCGGTGGGAGGCAATCGACTGGCGAGGGCGGCCCTGGCACGAGACGGTCCTCCTCGAATGTCATGTGGGCACGTTTACGCCCGAAGGCACCTATCGCGCCATGATCGGCAAGCTCGATCATCTGGTTTCGACCGGAATCACCGCTCTCGAATTGATGCCGCTTGCCGACTTCGCGGGGACTCGCAATTGGGGTTATGACGGCGCGCTGTGGTATGCGCCCGATCATGCTTACGGCACGCCCGACGATCTCCGGGAATTGATCGATCAGGCCCATCTGCGCGGACTGATGGTCTTTCTCGATGTCGTCTATAACCACTTCGGGCCGGAGGGAAATTATCTCGGGCGTTACGCGCCGCAGTTTTTCCGCGATGTGGAGACCCCATGGGGAGCGGCGATCGACTATCGCGTTCCGGAAGTCCGGGCCTTCGCCGTCGAAAATGCACTGCACTGGCTCGGTAACTATCGGTTTGACGGTCTTCGCCTCGACGCGGTGCATGCCATCGCCGAGGCGGGCGAGCCGTCGATCCTGAACGATATCAGCCGCGCTGCCGGAGTTCTGGCGCGGCAAAGCGGTCGGCATATCCACCTCGTGCTGGAGAACGACGACAACCGCGCGGTGTTGCTCGATCCTTCTGGCATTCCCGATGGGAAATATCGCGCACAGTGGAATGACGACTACCATCACGTCTGGCACGTCATCCTCACCCAGGAGAACCACGGCTACTACGGCGACTACGCCACGCAACCGCGCCGTCTGCTCGCGCGAACGCTGCGTGCGGGCTTTGCCTATCAGGGCGAACCGTCGGCTCATCGCGGCGGGCAGGCTCGCGGAGAAGGGATCGGCGCACTCCCGCCCGCCGCTTTCGTGAACTTCCTTCAGAACCACGACCAGATTGGCAATCGCGCGCTGGGCGATCGCCTCGAATGGACCGCCGACGCGCGGACTATCGAGGCCGCGCTCGCGATCACGCTGCTCGCGCCGATGCCGCCGTTGATGTTCATGGGCGAGGAGTGGGGAGCGACCACGCCCTTTCCATTTTTCTGCGACTTCGAAGGCGACCTTGCCGATGCGGTGCGAGCCGGACGGCGCAGGGAATTCACCGAGGCCTATGAAACGTTCGGCGATGATGTCCCCGACCCGCTCGCCCTATCCACGTTCACGTCCGCCATTCTGGCCTGGCCCGACCTCGCTCGGAGCCTGCCGCGTCATGCGCTCGTCAAGGAACTGTTGCGAATTCGCCGCGACGAACTCACGCCGCATCTTGCCAACGCAGCTTTCGCCTCGGCCGAACTGCGCCAGGACGACCGCCTGCTGATCGCACGCTGGACCCTCGGCCACAGCTCAGCGCTGCATCTTCGCGCCAACATCTCGGATCACAACGTCACCAATGATGCGTCTCCAATGCCCGGACGCCCGATCTGGGGCGGGCAGCCGCCGACGCGCCTGCCGGCGTGGTCGGTATTCTGGTCCATGGGAGCGATCTGATGGACAGCGGCATTCCGCGTGCAACCTATCGCCTGCAATTCACGTCGCATTTCACTTTCGACGACGCCGCGGCCATCATTCCGTATCTGAAGAAGCTGGGCATTACGCATCTTTATGGATCGCCATTCATGAAGGCGCGCCGGGGAAGCACTCACGGCTACGACATCGTCGATCATAATGTCATCAACCCGAGCTCGGCGGCGAAGACGGCTTCAATCGGCTGAGCACTGCTTTGAAGTCTCACGAGATCGGCCTAATTCTTGATTTCGTTCCAAACCATATGGGCGTGCACTATGCCGACAATGTCTGGTGGCTGGACGTGCTCGAATGGGGACCAAGATCGGCGTTCGCCGCTTCCTTCGATATCGATTGGGACATGCTTCCGTTTCGCAATAAGCCGGGACTATTGCTCCCGATTTTGGGATCGTCCTACGGCAGCTCGCTGATGCGAGGCGAAATCGAATTGAAGTATGATCCGCAGGAAGGAAGTTTTTCAGCGTGGTATTTCGAGCACCGGCTGCCGATCGCGCCGGAACGCTACAGCGATATTCTCAAAACAATCGCGAGCCAGCTTTCGCCAATGTCCGGGAGCGACGGGAAGGATCTGCTGGCGATCGCCGAGCGCTACGCCGGACGGGATAATCCTGCACGCGATCGCGCATCTGCGCTCAAATGCGACATCGCAGCCGTCGACGACAGCGCGACCGCGATCAATCAAGGCCTTGAGGCCTATCGAGCGGGTCCGACAGGCCCGCACAGACCCAGGCCCTTCACAGTCTGCTGGAGCGGCAGCATTACAGGCTAGCGCACTGGAAGCTTGCGACCAGTGAAATCAATTATCGGCGATTTTTTGACGTGAATTCACTGGCGGGACTTCGCGTCGAGGATCGCGATACGTTCGACCGCGTTCATGGTCTCGTCCGCCGGTTGATCGTGGAAGAACAAGATTCAAGGCTTGCGGCTCGATCATATCGACGGATTGTACGATCCGGCGCAGTATTGCCGGCGTCTATGGCGACTGATCCGCGAAGCCCAGGGCTCCCCATCGCCGCCCGTTCTATCTGTTGATCGAAAAAATTCTCGGGAATCACGAAGCGCTGCCGCATTTCGCCGGCATCGACGGGACGACGGGCTATGAGTGGCTGAACGCCATCACCCACGTCCTCGCCGACGCGGATGGCCTCAAAGACCTCGACGAGGTCTGGCGTCAGGCCAGCGATGTGACGCCCGCGTTCGATCCCGTGCTGCGCGCCGCCAAGCGGCGCGTGATCGAAACCTTGCTTGCGAGCGAATTCACCGTTCTCACACGGTTGCTGGCGCGCATCGCGGCGGGTCATTATTCAACGCGCGACTATTCCGCGGACAGTCTTCGCCAGGCCTTCGAGTTGTTCGTCCTGCATTTTCCGGTTTACCGCACCTACATCACGCGGCGGGACCGACCGACAACGACCGAACGCTCTGATCGCTGCGACGATCGCGAAAGCGAGGCAGGACTGGTTCGCCGCCGATGACGGAATTTTTGACTTCCTGCAGGACGCGCTGACGCTCGATCTGCTGGCGCCGGGCCGTCCGAGCGCACAGCCGCCAGCGGGTCCGCCGCTTTGCGTTCAAAGTCCAGCAGTTCACAGGACCGACGATGGCAAAGTCTCTCGAGGACACCGCCTTTTATCGTTATCACCGGCTGCTTGCCTTCAACGAGGTCGGCGGAGAACCCGCCGCGGCGGCCCTCGATGTCGACGGTTTTCACCGGAAGATGGTCGAGCGTGCCAGCCGCTGGCCGCACGGGCTAACAGCCACGGCAACCCATGACACCAAACGCGGCGAGGACGCGCGCACGCGGATCCTTGCACGTTGACCGAATTGCCGGACGAATGGGCGAGCATGGTCGGACGATGGAAGACGTTCAACGCGGGATTGATCTCCACAAGCAACGGCGTTCGCAGCCCGTCCGTGGCGGACGAGTATATGCTGTATCAGGCACTGATCGGCGCCCTGCCCCTTGACGATATCACGCCCGCGTTTGTCGCGCGGATGCAGACCTACGCCGAAAAAGCCTGCCGAGAGGCCAAACTGCAAACGAGCTGGCTCAACCCTGATACCGGCTATGAAGCCGGTGTCAGGCAATTTCTGGCCGGCATCCTGGACGAACAACGGTCGCCCGAATTTCTCGAGTCTCTGAAAACCTTCTCACGCCGCACATCGCTGATCGGCGCGTTGAACTCGCTAAGTCAGATGACGCTGAAAGCGACGATCCCCGGCGTGCCGGATTTCTACCAGGGCACTGAACTGTGGGATTTCTCGCTGGTCGATCCGGATAACCGGCGGCCGGTGGATTTTGCGGCGCGCGAAGCCATTCTCGACGCCGGGACCGCTGACATTGCTTCCCTCTCCGAAAGCTGGAGCGACGGCCGCCTTAAGCTCGCATGGACGCATCATCTTCTGGACATGCGGAAGCGCTATGCGAAGGTCTTCACCGACGGAGATTTCAGGCCGCTTGCCGTCGAGGGCATGCATCGGCGCCATGTCATCGCGTTTGCTCGCACCCATCGCAGCGGGGCCGTCATTGTCGTTGCCTTACGGCATTTTGCGCCCCTGACGGATGGTGGCATGGTCTGGCCGGCGTTCGACCGGCTCGATGCTCGGGTGGATCTCGACAACCTGTCTCTCACGCATCCGGCGGGGGGCGGGCGGGAACTTGACCTCAAACGCGCGCTTGACCGGCTTCCGGTAGCTCTGCTGTCGGCGCGAATTCGTGCAAAGGTTCCCGATCGCTCTTTCCAGACGGCTGGCTAGACGATGGAACAAAAGTTTCACAAACAGAACAAAGGCGATACCATCTTAGGTCAAGGGCCATCTCGGCAAAGCTTCTGACTGATCGCGGGGCTGCATAAGGCAATCCCAAACTTCTAAGCTCGGGCGAGTTCGCGACTCACCACCGGCATTCGGCTGAAACAGATCAGGATTTCAAGGATGGTGTTTGAACTCTCACCCAAACGATATCGCGTTCTCGAATACGACGCATCGATCTGGCCCGAAACGAAAGACGATGACATCGTCGCCGACATCAAGAGCGCAATGCTGTCCAAGATCGTCCTGGTGGCAGGAAAAGATGTCAAGCGTGCCAGTACCCATGACTGGTATATCGCGGCGGCGCTGACGCTACGCGACCGCATTGTCTATCAATGGCTTCAATCCGATCGTGCCGCTCACAAGCATGGCGACAAGCGCGTCTATTATCTGTCTCTCGAGTTCCTGATCGGTCGCCTGCTGACCGACGCTCTGACCAACATGTCCTTGATGGCGCCGTTTCGCACGGCGCTCGAGGATCTCGGCATTAATTTCGGCGAGTTGCGTGACATCGAGCCTGACGCCGCGCTCGGCAACGGCGGCCTGGGCCGGCTCGCCGCGTGTTTCATGGAAAGCATGGCGACGCTTGCGATCCCCGCGCAAGGTTATGGCATCCGTTATGAACACGGGCTGTTTCGCCAAATCGTTTCAAACGGATGGCAGAAGGAGTTTCCCGAACAGTGGTTGCTCTCCGGAAACCCTTGGGAATTCGAACGCAGCGATGTGGTGTTCGATATCCACTATGGCGGACATCTCGAACATCTGGAGCAGGCCGGCAAGCCGCCGCAGACGCGCTGGATTCCGAGCGAGACCATTCAGGCGGTCGCCTATGACACGCCGATCGTCGGTTGGCGCGGCCGTCACGTCAATGCGCTGCGGCTCTGGTCCGCACGCGCGGTCGATCCGATGCGCCTCGACACCTTTAACAGCGGCGATCACCTTGGCGCGATGTCCGAGATGGCGCGGGCGCAAGCGATCTCGAAATTTCTCTATCCAAGCGACGAAACGCCGGCCGGCCGCGAACTGCGCCTGCGCCAGGAGTACTTTTTCGTCTCTGCCTCTTTGCAAGACATCATTGACTGCCACCTTCGCACGGACGGCGACATCTTATCGCTGCCGTCCCATGCAGCGATCCAGCTCAACGACACCCATCCCAGCCTGGCCGTTCCCGAACTGATGCGGCTGCTGGTGGACAAACATCATGTCGGCTGGGACGACGCCCGGGAGATCACCACCAAAACAATCTCCTACACCAATCACACGCTATTGCCGGAGGCGCTCGAGACTTGGCCGGTCGACCTATTCGAACGAATTCTGCCGCGCCATCTCGATATTATATATCGGATCAATCTCGAACACCTTGCCGCAGCAGACAAACATTCTGGGGCGGACACCCACTACCGAGCATCCGTGTCGCTGATCGACGAAACAGCCGGCCGCCGTGTTCGGATGGGGCATCTCGCTTTCGTCGGCTCTCACCGCATCAATGGCGTCTCCGCCATGCACAGCGATCTCATGCGCGAAACCGTATTCGCCGATCTGAGTAGTCTTTATCCGGGCCGCATCACCAACAAGACCAACGGCATTACGTTCCGCCGCTGGCTGCATCAATGCAATCCCGGACTCACGTCCCTGCTGCAGGATGCTTGCGGAACTGCGGTTCTCGATGAGCCCGAGCGCTTGCGGATGCTCGAACGGTTAGCGGACGACCGTGCGTTTCAAAAGCGATTCCATGACGTGAAACGAACAAACAAGATCGCGCTCGCCCAAACCATTGCCAGGCGCCTTGGCATTCACGTCGACCCCTCGGCATTGTTCGATGTCCAGATCAAGCGAATCCATGAATACAAGCGTCAGCTTCTCAACGCGATCGAGACAGTCGCGCTCTATCAGGCCATCCTCGCGAATCCGGAAGGCAATTGGACACCGCGCGTCAAGATTTTTGCCGGAAAAGCCGCCGCGAGCTACCGGCAAGCCAAGCTGATCATCAAGTTCATCAACGACATCGGTAACGTGATCAACAACGATCCTGCGATCAAGGGCCTTCTCAAGGTCGTTTTCATTCCGAACTATAATGTCAGTGCCGCTGAAATGATTGTTCCGGCGAGCGACTTGTCCGAACAGATTTCCACCGCCGGTATGGAAGCCTCCGGAACCGGCAACATGAAGCTCGCACTGAACGGCGCAATGACCATCGGAACGCTTGATGGCGCAAACATCGAAATTCTCGAACATGTTGGCGACGATAATATCTTCATTTTTGGCATGAAGGCCGACGAAGTTGTGCGACGCCGTGCCACGGGACTGGATACGACCGACATCATCTCATCGTCGCCGATGCTGGCCGGTGCAATCGAGGCCATCGAACGCGGAGTATTTTCGCCGGACGACGTCTCGCGTTTCGCGCCCATCGCCCACGCGCTGCGTTTTCTCGACCACTATCTGGTTTCGGCGGATTTCGACGACTACTACCGCACGCAGCGCGCCGTCGACATGAAGTGGCATAGCCCGGAGTGGACCCGATCAAGCATTCTCAATGTCGCGCGCATGGCGTGGTTCTCGTCGGACCGCACCATCCGCGAATACGCCGAGGATATCTGGAATATTCCGCTGGCTTGATGCCGGTGTATGCTGTGTGACATCCGCGCACTCCGCGCGCACGCCAGCCATGGCGGCATTTCTTTAAATGAAGAGCGCCGGCGGCGGGGTTGAGGCCGCCGGCGCGGTCGACAAGGTGTTCCCCTGCGAAGATCAGTCTTGTCGACAAAGGCAATAGCGCGGTGCACGACGCAACCGCGTGACGCGGATCAGGCGACCTTGAAGTGCCTCCCGATCCTCGAATCAGCAGCGCAAGCTTCCTTACGTGAGCAATAGTCTATAAAGATAGATTGTAAATATTTCTTTAAGAGCGCATCGCCGCAACGAAGACCGCGCGCCACAGGGCGCGGTAGACTCGGCGCGGGATCAGTCCACTTGCTCTACGGCGCGCTGGGCCATGACGAGGCCAGGCGCCAGCGCGCCCGGGCACGGACATTTGATGACCTGAATGTCGGGAGGCATGTCCCGCTGGCGATCACTGTCGCAATCGCCGGCCGCCAGCAGGACAGGCAGGCCGGCCGGCCGGCCGGCCAATTTCGGGGCGGAAACAGGGTCCAAAAAACAAGGGCCCCGAAGGGCCCTTGCATTACACCGCGTCTTTCGCAGCCTTGACCGGCCGCGCCCTGACGATCTTTCGGGCGGGCTTCGCCTTGAACATCATCGGCTCACCCGTGAAGGGGTTCGTTCCCTTACGCGCCTTGGTCGCCGGCTTCTTGATAACCACGAACTTTGCGAAGCCCGGAAGCATGAACGTACCGGTCTTCTTGAGCTCCTTATAGCCTGTTGTCGCGAGCGCCTCGAGAACGCCTTTGACGTCCTTTTTGGACAACTCGGCCGTAGCCGAGACTTTCTCAATGAGTTGCGATTTCGTCATCTGGGTTGCCATCGTCGATCCTGTCTGTTGATTCGGCCCAGAAGACAATATTGGGAAATCCAGCCAAAAAACACGCTTTGTGGGATTCATAACAGCTTACTTTGGACGTCGTTGCCGCAGGCAGCCCGGTTGGAAGCGCAAACGACGCCTCGGAATTAAGTCATGGAGTGGCCAGTTTGCCCGTACGCCCACGCTCAAATGCCCCGATGACGGAATATCCGTCCGCGGCGGCCGGCGGGTCGGCAAATCGCAATTTCGCAGCCCACGTCGCCCGACCTTTGCGTGGCGACAAATTGTGCTATGCGCCAGCGATGAAGATTCTTTTCCGCATAAGCGCGGCCGTCCTCATCGCGGCAGTCGTATTCGCGACGCTCGGGCCGCTGCGCCATCGCCCGCACTCCCCGCTCGGACAGGATGGCGAACATGCCCTCGCCTTCGTTCTAGTTGGTCTCGCCGTCGGCCTCGCGTTTCCGCAGCGGCGCCTGTTTGTCGCGGCGGTGTCTGTCATCCTGATCGGCCTGCTCGAGATAATGCAACTGTGGGCGCCCGGTCACCATGCGCGGCTGGAGGATTTTCTGGTCGATGCCGCGACGGCGTGTATCGGCCTCGCCATCGCTGGCGTGATCGGCTGGTTTGTGGCGCAATGGCGCGGATCAAAATCCCGATAAATCGCGGCTGGATGAAGACACGATACAGGAGCGAGACCATGTCACAGGCGCTGCAGGGCGTTCGCATTCTCGATTTCACCCACGTCCAGTCGGGACCGACCTGCACGCAACTGCTGGCATGGTTTGGTGCGGACGTGATCAAGGTCGAACGGCCGGGCGTCGGCGACATCACCCGCGGTCAGTTGCAGGACATCCCAAACGTCGACAGCCTGTATTTCACCATGCTGAACCACAACAAGCGGTCGATCACACTCGACACCAAGAACGCGAGGGGCACGGAAGTCCTGACCGCGCTGATCAAGCAATGCGACGTGTTGGTGGAGAATTTCGGCCCCGGCGTGCTCGATCGCATGGGATTTCCCTGGGAAAAAATCCAGAGCATCAATCCGAAGATGATCGTGGCTTCGATCAAGGGCTTCGGCCCCGGCCCTTACGAGGACTGCAAGGTCTATGAAAACGTCGCCCAGTGCATCGGCGGCGCGGCCTCGACCACCGGTTTCCGCGATGGCCCACCGCTTGTCACCGGCGCGCAGATCGGCGACAGCGGCACGGGATTGCATCTTGCGCTCGGTATCGTCACCGCACTCTATCACCGCACCCATTCGGGCAAGGGTCAGCGCGTCACCGCCGCGATGCAGGACGGCGTGCTCAACCTGGCGCGCGTCAAGCTGCGCGACCAGCAGCGCCTCGCCCATGGCCCGCTGAAGGAATACAGCCAGTTCGGCGAAGGCATTCCCTTCGGCGACGCGACGCCACGCGCCGGCAATGACTCCGGCGGCGGACAGCCCGGGCGCATCCTCAAGTGCAAGGGCTGGGAAAACGATCCGAACGCCTACATCTATTTCATCACGCAAGCGCCGGTGTGGGAGAAGATTTGTGATGTGATCGGTGAACCCGGCTGGAAGACGCATCCGGACTACGCGAAGCCCGCGGCACGGCTGCCGCGCCTCAACGAAATCTTCGCGCGGATCGAGCAGTGGACGACGACCAAGACCAAGTTCGAGGCGATGGACATCCTCAACAAGGACGACATTCCCTGCGGTCCCATCCTGTCGATGAAGGAACTTGCGGAAGACAAGTCGCTGCGTGCGACCGGCACGGTGGTCGAAGTCGATCACCCGACCCGCGGCAAGTATCTCTCGGTCGGCAATCCGATCAAGCTTTCCGACAGCCCTGCCGAGGTGAGGCGTTCGCCGCTGCTCGGCGAGCATACGGACGAAATTCTGCGTCAGGTGCTCGGATTCGGCGATCATCAGATTGCGGAAATCCATGACTCCGGCGCGCTCGATCCGCCGCGCAAAGAAGCCGCCGGATAACAACCGCGGGAGCCTGTCATCAGGTTGCGCGCTGCGCGAACTCGTGGCGGCTTCGAGACGACGGCAAGAATTTTCGTGCTGTAGGCACATCTTGAAATCGGAACAATTCGCAACAACCAAGCCAAGTCGCGAATGAGTGGCGATTGCGCAATCGAGTGCGGCTTTTATCCTGGGTGGCGGGCTGCTAAACCCCGCAGATGCTCCGCCCTGCCTCCAGCTCGAAAACAAGAGTCGCCGCCGTCTCGATGATCGCCAGCGCCAGCATGGCGGCGATCAAACTCGTTGTCGGCGTCGCGATCGGGAGTCTCGCGCTGATTTCCGAGGCGCTGCACAGTTCGATTGATCTCGTCGCCACAATCGTCACCTGGATCGTGGTGCGGATTTCCGACCGTCCCGCCGACAACGAACATCACTACGGTCACGGCAAGATTGAAAGCCTCTCGGCCCTTGGCGTCATCGCGATGCTTTATGTTCTTGCAGGCGGCATCGTGGTGCAGGCCTACGTCCACTTGCGCGAAGGCGCGCCGCCCCCGACGCTCTCAGCCATTCCGTTCGTCGTGCTGATGGTCGACATCGGCGTCAATTTCTGGCGTGCCCGTGCGCTGCACCGGACCGCGCTTGATACGCGCAGTCAGGCGCTGGCGGCCGACGCTCTGCACTTTGCCTCCGACGTCCTCGGGTCGATCGCCGTTATCATCGGATTGACCCTGTCAGGACTGGGCTATGCGTGGGGCGATGCTGCCGCCGCAATCGGCGTGGCCGTCCTGATCTCCGTCCTGGGTCTGCGGCTCGGACGCGCCACTATCGAAACGCTGCTGGATCGCGCGCCGGAAGGCGCCGCGGAAAGGGCCGGCGCCGCGATCAAGGCGCTGCCGGGCGTTGTCGATATCGAGAGGTTGCGGGTGCGGATGGTCGGTCCCCGACACTTTGTCGACGTGACCGCTGAAGTTCCGCGAACCTATCCGATTGACCGCATCGATGCCATCAAGCAGCAGGCGCAGGAAGCCGTGACCGCAGCTCTCGGCGATGCGGATTTGACATTCACCGCGATACCGGTTGCGCGCGATAACGAAAGCATCCGCGAGCGCATCATGGTGATCGCCCGCAATTCAGGCCTCGCGATTCATCATGTCACCGTGCACGATCTCGGAAACAAGCTGACCGTCAGCATCGACCTTGAGGTCGACGGAGAAATGCCACTGGTGGACGCCCATGCGATCGCGCATCGGCTGGAGCACAGCATTCGCGACGAATTCGGCGCGGACGCCGAGGTGGACACGCACATCGAGCCTCTGGAGCCCGAGCTTCCGCTTGGGACGGATGCGGTCGCCGCGCGGATCGACGCCATCCAGAAAGCACTGTCGGGCTTCGCAGCCGGCGGGGCGATCCATGACATTCACAACGTGCGTGTCAGAGACACCGACGCGGGCGAAATCGTCAACTTCCATTGCCGCGCCGCACCGTCGATGAGCGTCGCCAAAGTGCATGAGCATGTTGACGAGATCGAACGCGCCTTGCGACGCGCCTTCCCGAGCGTCAAGCGCGTCATCAGCCACGCGGAGCCCGCGCGCTGAAGCTGAAGTCCGTCATCCTGAAGCGAACTCCTGAACCGCCACACTGGCGAATGTTCCCGTTTCGGACTCACTGACAACGGCCGCAAGGCGCTGCAATTCCTCGTTGGACAAGATTTATTTTGCATTAACGAATCGTTGACTCTCGACAGCCCGAGAAAAGTGGATTCAAATCGCTGTGATTCGGAGAGGCGGGCTGTCCTTCCGATCGGGCGTACAGAAAATTCCTAAGGGGGCCTAACGCATGGCGCGCGCTCACGCGGCGAGCGCTTGCGCTCAATCCGATTCGATCAAGGGATTGGCGCAATCGATCGCAAAACCTGCCTACCGCAGATTGTTGATAGCCGAGCCCGTGCTTCGCCGCGCTGTCCCCACCCTGATCATCGCCTTCCTGGTTACGATATGCTTTGGCGCCCTCGTGCAGGTCATCGATCAGACCCGGCAAAAGCAGGCGGTGACGAGACAGGATCTGCTCGCGCTCGCCGATCTGTTGGCCGAACGCCTTGAACATATCGGCGTGATCCGTGAGGACCGCCCCGCCTCCATCGAACGTCTCCAGAACCTGTTGCCGGCCTTGATTCCATCCTGGGGCATTGCCGCCGGCCGCCATGTCATCGTCACCGGCGCCGATCAGCGCGTTCTCGCGCGGGTGCCGATCGATATAACGCCAGGCGAGAGTGGCCGGATTTTGGAACTCCTCAGCTCCGCGCAATCGCCGGCCTTGCGTGGCGCGCCGCCTGCGAGCGTCACCGATATAAGGCTGCCGGATGGCAGCGCCGCGCTCGCGACCCAGCGCATCGTCAGATCATTGCCGGGCCGGCTCACCGTTATCCAGGAAAACACACACCTAGCGTGGCGCTCGGACACTGCGCTGTCTATCACGCTGTCGGCCACGACCGGGTTCGTGGTTTTGATCCTGGGCTTTGCATTTCACTGGCAATCCACCCGCGCGCGCGAGGGCGATCTCATCAATGATGCGGTCCGAGGCCGCATCGATACCGCGCTCAACCGCGGCCGCTGCGGTCTCTGGGACTGGGATTTGTCGCGCGGGCGGATATTCTGGTCGCAATCGATGTTCACCCTGCTCGGGCTGGAAAGCCGCAGCGATCTGCTCACCTTCGGCGAGGTCAACTCGCTGGTCAATTCCGACGACATCGACCTGTTCGAAATCGCGGACCAGCTCATCGTGGGGAAGATCGGTCATATCGACCAGAGTTTCCGGATGCAGCACAGCGGCGGACACTGGATCTGGCTACGCGTACGTTGCGAGCTCAGTCAGGGTGCGGGCGGCGGTGGCGCTCATCTGATCGGGATCGCGGTCGACATCACCGAGCAAAAAAGTCTCGCCGAGAAAACTGTCGAAGCCGATCTGCGGCTGCGGGACGCGATCGAAACCATCCCCGAGGCTTTTGTATTGTGGGATGCCGATGATCGTCTGGTCCTGTGCAACTCCCACTTCCAGCGCCTGCACAAGCTTCCCGACAGCGCGGTCGCGTCCGGTACCTCCTACGCGACCGTGATCGAGGTCGGCCGCATGCCCGAAGTCAGAACACGGCAGCTCGATAACGGCACGGCCACGCCGGGCGCGCGGACCTTCGAGGCGCAGTTGGATAACGGCAACTGGCTCCACATCAGTGAGCGCCGTACCAAGGATGGCGGCTACGTGTCGGTTGGAACCGACATCACCCGCATTAAGGAACATGAGCAGAAGCTCGTCGAAAACGACCTTCGGCTGCGGGCGACCGTCATCGATCTCAAACGGTCGCAGACGACGCTCGAGAAACAGGCAATCGAGCTCGCGGACCTCGCACAGAAATACGCAGAGGAGAAGGATCGCGCCGAGGACGCAAACCAGGCGAAATCGAAATTCCTCGCCAATATGAGTCACGAACTGCGGACGCCGCTCAACGCCATCATCGGATTCTCCGAGATCATGGGCAGCGGCCTGTTCGGAACGCTCGGCTCGGAAAAATACAGCGAATACTGTCACGACATTCTGACCAGCGGCCAGTATCTGCTCGAAGTCATCAACGACATCCTGGATATGTCCAAGATCGAGGCCGGCCGCATGAAGCTCGACATGCAGCCGCTCGATCTCGCCAGGACGCTGGGAGAATCGCTGCGCGTCGTCTCGGGCCGCGCCGACGACAAGAACCTGACCCTCGACCCAAGGATCGACGATGATATTTCCATCTTTGCCGACCGCCGCGCGGTCAAACAGATCATTGTCAATCTGTTGTCCAATGCGGTGAAGTTCACGCC
This sequence comes from uncultured Alphaproteobacteria bacterium, assembly GCA_963764445.1. Classification (GTDB taxonomy): domain Bacteria; phylum Pseudomonadota; class Alphaproteobacteria; order Rhizobiales; family Xanthobacteraceae; genus Nitrobacter. Next base: position 27,459 of record CAVXSV010000011.1, read on the forward strand.
TGATGGCGGACGAGTTATGGTGCGAAGCCGGGTATTCGAGGATTCCATCGTCCTGATGATTGCCGACACCGGCATCGGCATCGCACCGCATTCGCTACGAAAGCTGGGCAAGCCATTCGAGCAGGTCGAAAGCCAGTTGACCAAATCCCATGCGGGATCGGGGCTCGGACTGGCGATCGCCAAGTCGTTGGTGAACCTGCACGGCGGCTCGATGCGGATTCGCTCGACGCTCGGAGCGGGCACCGCGGTTCGGGTGAATCTGCCCCGTCATGGCCGCCAGGAGAACCCCGCCGTCAGCGCCGCCGCTTAGGTTTCGTTTTCCATCAGCCTGAGAAACACGCCGCGCACATCGGTCTGGATATCGCGGACGCGTGCTTCGAGCGCCGAAAAGTCCGGAGTATCCCCCGCCCGCGCCATCACCGGCAGCAGATCGTCGCCGACCGTTTCCGGGTCGAATTTGTCGCTGACGCACAGCCGCAAAATCTGCGTCAGGTCGTGATAGAGCCGCGCCGCAGGTCGCAGAATGTCTGCATCCGGCAACGACAGGACACCCAGCCGCTGTGCGTTATCGAGCGCCTGCTGGGTGTTGACGCTGAGAATATCCGGCTTGTCCGCCGCGTGGACGAGTTGAAGATATTGCGCGATGAAATCGATATCGACCATGCCGCCGGCGGCGTGTTTCAGATCCCAGATATCGGCTTCGCCCTTTTCCAGCGCAATCGCCCGGCGCATTTCCGCGACATCGTTGGCGATGAGGGTGGCATCGCGTGGCCGCGTCAGAATGCCCCGGATGACACGCTCAATCCGGGCACGAAACTCCGGCGACGACGAGATCACTCGCGCGCGAGTGATCGCCATGTGCTCCCATGTCCATGCTTCGTGATCCTGATAGTCGGCAAATGAGTCGATATGTGATGCGACGGGGCCAGCGCGCCCGGAAGGCCGCAGCCGCATATCGACCTCGTAGAGAACGCCGTAGTTGGTCCGCGTGGTGAATGCGCTGATGAGGCGTTGGGTGAAGCGCGCAAAGTATTGGGTGCCGTGCAGCGACCGCGCCCCGTCGGAGTCCGGATTCTCGGAATCGAAATCATACAGCAGGATCAGATCGAGATCGGACGATGCGGTCATCTCGCGGCTGCCAAGCTTGCCCATCGCTAGGATGGCGGTCTCCTGCCCCGCGATCCGGCCATACTGGTCCGCGAACTGGCCCTTCACCAGTCCATGCACGGTATCGACGATGCCCTCGGCCACGTCAGCGAACACAAGGCCCGCCTGCCGCGCCGACACGGTACCAGACAGGATACGCGTGCCGATAAGGAACAGACTTTCTTGGCCGAACAGTCGCAGCCGGTCGAGAAATTCCTCGTACGAATCCGCGTCCGCAAGCGTGGCGGCCAGCCGCCCTGATAACTCTTGCCGGTCAGGCATGGCGCCGAAGAAGCGCGGATCGATCAGCCCGTCCATGATCTGCGGGCGGCGTGCCAGCATGTCACCGAGCCGGGGCGCCGCGCCGAGCACGAGTGCGACCAGCGCGACCAGGTCCCTGTTCTGGCTGAGCAGCGAAATCAGCCGACCGCCGCGCTGCAGCGCCTGGAGGAAGCGATCGAACGCCGTCACTGCGCTATCCGGCTCCTCGGCACGCGCCAGACCGTCGATCAGCGCCGGCACGAACGCCTCGAATGCGGCGCGCGTCGCCTCGACCTTGAGGGCGCGATATTCGCCGGCCATCCATTGCTGGACGGTGGCAGCGACCATCTTGGGCTGCTTGAAACCGAGCTTCACCAGATGATCGAGAAGTCGAAAATCATCGGGTCCGGCAGCATAATCGATGGCCGGCAGGTTGGCGGAGCCGCCGGGATCGCGCTCGAACAGCCGGCTGTAGTGCCCCTGCACGCAATCCAGATGCGTTAGCAATTCAGCGGCAAAACTCGCCCGATCGTCAAACCCGAGGAAGCACGCGAACCGTTCCATCGCCTCGGCATCGGCGGGCAGCACGTGGGTCTGCTCGTCGGCCATCATCTGGATCCGGTGCTCGACCTTTCGCAAAAACAGATATGCGGCGGTCAGTTCGTCCCGTGCCTGATGCGTGATCCAGTTGCTCAAGGCCAGAACATTCAGCGCCTCCAGCGTCTGGCGTACCCGCAATTCTGGATGCCGTCCGCCCGCAATCAACTGCTGGGTCTGTGCGAAGAACTCGATCTCGCGGATGCCGCCACGCCCGACCTTGACGTTGTGGCCTTCGACCGAGATCTCGCTTTGCCCGCGATAGGTCTGCATCTGCCGCTTCATGTCGTGAACATCGGCAAGGGCGGCGAAATCGAGATGCTTGCGCCAGACGAAGGGCGAAATCTCCGCAATCATGGTCTCGCCCGCCTTCTGATCGCCGGCGCAGGGCCGTGCCTTGATCATGGCGGCGCGCTCCCAAGTCCGCCCTTCCCGCTCATAGTAGTCGAGCGCCGCAGCGGTCGAGACAGCGACCTGCGTCGACGCCGGATCCGGCCGCAACCGCAGATCCACCCGAAAGACGTAGCCGTCGCCGGTCCTTTGTTGCAGCATGCGCGCAAGCCCCTGCGTGACGCGCACGAAGAACGGCTGCGGCTCGATGCCTGGCGCCAACGTCGGTGCTGCGAGATCGAAGAACACGATCAGATCGATATCGCTGGAAAAGTTCAGTTCGCCGGCACCCATCTTGCCCATTGCGAGCACCACGAGGCCGCTGCCATCTTCAGGCCGGTCGATGTTGGGAGGTTGCAACCGGCCCCGCTCCGTCTCCTTCCGCAGCAGAAATCGCAATGCGCTCTGGACGGCGGCAACTGCGATGTCGGTCAATCCCGCCGTGACCTGCATTACCGGCCACACCCCGCCGATATCGCACAACGCGATCAGCAGCGCAGCTTCCGCCTTGACGGCGCGAAGTCGGCGCATGGCCTCAGCTTCATCGCCGGCCTTTGTCGCGTCCGACATCTCCACGACCAGCCGCTCGAGACGACCTTCGGGCTCGTTACGGAACAGGCCAAACATCCGGTCCGGGTCGGCGCGCATCAGGTCGAAAAGATAAGGAGATGACTCCACGACACCGAGCAAAATGGCCCGAACCAGCGGGAATGCAGCGGTCAGAGTCCCGATCGCTCCGGATTGCTCCGGCGTCAAATCGGACAGCCAATCTTGAAGACGGCGTTCGGATTCAGCGGGCGCGAACACCTTTGGTCCGTCCGCAAGACGTGCCGCCAGACAGGCCCGGTCCGCGTCGCCCTTCGCGGATGAAATCATACACCAATCTGTTGCACGTCCGGCGCTGGCGCCGCAAGTCCCTCGCCGCTCCGCGCGGGGATCGACAGCGCCGCACGCAGGCCAGGATGCGCATCATCGAGCGTGAGATCGCCACCGTGCAGCGTGGCCACCGCCGACGCGAGGCTCAGTCCAAGCCCGGATCCCGGCAGAGTCCGGCTAGCCTCAAGCCGCACGAACCGCTCGATGGCGTGCTTGCGGTCGCCTTCGGGAATCCCGCAGCCGTGATCGGTCACGCCGAGGATGACGCGGTCGCCGTCGCGGCGGGCTTCGATCAGGATCGTGCTGTCGGCCGCGGCCACATCCGCACCGAGCGGCTGCACGGCCGGTTTCGGCTGCCCGTACTTGATGGCGTTTTCGACGAGGTTGGCGAGCGCCTGACTTATCAGTTCGCGATTGCCATGCAGCGGCGCAGATCCGGTCTTAACGCTGAGCGTCAGCCCGTTGTCTTCGGCCAACGGTTCGTAGAATTCGTGAATGCCCTGCGCGACGTCCGCTGCGTCGAAATCCGCCATGTTGTCGCGCGCCTGTCCCAATTCCGCCCGCGCGATCATCAAAAGCGCGTTGAAAGTGCGGATCAGGCTGTCGGACTCCTCGATGGTTCGCTCCAGCGCAGCGCGATATTCGTTTTCGTTGCCGGATTTGGCGAGCGCTTCCTCGGCGCGATTGCGCAGCCGCGTCAGCGGCGTCTTCAGATCATGAGCGATGTTGTCGGAGACTTCCTTCAGCCCGTTCATCAACGCCTCGATGCGTTCAAGCATCGCATTGAGATTGCCCGCGAGCCGGTCGAGTTCGTCGCCGCTCCGGCCGACCGGAAGCCGGCCGCTCAGGTCGCCGGCCATGATGCGTTGCGTGGTGCCGGTCATCGCGTCGATCCGGCGCAGCACGCGGCGCGCCACGAAGATGCCGCCGCCGAGACCGAGGATCACAACGATCAACACCGACCACTGCGCGGCAGAGGCAACCACACTGAAGATACGATGACGTTCTTCGAGGTCGCGGCCGATCAGCAGCCGGAAACCGTTAGACAACTCCGTCACGCGCACCAGCGCGCGGTGATCGGCCTTGTCCTGCTCGTCGAGCCGCCGGTATGCGGTTTCGGTCCAGCCGCTGGTCGCCATGACGCCGGGTTGAAGCGACGCGACATTGCCCGCGACCGCCAATCCGGCCGGCGTCGTCACCAGATAAAGATTGGAGCCGGGCCGCAGCGCGCGATTTTCGATAGCGAAGACAAGACCGCGTAAGCCGCGACGATTGAAGACGTCCGAGAGCAGGCCGATTTCCTCGCCCACTGTCGCTGCGATTTGATCCGTGATCAGGCGGCGGGTATTCCAGGCGAAATATCCGAGGAGAGAGGCCGCAAACAGCGCGAACAGCAGCAGGTAGACCAGCGTCAGCCGAAACGCCGTGGTGCGGAAAAGTTTACCGAACGCCGTCACGGATCATGTATCCAGCGCCCCGGATCGTCTGCAGCAGAGGCCGCTCGAAACCCTTGTCGATCTTGGAACGCAGTCGCGAAATATGCACGTCGATGACATTGGTCTGCGGATCGAAGTGATAGTCCCAGACGTTCTCAAGCAGCATGGTCCGGGTCACAACCTGTCCTGCATGCTTCATGAGGTATTCCAGCAGACGAAATTCGCGCGGCTGCAGCGTCAGTTCCTCCTCGCCTCGCGCGACCCGATGCGACAGCCGGTCGAGTTCAAGATCGCCGACACGATAGACGGTCTCCTCGGCCGGACCGCCGTGGCGGCGCGACAGCACCTCGACCCGCGCCAACAATTCGGCGAACGAGTATGGTTTTGGCAGATAGTCGTCGCCGCCCGCACGCAGGCCCTTGATGCGATCGTCGACCTGGCCGAGCGCGGAGAGAATGAGTACGGGAGTCCGGTTGCCCTTGTCGCGCAGGGAACCGATCACGGAGAGCCCGTCGCGTTTTGGCAGCATCCGGTCGATGACAAGGACGTCGTAGTCACCGCCGTCGGCAAGCGACAGCCCCTCCTCGCCGTCGCTGGCAAGCTCGGCGACATGACCGACCTCGCGAAACGCCTTCACGAGATAGTCTGCGGACTCGCGATCGTCTTCGATGATCAGCAGGCGCATCTGGTTGTGGGAATTGGCCACGATGTATTCGTCTTTCCGTCACCATGGCGCGCCCCTCGCCCGCGCGCAAGGCTGCGAGATGATGCTGCCCCGCCATTCGGAAAAAAGCGGGCGGTGGAGCTTGGGGAACTCCACCGCCCTAGTCCTTCCGACGGAGGGGGGCTTTATCCACCGGAAGGTAACTCAAGGGGACGAACTTGTGGCTCGTCCCCCGGAAAGTGCCGTCAGCGGGGGCGACTAATGCCGGCGACGCTTCCCATCTCTTGCAACATTTCTCGCAACGTTCGAGCCTCAGCCCTTTGCGATCGGCACTGCGACGAAGCGCGCCGAACCGCCGGTGCGAACCCGCATCAGAACGCTGTTCTTGTTGTCCGCGTGCGCCGCCTTGATCGCGTCGCGCACGTCACCGGAATTGGCCACGCTCTTTCCCGCAACTTCGAGAATCACGTCACCTTCCTTGAAACCACGCTCCGCTGCGGCGCTCTTCGGATCGACGTCAGTCACGACGACACCATCCTTGCCGGCGCCCGCAACCGAGGTCGCCGGTGCCACCGTCATGCCGAGCTTGGGAATTTCGCTGCCGCGAAACGAAGATCCGCCGTCATTGTTGTCCGTGTCGGCCTTCGCCTCGACGGTATTCGGCAAGGTCCCGAGCGTCAGGTTAACGACCTTGTTCGCACCCTTATGCACGATGTCCAGCTTGATCGATGTGCCCGGCGCGAAGCCGCCGATGGTCCGCGCCAGTTCGCGCGCATCCTTGACGGTGTCGCCGTTGACTCCCTTGATCACGTCGCCGGATTCGATGCCGGCCTTGGCCGCCGGGCCGTTGGCCTGCGGCTCCGCAACGAGGGCTCCTTCGGCATTCTTGAGACCGAGGCTCTCGGCGATCTCCGCGGTCACCGGCTGAATCTGGACGCCGATCCATCCGCGGCTCACAGAGCCTTTGTCCTTGAGTTGCGCGACGACACTCTTCACGGTGTTGGAGGGAATCGAAAACGCGATGCCGACGCTGCCGCCGGAAGGCGAATAGATCGCGGTGTTCACGCCAATCACGTCACCCTTGGTGTTGAACGCCGGGCCGCCGGAGTTACCCTTGTTGACGGGTGCGTCGATCTGAAGGAAGTCGTCATACGGGCCGTTGCCGATGTCGCGGCCGCTGGCCGACACGATGCCCGCGGTGACGGTGCCGCCGAGACCGAACGGGTTGCCGACCGCAAGCACCCAGTCCCCGATCCGCGCCTTGTCGTCCGACAGCTTCGCAAACGGGAAATTCGAGCCGCCCTCGACCTTGATCAGCGCGACATCGGTGCGCGGATCGGTTCCAATCACTTTGGCAGTGTAGGTCTTGCCGCCATCGGTGGTGACCTCGACCTTGTCGGCGCCGTCGACGACATGATTGTTGGTCACGGCATAGCCATCAGCCGAAATGAAGAACCCGGAACCCTGCCCCGTCACGACGCCGTGACCGCGCGGTCCACGCATTCCCGGCGGCAGGCCATCCGGTCCGCCAAAGCGGCGGAAGAATCGCTCCATCGGCGAACCCGGCTGGAACGGCGACTCCTCGTCGCCAGTGTTCGCCTTGTCCTTGATGCGGACCTTGACCGAAATGACAGACGGCTTCACGCGTTCGACAATGTCGGCAAAGCCAATCGGCTGCGCGACCTTGCTCACGTCGTTGTTGACTTGCGCATGGGCGGGACTGGTGAACAGATCGGCCTTGTCCGTCGAGGGACTGAACCCGTACGCGGCCACGCCGAGGCCAGCGACGACAGACGCCATCAGCGCGAACTTGCGCGCGGTGACCCCTGAACGGCGGGCGAGCTTGAACGAGGAAGACGGCGAGAGGTTGGTGGGCCGGTCGGTCATACGGGTCTCCAGAGCCAGATTGAACAGTGCCAAGGGCGAGCACTTCAACTCTGAAGATAGGGACTGGCGCCTTACAGCGCGCTGGCCAGGAAATTAATGTTTTGTAACAATGGCCGCGCCTCATGCGGCAGTTCGGCGCACGCTAGATTCGATTGAATCGTCATGCCCGGCTTTATGCCGGGCATCCACGTCTTGAAACTAGACCGGCTCGCCTGCGGCAGGCTCCGTTGCCACCAGCTTCGCGAGCCGCGCCTCTTCTTCCTCGCTCAGTCGCGGCGGTGCATCCGTGGCCTGCCGCATCGCTTTTGACCGTCGCCGGCTATATCCCCAAAGCGCAAGTCCGCCACCAGTCAAGATCAGCGGAGTCAGCAGCCAGAGCGGCAATGTGCTGGGCTCGAAGGGTGGCTTCAGCAGCACGAACTCGCCGTAACGGGCGACCAGAAAATCCAGCACCTGCTGATCGCTGTCGCCCGTCGCGATGCGCTCGCGCACCAGCAGGCGGAGGTCGCGCGCCAGCGGCGCATTGGAATCATCGATCGACTGGTTCTGGCACACCATGCAGCGCAATTCGCGCGACAGGTTGCGCGCGCGCGCTTCCTGCGAAGGGTTGGACATGACCTCGTCGGGTTGTACCGCATGGGCAGGTGGCGCCATCGCGAGCGCAAGGCAAAGAAGAATGCCGAGAACATGCGGGAGCTTGCCCCACATACGGCGTCGCGTCTGCCAACGGGTCGGCGCAAAGCGTCGCCCGATGACAGGCTCCGGCGCGGATGACAATCTACGCATGAGCTCATGCATGACAGTCTCACTCCGCCGGCTGAAGTACGCGGCTGGCCTTCGCCGGTTTTGGCGCGCCAACCCGCAGACGGCGGTCGGACAGCGACAGCATGCCGCCAAAGGCCATCAGAACCGGCCCGAACCAGATCAACAGCACCATCGGCTTGTAGTAAATGCGCACCGCGACCGCACCATCGGCGGCGGTGTCGCCGAGTGAGATGTAGAGCTCGACTCGCGCCACGCGTCAGCAGCGCGGCTTCCGTGGTCGACGACGCGCGGGTGGTGAAGTTGCGCTTCGACGGCGTCATCACCGCGATCGGCTGGCCGTCGCTGCGGACCGTGAAACGCGCGATCTGTTCGCGATAGTTGGATTGCTGTTGCTGTGTCGTGCCCTCGAAGGTCAGGCTGTAGCCGCCGACCTGCGCCACGTCGTTCGGTTTCATGGAGGCGATGTGTTCACTGTTCCATGTGGTTTCGCAGACGATGCCGATCAGAGCCACACCGACGCCGGCGTGGGCGAAGACCGTACCCCAGGCCGAGCGCGGCAGGCCCTTCGCACGGCGGAAGGATACCGGAAGCGACGCACGAAACAGGTTGATGCGCTCAGCGAGATCGCTCAGCGCACCCAGGATCACGAACACGGCCAGTCCAATCGCCAGCGGCGCGAAGGCGCTGCCGCCGCGCGTCCAAGCCCACAGCACAGCCACCGCGGTCAGGGCGCCGATGCCGGCCGCGGTCAATCGTTGCGCGGCGCCGAGCAGATCACCGCGCTTCCACGCCAGCAGCGGGCCGAACGGCACTGCGATCATCAGCGGAATGAACAAGGGCGCGAATGTCAGGTTGAAGAACGGTGCGCCAACCGAAATCCTGTTACCCGTGACGACTTCAAGCGCCAGCGGATACAGCGTGCCGATGAAGACGGTGGCGCAGGCCGTGGTCAGGAACAGGTTGTTGAGCACCAGCGCGCCCTCGCGCGAGATCGGTGCGAACAGCCCGCCCTGCTTCAGAGCGGAGGCACGCCAGATATACAGGGTCAGGCTGCCGCCGATGAAGGTGCACAGGATCACCAGGATAAACACACCGCGGGTCGGATCGGTGGCGAAGGCATGGACCGATGTCAGCACGCCGGAGCGCACCAGGAACGTGCCGAGCAGCGACAGCGAGAAGGTCAGGATCGCGAGCAGGATGGTCCATACCCTCAACGCGTTGCGCTTTTCCATGACCACGGAGGAATGCAGCAGCGCCGTTCCGGCCAGCCACGGCATCAGCGATGCGTTCTCGACCGGATCCCAGAACCACCAGCCGCCCCAGCCGAGTTCGTAGTAGGCCCAGTACGATCCCATCGCGATCCCAAGCGTCAGGAACACCCACGCCACCAGCGTCCATGGACGTACCCAGCGCGCCCAGGCGGCATCGATGCGGCCCTCGATCAGGGCGGCGACGGCGAAGGAGAACGAGATCGAGAATCCGACATAGCCGAGATAGAGCATCGGCGGATGCACCGCGAGGCCGATATCCTGCAGCACCGGATTGAGATCGCGGCCTTCCAGCGGCGGATCGAGAATCCTCGCGAACGGATTCGAGGTCAGCAGGATAAACAGATAGAATGCGGTCGCGACCCAGGCCTGCACCGCCAGCACATGGGCGCGCAGCGACAGCGGAAGGTTATTGCCGAACGCGGCAACCAGCCCGCCGAACAGCGCGAGGATCGTCACCCACAACAGCATGGAGCCTTCGTGATTACCCCAGACGCCCGTGATCTTGTAGATCATCGGCTTGAGCGAATGGGAGTTCTCGAACACGTTGACGACCGAAAAATCCGAGGTGACGTGCAGCGTCACCAGCGCCACGAACGAAACGCCGACGAACAGCAGTTGCGCGAGCGCGGTCGAGCGCGCCACGTTCATCAGCGCACCGTCATGCAATCTCGCGCCGATGATCGGCACCGTGGACTGGATCAGCGCAAGACCAAGCGCCAGCACCAGCGCATAATGTCCGGCTTCGGCGATCATTGCGATACTCCCTGCTTGCCCGAGGCCTGCACTCCCTGTTTGCCCGAGGCCTGCTCGCCATAGTCGTCCTTCCAGTGGCCCTGCTTCTTTAGAGCATCCGCGACGTCCTTCGGCATGTAGGTCTCGTCATGCTTGGCCAGCACGGTGTCGGCCTGGAACACGCCCGAACTGTCGAGCACACCCTCGGTGACTACGCCCTGCCCCTCGCGGAACAGATCCGGCAGGATGCCCTTGTAGGCAACCGGAAGCGTTGCGCTTCCGTCAGACACCTTGAAGGAAACCGCAAGATTGTCGCCGCGGACGAGCGACCCCGCCAGCACCAGTCCGCCCAGCCTGAAGCGCCGGCCCGGCGGAATGTGCTCTTCCGCCACCATCACCGGCGTCGAGAAAAACACGATGGAGTCGCGCAACGCGTTCAGCACCAGCGCAGCGGCAATAGCCAGCACCGCCAGCGATCCGCCGATCATCGTCAACCGCCGCTGCTTGCAAGTCATGCTGTTTCACCTGTCGGCAAAGCGACCACCTTGATTATCCATCTATCCCGAGCGCCTTGAGCCCGTCATTGAGCTGGCGCAAACCCGCTTCATTCTGTCCGAGCGCACGGCGGGCGTCGTCGCGCACGGCGCGCGACTTCTCCGGCTCGTTGAGTACCATATAGGCACGAGCCAGACGCAGCCATCCATCGACGTCGTTGCCGTCCTGCTTCAGACGCTCCGCAAGCCGGTCGACCATTCCGTGAATCATCCCGGAACGGTCCGCTTCATTCATGCCGCTCGCCGCAGTCACCGCGGCCTGATCCGGGAGCCGCGGTGCGCCCTTGCCGACCCGCGCCAGCGCCTCCTGCACCGTGCCACGCCACTCCGCATCCGCAGGCGCATCGGCCAACATGGCCTGCCAGATTTTCGCAGCGTCGGCGGTACGGCCGTCCTGCTCCGCGGCCGTTGCGAGGAAATAGCGTGCCTTCAGGTCCCGGGGATCCAGGGCGACCGCCCGCTCGAACTCCTTTTTCGCGTCGGCCGTGACGATACCATTGGCGGCCCCGGCGATCGCAGTACCGAGATCGGCGCGGCGCTCCGCGGTTTCACCGTCGTAGGTGATCGCGTTGCGGTAGGCGCGCGCGGCATCGTCGAAGCGGCCAAGTTTGATCAGCACCGGCGCCAGCACGGTCCAGCCGCGGCCATCGGCGGGATTCTTTTCCAGGTATGATTCGACCTGCGCCACGAGGTTTTCGAGCGGCTGCGATGCATCGGCTGCGCTAACGCGCTCCGCGAGCGGGAAATCGGGCAGCCGCGGCGATCCGAGCGGCAGATAGACTGCGAGCGCCAGCAGCGAAATCCCGGCAAGCGCGACGACCGCCACCGCGCGTCGCGACCAGAGGATTCGACGATCGCGGCTGATGGCTTTCCGCATCTGCCGCCTCCAGCAGCCGCCGCCCGATCTCAACTCGTGCCGCGGCCGCCTCCGGTGCGCCGATCAGGCCTGCGTCGGCATCGCGCCCAACCTCGGCAAGTTGATCCCGGTAGACGGTGGTCTCACTGCCGTCAGGGGTCCGCAGCGCGGCCGAACGACCGAGCGGCCACAGCACCGCAAAAGCCGCTCCGGCGGTCATCAGCGCGAACACAAACCACAGCGTCATCAACAGGGTTCCGGTGGATCGGCGCCGGAAACGGCCGATCCGATGGCCGGGTTACATCACGACTGGAAGGGGGACGCAATTGACAATTGCGGCACAATTGGCGGCAAAAAGCCTGCTGATCAATGCGCCATGGCGACGAGCCTTGATGCTGACCCGGAATCAAGCGAACACCGGCAACCTTATGATTTTAGTAGAGTTCGGGTTCAGAAATTCACTTGACGGATTCGCCGGCCCGCGACGACTTGCGCTCGACCGTGAGCGCATTGTCGGCCGCCCGGCCCATCAGCGACGAATAGTCATGGCCGAACAGAATCTCACAGAAGCGGATCGCCGCCTCCACCTGTTGCTGCCGGAACGCGCGGACGCGCTCATCGCCATTGCGGAGCGATCCCACAAGAGCTTCGGTGGTCTGCTCGACGTAATGCTGCAAATCCGAATAAGTGCGCAATGTCACTTCGTTGATGGCAAGTTCGCTGGCGTAGGTCCGGCACACCGCGACGAAATCGATCAAAGCAGCGGTTTCCTCGACCTCGGTCGGGTCAAGCTGCGCGCCGGGCGAGATATCCTTGTCGGGCCGCTGGCGGAGCAGACGCCTCACCCGGCCGGGAACGCTGTCGATTTCCGATTTCAGGCCATTGGAAATATCGACCCTGATCGCCGCGAGTTGGCGGCCCCAGTTTGAGTCGGCGCGAATATCCAGTTCGGTCCGCAGGCCACGGACGCCATCGTGCACGATCTTCAGATGGTCGGGGGCATTCTCGAAATGCCCGCGCCTGATGTCGGCGCGCAGACTGGCCGAAATCCGTGACAGATCGTCGATCGCCAGCGTCACCGCCACGCCATAGGGCGTCGCGGCCACGCGGATTTCGTCGTCCGACCCCGCGACCTTGATCGCAAGCCGGATGATCTGCCACGACGCGGACAAACGCTGCATCACCAGCGACAGCGCGAAAGGCAACACAAGCGGGGTCTGCATGGAGGGAACATTGAGCGCGGTCATCAGCAAGGCAATTTGCAACTCGCCGAAGACGCGCAGGAAACCCGGAAGCTGTCCGTTCAGGGTATCGAAGGCCTCCCGGGCATTCAGGATGGCGCCGATCGAGGCCAGATCGTCGATGACGCTGGGAGCGCCGATGCGGGCGAGCGCCCTCTGCCGGTCTGTGCCGGAGTCATCCGTCGTGACCTTCTGAATGGCGGCTGCGGCGGCCATCTGGAAGGTCCGCACCTCCTTCTCGAGCTCGGATGCCGATCCGGTTTCAGTCGTGAGCCCGGCCTCAAACGCACGCGCGGCGTCCGGCGCGCCGTCCCGCGCCAGCCACTGCCAGATCGGCGGCAACGACGCCCGCCGGATCTGACCCGGGCGTAGCGTCGAGCTTCCTTCGACGAGAAATGGTTCCAGCAGACGGAACAGATGCCGGGCCGGGTCCTTACTTCGCGGGCGGCCGCCATCATCCGATCGACGAACGATCTTGCGCAGTTCCTCGAGCACGAGGTTAGCGACCGTAGCGTCTTCGCCCCGTTCGACGGTACGCTCGAACTCCCGCATCAGCAGCGCCTGCGACTTCGGCGGGAGCTGCGCGAGAAAATCCTTCAACCGTTCGATCGAGGTCTGGTCCATGTACGCAAAATGTTGACGCGGACGATCACACGGGCACCCGTAGTGCTCGTCGATTGTCATAGCAGGACCGGTCTTAAGGATGCGTTGAGGAAAGACAGGACAAGGCCCTGACACGTCGCCTAGCCTTGTGGCAACTCTAGTGGAAAAGAATACGCCGGAACATAAGGATAGTGGCATCTCCTTACATTGCCTGGTAAGGGCTCTAGCTCATCGCGGTCCAGTTGCCGTCGGCGTTGCGGCAGGCGGTTTTGCGAACGGTTTCAAGCTGGCCACCGATCGTGACGGTGTGGGAGTAGCCGCGGCATGTCGCGCCTTTCAGCTCATAAGCCGGGCCGGCGACGATATTGCCGTGGCGTCCGGTATCCGGATTGCGCCAGGCGATCGGCGCGCCGGCAGCGCCATGGTCCAAGGCATCGATCTGGGCCTGATAGGCCAGTCGCCGGTCGCCGTCATCCAGGGTGGAACCGAGTTTCGGCCCGATCAGTCCACCGAGCGCCGCTGCGGTGACGCCGCCGCCGCCCGTTCCCGCGCGGGATCTCCGGCCGCCGTTCTCGATGCCGGGTTGGCATAGGCGCCGGTCAGCAAGCCCGCGCCTATGGGGCCACCGGAGTTCGTGACATCGCAGCCGCAAAGAGCGAGCGCTGCCGCGACAACCAGCAGGATATTTGCCTTGATCATGACGCCTCCGGCGCCGCCACCGTCGAGAGGATTTCGCGCCCGTCCTCACAGGAGCGGGCAATTCGGGCGGGACTGCGGCGTCGGTAGCACTGTCCAGCCAGGCGCCGCGCTCTCACGCGGCCGGCAGCACCAGTTCGGCGCGCAGACCGCCGATCGGCGCCAAACCGAGCGTCAGGCTGCCGCCATAGAGGGCCGCGAGATCAGTAACGATCGACAGCCCCAACCCCGATCCGGGCTTGGTCTCGTCGAGCCGCCGGCCGCGCTGCGAGGCCTGCATCCGCTCTGCGTCCGACAGTCCCTGGCCGTCGTCGTCAACAATGATGTGCAGCATCATCGGCCCGGCGCCAGTAGTCGGGTGCACGGAAGTCTCGATGAACACCCGCGACCGCGCCCACTTGCAGGCGTTGTCGACGAGGTTGCCAACCATTTCCTCGAGATCCTGCCGCTCGCCACGAAATTTCACAGCAGTGCCGGCGTCGACGTCGATGGCGACCTCGCGGTCGCGGTGAATCTTCTCCATGGTCCGGCGCAGTGCCTCGATGACGGGCGCGACGTCGGTCACCGTTGCAATGACGGTGAGCCGCGCGGCGATGCGGGCGCGCTCCAGATGGTGTGCGACCTGGTTGCGCATCACCTCGGCCTGTTCAAGTACCTTCATGGCGAAGGGATCGTGCTGATGCGCGTTGGCTTCGTTGACGATGACCGAGAGTGGCGTCTTGACCGCGTGCGCGAGATTGCCGACATGGGTGCGGGCGCGCTCGACGATCTCCCGGTTGGCATCGATCAGCGCATTGGTCTCGCGGGCCAGCGGCGCGATCTCCACCGGAAATTCGCCCTCCAGCCGTTCGGCGCGGCCGGACCGGATGTCGGCGATAGCGTCGGAAATGCGCTTCAGCGGTGCGAGACCGAAACGCACCTGAAAAATCGTCGTCAGCAGCAGTCCAATTGTCAGCGCGGCGAAGGTGCCGCCGAGGTAATAATCAAAGGTGCGCGTCTCGTCGAAAATCTCGGTGGCATCTCCGGCCACCGTGACGCGGAACTTGCCGTCGGCTCCGAGATCGACCGGCCGTTCCGCCATGCGCAGGCTCTGGCCTTCGGGGCCATCGACATATCCGACACGGACACCGGACGACGAGAGTTCTATGCCCCGATCCTCAAGCTTCGGCAGCTTCTTGTCCCACAGCGAGCGGGACGCGCGGACCTCCTCCTTGTCCGGATCGGTACGGACCACTTCCCAGTACCAGCCCGACAGCGGCAGATCGAACAGCGGTTCGCCGAGCGACTGGAACTGATGATCGGGAGGATCGTCCGGCGTCGCCACTTCGGCGATCAGGGTGCGGAGATAAAGATTGAGGCGACGGTCGAACGCGCGCTCGGACGCCGAGCGATAGACCGACGACAGCACCACGCCGGTGATGAGCAGAACGACCACCACCCAGGCGGTCGCGGACAGGAACAGCCGCGTCGCGAGCGAATTCGAGCGGCCGCCTAGATATTCCCTAACGCGCATCTGCCGGGGGCGTCAGCAGGTAGCCGAGCCCGCGGACTGTCTGGATGATATCGACGTCCAGCTTCTTGCGGATGCGGCCGACAAAGACTTCAATGGTGTTGAAGTCGCGATCGAAATCCTGATCATAGAGATGTTCGACCAGCTCGGTGCGCGACACCACCCGACCGGTATGATGCATGAGATAGGCCAGAAGCCTGTATTCATGCGACGTCATCTTGATCGGATTGCCGCTGACGCTGACGCGGCCGGTGCGTGTATCCAGCGTCACCGGCCCGCAGGTCAGTTCGGACTGCGCATGTCCGGCACTGCGGCGCAGCAGCGCCCGGATCCGCGCCAGGATTTCCTCGAGATGGAAGGGTTTTGCGACATAGTCGTCGGCGCCGGCATCGAACCCCTGCACCTTGTCGCTCCAGCGGTCGCGCGCGGTGAGGATCAGCACCGGCATGGTGCGACCGTTGCGCCGCCAGGCTTCGAGCACCGAAATGCCGTCCATCTTCGGCAGGCCAATATCCAAGACGATCGCGTCATACGGCTCGCTGTCGCCAAGGAAATGCCCCTCCTCGCCATCGAACGCGCGATCGACCACGTAACCGGCGTCGGTCAGCGCCGTCGTAAGCTGACGATTGAGGTCGGGATCGTCTTCGACAACGAGAAGGCGCAAGGCGGGCTCCGCTGATTCCACCGGCCAAGATGACCCGTCACGGCATGAATGGCAAATGAACGCTGCAAAGCCGCTTATGTCATATTTGTTCGCGCCGGAGCCTTCGCTTCAGAACGGTCCCCCGGAGCTTCGCCCTGCCGTGTCACGTCGTGGTCGAGCCGTCGTCCGGTGGCAACGGCTTCAGGAATTCGTCGGCCGCCGCGTTAATCCGGGCCAACACCGCGTCGATCTGTTCGGGCGTGGCATTGCTGCCGCCGATCAGGCCGGCGATGGCCTGAACGTAGGGGATCGACGAAACCACGCCCTGCTCGATCGCTGGCGCGACCTTGACGATGGCGCTGACGATGGCTTCGGCGACCGCGAGGCCCGCCTCGATTTCTGCTGCGCTGACCATGTTACTGTGCTCCCGATGCGAGGATTTGCTCGACGCCGATCAGCGCCGACTGCGCCGCCGAGAGCGCGTTCGTGATGTCGACGGACGGATAGGCCTTCTGCAGCGCGACCAGATGATTGACGGCGAGACGTGCCTTACGCATCGCTGTCTGCAACCTTTCGATCACTGATCGTTTGGCGCAGATGTTGGCCGCACCCGGCACGGTGCCGGTCCCGCAAAGCGGCAGCGTCTTGTAGGCATTGGCGGCATTCACCGCGACGCCATAGGCGTTTTCGATGCCGTAGACTGTATTGAGCGCAACGGCCGTGTTCAGATTGAGCGACGGCAGCGAGGCGGTCTGGCAACCTGCCAGCGCCAGACCGGAGACGACCGCTATCGCGGCGACGAGCTTTCGCATGAGAACCCCTGTTGTTGGTGGATTTACTTGACCGCGCCGGTCGCGGCGCTGATGACCGGCACATCGTGCCGCGCTGCAGTGTCCGCGGTGGTCGCGCGGGTGCCGAACTTCACATAGATGCCCCACGCGACGGTGAAGAGCGTGCCGAGCGCGCCGATGGTCGACGTCACCTGATCGGAGGTAACCCAACCCTTGCCAGTGGCGAAGCTTCCGACCGCGATCAGCAGGTAGCGCACGACCTGCCACATCGAATCCGATGTCATGTCCAGTCTCCAGTGATGTTGAGAACTGCCTGAGACCGTCAGGCGGCGGTTGTGAAAACCATGCTCTGGGCCTCAGCCCATTGAGCGTCTGTCAAGGGATACGGCTTGCCAGCTTCCCATTGCGCCTGCGCTTTCATGAGCGCGAGGCCCTTCGGGGAAGCCAATACTGCAGGCGTGATCCTGGTTGCCGGCCCGATGCCGACGTGCTTGCCGAGAAACGCCATGTAGGCCGCAGACGAATTATGCCCCGACCACTTCTTGATCGCTGCGGCCAGCGTCATGTTGCAGTAGCCGGCTTTCCACAGCGCGAATTGAGCGGCAGCGCCATGAACGAAATCGGTAAACACGGCGATATGGTTGGCCTGCCCGTCTTTCAGAACGACATCGCTGACCGCGCCCCACTTGTTGGCGTGCTTGCCGCCCCACATCGCGCCCGGGTTTTTGTATCGGATTGAGGCTGGTTCGATCATAGCTTCGCATTCCCCGGAGAGAGGTTGGGTGTTGTGATTGGTCCTGTGGCGGGGACGTCAGGGCTTCACCCCGCAGTATTGTGCAACTATGATCTCCAGGCAACGAGCCCCGGGGATCAATTGTTTTTCAACTCTTACGAATATCTGCTGGTTTTTCTTCCGGTGACTGCTGCGGTCTATTTGACCCTGAGCGGCTACGGCTATGACACGGTCTCGAAAGTGTGGCTCGTTTTGGCGAGTTTTGTTTTCTATTCGTGGTGGGGCCTGCACTACCTGCCGCTGATCATTATTTCGATCCTGGTCAACTATGCGATAGGAACGACACTCGGCCGCAGCGGCATCACGCCGGCCCTTCGCCGCCTGCTGCTGATCGCTGGCCTCGCGTTCAACCTTGGTCTGCTGGGGTACTTCAAATACGCCAACTTCTTCGTGGATAATCTGAGCGCGCTCGGAATGAACACCAACCTCGCGCGCATCGCACTGCCGCTCGCCATCAGCTTCTTCACATTTCAGAAGATCGCGTATCTGGTCGACAGCTTTCGCGGCGAAACCGTTGGCTACAATTTTCTAGATTACGCACTCTTCGTCACCTTCTTCCCGCAACTGATCGCTGGGCCCATCGTCCACCACAAGGACGTCGTGCCGCAGTTCCGGGATCGATCGAACTCAGGGCCACGCTCCAACAATATTGCCATCGGCCTCAGCATCCTCAGCCTAGGCCTATTCAAGAAGGTAATGATCGCGGATGCCTTTGCGCCCATCGCCACACTCGGATTCGACGGGACCGGTCCGCTTTCCTGTCTCGATGCGTGGCTCGCCAGCATCAGCTATACATTCCAGCTTTACTTCGACTTCAGCGGTTACACCGACATGGCAATCGGCGCGGCGCTCCTGTTCAATATCCGCCTGCCAATCAACTTCAACTCGCCATATCAAGCGCTGGACATTCAGGATTTCTGGCGACGCTGGCACATCACCCTGAGCCGATTCCTGCGTGATTACGTTTACATCCCCCTTGGCGGCAATCGTATTGGAGAACCATCGACGTACGCCAATCTATTCGCCACCTTCCTGATCGGCGGCTTGTGGCACGGTGCGAGTTGGATGTTCGTGATATGGGGATCACTTCACGGCACGGCTGTTGTCGTTCACAGAGCTTGGACGAAAAGCGGGCGATCGATTCCTCGGCCGCTAGCATGGTGCCTGACCTTCACGTTCGTGAGCTTCGCGTGGATATTCTTCCGGGCATCTGACATGGCGGCAGCTCACCGGCTCATCGTCGCCTTGGGGAATGTCAGCGACGGGTCGTTGGCCGGCATCTTCAACGTGAAGAATTGTCAGGCGGCAATCCTCGTTTTGATCGCATTCGCGCTGATCTCCCTGAGCAAGACAACCCTCGCGCTCTGTACCGACGAACGGTTGGGCGAGCGAGCAACTGCGCTCTCCGGAATGGCTCTAGTCGTCTCCCTGATGGCGATGTCGTTCGCGAGTGCTGGCGTATCGGAGTTTCTGTATTTCAGTTTTTAGGTCACCTGTGAAACGTGTCGTAACTTTCATCAAATCTGCTGTCGCTACCGCGATCTTGATCCCTGTCTTGTGGATCACAACACTTGGTCGATACGTGCCAGGCCGCTCCGGCGGAATTGGCGGCGGCTCGTCACCCGGAACGCCGGGATCGATACCCGGCGGCAGCTCCCCTGCGAGCTGCACGCCGTCGACGGTATTGTCGTTCGGGGTGATCTGGAAAAGGCCGAGACCGGAGGCGTCGCCCGCGACGCTGCCATCGGTCCATTGCCCGCCGCCAGGATCGCCCGCTGGCACGCGCGGCTGGTTTGGATTGTATTTTCGTGACAGGGCAGGAAAGGCTTCGGCAACGTCCGCACCGGGTGCGAGAAAGCGCGCGGCGTCGGGACGAATTGAGCGTGCCGCATCTGGCCGCAGCCATCGTTGTTGCTGATGGCGCAGCCAGGCACTCTCACCTTGCGTCATGAAGGCGATCCAGAAGTTTAACGAGGAAAGGTGATCGAAAACGCGAAACGGCGCGCTCTTGAGCGCGCCGTTCGATATATTCCCGTCATGCGCGGGTCTGATCCGCGCATCATCTTCGCGAGACTCTTTCACGTGAAGATGGATGGCCGGATCATCTAGCGCGAAGACGCGCTTCGCGCTTCTGTCCGGCCATGACGCATCTTTTGCATGGCAGGCGAAAAACGCTCAGCTCGCCGCGAACTTCATCAGCTTGATGGCGTCGAAATCCTGCACGCCGCCGCCGACGCGCTTGGTGGTGTAGAACAGCACGTAGGGCTTGGCCGAATACGGATCGCGCAGCACACGCACGCCGGCGCGATCGACGATCAGATAGCCGCGGCGGAAATCGCCGAACGCGACCGAGAGCGAGTGCGCCGTGACATCCGGCATGTCCTCGGCCTCGATCAGCGGGAACGTCATCAGCGACGGCGCGCCCGCCCGCCTGCGCCGGCGGCTGCCAGAGATACTCGCCGCCGGTGTCCTTGAACTTGCGGATCGTAGCCTGCGTCTTGCGGTTCATCACGAACATGCCGTTCTGGCGGTAGCCGGCCTTCAGCGCGTAGATCAGATCGACCAGCGCGATCGGACGGATTGCTCGAGGCGAACGCACCGGCGGCACCGCTCGCGATGTAGCCGAGGTTGCCCCAGGCCCACGAGCCGTTGGCGACCGTGGTGTATTGCAGAAAGCCCTTCGGCTTGTTGGTGCCGTCGCCGTTGACGAAGGCTGCGCCCTCCTGCACCGCGAAGGTCAGCTCCACCTCTTGCGGCGATCCACTCGTCGATGTTGACGGCGCTATCATCGAGCAGGGTCGCGGTCGCCGCCGGCATGGCGTAGAGCTCCATCGCCGGGAAGCTCAATGCATCGAGCGTCGGCGACGCGGTCTGCGTTCGCGCAGTCCGTTTCGCCGACCCAGCCGGTGGCCGGACCCGCGGTCATGAACGGCTTCTTGTAGACATTGCCCGAGATGGTGCGCACCGAGGAGATCGCGCGGATCGGCGAGATCGCCGCCAGACGCTGGCCGATCTCGTGCTCAAGCTCGACCGGCACCAGATAGCCGCCGTCGGGATTGGAACCGATCGACATCGCCTTGGACTCGAGCCCGCGCAAAGCGCCCGCCTCGCCGCCTCTCACATAGGCTTCGAACGCGCTCTTGTGTTCGCGGCTCGCCGCGTCGCTGATGATGCGACCGCGGCCTTCGAGTGCCGGCCGCGCGTGCTTCAGGGCCAGCTCGTCCATGCGTTTGTGCTGGGCGTCGAGCGCGACATTGATGCGATCGACTTTTTCCTCCAGCAGTACGTCGCCGCGCTTTTTCTCCAGCCGCATCAGACGTTCGTCGTTGGCTGCCTTGAAGTCCTCGAAGGTGGCGCGGAAGTCGTCGTAGTCGCCGCGCGCGGCCATACCGGATTTGTGCTCCGGCGCGGTGTCGGTGATATCGAAGTCCATTCACATTCTCCTCAGTGGTAATGGTTTCATGACCTTGTCGTCCGTGACTTGCGCGCGACGACGCGCTATCGCGCTTTCGAGCGAGGCGAATACCGGTTCGCGTCAAGAAAACGCGTCAAATCAAAATCAAAGCGCCCGCTTCCGATTCCATCAGAAGCGGAATGGCTCTAGGATGGCCGCCGCAACAGCAGCACCGTCGGGGCGGAACCATGCGTTTTCTGATTTTTGTCTGGGTAAGTCTTGCTCTCGGCGCCGCCGGCGGAGCCTGGTATGCGATGCGGCCGGCGCGGCGCGGGGCGGCACGGTTCTGGATCGCCGCCTGCGCCGTGCTGCTGGTGGCTTTCGCGGCATCCTTTTTGATACTCGGCGGAAGCGGCGACAAATCGTTGCTATCGATAGCCCTCTATTTGCTGAACTGGGGCATGGCGGCCGGCGGCGCCGCGATATGCTTCGGCGCCATCGCCGGGCTTTCGGCGGCGCTGGCGTTCAAGCGGTGAGCTGCACACACCGACAAGACCGCGACAGATAACAAATAGCGCCACACTGTGATCTGCATCAGCGCCCTCCGACCATGTGGCCGCGCGAGACCGCACGCAACGCCTCACGCCGCCCCTCGCGACTACGCAGCGATGCCGAAACAACCGCCGGGCGCGGGCGGAGCCGCGGCGCCGGTTCATCCGCGGCCTCCGCCATGCTCCGCCAGTCGCGCTCGGCCTGCGTCCGCGCGCGCGACAGCGGCGTGGTTGTCGCCTGCTTCACCGCGCGGACACGCGCTCCCGCCAGCAGCGGGAACGTGACAATGGAAATTTCCCACAAATCCACCTGATAGAGCTTGCGCACGCGCGTCCGCGGCTCGATCTGACCACGCACCGTGCGATAACCGATCGACAGCCCGTCCACCGCGCCGGCCTCAACCAGCGCCAGTAATTCGCGTGCGCGCATTACGTCGGGGATCAGCCGGCCCCGCGCCCACAGCCCGCGAAAATCCTCGCGCAGTTCGAGCCAGATGCCGACCGGCTCGGCCGGATCGTGCTTGAACAGCATCGGGATCTTGCGCAACCCCCGCGCCTTCAGAGTCTGCGCGAACGCGCCCGGCATCACCATGTCGCGCGCCTGGTCGATCTCGCCGAACAGGCTGGCATAGCCTTCCACCGTGCCATCGCCCGAGAACGACAGACGCGACACGGATGACAACGGGGCGTGCATGATCGGCCTCGCAAATGAGCAGCGGAACAAATTTTCGAAATTCGAAGAGAGCTATTGCGGCGCAGCGCGCTGCGCCCGAGACACCGGAAGCCGTTAGACGACAATTACCCCTTGCGCGTACGCTTCACCGGCTTGCGCCGCGCCGACGGTTTTGCGCGCGGCGATTTCGCGGCCGGTGCCTTGCGCTGGATCTGATCGAGGTGCGCGAGGAATTCACGAAACACGGTGAGATGATCCTGCGCGGACTTCGTTTCGGTCTTTAACGAGCGCAGCACGCTGTGAAGAGTATCCATCAGTCTCGATCCTTGTTGAAGGTTCCGGCGCGGCGATGCGCCTTGCGATTGAAGCGCTGCAACTCGCGAACGAAATCGTCGAAGCGGCGCGAGGCAGCGGACAGTTCACGCAGCGCGAACAGCAGACCGGCGCTGGCGGCGCTCGCCCACAGAAACAGTACGAGGTGCGCGAGGTCGCCGCGCTCGTGAAGATGCGGATGAGGTCGGACATTGGATGATGAACCCATGACGGCTGTCATGGCCGGACTTGATCCGGCCATCCATTTCTTGCGGAGGCAGATGGATGCGCGGGTCAAGCCCGCGCATGACGATTGGAAGCGCTGCACCCCATGCGTCGCTCTACCCGTGCCACCATCCCGACAAGAGGAAAAAAGATCACTCCAGCCGATCCCCACCATCGAGCGGGGTGTAGCCGACCGCCTCGCGTTTTTCGTTGAGCGTGAGAAAGGCCGCGTTGCTGACGCGCTCCCACAGCGCGGCGCGGTCGGCGGCCAGCGCATCGATCCGGTCGGTGTCGATCGTAAGGCGAATGCCGTCGCCGAATTGCGGCGCCAGCCACTGCGCGAACGAGTTGCCGATGCGCGACGCCAGCGGCAGCACGGTCTGACGGAAGAAGCAGCGGTTGGCCTCCTGGAAATTCGCATAGGTGTTGTCGCCGGGAATGCCGAGCAGCATCGGCGGCACGCCGAAGGCGAGCGCGATTTCGCGCGCGGCAGTGTGCTTGGCCTCCAGGAAATCCATGTCCTTCGGCGTCAGCGACATCGCCTTCCAGTCGAGCCCGCCTTCGAGCAGCAGCGGCCGCCCGGCGTTGCATCGCGCCCTGATAGGTGTCGGTCGAGCTCACGCTTGAGCCGGTCGAACTGCGTGTCCGACAGCACCGCGCCTTCGGGGCCGGAATAGACCAGCGCGCCGGAGGGCCGCGCGGCGTTGTCGAGCAGCGCCTTGTTCCAGGCCGCGCCGGCATTGTGAGTGTCGATCGCGACCGCCGCCGGCTCGATCGGCGCGAGGCCGTAGTGATCGTCGAGCGGATGAAAGAATGTCAGATGCAGGATCGGCGGCACGCTCGACGCCGCCTGATCGAAACGCACGCTGCGCCCGCCGACGCTATATTCATACGCCTCCGCCCAGCCGTCGGCGTCCGGGCACCACCTTCATGCGATCGGGCCGCAGCGCGTAGAGTTCGCGCACCGCGCCGTCGAGCGTGACCGCCTCGATATAGGCATTGCCGGCCAGCAAGCAGATGCGACACACAGCATCTCGAGGAATGCCGCGCCGTCCTGCCGCGGGTTCGGCCGCGTCAACAGCAGCGAGAGCGGATGCGCCTCGCGTTCCTGCGCGCCGTCGAACACGAGGTAGCTGCACGACGCCGACGTTCTCCGCGATCAGCCTGACCGCGCGATGCACGATCGCATTGGCAAGATAGCCCTCACGCGCCAGCGCCGTATAGTCGCGCGGCGTCCAGCGCGCGCGTCCGCCGCTCTCGAACGCGAGCAGTTTCGCCGTGCGGCTGGCTTTGATCTCGGGCGGCGCGAGGAAGGTTTTAAGACGATCGAACATCGGGAACTGCCCTCATGGTCAGGCCGCCATGCAACAAAAGATTGTCATTGCCGGGCTTGACCCGGCAATCCATCATCTATGCATGAGCTACTGGATCTATATTCTTGCGAGCGCGTCGGGAGGAACGCTCTACGTCGGCGTGACGAACGACCTCGTTCGCCGCGTCTATGCACATCGCGAGGAATTCGCGGACGGATTCACACGCAAATACGGCATTAAGCGCCTTGTGTACTTCGAAGGCTACGACACGGCCACGGCGGCAATCCAGCGCGAGAAAAACGTCAAGCACTGGTCGCGCGAATGGAAGATCGAACTGATCGTGCGCGACAATCCACTATGGCGCGATCTTTACGAAGATATCGTCCGATAGAATGTTGACGCGTCATGGCCGGACTTAACCCGGCCATCCATCTTTCTTGAAAAAGATGGACCCGCGGGTCAAGTCCGCGGGTGACGCTGGATGTGCAGGTCATAAGCGAGCGAAGCGACGCCGTTCTTCGAACGGCTATGCCCGGCAATGACACTCCAATCCTGGCTCCTCTCACAACTCTCTCACCCGCGGCTGGGCGCGTGGCGCGAGCACCAGCGACGTCACCGCCCATACCAGCGCGTCGAGCCGGTCGGGCGAGCGGCCGGACGACAGGCCTGACGCTGCGAAATCGCACAGCTCATCTTCCAACGCGGCGAAACTGCCGGCATGCCTCACGCGGCCCTGTTCATAGAGTGTCGCCACCGGCTCGGCGCGCAACCATTTGCCGCGCGTCGCGCGCACCGGGATCACCGGCACCGACGCATCGACCTCTGATATCACGGCCTTCACCATGTCGCCGCCCTGGTTGACTTCCGCCACCAGCGCATCGGCATCACACCGCCGCCACAGCGCGATCGCCTTCGCCGCCCACAGCGCCGGAGTCACGCCTGCCACCGTGTCGTCGGCGATCACATAAACAATTCCGCCTTCCGCCAAACCCGCCGCGACGATGCCGCAGGCGTCGGCGCGCTTGCTTGACGTCACCGGCGGATCGACTGCGACCACGATGCGCTGCAATGGCGGCGCTTCGCGCACGCGACATCGCTCCAGCAGCGCGCGCGACCACAACGCGTCCGGCCGGTCCTCGATGATCTCGCCGTCAAGTTCCTGACGTCCAAGCCGCGTTCCGGCGTAGCGCGCCATCACGCCTTGCAGAAAGGTCGGCGCCAGGTTGAAGGCGTTGGCTTGCGTCGGCGCGCGTGACCACGCTCGCCGAATCGCTCATCAGGCGTTTCAGAAGCGCGGTCGACCGCGGCGTCGTCGTTATGAGCTGGCGCGGTTGCGACCCCAGCCGCAACCCGAATTGCAGCATGTCGAACGCAGCTTCGGCGTAACGCCACTTCGCCATCTCGTCAGACCAGGCGCAGCCGAACTGCGGCCCGCGCAGGCTTTCGGGATCATCGGCGGAAAATGCCTGCGCCACCGCACCGTTGCTCCATTCCAGCCGCTTGCGCGACGGCGACCATGCCGGCCGCTCGTGCGCTGCGTGCACCGCGAGCAGCCCCGAGACGCCTTCGATCATCACCTCGCGCGCGTCATGTTCGGTTTCACCAACCAGCGCGATGCGCGACACCGCTTCACGAGCGAACGGCGGCAGGCCCAGGGCCTGCGCGCGAATCCATTCGGCCCCGGCACGGGTCTTGCCGGCGCCGCGGCCGCCGATTCATCAGCCAAGTCAGCCACGGCGCGCCGTTCGGCGCGAGTTCCGGCGGACGCTGATGGTCGTGCGCGAAAATATCCCATTGCCGAGCGAGAAATCCGAGTTCGTCCTCACTCATGCTCTCGATCAGGAACCGGCGCTGGTGCTGCGACCAGTTGTTCCAGCCGGCGCGAAAGCGTGCGCCGGAACTCGTCGAGATCTCGGGGCACAGCGTCGTCATCGGCGGGCTTTGCCTTCTGTTGACCGGCGCGCAGCCGTGTTACCTCACCGAGCGTCCTGGCGAGACTGGCCAGCGTCCGTGCGCGGCGCTCGGCCTCGGTCCGCTGCTGCGGCTTCAGATGGCTTCCGCCGACAATGATCTCGATCAGCGACAGTTCGCGTTCGATCGCGCGTGTCACCCGCTCGATCAGAACGGAACCCGTCGCGGGCGGTGGATCATCGATACGCTCGACCGCGGTGCGCTTGAGACGTGCGCTGGGTTCGTCCTTGCGTCGTGCGGATGTCCGCCCGGCCCGCTGCCTGCTCAATCCGGCCTTCGCCGCGTCATCGTGTTCATCGACAACGACAGGCGTTTCATCGGCGCGTCGCAAGGTCGTCGCCATTGTGGCCTTGCGTGCGACAACCGCGTCCTGAGTTTTTTTGGATGGCGCTCCGCCTGGCGAGGTGGTCTTTTTTTGCAGAGAGGTCTTTTTTGCGTCCGGCGGCCTTACGGCCGTCTTGCGCGCCCCCGATTTTGAACTGGATGGCAAAGACTTTCCGGACTTCACCGGACGCACCTTTGTACGCGACCTATCTTGCGCCGCTGCCGGCTTCCGTGCCGGGCTGGCGGTTCGCGTCACAACCATGGATGTCGGAAAGCTCCTTCGAAAGCGGAACCGATGGCGCAAAGATCCTATCGGCCCGATTCTAAAATTCGTATCCCGTTTCAGCAAGCCATCTTGCGAACGTTTAGAATCGAAGGTCCACTAGCGGAAGAATATGAACCAGAGCGCACCAAGGATCAGCACAGCAAGACCAGTGCAGATGGCCAGAAGCATGAATATCGACGGACCGGGTTCGGCCTGTCGCGCCTGGGTCGACGTCTCTACAATCTGATCGGGCTCTTTCGTTTTCATGCGCCTCTCCCTGCGATGGTAGAAGCCAACGCCTGATCTGTACCGATGTTCCTTGCTGATAACCTGCGCTGATAGGTCGCTGCGCTGCGATGCGATTCGGCCTGCGGCTTTGTGCAAGTTGATCCGCGGCATCTACGGCTTTTCTTGTCGAATAGCGCCGCAATCCGCGTTCCGAACGCAACTGTGGAGCATGCCGTAAACCTACTGCGGCAGCGTCACGCTGTCAAGGTATATTTTCCTATGCATAATCGGCAATGCCGTGTCGCCTTACTTCAGCGAATTGTCCACCGCGACGAATTGGCCCCTGACGGTGCTTCCGATGCCGTTGACTGCGGCCACGATGACGACGCTGATGCCGATGGCAATCAGCGCATACTCGATCGCCGTCGCACCCGACTCATCGTGCAAAAAATCCGACATGAGCTTTGAAATGAGGCGCACTGTGAAACTCCGGTTGATGCGCGGATTCTCGCGCGTCCTCGCAACTAGGGTGTGAATGCGGCATTCGCGACCCGGCCGCGCGCGTCCTCGACGCGTGTCAGATTCAAAACTTCCTGGGAACCTAGAGACGAATGATTGCGTAGACCCTAAACGACAACCTCAACGAATGCTTAAGACCAATGGCGAGACTCTGCGCGCAACCTCACCGCCGCCGGGGGTAAGCCTCCCGTCCGCTAGCCAACCATCTCCAGCGCAGGTTTTGCCGCGGGGCCGGCGAGCGGCCGCTCCTCCATTAGTGCCAGGAACAGCGCCGCGCCGGCCAACATCACGGCGGCGGCGGCGAATACATAGTGGAACGCCGTCGTCAAATCGGCCGCGGAGATTCCGTTGATCGGATGGCCGTCGTGGTCGATCGAAACATCCGCACCCAGCGCCATCAGCAGGATGGCGGTGAATGCGGCGACGGTGAAGGATGCGCCCAGTGCACGGAAGAAATTCATCGCGCCGGTGACGGTGCCGACCTGCGGCCGGGCCACCGCGTTCTGCAGCGATACCACGCAAATGGGGAACGTGGTGCCGAGACCGAATGCGAACAGCGAGAGCAGCGCCAACAGCAGCCACAGCGGTACGACGACCAGCGCCAGGATCGCCGCGATGACCGCGGCGGATAACGTTCCGATGATCGCGACCCGCTTGTAGTGAACCGCGCGCATCATGGTGCGGCCCGCAAGCGCCGCGCCGCCGGTCGAAATGGCGGCGAGCGGAATCAGCGCCAATCCGGATTCGCTGGCGCTGAGGTGATAGACCACCTGATAGTACAGCGGCAGATGCACAGTGAGCCCGACCATGACGCCGAGCACGAAGCCGCCGGCCGCCATCGCGTAGGGGACAACCGAGCCGCCCATCAGCGACAGCGGCAGGAAGGGTTCGGATGTCGCGCGCGCGTGCCAGACGAAGGCGGCGGCAAGCACAAACGAGGAGCCAAGCATGGCGGCGATAGCCGGCGACAGCCATGCGAAGCGGTTGCCGCCCCATGTCAGCACCAGCATGAAGGCCATGGCGGACGCCATCAGCAACAGGCCGCCGATCCAGTCGACCTTGCGGCGGCGATGGAACACCGGGATCCTTCCCATCTTCGGCAGCAGCAGCGCCAGCGAGGCGACGCCGAGCGGCACGTTGATCCAGAAGATCATCGACCAGTGCAGATGCTCGGCGAACACGCCGCCGAGCACCGGACCCGCGATTCCCGCGGCGGTCCACACGCCGCTGAAATAGGCTTGGTACTGGCCGCGTTCGCGGGGCGTGACGACATCGGAGATGATCGTCTGTATGAGCGGGAGGATGCCGCCGCCGCCGATGCCCTGCAGCGCGCGCGCGACGATCAACGTCGCCATGTTCGGCGCCAGCGCGCACAACACGGAACCAGCGATAAAGAGACTAAGCGCGGTGATGATCATGGCGCGGCGGCCATAGATGTCGCTCAGCGTGCCGAACACCGGCGCAACCGCAGTCGACGCCAGCAAATACGCTGTAATGATCCACGACAGGTTGGTAACATCGTGGAACTGGCGGCCGATTGTCGGCAGCGCGGTTGCGACAATGGTCTGATCGAGCGCAGCCAGAAACATGGTCAGCATCAGGCTGCCCAGGATGGTTCGGACCTCGCTTTGGCTCAGCGGGACGCGCGGCGCGATCAGCGGCGCATCGGCGACGTCCGCGACCTTTGGGGGGCGCTCCGCGCGTTCACCGGAGACGTTGCCGGACAGGTTCCGGGGACCGGACGGACCCCGGCCGGGGCGCTTGAATTTCATGCGGACCGGACAAAAACTTGGGCTGGAGCGGCAGCGATGAATGCTGCGTCGTCTTACACTATTTATAACGACACTATAACGCGCTCACGCGCTCGGGCAACCGGGCGGCGCATGGAATCATCCCGCGGATGCTAAATCGCACACTTGTGATGGAAAACTAGTGGTTGATTCTAACATTCGCATGCCGTTTCGGCGAGTGCTCTTGCGAATGTTAAAATCAAGGAACCACCAGCAAATACAAAATGCTAGTGTGGTGGTTCAGAAGTTCGCTTCATTGCTTAATCGAGTCCGTCAAGCGAACTTCTAAACCACACTAAAATCATAGAAAAAGGTTACTGCAAGGGTATGCGAACTTCGGAATCGGGACACTAGTGGAGTTTTGGATTTGGCATTCGCATTCAGCGCTCGCGATCAGGTGGGTCGCGAATGTCAAATCCACTCCACTAGTCAGCTCCGTGGCCGCTTCTTGAGCCTGGCGCGCTTTGGCAACTGCACCGGCCACTGCACGATGTGATCCTCGAGTTCGCAATCGGGAATCGTGTCCTCGGTACCCTGCACCCGGCCGCGAACCGAAACGCCGGCGTCATGCACGGTGTTGGGGTCTCCGGAAATCAGCGGGTGCCACCAGTAGAGATCGCGTCCCTCCGCGACGAGCCGATAACCGCAGCTCGGCGGTAGCCAGTTGGAGGTGCGGACATTTTCCGGAGTGAGTTCGGACGCAGTCCGGGACTTGGCCGGAGCGATTCGCATAGTCCTTGCAGGCGCAGAGCCCGGCATCCAGCAGCCGGCAGGAAACGTGAGTGAAATAGATGTCGCCGGTGTCCTCGTCCTCGAGCTTTTCCAGGCAGCAGCGCGCGCAGCCATCGCACAGGCTTTCCCATTCGGCGCTGGACATCTCTTCCAACGTCTTGGTCTTCCAGAAGAATCCGTCCTGGTTCGAGGGACGCGCGGGTGGTTCCGTCATGGGTTGTTTTGAGTCTCCGCAAATCCTGTCTATGGGCTTCGACCGCACACCGCGCAAGCGCCCCGTTCACGGTGAGCCGTGGGGCACATAACCGTGCCGCCCGAAATCGCGGCCGACCATTGGTTTATCACCGCCGCTCAGATAGAAGGAAACCGGCTCTCCCGAGGACGCTAGACGATGTTCCAGCGTCGAGTTTCAACGTGCCTTGGGTTTGCCGCAACACTCTCGCATGACGTGTTGACGGCGCCCGGACAAGGCGCTGCCACGCCGCAGATTGGTCACAGGCCCCGGTGCGCAACATCGTACCCTCCGAATGGAAACAACGAATCCGGCATTTCCTGCTGGACTTCGATGCGCGCATCGATTCGACGCTGTTCTCCTCGGCGGTCGGCGCGCGTGAACTCTACGAGCGCTTCTCCACCTTCATGGACCGCTTCTATGTCGGTCGCTGGAAACGCTGGGTCTTCGTCGAGCCGTTGTCGGAAGCCGCAACGCTCGGCCTCGGCGGTCTCGTCATCCTGCTGGCGCTGGCGCAGCCGGCGTTCCGCGAAACCGCCGACGAGGATTGGCTGAAGAAATCCGATCTCGCAGTGACGTTCCTCGACCGCTACCGCAACCCGATCGGCAGTCGCGGCATCAAGCACAACGACTCGATTCCGCTCGAGGAGTTCCCCGACAACCTGATCAAGGCGACGCTCGCCACTGAGGACCGCCGCTTCTACGATCACTTCGGCATCGACGTCGGCGGGACCTTCCGCGCGCTGGTGACCAATGCGCAGGCCGGCGGCGTCCGCCAGGGCGGCTCCTCGATCACCCAGCAGCTTGCAAAGAACCTGTTCCTGTCGAACGAGCGCACCATCGAACGCAAGGTCAACGAGGCCTTTCTCGCGATCTGGCTGGAAACGCGCTTGACCAAAAATGAAATTCTGAAACTGTATCTCGACCGCGCCTACATGGGCGGCGGCACCTTCGGCGTCGACGGCGCTGCACACTTCTACTTCAACAAGTCTGTGCGCGACGTCAACCTCGCGGAAGCCGCGATGCTCGCCGGCCTGTTCAAGGCGCCGACCAAATACGCGCCGCACATCAACCTGCCCGCCGCCCGCGCCCGCGCCAACCAGGTGCTCGACAACATGGTCGATGCGGGCTTCATGACAGAGGGCCAGGTGTTTGGCGCACGGCGCAATCCTGCCACAGCGGTCGACCGCCGCGACGAGAACTCGCCGAACTACTATCTGGACTGGGCATTCGACGAGATGCGCAAGCTGGTCGATACTTTTCCGAACTCCTACACCGAGCGCGTGTTCGTCGTACGCACGGCCATCGACATGAACATGCAGCACGCGGCGGAAGAAGCGGTCGAGAACCAGTTGCGCCAGTTCGGCCGCGACTATCACGCGACGCAAGCCGCGACCGTCCTTGCGGATCTCGACGGTGGCGTCCGCGCAATGGTCGGCGGCCGCGACTACGGCGCCAGCCAGTTCAATCGCGCGACCGACGCCATGCGCCAGCCCGGATCATCGTTCAAGCCGTATGTCTACACCACCGCGCTGCTCAATGGCTTCAGGCCGACATCCACAATCGTCGACGGCCCCGTCTGCATCGGCAATTGGTGCCCGCAGAACTACGGCCACTCTTATTCCGGCACGGTGACATTGACCCAGGCGCTGACGCGCTCGATCAACGTCGTGCCGGTAAAACTCTCGATCGCGCTGGGCAAAGGTGAGAAGAACCCCGCCAAGGCCGGCCGCGCCAAGATCGTCGCGGTAGCACGCAAGTTCGGCATCGTCACGCCGCTTCCCGATACGCCGTCGCTGCCGATCGGCGCAGATGAAGTCAACGTGCTCGAACATGCCGTCGCGTATGCGGCATTCCCCAACCGGGGCAAGGCAGTCACCCCGCACGCGGTTCTTGAGGTCCGCACCGGCGCAGGCGATCTTGTCTGGCGCTATGACCGCGACGGCCCGCAGCCACGGCAGATCATCCCGGCTTCGGTTGCCTCCGACATGGCCGGCATGATGAGCCATGTCGTCAGCGAAGGCACCGCACGCCGCGCCATCCTCGATGGCATTCCGGCTGCAGGCAAGACCGGCACCACCAACGCCTATCGCGACGCCTGGTTCGTTGGCTACACGGGCAACTTCGTGTGCGCCGTCTGGTACGGCAACGACGACTATTCGCCGACCAACCGTCTGACGGGCGGCGCGCTGCCCGCCCAGACCTGGCACGACATCATGACCGCGGCGCATCGCGGTGTCGAAATCAAGGACATCGCTGGTATCGCAGCGCCGGCGAAACCGACGGCTTCCGCTGCGGCCAAGGTCGCCGAGAGCGAGGCGGAGGAAAATCCTGCGCCGCCGCCTATCCTGACCAAACGCGGCGCCGATATTCTGGTGCGCGTGGAAAAGATGCTGGATGAAGTCGCCAAAACCCTTGGGAAAACCTCCGCCGCCGAACCGGCCAAGTCCTCGCCCCCCAGTCCGCCCAAGCCGGTTTCGGCCAGCGCCCCGGCTTTCCCGGAAGGCTTCGCGGCCGCGACACCCGGCCATCCCGTGACGGCGGCGCCACGCAAGAATTAGTGGTTTCGATTTTGCCGCAAGTTTTCGCTAGGAACTTCAAATCGAAAGCGGCACTAAATATTACAGCGCTCCTCTGATTCCGTAGTTCGCGTTAGAGGGCGCAGCGATTGTTTGCGAACGTCGGAATTGGAGCGCTGCCCGTGCGGCTGATTTTCATCACCTTGCTGGCGCTCGTTCTCGCCATCGTGGTCGGCCTCGGAGCCACCTGGATCACCGCGACGCGCGGCACTGATCTCGGCACGCTGACCATCGGCGCGTGGACCGCGAGGCCAAGGACCGGGGCCGCCGACATCGACCCCTATTCCCGCGCGACGATTGCGCGCAGCGGCGAATTGCCAATCGGAACCGGCGATGGCATCGCGTTCCTCGCGACCGCCGACGATAACAAGCGGCCACTCGACGGCCGCTGCGACGTCATCGTGAGCGGTGTCACGCCGGCGGCGCGGTTCTGGACGCTGACGCTCTACGACCGCAAGGGTCACCTGGTGGCGAACTCGCTGCAACGCTACGGCTTCACCAGCGAGGAGATGGTACGGAGTTCCGACGGGTCGTTCGCGGTGCGCGTGGCATCGCGCGCGCGCGCCGGCAACTGGTTGCCGACCGGCGGCATCGAGCGCTATGCACTGATGCTTCGACTGTATGACACGCCGGTTGGGGTCGCCACGCGAACCCAGCGCGACGCCCCGATGCCCTCGATCGCGACCGGGGAATGCTCATGATCCGCCTGCTGTTTGCGATCGTCGGCGGGATCCTGCTCGGCGGGGTCGTGCATCTCGTCAGCGTGCTGGCGTTGCCGCGGATCGCCACGCAGGACGCCTATTCGCGGCTGACGCCGATGACCACGCTGAACGCGGTGACGCCGCTGCCGCTGGCTGATCCCGGCCACTCGCCGATGCCGTTCATGGACCCGGCGTTTGCCGCCGCGGTCTGCCGCTACGACCTGTCGGGTGGATCGATCAAGCTGACGGTGCCGGTGAGCCAAGCCTACACGTCGGTATCGTTCTACACCCGCAGCGACGTCGCCTATTACGCCATCAACGACCGTTCCGCCGGACGCAAGGTGATCGAGCTCAATCTGATGACCGAAGCGCAGCACGCGGAACTGCCCGAGGAAGAAGACGTGACGGCGGCAGATCGGCTGATCATCGATTCCCCGTCGACGACGGGACTGATACTTCTGAAGGCGCTGGCGCCGGAGCCGGGAATGATGGCGCAGGCGCAAGCCTCGCTCGCCGCCGCAAAATGCCGGCTGCAGACCGAGCCGCCCGTGGTGAAGCCCGAAGCAAAGCGGTAGGCGTTGAGCCGATGATTCTGGCGGGGCGCCGAGCCAGGATCAAATGATCTACCCGCGCGTGCGCAAGGCGCGGCCGATCACCGGTTGCGCCGTCACCGGGGGATTGGCGGCCAGCGCCGCAAGGTGCCCGATCAGGCGATCGGCGTCCGCGGCTATTCCGTCGGGCGCGTGCACCACCAGATGCTCGAGCGCCCAGCGATAGGATGCGATCCGCTGCTCGAGGCACTGTTGCACCCACTGCACGATCAGCGTGTTCTCTTCCATGCGCGCGACGGCGTCGGCGCGCTCGCGCGGCGCTAGATCTGACACGAACTTCAGGCTGGCGTTGCGTTTGCCATCGAGATCAAAGACTTGCCGGGCGGTGTTGAAAAACGGGTCGAACCGGGTGATATCGTCACGGACATCGTCGATCAGTTGCGAATAGCGCGAGGCGTGTGAGCGGTGCGGCTCGTCGATAAGCTGACGGCCGTAGGCGGAGCGATCGAACACCGGCTTCTGCCGCCACGGCGGAGCCACTGGGTCGTAGTCGCCGAACACGCTCTTCCATGCTGGCCGCGAATGCGGCGGTTCGACGAGCGGATAGGCGAGATCGCGTAGCTGCCGCTCGGGGTCGGTCAATTGGAAACGCGACGAATGCAGGCCGATGCTGCCCGTGGCCTCAGCGCCCATCCAGCGGTGCATATCGTCGTTGCGTGCATCCTGACGGACACGGCCGAAATCGCCGCCGCTGCATGCGGCGAGCGTGGCACCTGAGATAATGACGAGGACAAGCGAAGAGAAGCGGAAACGTCCCGGCCCTGCCAGCGTCGCTGGAGCCATTCCGGCATTGATCGAATCAAAGCCGGGCTCCAGCCTTTTGATTTGACACGTTTTCTTGACGCGAACCGGCATCCACTTCGCTCGAAAACGCTCCAGCGGCCTCTCCGGCATCGGTTGTATCCGCGAATCAGGAGCGTGCGCGGCGGCGGCGGCGGCGGCCGGGGGCCGTGCCCTCCTCTGGACCGCTTCCGCCGCTGGTTTCGTCGGTCTGGCGATCGATACGGACGACGGGCAGGATCACCACCGTTCCCATTCCACGAACCGGAGCGCGGTCCATCGTTGATCCCAGCCGCGAAGCCGCGTCTGCCGGAAACTCAATAACGGTGCCCATATCCAGTCTCTCCCCGCGCCCGCGTCGTCGTGGTTTTTAGCTGCGACGCATCATTATTTAGAACCGGGCATGGTTAACGGCCTGTTAAAGCAAGCGCACTAGGTTGAGGACGAACTGTCCTCCGTAAGCGTACGCTGACATGACTGCACCTCCGATGTTTCCCGGCTTCGACGGGTTGTTGACGCTGTCCCGCCGGGAAGGCGTCGACATCCGTCCGACCTTGCTGCGGGTATTGACCGACCTTTATGTGCAAACCAGTACGCATTCCGCCGAAGAGGAGCAGCAGTTCGTCGAATTGACCTCGCGCCTGATCGATCAGGTCGACGATGCCACCCGCGCAGTGGTGCGTGCCCGCCTGTCGATCTATCCGCAGACACCGGCAGCGATCATGAGTTAGTTGCGGCTGCACGTTGCTGCGGCTCAGCCACGCGCCCGAAACATCGTACCGCCACCGCCATCGGCCCCTCCAGCCGCGGAACCGAAACCCCGCACCGTCGCGGCACTGTCGTTGGACCCGCGCGACGCCGCCGAAATCAGCGAGATGTTCTTCAACGCGGACACGGGCGATCGCGCCCTGATCCTGCACAACCTCGCGACCGCGCCGCTGCGGCCCTCGCCGCACATCCATCCGTCCCGCGCCGTGCGTACGATCGAGATCCTGCACATGGCGGCGTTCGCCGCCGACGTCGATAACTTTACGACCGAACTCGCCGAGACGCTGATGCTTCCCGCCGGAATTGCCGAGCGGGTGGTGAAGGATCCGGGCGGTGAACCGCTCGCCTGCGCCGCCAAGGCCATCGGCATGTCCTCGAAAATCTTCCAGCAGATCCTGCTGTTTCTCAATCCGGCGATCGGCACATCCGTCATCGCGGTCTACCGGCTGTCGCGACTCTACGACGCGCTCGGCGAACGCTCCGCGCTGATCATGCTGGCGGCCTGGCGCGGGGCAACCATGACGGAAGCGCGCGCCAAATATCGCCCGACTCTTTATGACGACGAACGCCATCGCAGCCGCGCCGCCCCGGCACAAGCCCGACCCGGCGCTCAGCCCGGAACGGCGTTCGTCGCGCGTGGCACCGGCGGCGATACGTCCGGCGGTTAGCAGGCCGAGCTAAAAAGTCCTCTTCGTCATTCCGGGGCGCGAGCTTGCGACAAAATTGACCATGTCAATTTTGCGCTGAGCGAACGAGCCCGGAATCCATACTCGCCACAGTGGTTATGGATTCCGGGCCTGCGTGCTTCGCACGCATCCCGGAATGACTGGGAAAGGGTGTTCGCGCCCTTCGCCATTTCCGGCCCCGGGAATTGACAACAAGTGTCTCGAATTGGCTGCTACGACAGCGCCATCGTCTCTTTGACCTTGGCGATCAGCGCGCTCAGCGCGAATGGCTTTGCAAGGAAAGCAAACTGCTCGTTTTCCGGCAGGCTCTTGTCGAACGCCTCTTCCGCGTAGCCCGACACGAAGATGATCTTGAGGTCGGGATTGCGCACGCGCATTTCCCGCAACAATGTCGGCCCGTCCATTTCCGGCATCACGACATCGGAGACTACCAGATCGACCGCGCCGTTCTTCTCGTCGAGCGCTTCCAGTGCCTCGACGCCGTTGGACGCCTCGATCACGCTGTAGCCGCGCGAGCGAAGCCCGCGCGCGTTGAGCGAACGTAGCCCCTCCTCGTCCTCCACCAGCAGGATTGTTCCATGCCCGGTGAGGTCGGTATTTGCCGGTTTGGCTGCAGGGGTCGACTCCTTCGCCGCGCCGTGGACGGAGGCTGACTCCGGTTGCACCTCGATCTCGGGATGGTGGCGCGGCAGGAAGATGCGGAAGGTCGTACCCTCGCCAGCCCTGGAGTTGACGTAGATGAAGCCACCAGTCTGCTTGACGATGCCATAGACAGTGGACAGGCCGAGCCCGGTGCCCTTGCCCACCTCCTTTGTGGAAAAGAATGGCTCGAAGATCTTGTCGACGATGTCAGGCGGAATGCCGGTGCCGGTGTCGCTGACCTCGACCAGCACGTAGTCGGCGGCCGGTATCCCCTTGTAGGCGAACGTCGCGACCTCCGTCGTCGGAACGTTGGCTGTTCGGATCGCGAGCTTGCCGCCGTTCGGCATGGCGTCGCGCGCGTTGACCACGAGATTGACGATTACCTGCTCGAACTGCGAGACGTCGGCCTTGACCGGCCACAGGTCGCGCCCGTGTACGACGCCGGGGAATGTGACCTTCTCGCCGATCAGCCGCTTCAGCAGCATGCCGATGTCGCTCAGGGTATCGCCGAGATCGAGCACCTTCGGCTGCAGGGTTTGCCGCCGCGAGAACGCCAGCAGTTGCCGCACCAGTGCGGCAGCGCGGTTGGCGTTCTGCTTGATCTGCATGATGTCCTGGAATGACGGGTCGGTCGGCTTGTGCGCATTCAGCAGGAAGTCGTTCGCCATCATGATGGCGGACAGCACGTTGTTGAAATCGTGCGCGATGCCGCCGGCGAGCTGGCCGACCGACTCCATCTTCTGCGACTGATTGATCTGGTTTTCGAGCGCGCGCCGCTCCGTCGTCTCCAGCATGTAGACGATTGCGGCTTCCGCGTCGCGATCGTCATCCTCCACCGCGGTGACGAAAAACTGTCCCCAGCGCTCGCGCGGGCCCTCCAGCATGAGTTCGACTGGCGGAATATCGCCCTGCCCTTCCGCCGCGGCATGGATGGCCGCGCTCAACTGGCCGCGATCGCGTTCATTGATCGCCGCGAGAATCGATTTAGCGACGGCGCCGTCCGGACCGAGGCTCTGCGCGAGTTTCGCGAACCGCGCGTTGGCGCGATCGACGATGCCAGACTTATCGACAGTCGCAATCGCCATCGGCGTGTGATCGAAGAAGCGCATGAAGCGGACTTCGGCGGCGCGCTGCGGATCGGCGCGCTCGTCGCGGGCGCGGCTGATCACCAGCGTCCGTGAGGGGCCTGGCACGCCGTCGGCACCGAATGCAAGCTTGTGATACAGGCGGGCCGGCATGGTCTTGCCGTTGCGCATCCGCAAGTCGATGTCGAAGACCTCGGTCCGGACCTCGCCCGGCGCGGCGATGATCGACGTCAGCAAAGCCGCGCCGTCGCCGGAGAGAATGTCGGTCAGCTTCAGGCCGCCCGAGCCGATCTCGGCGAGATCGTGATCCAGCCAGTTGGCGAGCGTGGCATTGATATAGGCGAGATCGCCCGACGGGTTGACCGAGAAGAAACCGCACGGCGCGTGATCGAGATATTCGATCGCATGGCGCAGTTCCTGGAATACGTCTTCCTGCCGCTCGCGGTCGCGGGTGATGTCGGCAATCGACCACACGGCGTATCTGGATTGCCGCTTCGTCTGTCCGAGCGGGCGGACCCGCATCCGCAGCCAGCGGCCGTGCGCGCCGTCAGCGGCGGCCACACGCACCTCTTCCTGCTGGCGCTTGCCTTCGCGCGCGGCCTTCAGCAGCCGGAACACCGCCTCGGAGACGTCGGGATTGCCGATGAAAACCCGTTCCACCGGACGCACGTCCTGCATCGACGTGGCGCCGGTCAGGGTGAGATAAGCGGAGTTGGCATAGACGATGTGCCCGCCGGAATCGGTGATGGCGATGCCGTCGAACGCGTGGTCGGCAACCGGGCGCATCAGCGGATCGTCGGCGGCGCGGTCGGCGAAGCGGACGATCCCGGCCGCGAATGCGAACAGCGTGAACAGCCCCACCATCGCCAGCAGGGCTAGCAGCGCCAGGATATATGGCGGGGCGTTAGTGCGCCCGAGCGTCATGAACGCCACGGCGGCTGCGACGATCGCGCCCGCCACCAGCAGCACCAGCAGGATGCTGCCGCTCCGCCGCGCCGGCTCCTGCGTCACCTGCGGCGAATCAATATCGGGATCGGAGGTCATGGAATCCGGCGGGACCTGTCGCAACGGGCGCGGAATGCGCGTGCGCCGGGTCCTGAGTGCCTGAATCGGACCCGGCAGCGCAAGCACCTCATGGGCTCATTTCCCGCCATTTTCCCCGATCCGGATACTTCTTCCCCCACAATACCGCCGGCCGGCGTCAGACATGGCGTCCAGAAAGGCCGCGTTTCAGGCCCATGACGTAGCCGATGATTTCGGCGACCGCATGATAGTGCTCGACCGGAATCTCGTCGTCGATCTTGACGGCGGCATACAGCGCGCGGGCCAGTGGCACGTTCTCGACGATGGGAATGTCGTGCTCCCGAGCGACTTCCCTGATCTTGAGCGCGATGTTGTCCATGCCCTTGGCCACGCAGACCGGGGCGGACATCCCGCGTTCGTAGGATAAGGCCACCGAATAGTGCGTCGGGTTGGTGATGATGACCGAGGCCTTTGGCACCGCGGCCATCATGCGCTTCTTCATGCGGGCATGGCGCAATTGCCTGATCCGGGCCTTGATGTGCGGATCGCCTTCCGACTGCTTAAACTCCTCCTTCATCTCCCGCAGTGACATCTTCTGCCGCTCGAACCACTGCCGGTACTGGAAGAAATAGTCCGCGATCGCCACTAGCGCGAGCATCGCAACCACCGCACCCAGCAATTCCAGCGTCAGAGTTTTGGTGGTGCCAAGGAGGGTGTTCGGATCGAGCCGGACCATGGCATCGAGCCGCGCACGCTCCGGCCAGAGCACCGCCGTCATGACCGCGCCGAGCGCCATCACCTTGAAGAGTCCCTTGGCGAAGTTCGCGGCAGCCTGCTTGCCGAAAATCCGTTTGGCGCCCGCCATCGGCGAGATTTTGCTGAATTTGGGTTTGAGCGCCTCGCCCGACCAGACGAAGCGATGCTGAATGACGTTGCCGGCAATGGCGGCCAGCACCAGCATCAACAACGGTATGCAGAGCGCAGCGGCGAGGATGTATTCGATCTGCTCCGCCAGATGCAGAAGACCCGGTCCGTCGGTCCGGATCTGCCAGGAATTGGCGATCAGGTTGCGCAGCGGCATCTCGATGCCGCCGCCGACCGAGCCCGCAAACGTCGACAGCACCAGCGTCGCACCGGCGATCACGAACCAGGTATTGACCTCCTGACTCTTGGCGACGTCGCCGCGCTCGAGTGCATCGTCGAGGCGTTTTTGCGTCGGGTCTTCTGTCTTCTCGGTATCGTCGCTCTCGTCGGCCATCGTCGCGGCGTCCTCAATTCAGCGGCATCAGATCGTGCATCACGCCGATGAAGTAATCCATGTAGGTCCCCATCATGGATACCAGCACGGCAGCGAGGATGATGAAGCCCATGAAGATCGAAAGCGGCACGCCGACGAAATAGACCTGCATCTGCGGCATCAGCCGCGCCAGCACGCCGAGCCCGATATTGAAAACGAGACCAAAAACAAGAAACGGCGCCGACAGTTGCAGGCCGATCTTGAAGGCGGCGGCGAAGGCGCGCGTCGCCAGCGCCGCCACATCGCCGCTCGGCATCAGTTCGCCCGGCGAAAAAATCTTGTAGCTGTCGTTCAGCGCGGCGATGACGAGATAGTGCGTGTCGGTCGCGAACAGCAGTGCAATGCCGAGAAGCGTCAGGAAGTTGCCGATCAGCACGCCCTGCTGGCCCTGGGTCGGATCAACCGAGGTGACGAAACCGAGCCCCAACTGCTGTGCGATGATCGAGCCCGCCACCTGTAGGGCCGACAGCGTCACCCGCGCGGTGGCGCCCAGCACCACGCCGATAATGAGTTCATGCACCATCAAGACCGCCAGCGGCGTGATCGACTGCATGTCGACATGATAGGCGGCACGATGCAACGGCAGGATAATGAGGGTCAGCGCCAGCGCGATCCCGAGCTTGATGCGCACAGGGATATTCACCTCGCCGAGTCCCGGCAACAGCATCACCATCGCGCCGATGCGGGCAAACACCAGCATGAAGGCGGCGCCAAGGGCGGGCAGAAGCGAGACATCGACGCGCATGAAGCCCTAGAGGTTCGAGTCTAACTTCGCATCCCGTTCAGCAAATGTCCTTGCGAAGTTAGAATCGAAGGACCACTAGCAAATGTAGCTTGCTTGTGCGGCCAAGTGGGGCGCGAATGTCAAATTCACTCCATCAGCCTTTGTGCATCAGCCACCGATGATTCGCGAGGAAATCCGCATCATTTCGCCGTGCAGCGCATCGGCCATGAATGGCAGCGCCAGCAGCAGTGTCACGAAGATCGCGAGTATCTTCGGCACGAACACCAGCGTCTGCTCCTGGATCTGCGTCAATGCTTGCACCAGCGAAATCGCGACACCGACGACGAGGCCGACCGCCAGCAACGGTCCCGATACTATAACGATGGTCCAGATCGCTTCGCGCGCGACATCCAGTGTTTCAGCGCCGGTCATGACAATGTCTTTCCTGAATTTCCTAAAGGAGTGCAGCAGGTGCAGCACGGGTACGAAAGCAATTCCCCTTTTACGCGGAGAGGGTCGGGGCGAGGGGGTCAGGTCTATCGTGACGTGATAATCCCTCACCCGGCTTGATCGGGCGCGCAGTTGCGCTGCCGGGTAATCCGACGTCTCCCCATCGGAGAGGTAATGCGAGAAAGCTGCGTTCGACTTCATGGCGAAAGGCCTAGATCGGCATCTTCATGATGTCTTCGTAGGACTGGATGACGCGGTCGCGCACTGACACCAGCGTCGACACCGCCACGTCGGTATCCGCAACTGCTGTCACCACGTCCATTACATTGGCCTTGCCCGACGCCATCGCTACGGTCTGGGTATCGGATTTCCGCCCGGCTTCCATCACGCTGCCGAGCGCATCCTTCAGCACCGAACTGAACGACGGGCCGCCACCGTCCGTCGCCTTGCTGGCGGCGGCGCCGGACTCCATCATCTTCGCGAGGCTCGCATAGGCATTTGCAGCGACGGTGGGTGATGCCATGGGTCAGGTCTCCGATCAGGACTTGAGAATATCGAGGGTGCGCTGGATCATCCGACGCGTTGCGCTGATGATGTTGAGGTTGGCCTCGTAGGACCGCTGCGCGTCGCGCATGTCGGTCATTTCGACTATCGAATTGACGTTGGGGTATTTGACGTTGCCGCTGGCGTCGGCGGCGGGATTGCTCGGCTCGTACTTGACGCGGAAATCCGACGTGTCGGGCTTCACGCGGCCGAGCGTCACCACTTGCGCATCGAGCGCACGGTCAAGCGCGGATGAAAACGTCGGCACCTTGCGGCGGTAGGGATCGCCGCCCGACGTCTGTGCGGTGGAGTCGACGTTGGCGATGTTTTCCGAGATCACCCGCATCCGCCCCGCCTGCGCCCGCAGACCGGATGTGGCGATGCTCATCGATCTCATGAAGTCGGCGCCGTTGTCTGCCATGGTGCAGTCTCCTTCCGTTCAGTCCTGTGCGTTACGCCTTGCCGACAGCCATCTTCAGCAGGTGCAGGCTGCGGCTGTAGAGGGAGGTTGCGGCGGCGTAGTCCATTTGGTTGGCCGACACCTTGAGCATCTGATCCTCGAGGTTGACCGCGTTTCCTGCGGGACGGGTCTGAAAGCCGGCATGACGATTCTGGTCGAAGTTCGAGGCCGGACCGGAGCCCGCGATGTTCTGGCCCGAACTGGTCCGCGTCATCGCCAGCGCGGTGCCCCCAGACGCATTGGCGCCCTGCGCATCGAACTTCGGCTCAATGAGATCGCGCGGCTTGAAGTTTGGAGTGTCGGAGTTGGAGATGTTTTCGGCGAGCACGCGCTGGCGCTCCTGATGCCACTGCATCCGGGTGCGCAATGCCGCGAGTGCGGGAATATCGTTGATGGACACGGCGGGGTCTCCGCTCTGCCCCCGGGACGAAGCGCCGCCGAGGTAGGCAGAATTTGCCGCCCATATGGTTAACGGCAAGTTAAGAACCGCCGGCGCTCGGGGGTTGTTCTTCGGGTATTATGTGTTCAATCCGCGATCGGGCGCATTTTGCCACGGATGCGGCGTTAACCACCCTCCTTAACCGGAAGGCGGCGCTCTCAGAAGTTTGTTTGGTCCGGTCAATTCATAGGTTATTAAGGTTGTCGGCGGCAGCTTTTGCCGAGCGGGATTAACAGATAGGGCCAAGGCTCGATCGTCATGGGAGGATGCCGGCAGGCGTTCGACGATCTGAAGCTGAAATAAGGCGCTGTTTGCGGGGACTGATGCATGTCTAACGCGTTTACTTTCGTCATCGCATTCATCGTGGTCCTGGCGCTGATCGGCGGGGCCGCCTGGCTGGTGCGGCGATTCGCGGGAAACCGTCTCGGTACCAACGCTAATCGCGGACGAATGCCACGCCTGGCGGTGATCGACGCCGCCGCAGTCGACGGGCGCCGTCGTCTGGTCCTGGTGCGCCGTGACAATGTCGAGCACCTGTTGATGATCGGCGGCCCGACCGACATCGTGGTGGAACCCAACATCGTCCGCGCCACGCCTGGACGCGATCAGATGCCGCAACGTCCGTCGTCCAGCAGCGAGCAGCCGCGCCTGCCGCCGCTAGCCGAAACCGGCTGGGCGGAGACCGACGGCCACCGATCCGAGACGCCGGATCACCCCGAAACTCAGATGCCGGAACCGCGACCGGCCCGCCCCCCCTTCGTCGACGCGGTGCGTCGTTCGGCCCCGGCCGAGCGCCGCAGCGATCCTTTGGCAGGCTTCACCCCTGAACCCATGAGCCGGACCGACATTCGCGGCGCCCGTCCGGCGCGTAGCGAGCCAGCGATGCCGTCGCGGCCGCCCGTTCGTTCGACCGAACCGGGGCCATCGCCGTCGCGTGCGGCCGAGCGGCCGGCGTTCCCGCCGCCCCTGCCGGCGCCCTCAGCACCGTCTCCCTCTATGTCCAGCGCCGATCAAAATCTCGCCGAGATGGCGCAACGCCTCGAGGCCGCGCTGCGGCGTCCGGCAGACGACAGCAAGCCCCAAGCCGCACCGCCGGTCGTTCCCGAACCGCCGGGTCACGCGCGGAGCGGCGAAACTTCGGCCGTCCCCGTTCCGCGCAGCGAGCCGTCGGTGGCGCCGCCAGTCGCACCGCCCGGTCCGAAATCCGGTTTCGAACACCTTGAAGACGAGATGGCATCCCTGCTCGGACGCCCGAAGTCGCCTTCGTGAGGCCGGCGGCCCACCCGCGTAGAGTTTTATTCCTCTTCATTCTGATTGCTGCCGGGTCATTCGCCGGGCCGGCGTTCGCGCAGGATATCAGCATCAACCTCGGCGGCGCCGGCAACGGCGGCGTCACCGAACGCGCGATCCAGTTGATCGCCCTGCTCACGGTGCTGTCGATCGCACCGTCGATCCTGATCATGATGACGTCGTTCACGCGAATCGTGGTCGTGCTGTCGCTGCTGCGCACCGCGCTCGGAACCGCGACCGCGCCGCCGAACTCCGTCATCATCGCACTCGCGATGTTCCTCACCGCCTTCGTGATGGGACCGGTGCTGCAAAAATCCTACGACGACGGCATCAAGCCGCTGATCACCAACCAGATCACCGTCGAGGACGCGCTGCAG
Organism: uncultured Alphaproteobacteria bacterium; assembly: GCA_963764445.1. Lineage (GTDB taxonomy): Bacteria > Pseudomonadota > Alphaproteobacteria > Rhizobiales > Xanthobacteraceae > Nitrobacter. The sequence continues at coordinate 72,155 of CAVXSV010000011.1, forward strand.
CGCGCGTCCGTTCCGCTGCGCGGCTTCATGCAGAAGAACGTGCGCGAAAAGGACCTCAAGCTGTTCATGGACCTGTCCGGCGAGCCGCCGCCGGCGGCGCCCGCCGACCTGTCGCTGCGCATCCTGATGCCGGCCTTCATGATCTCGGAACTGAAGCGCGCCTTCGAGATCGGATTCCTGCTGTTCCTGCCGTTCCTCATCATCGACCTCGTGGTGGCATCGGTCTTGATGTCGATGGGCATGATGATGCTGCCGCCGGTCGTGGTGTCACTGCCGTTCAAGCTGATCTTCTTCGTGCTGGTCGACGGCTGGGCGCTGGTGGCAGGCAGCCTGGTGCAGAGCTACGGAAGCTGAGTCGCGGCTTACGGCGCGATTCCGTCCAAACTCATACTGGCGCGGTGGTGCGATTCCAGCATTCGCAAATCGTCAGCGCGACGCCTCGACGTGCTTCAGCCCGACGATCTGCGGCAGCGTGCCTGTGGGAGAGGGATCGGCCTTTGCCGTTTCCGGTGGCAGCGGCGCCCTCGCCGTCATGTCGGGAAAACGCGTTTTCATCTCGCGCAGGAAGCCATCGAGCGTGTCGACCGTCGCCGCCATCCTGGCGATCTGCTCGAATTCGGCGCTGTTGCCTGCCGCGGGCTTGCTTGCGGTATCGAACGCGAGCTTGTCGGCGGTGCCGCTCATCAACGGCGCATATTTTTCGCGAAACCGGACGAGCCCCAGCGCGTCATCGGCGAGCGCATAGCCGATCACCGCGCGGATCACATCGCTCTTCTCATTCGGGTTGAGCGGTCGGAAATCGCGCCAGCGGTCGCCGTAATAAAGCTCGATCTGTTCGGATGCCTCACGCCAACGCCGCGCGCCCCAGTAGATATCCGACCGCAGACGGATTGCCTCGCGCCCGGTTAAATTGGAGATGATGTCGAGGGCGAGATCGCGGCGGCCGATGTCGCTCTGCGCACGCGCCTCGAGCAGCAATCTCTGCTGCCGGAGTTCGCCGGCGAGATCGGCGATCCGCGTCGTGCGAAGTGCGGCAATCGCACGGTCCGGCTTGCGGTTCATCAGATAGACCATCGCGAGCCGCGCGGCGACCTGCGCACGCGCTGCGCCCTCGAGGCGATGATCGATCTGATATTGCAGCAGGTCGCTCGCCTGATCGAGCAGATCGACACTGACAAGGCGATCGGCGAGACGGCGAATCATTTCGTCGCCGCGACGGCCGATCGGCGTCAGATCGCGATAGTCGTAAAACATCGCGAGCGTATCGACCGGCGGAAGATCGTCACCTTTGGGGGTGAGGAAGAGTTGGGCGAACAGCGCCGACGCGTTGTCCTGAATCTGGCGCGATATTGCGGAGTCCGGTTGCAGCTTGGTGGCGGTCCTTGAGACCGCAAGCGCCTCGGCATAGCGGCCGGTGTCGGTGTAAAGTGCCATCAGCATCTGCAGCGTCTGTACCTCCAGTCCGTCGCCGCGCCACGTCACCGACAGCGTTTCGAGATCGCGCAGCGCCTCCTCCTGCTTGATCTCGTTACGTCTCTGGCGCAACGCGATGTCGTGAATCTGCGCCTCGGCCGCAGCTTCGCGATCCGGCGAAGCCATCGCCTCCTCGTATTGGGCAAGCGCATCCTTGTCGCGCCCAAGCGCTTCCGACAGTTGTCCACGCATCACCGTGATTTCGGGCTTCATCTCGTCGGTAACGCCGATAGCGTCGAGATCGCCGCTGCGTGCCGCAGCGCCGGAATAATCCCTGACCTCGAGCGACGCCCGCATCGCATCAGCGACGATCGGACGCTGCAGATCGATCGGCAGCGCGGAGATAGCAAACTGGACGTTCTTGAACTTCTCCCGCGCCTCGGCCCACTTGTGCTGCCGCGCAAGCGCAAGCGCCTTCCAGAGCTGGGAATCGTAGTTGGCACCGATCGCCGGATTGGCGAGATCCCGCATCGCCGCTGCCATATAATTCGTCAGCGAACTCGCGACCGAATGCACGATCAACACCACCGGATCTTCCTTGCCGGCAATCTGTTCGGACAACGCGAGGTCAAGAACCGCCTTGGCTTCGTGGTACAGGCCGCGCGCCATGTAAAACCGGGCGAGATCGATCCGCGCTGCGGTCCGCGCGTCGTCGGTACCCGCCTTCGATGCCACGTCGACCAGTTCGTCAAGTCGCTTGAAGAAATCCGCCTTGCTGTTCTTGCGCCATTCCTCGACATCGAAGATCGGCCGTGCTGCGGTCGTCGCGCGCTCGGGTCCGGCGTTGGCCGCCGACAATGTGAGACCGCCGGGCCGGGTCACCGTCACCTTGTCGGGCGCGATATCGACGGCGATATCGTCGGACTTCGGCTCGATCACCACACCATGGGTCGAACTCACGTAGCGCGAACTCGACGAATTCCTGGTGCCTGACAAAGCCCTGCGCCGGCGGAAGCGCGGTCACGACCATCAGGGCGTCGCCCGAGTCGGGATCGACGATCCGGTGCAGCTTGCCGGTACCCGCGAGCGGAACGGTGACGCTCGCATGGAGGCGGTCGACGACGTTCCGCTGCGCGGCGAGCGCGCGCGACGGCTTTTGCACGGCATCGGCAACCATCACCACCCAGCGCCGGCCCGCCGCGACCGGTGCGGAACCGTCGGGCTCGCCGACCGAGAGCGAAGCCAGTTGCGGACGGTTCAGACGAATGCGGATCGCCTGCCCGTTATCGACGGCGCGGCGGTCGATGTCGGTGATGAGCGATCCGCCCTCTTTCCGGATCGCGCCGACGTCGATCGGCTTCTCCGAGTTCGAACACCAGCCACACCGTATCGGCCCGGCGAAACAGCGCCGCCGGCGTCGGCCCGCTGAAGCCGAATGCCAGGCGCAGGCCGTCGCTGCTCCGTTTAGCGTCGAGCGTGACAACCTCATTCGTGGCGCTGTTCGGTGGTTGCCCTGGAACTGCCGCGGGTTTTGATGCCGCGACCTTTGCCGGGTCCGGCTCGATGGGAGGATCATTGGCCGGCATTTCCTTTGCCGGCATCGCCTCCGAAGCGGCGACTTTCGGCATTTGCGCCGGCGAGACGGCGGCGGCCGGCTTTTCGGCCGGAGGCTGAACCGCCGCATCGGGCGCCGCGAGCGCCGGCGCAGGTTCGGACGCTTTTGCCACCGGCGTGGATTTGACGTCAGGCGGCTTGACGTCGGATGCTGCGGACTTGACTGTCAGTCCGGCCTGCTCAGCGATCATCTGCGAGGTCGGCGGCTGAATCGCGCCGGACCTGCCAGGTGCGGGCCCCTCGCCGGTTGGCCTGCCCGCCTCCGGTTTCGCCGGTTGCGCTTCGGACGATGCAGGCGGCACCGGCAACGCAGGCTGTTTGTCGGCCTGCTGAAACCCGATATCGACGATGTAGTTCTTCTCCTCGCGGAACGAATGCACATCGACGTCGCCGATGAGCTTGACGTCGATTCGCGAACCGTCGCCGTCGACCTTCTGCGCGATCGACGCAACGTTGGCCGGCGCCACCAGCTTCGCGTCCGCGAGGTCGAACGTCAGCGCCGGCTTGAATGCCAGCGTCAGCTTCTGATCGTTGAGCACGGAAGACACGCCGGCACCGTCGGGCAATTCGAACACGTAGCGCACGAAGGTCGGCTGCACCGAAGCGCGGACGCGAACTGGCGGACGCTTCTTCGACGCTTCCAAGGTGTGCTGTTCGCGCAACGCGCGCTCCGCGGCACGGGCGCGTTCCGCCAGTTCGCGGACCACCTCCTGCGGCAATGCCGGCGGCGGCCCCTTCCAACTGTCGGGCATCAGATCGACGAACACGCGCTCGCCTGCCGTCATCGTGTTGACAGTGACCTTGCGTGCCAGCGCAAGTCGAATGGCCGAGCCGTCGGGATCGCGGCGCGCCGAGCCGACATAGTCCGGCACCGCATCCGACAGTTTGTCGACGGGAATATCGACAGGCCGCTTGAAGCGGATCACCAGGACGGTCCCCGCAACCGTCACCTCGGAATCGACGTCGTCGTCGAGCTTGAGCACGAGACGGGCAAAACCGTTCGCCGCCGTAAAACTCGCCTCGCCTCTGACAACCTGCGCGCGGCTTGCATTGGGGAACGCCACGGCGAGCAGCAGCAGCGCGGCGCCAAGCGCCGGAATACGGCCGCGCCAAAGCCGGCGTGCGCAGGCACGCGCTTGCGACCAAAATCCAGCGGCAGTCGTCCGCGCCATTCCAGACCGTCTCTCGAACTCAAACCGGCGACCGGCGTCTCAACGCCGATCAACTTGACTCTAAGATTGTGGAATTAAGGACTTGTTAAACAAGCCCAGTGTGGTGGTTCAAAGTTCTCTTCAACACTCAGCAACCTCTCCAAGAACTCTTGAGCCAAAACCACACTGGAGATCATTTCCAGCGCCTTTCGAATTCGAAGTTCGCATGCCGGAGCGCTGCAAGGTGAAACGAACTTCGGATTCGGGACGCTGGGTTAATTGCGGTTCTGCGGCGTCGGCTTGCCCTCGATCTTCGGCAGATCGGCAGCGGACGCCGATTTGTCGGAACTGGCGTGCCGCGCCAGTTCGACCGTCAGCCGTTCGGCCGCCTCCGGCGACATCTGGCCGAGAATGTCCGACATCTTGCGTGGCGCGATCTTCGAGGCGATCTCAAACAGAACGGACATTTCCAGGCGGTCGAACACCTTGGCAGCGTCCTTCGGCTTCATGTTCTCGTACATGGTGACGAGGCCCTTGAAGCGTGCGGCCTCGGCCTCGTCCTTCTGCTCGGTCGCGGTCGCGATGCGTGACTCGATGCCCTTCATCTCCTCGACGCGGCCTTCGATGCGTTTCTCCGCGGATTTCAAAAGGCTCTCGCGAATGTCGATTTCACGAGCGCGCGCTTCGATTTCCTGGCGCCGGCTCTGAAGCCGCTCGAGGATCGCGCGTTCGGACGGCGAGACAACCTGACCGGGCTCTGGAATTGTAATTGTGCCTGATGCCTTCGCTGCTTCAGGTGCCGCGGCATCTGGCTTTGTTTTCTCCTTCTCGGCGTGGTCTGTCTTGCTATCCTCTTTTTTGGCTTCCTCTTTCGGTTTGGCCCCGACCGATCCGGTAATGTCTCCGCGTTCAGGCCTTCGGCTGGGATAGCCAAAATTTTCCTGCGCCCAGGACATCATCGACTTGCCGGTTTCCTTCGGCTGCACCGCGATCGATCCCGTGATATCGCCGGTATCAGGCTTTTTTGCTCCGGGGAAATTCAGGTTCGCCTGCGCCCACGACGGTTGCGCCGAGTCCGGCTGATAGTCAAAGACGTAGCCGCCATCGATCACAAGCCCCGCCACCTTCAGCACGGCAAACCCGATGATCGCGGCCATCACGACCGGAATGATCCTGATGTCCCGGAAAGCAGTCATGCGGCGAGGCCGTTAGCCCTTCTGCGTTCGGTAAATGCCCGCGCCGCGGCGGCGACCGACCAGGCGTCGACCGGGGCCGGCTGCGCGGCGGGTTCGGACTCCTGCGCAGCACCCGGACGCGCCGCGATCGCGATCCGCGTCAGTCGTCGCACGACTGCATCACCCTCCGACAGCTGCTTCGATAGCTGTCGCGCCAGCTCGCCGGCGGTCGCGATTTGGGTGCCGAGATTTTCATTGACGTCGCGTACGGTGTGCTTCAGCCCGCCGATGGCACGCTCGGCGATTTCCGTAGCGGTGATCAATTCGCCGATGGTGGCCTTCAGCGACTGCTCGTCCGCTTTCAGCCGCTTCAGCCGCTTGTTGAGCAACATGCAGTAACCGATCGTGAGCATTAGCAGAACCGCAACAAGGCTCTCGATCACTAGTCCGAAAGAGTGGTTCATTGGGCCTCCATCATCTTGGTCTGTTCGTCCGCTCTCTCGAACATGGCGAAGGTCGTGTTCGGTTTGCGCAGATGCCTGGTCACGCGAATGGCGACGCGGTCGCCGACGCGGCCCATGCGGCCTTCGGTCAGCGTGACGTTGCCGCATCGCACCGCCACCGACGCATCGGGGCGCAAGTCCAGCGGCAGTGTGTCGCCGACTTTCAGGGCCATGAGTTGCTTGAGCGGGATTTCGGCCTCGTACAGCACCGCATCGACGGCGATCTGCGCCTGCGAAATCTCGGTGGCGAGGTGACCTTCCCAGATCGGATCGCGGCCGAACTTCTCACCCATGAACATCTGCAACAGCACGTTGCGGATCGGCTCGATGGTGGCATAGGGAAGCAACAGTTCGATGTAGCCGCCACGGTCTTCCATGTCGATCCGCAGACGGACCAGGATCGCGGCGTTGGCAGGCCGGGTGATTGCCGCGAAACGCGGATTGGTTTCGAGGCGGTCGATCGAGAATGTCACCGGCGACAGCGGCCGGAACGCCTGCTCGGCATCAGCCAGCACGACCTCGACCAGCCGCTTCACCAGATTGGTTTCGATTGTCGTGTAAGGACGGCCCTCGATCCGGAGCGAGGTCTGGCCGCGGCGGCCGCCGAGCAACACGTCGATCATCGAGTAGATCAGGCTCGAATCCACCATCGCCAACCCGAAGTTTTCCCACTCCTCAGCCTTGAACACGCTGAGCACGGCGGGCAACGGAATCGAATTCATATAGTCGCCGAAGCGGACCGAGGTGATGCGGTCGAGCGAGACCTCGACGTTGTCTGAGGTGAAATTGCGCAGCGACGTCGTCATCAGCCGCACCAGGCGGTCGAACACGATTTCCAGCATCGGCAGGCGTTCATACGACACCATCGCCGAGTCGATGATCGCCCGGATGCCAGAATTGTCATCGACGTTGATCTCGCCGACGCTGAAGCCAAGCAGGTTGTCGATTTCCTCCTGCGACAGAACTCGTTCGCCGCCATTCTTGCCGGTACCGAGATTGCGGCTGCCGTCGTCGACCATGGCGGCCCATTGTTCCGCCATCGTCTCCGTGAGTTCATTGGCGGCAGCGGACTTCGCGGCCTCGGCGGGATCCTCCGAGTCGAGCGAGGCTTCCCACTGAGCTGCGATTGCATCCTGGTCGAGATCGTTATTGCCCGCCATGACCTAGATTCCCGGTGTCCCGTTTCCGGGGACACTCCCCGCCCCGTCACTGAATGACGATTTCCTTGAACAGCACCGCATTGACATGACTGGGCGAGATCACCGTGTTGACCCGCCTGGTCAGTTCTTCCTTCAGGCGGAACAGTCCGGCTGAGCCGTTGAGATCGCTGGGACGCAGTTCGCGCATATAGGTCTGAAAGAGATCGGTGACCCGCGGCAAAGCCGGCTTGATCGTCTCAATCTGCGGTTCGTCCTTGACCTCAAGGACGACCTTCACTTTGAGGTATTGCACCCGCTCGCCGGGCGCGCCGACCAGGTTGACCAGCATCTCCGGGACGTCGACGAACGCCGGCGGTTTCGGCGGCGGCGCTTCCGCGTGCTGGTCGTCGCCGTGATGGCGGAAGAACAAGAACCAGGTGCCGGCACCGATGACGAGACACAAGACCACCGCGGCCGCGGCGATGATCAGCTTGAATTTTTTCTTGGGTACGGGCGGCTCGTCACCTTCGGCCACCGCTTTTTCGGTCTGTTCGTTGTCTGCCATCGTCAGCCCGCCCGTCAACAGGGTCGGTCCGGTGCCGCCGAGCAGGCTTGATACGCTAAACAGATGCCCCCGGCGCACACGCGCCCCGTTGGCGTTAACACTAGGTTCGCAATGGTTAATGGTTTCTTTCTTTTAACCATACGCTAGGAAGATTTTGCCGGGTCAATATGGTCAACGAGACGTTATTGCCGCCCTCTCCAAGCCTGCGATACCGAATAACATACTGAAAATACGAAATTTTCAGACTTGGCACAGCTTTCGCTAATCCCTTTGTGAACCGCGGGCTTGGGAGAGCCTTGGCGGTTCGCACGAACCGCCAGCAGCCTGGGAGGGCTTGAGGCGATTCATTCAGGGGAGAACCACCGATGGAGAATACGCTCCTCATCGGACTATCGCGGCAGATGATGCTGGAACGGCAGATGGATGTCGTTGCGAACAACGTCGCAAACGTCAACACCAATGGTTACAAGGCCGACCGCTCGCTGTTCGAGGAATACCTCATGCCGGGCGCGCACGAAGACAACTTCGTCGGCCGCGACCGCCGCCTGAGCTTCGTCCAGGACCGCGCCACCTTTCACGACTTCGCCATCGGACCGACCGAGCAGACCAAAAGTCCGCTTGATGTCGCGATCGACGGCAAGGCGTTCTTCGTGGTGCAAACGCCAGCCGGCGAACGCTACACCCGCGACGGCGGGTTGCAGATCAATCCGCAGGGACAACTGGTAACGGCCGCCGGCAATCCGGTCCTCGGCGATAACGGACCGATCACGTTCCAGCAGACCGACCACGACATCGCGGTTTCCGACGACGGCACCATCACCGTGATCGAGGGCACCAACAACGCCGCCGACTCGATCCGCGGCAAGCTACGGCTGGTCTCCTTCGCGCAGGCGCAGAAGCTGCTCAAGGAGGGCTCCAACCTCTACTCCGCCGGCGAAGGCAACAGCGCCCAGCCCGACACCAACGCGCGGGTTCGCCAGGGTTTCATCGAGAAGTCCAACGTCAGCGCGGTGACCGAGATGAGCCGCATGGTCGAGGTGTCGCGCGCCTACACGCAGATGGCAACGCTGCTGCAACAGCAAAGCGAACTGCAGAAATCGGCCATCGAGAAACTCGCCGACGTTCCGGCATAATTTTAGAAGGGAGCATGATCTTTTCCGAAAACCGGACTCCACTTTTCGGGATCATGCTCACAGGAGACTAACCCATGCGCGCACTTTATACCGCGGCGACCGGGATGGCGGCCCAGGAACTCAACGTCCAGGTCATCTCCAACAACATCGCGAATCTGCGCACCACCGGCTACAAGAAGCAGCGGGCCGCGTTTCAGGATCTGATCTACGACCACGTCCGCCGCGTCGGCGCGCAGGCATCTGATCAGGGCACCATCCTTCCCGTAGGCATAGACCTCGGCGGCGGCGTCAAGACTGTCGGCACACCGCGGCTGATGAGTCAGGGCACGCTGTCGCTGACTGGCAACGATCTCGACATCGCCATCCGCGGCGAAGGCTTCTTCAAGATCCAGATGCCGGACGGTACATACCAATATACCCGGGACGGCACGTTCCAGATGGACAACCAGGGCCGCATCGTCAATGCGCAGGGCAACCCGGTGCAGCCGACGATCACGATTCCGCAGAACTCGGCCGGCATTACCATCAACGCGCAGGGTCAGGTGTCGGTAACGCTGCCGGGGTCGACCACGCCGACGGTTCTCGGCCAGATCGGCCTGACCCGGTTCGTCAACAAAGCCGGCTTGCAGCCGGTCGGCGACAACAACTTCACCGAAACGCCAGCCTCCGGTCCGCCGCAGGACGGCATCGCCAACATCGACGGCTACGGCGACATGCAGCAAAGCAACCTCGAACAGGCCAACGTCGAGGTGGTCACCGAAATTTCCGATCTGATCGCCGCGCAGCGCGCCTATGAGATGAACGCCAAAGTCATCAGCGCCGCCGATCAGATGCTGCAATCCGCAGCCGCACTGTTCCGCTAGGGAGGCTGATCATGGGCGTCCGTTCGCTTCTTTTCGCCGTCGTGCTGCTGGGGGTTTCCGCTCCCGCGCTGGCCGCGAACGATGCAATTCCGGCGGGCGTCACGCTGGCGAGTGCGATCCAGACAGCGCCCGCAGTTCCGGTCCCTGTGCTGCGCGCCGACGTCAGCATCAAGGGCGACCTGGTGCGGATCGGCGACGTCATCGACAACGCCGGCAGCGCCGCCCAGATCGCGATCTACCGCGCGCCCGATCCCGGCACCACCGGCACCTTGCCGGCCGCCCAGGTGCTCAATGCACTGCGCGCGCATCAGGTGATCGGCGTCGACACCAAGGGAATTCGCAACGTCGCGGTGACGCGGCTCGCGCGCACCATCGATGCCGACGACATCGAACTGCAGATCGCTGTCGCGCTCGAACACCGCAACGGCCTTGGCGACGCCAAGGACCTGTCGCTGACCTTCGACACCAACGTTCGGGCAGTTCAGCTCGAAGCAACGAACAACGGCGCGATCAACCCGTTCGTAACCCGGTTCGATCCGCGCAACGGACGCTTCGACGTCACGCTCGAGATCGGCAACGAAACCGGCGCCGCGCCGGCCCGCCTCCGCTTCACCGGCACCGCCGTCGAGACCGTCGAGGCCGCGGTGCTGGCCCACGAGGTTGACCGCAACACGGTGCTGAAATTCTCCGATGTCGTGATGGAGCGACGTCCGAAGGCCGAGGTGGGCAACGATGCCGCCAACCGCGATCACGTCATTGGGATGCAGACGCGGCGACAAATGCGTGCCGGTCAGGCGCTGCACGGCGCCGACCTGACCAAGCCGGACCTGGTGCAACGCGACCAGGCCGTGACCCTGATCTACCAGACAGCAGGCGTCTACCTCACCGTACGCGGCAAGGCCACCGAAGCCGGCACCGACGGCGACGTCGTCACCGTCCTTAACCTGCAATCGAAGCGAACCGTATCCGGCGTCGTCGTCGGACGCGGCCAGGTATCGGTCACGCCGGTCCCTCCGATCGTCCCGCGCAGGATCGCAAGCGCCGCACAGATTGCCGAAGCCCCGACCACGACAAACTCCGACCCGATCCGGACCAGTGACAGTGTGCCTGTATCTGCAAAAGCCGAGTAACGTTCATGTTGAAGTTCGTGAAGATCAAGCGCATCGCACTGACCGGCTCGCTGCTGGCGGCCGCCGGTCTCGCCAGCGGCTGTTCGTCCATCGATCGCCTTTCACAGATCGGCGAATCGCCAAAACTGACCGCTATCGACAATCCCACGACGCAACCCGGCTACAAGCCGGTGCAGATGCCGATGCCGAAGCCAGAGACGGCGTCCTATAACGCCAACTCGCTGTGGCGGAACGGCTCGCGGGCCTTCTTCAAGGATCAGCGCGCCGCCCGCGTCGGAGACCTGATGACCGTCACCGTGAATTTCACCGACAAGGCCAACATCGCCAACGAGACCCAGCGCAGCCGCGCCAGCAAGGAAGACTCCGGCATCACCGATTTCATTGGCAGCAAGACGATCACCAATCCGGCGACGTCGGTGCTGCCTGGCCGTATCTTGACCACCGACTCCACCTCGTCAAGCGACGGCAAGGGATCGGTGCAGCGCCAGGAGAACCTGCAGACCAGCGTTGCTGCCGTCGTCACCCAGGTTCTGCCGAACGGCAATCTCGTGGTCGAGGGCAAGCAGGAAATCCGTGTCAACCTGGAAATCCGCGAATTGATCGTCGCTGGCATCGTGCGGCCCGAGGATATCCAGAGCGACAACACCATCGATTCCAGCAAGATCGCGCAGGCCCGCATCTCCTATGGCGGTCGCGGCCAGATCAGCGACGTTCAGCAGCCGCGCTACGGTCAACAGGTCATGGACGTGCTGCTGCCGTTCTAGCTCTTTACCAGCTCCCCACCGCCTCGCGAACCTAGGCGCAAGACGGTGAATATGCGGCCACCGGTAGCTCCCCTGCCGGTGGCCGTGTCATTTTTGCAAAGCAGCTCAACCATCATTGGTTTAAAACGGACAATCAACGAAATTTAATGAAACCCGGTCTGCCCGCTGCGACTTGGATGGATATATATGTGTGACATCTGCACTGGGGACTGCTGGAGCATCCCATGACTTTCACCATCCGTATCCTGCTTGTACTTGCCGTCTGCCTAACCGTGATGTCGGACGCGGCCCAGGCGCGCCATCGCAAACATCATGTCTATGAGCAGATGCCTTCGGCACCGGTTGTGATGCCAACGCCGTCACCGCCCCTCAATACCAGCGTGGTCAATCAGCCGGGCGTGCCGAACACCTCGCGGCCCGGCACCATCGGCACCGGCGCTGTACCGAGCGGCCTGAACGGCGACAGTCCCACCGCGCCCGGATTCCCCGGCAGGGTCGGCCGCGACTGAAGCGCGGTTCTCAATTACGCCTGAACCAGCCTGATCCTCGGCGTCATGCGCGGGCATAGTCGTTCGAAGAACGGCGCCGCTTCCGCTCGCCTTGGCCAGCGCATCCATCTCCTTTCGAAAGTCATGGACTGCCAAGTCAAGCCCGGCAATGACGATGCTCGCTGCGGCAAGAATTTCGTTTGTCGGGCGGCTTTCTGAACTATGCTTGACAGGATTGAATTCGGACAGCGGCGGCGCGAGCCGTCAAGGAGTTGCGGTTTTGACGCCGAAACCCGATCCCGATCTTCAGCAACGTGAGGCGCTGCTCCAGACCGTGCTTCGCAACTACTTTGCGTCCGACAACGCCGGAATCCTGCGCACCATCCAGTCCGAGGCCGGCTATATCGATCTCGCCTCCGGCGCGACGCTGCTGCGCCAGGGCGACGTCAGCGACGACGTCTACTTCGTCCTGTCAGGACGGTTGTATGCCTTTTCCGAAAGCGAATCCGGCGCGCGGAAAATTCTCAGCGAGATCGGGCGGGGCGAAAGCATCGGCGAGCTCGCGCTGTTCACCGGTGAGCCGCGCTCGGCGACCATCGTGGCGGTACGCGATTCCCTGCTGGTCAAGGTGACGCGCGCGATGATCGAGCGCGCGATCCTGCAGGATCCCGAAATCGAGATGACGATGATGCGGCTCGTGATCCGGCAATTCCGCCGCGGCGAACGCGAGCGGCAGGCGCCGGTGGTGCCGGTGAACGTATGCATCCTGCCGATCACATCCGGGCTCGATGCCGCCGCGTTCGCCCGAAGCCTGCGAGAGGCTCAGGCCGCGGAGGTGAGGCCGGTGACGGTGGTCACCGCCGATGAAATCGCCGAACGCTTCGGCACAGACCCGGTCCACTCGGTCCGACGGCACGACGATGCGCTTGCCAACTATATCGACGAGATCGAGGCACGGAGCCGCGCGGTCTATCTCCTAGCCGACGGCCATGACACCGCATGGACCCGGTTCTGCCTGCGCCATGCCGACGAGGTGTTGCTGCTCGCCGGCGCCGACGGCGATCCCGGCCTATCCGCAGTGGAGCAGGCTTGCCTGTCGCCCGCGGCTCCCATTTCGATCGCGCGGCAGACCCTGGTCCTGCTGCACGAAGCAAATAAGAAAATCCCTACCGGTACGGCGCGGTGGCTGGATGCCCGGCCGGCCGCTCGGCACTTTCACATTCGCCCGCAGTCGCCCGGCGACATGCGTCGCATCGCCCGCATCATCTCCGGACGCGGCATCGGGCTTGTGCTGTCGGGCGGCGGCGCCCGCGGCTTCGCCCATGTCGGCGTCATCAAGGCGCTGGAAGAAGCCGGTATCCCCATCGACATGCTCGGCGGCAGTTCGATCGGCGCGGTGATGGGCATGGTGCTCGCGCTCGGGCGCGGCGCTGATGAGGTCGCAGCCGCGGTTCGCAAGGCGTTTCTCGAGCATCCGATGGGCAACGTGACCGGCGACTACAACTTCATTCCGCTGGTGTCGCTGATCAAGGGCGCGCGGTCGCGCAGCGCGATGACGCAAGCCGTGCGCGACGCCACCGGCCTGGACGCGATCGACAACGAGGATAGCTGGATCACTTTCTTCACGATGGCGTCGAACTTCTCGACCGGCCGCGAAGCCATGCTGTTGCGCGGCGATCTTACCCGCAATGTCGGCGCGAGCTACGCCATCCCCGGCGCGCTGCCGCCGGTCTTCGTCGGCGGCCACATGATGTATGACGGCGGCACTTTCAACAATTTTCCGGTCGATGTGATGGCGCAGCTCGGCGCCGGCCGCATCATTGGCGTCGACCTCTCGGTCGCCCGCGAGCAGGTGTTCGACATCGACTGCGTACCGGGAACGTTCGCGATGCTGCGCGACAAGCTCAGGCCGCGCGCGAAGCGGCGCTATCGTCTGCCAAGCGTGCCGGAGACGCTGCTGCGGTCGTCCTTCATCACCTCGCTCTCGAAGCAGAAGGCGATGGGAAAATTCACTGACCTGTTGTTTCAGCCGCGCCTTGCCGAGGGCCGCCTGCTGGATTGGCGTCGTTTCGACGACGTGGTCGCCACCGGCTACAGCCACGCCAGGCAGGTGTTGGCCGGCCTGACAGATAAGCAGCGTGAGATGTTTAGTTAGCAGGCTGTGAAGAATCCGGCCGTCAGTCCGGGCAGCCGGCCCCTACTCGTCCCGATAGATCTTTTCGCGCTTCTCGTGGCGCTCTTGGGCCTCGACCGAAAGCGTCGCGATCGGGCGCGCCTCAAGCCGCTTCAGCGAGATTGGTTCACCGGTTTCCTCGCAATAGCCGTAGGTGTTGTCCTCGATCCGCTGCAAGGCGGCGTCGATCTTGGAAATCAGCTTGCGCTGCCGGTCGCGGGCCCGCAGTTCGATGGCGCGGTCGGTTTCCGAGGACGCGCGGTCCGCGAGATCGGGATGATTGACGTTCTCTTCCTGGAGGGTCTGCAGCGTGACCTTCGATTCGCGAAGGATTTCGTCCTTCCATGCCAGCAGCTTGGCGCGGAAATACTCCCGCTGGCGGTCGTTCATGAAAGGCTCTTTTTCGGAGGGCCTGTAGTTCTTCAGCTTTTCCAAAGGCACTCCATGGTCCGTGCAAGGCGCCGGACGGTCCGGCTGCGGCGGAGCTTATATAGCGGCCGCTTGTGACAAACAATATCGTCGTGCTCAAAGACCGCGACGCTCCAGGCTCGGGCGAAGAAAATCCAGCCTTTTCCGCCCGTCCCCGTCATAATCGGTCGGTCCCCCGCGGGAACCCGGCCGGGGCGCTCACCTACCCGAACAGCGTCCGATGGCGACGGGAACGTCCAATTCCGGTTCCTTTCCCGTCGGACTACGTTGAGGCAGCCCTTGGGCCTCGGCGTTATATGCCACGGGAAAGTCCGTCCGTGATTGGCACGCGGCTCTCAGTATTGCCCGGCTTTGGCAAGCTCGACCTCGACGCGCAATTCGATCTCCGACAGTACTGCGTCGAGACCGACATCGCCCGAGGACGATTTCAGATCGGCGGCGGCGGCGCGCAGCCGCGTTACCGTCGAAGGATCGAAATTGCCGGACAGCAGTCCGATCTTGAGATCATCAAGCACGTCGAGCGCGCCCCTGCCCCGCTGCACTGAGCGCTTCCGCCGCTCCACCGGATCTTCCTCGACGCCCTGCAACGCCAGCAGCGCATCGATGTTCGCGGCTGCTTTCGGCGCCGTGGTGGCCCGGTTTTCCGTCGTCGCGGTCAGGTCCGGCAGGGAAAATCCGCTCGAACCGGTCCGCCGCGCGGTGGTGGCCTGCGTCCCCGACGTTGTGCCGTTCGGTCCATAAATTCGCATCGCAGTTTCTCATCGATTGAGATGGTCACGAACCGCGTCACGCCGGCTCGGGACTCCCGGCCGCTGTTGAACGGCCGGACGATCCCGGCAGGAACCGTGGCCCGGTTATGGTTAAGGGCGCGTAAACAACCGGCAAAAACTGCCGGGGACGGCAACTTCGCCGCCTAGCTCACCTCGCACGGTTCACCCCGCTGCAAAATTTTCATAACAAGATCATGATCTTGGCGACGTCGCCGCAGTGGCACGACTCTCGCATAGTTAACGGCGGATGACCGTCATGGGAGTGGCGGCCAGCCGGACCGAACCCTCAGCGGGGAGCAGAGGATGCCTGGCGTTGGTATTTCAAGGATCGTCCGGATCGCCGTCGCGGCGCTTGTCGCGCTGGCGCCGCTGATGACACCTGCCCACGCGACGTCGCGGATCAAGGATCTCGCGAACATCGAAGGCGTACGGCAAAACCAGTTGATCGGGTACGGCCTTGTGGTCGGCCTGAACGGCACCGGCGACACCCTCAACAACATCCCCTTCACCAAGCAGTCGCTGCAGGCGATGCTGGAACGCATGGGCGTCAACATCCGCGGCGCTACCATCCGCACCGGCAACGTGGCAGCCGTCATGGTCACCGGCAATCTGCCGGCGTTCGGCACCCAGGGCACCCGCATGGACGTCACGGTATCGGCGCTCGGCGACTCCAAAAATCTGCAAGGCGGCACCCTGCTCGTCACCCCGCTGCTTGGCGCCGATGGTAACGTGTATGCGGTGGCGCAGGGCTCGCTCGCGATCGGCGGGTTCGCGGCGGAAGGCGCTGCCGCCAGCGTGACCAAGGGCGTACCCACCGTCGGTCGCATCGCCAACGGAGCCATCATCGAACGCGAGATCGAGTTCGCGCTGAACAAGTTGCCGAACGTGCGTCTGGCGCTGCGCAACGCCGACTTCACCACCGCCAAGCGCATTGCCGCCGCGGTCAACGACTTCCTCGGCACCAAGACCGCCGAGCCAATCGATCCTTCGACGGTGCAACTCTCCATCCCGACGGAGTTCAAGGGCAACGTCGTCGCGCTCCTGACCGAGATCGAACAGTTGCAGGTCGAGCCGGACATTGCGGCGAAAATCATTATCGACGAGCGCTCGGGCATCATCGTGATGGGACGCGACGTCCGCGTCGCCACCGTCGCGGTGGCTCAGGGCAATCTCACCGTGACCATTTCCGAGAGCCCGCAGGTCAGCCAGCCCAATCCGCTGGCGCGCGGACGCACCGTGGTGACACCGCGGAGCAACGTCGGCGTCAGCGAGGACGGCAAGAAGCTCGCGTTAGTCAAGAACGGCGTCTCGCTGCAGGAGCTGGTCGACGGACTCAACGGGCTCGGCATCGGGCCGCGCGACCTGATCGGCATTCTGCAAGCGATCAAGGCCGCCGGCGCGATCGAAGCCGACATCGAGGTGATGTGATGCAGCCTCAGATCGACAGCAGCCTGATCACTAGCGCCTATCGCAGCATGCCGCGCAAGGCGATGATGCCGATGCCAAAAGGCCGCCCCGATCCGCAGCTCGAGCGAGCGCTGGAGAAGGTCACGCCGCAAGCGATCCAGAAAGCCAGCACAACTTCGCAAGACTTCGAGGCGATGTTCCTCAATTCGATGTTCTCACAGATGACCACTGGCCTGAAGGGCGAAGGCCCGTTCGGCGACACGCCCGGCACCGGTGTATGGCGCTCGATGCTGACCGAGCAGTATTCCAAATCCTTCGCCAAGGCCGGCGGCGTTGGTATATCCGATGCCGTGTTCCGCACCCTGATCATGCAACAGGCGAGCCAGACCAAGCCGACGCCGAAGGAGGCCACATGACGCCGAAATCCCAGGCGCCGCAGGCGCTCCCCGCCCTGCCGCCCGCCACGACGCCTGCGGACGCACGCAAGCTCGCCGACGGCATGCTCGACACGATGAATGCGCTGCTCGCCGTCATCGAGCGCGAAACCGAACTGGTGCGTGCCGGTAAGATTCGCGAGGGCATGGCGCTCGAGAAACAGAAGAGCGAACTGTCACGGCGCTACGCCGGCGCCATCGGTCATTTCAAGAGCAGCCAGGCCTACATGACGCAGTCAACGCCCGAGTTGCTCACCGGCCTGCAACGCCATCACGACATGTTCCGCGCGATGCTGCAGGTCAATCTGACGGTGCTCGCCACCGCGCACGCGGTCTCCGAAGGCATCGTGCGCGGCGTCAGCGCCGAAGCGCAGCGCCGCGCCATGCCGCAGACCTACACGGCCAGTGGACAGCGCAGCGCGCCGCCGCGCCAGCATACCAGCCCGATCGCGGTCAGCCGCTCGCTGTAGCGCTGCAGACATCGCTCCCGTCATTCCCGATGTGCAGTTGCGCATCTGAGGATGCGCATCGTCGCGACGGCGCGGTGTGCCTGCCCGCTTTCAAATCCATTTGATTCAAATTGCCGCGTCGGCGGTTACACCGCCTTGAACACGTTTTCTAACGTGGCATTGAGAGACGGACGTTAGGCTTGCGGTTGGACGGGGTTGGGATTTGACTCGGAGGGAGCCTGGAGGCGACCATGGGTACGGATTTCAGCATCAAGCCGGTCGGGGCACCGGTCGCGACATCAATCGTTCAGCCGGCGGGCCACGCCGCTGACGATGCTGTGGCGACTCAACTTCCGCCGAGCCAGAGCGTCACGGCGGCGGACGTGAGTGTCCGCATCCGCAACGATCTGCAGACCTCAGGCGATACGCTGTCGCGTCAGGCGTATATCGACACCGACGCCGCATCGATCGTCTATCAGGTCGTCGACAACAGAACGAGCCTCGTCGTGAAACAATTCCCCGACGAGGCGATGCTGCGGCGGCGCGCTTATCTCCGCGCGCTCGACCTGGCGACAACCGAACGCACACAGGACGCCGCGACCGATCGGCGGGCGTGATGACAGAACTCACAGGTTGATGCGTGACGGTTTGATGTGGGGCGGCGTGGCCGTTCAGTCGCGGTTACGGGCCGTCAGTTCTGATGAACGTAAGCTGTCTCGAGCGAACTGGCGCCCGACGCCGGATCCGTCATGACCGTGCTGACCTGCGCGGTTCCGGTTTTTGTCAGGACGAACTTTGAATCGCCGACCCGGAAGGCGTTGTTCTTGATTAGCACGTCCTGATACTTGACCGTGGTGCCGTACTGATACTTGGCCTTGGCTCGGAAACCGTCGACGTTCGAAATCGTCACCGAGAACGGCTTCTGGTTGGCGTACTGGCCGCTCCAGGTGCCCTCGAAGGCCTTGGGATCAACGTTGACGTATGTGCCGGTACTCAGATTGACGTTCTGACCGACCGTCGTGTAGTTCGACGACAGGATGCTCATGATGTCGGCCATGGTCCGACTCCGGAAAAGCGATCTCAGGCGCGGCCGGACAATCCCGCCGCGAGATTGCAGTTGATGTCGATCAGCGACTTCAGCTTGGCAGGATCGGGATTCATCTGCATGTCAACCGTCTGCTTCATCACGAAGACGCCGATATTGGCGAT
Source organism: uncultured Alphaproteobacteria bacterium (assembly GCA_963764445.1). Lineage (GTDB taxonomy): Bacteria > Pseudomonadota > Alphaproteobacteria > Rhizobiales > Xanthobacteraceae > Nitrobacter. Next base: position 90,964 of record CAVXSV010000011.1, read on the forward strand.
GTTCTGGCGGACTTCCAGCGGCTGCTGGTTGCTGTCGCTATCCGCCGCGCTCATGAAGATCGACCACAGGCGGCGGTTGAACAGCAGTGCGTTGTGCATGTTCTTGTCCGGGCCCTGCCAATTGTTCTGGATCTCCTGAAGCTGCCGCGCCGCTTTCAGCAAGGCCTGGGCTTCGATGTCCCGAGGAGACGACGAGGTTTGAGCCGTCCGTGCGTAGGCTTGAGCAGCATTCGACATTCAAAACCTCGGGGAAATACAGGGCACGCGCGCAGCTTCGGCGCCGCACACGTGTCTAACAGTGCCCCCTTTAAAATATGGTTACCCGACGTTTCAAATGCGACGGAAAAACGGCGGGCAGATGCAGCAGGCTTGTCCCGTGATCACAGCACAGACGTCCCGCCGCCTCACCTTCTGTTACGCCACCGCCTCATCAGCGGAGCAGTTGCAGCACGCTCTGCTGCGACTGGTTGGCCAGCGCCAGTGCGGACACCGCGATCGACTGCCGGGTGGACAGTGCCTGGCTGTTTGCCGCTTCCTCGTTGGTGTCAGCGAGCGTGAGGTTCGCCGAGCCTGTCTGCAGCACGTTGATCAGGTTCTTCGAGAAATCCTGACGGATCTGCACGATCGACAGGTTCGAGCCGAGCGTCGAGGCCTGCGTGCGCAGGATGGTCGACGCCTTGTCGAGGCTCGTGATCACACTGTTGGCCGAGCCGTTGTCCAGGAAGTCGGTGCCCACCGTCAGGGCGGACAGTCCGAGGCCCGCTGCATTGGTGTTGGTGCCGGTGATGGTGAGGACGGACTTTCCGGTCTCGTTGAAAACCAGCTTCAGCGTGTCGCCGTTGAGCAGGTTGATTCCGTTGAACGACGAGTTCGCCGCCGTCGCGTTGATCTGCTGAATGATGTTGTTGTACTGATTGATGAGACCGGCGCGGGAAGCCTGAGCCGCGGGATCCTGAACGGGCGCGGCGGCGACAAGGCCGTTGAAGGCATAACCGGCGCCGGCCGCGGTCCCGCCGATCGCGCCGATGGTCGCAGCGGCGGCATCGTTAGCGGTCGAGATCGTGATGACACCAGCCGCGTTGAGCGTGGCCTGGAGATTATTGGAGGCGAGTTGCACGTTCAGGTCGTTGAGGGTTCTGACGGTTCCGTTGGTGCCGTCGCCGAACGTGATGTTGGTCGCGACGCCGCCGCCGGTTGGCCCGATCGTCAGCGTTTTGCCGTCGAGGTTTCCGGCGCCGCCGCCGCGCGCCGTCGTTCCCGCGGTCAGGCCGAGCTTTGCAAGCACGCCGGCCGGCGTGGAGTCCGTCAGCGCCAGATCGTGAGCGATGCCGGTGTTGAGTGCGATCTGGCCGGTTCCGTTCACGGCCGATGCCGTCCCCGGCGCGGTATTGCCGTCCAGCGTATCGATCACGCCGGTCAACGCGCTCAGCGTCTGGTCGATGCCGATCGTGACGTTGCCGCTGGCGTCGGTGGTCGCCGCGCCGGACGCCGCGAACGTGATGGTCTTGCCGTTAACGGAAAAGCTGTCGCCAGCCGCAGGGCCGGTCGGCGTCGCGACGGTGCCGTTGGTCAGCGCACTGATAAGGGTGGCGCCCGTGGCCGCAGCGCTGGCGGTACCGGTCTTCAGGGCGGGGCCGGGAGTTGCGGCGGTATTTGTGAACGATGTCGTGCCCCGGAGATCGAGCGCTGTCGCGCCCGTCACGGGGAGGCTGTTCACCGACGACTTCTGCGAATAGCCGACCTGGGATTGCAGAACCTGATTGGCGACCGACTTCGCGGTGTCGACCAGCTTCTGCAGCGAGGTCAGGCCGGTGTTGGCGGCCTGCAGCACCTGTACGCCATTGCCGATGCCGTCGAGCAGACTGTTGATGTCGTTGGCGCGGTTGTCGAGCGCGGCAGCGGTGAAATAATTGGTCGGGTTGTCGAGGGCCGTGTTGACCTTCTTGCCGGTGGCGAGCCGATTCTGCGTCTGCGCCAGCAGATCGGCGGTGGACTGCAACGAGAGCAGATTCTGGCGAACGGATGCCGAGAGAACGATGTCGGACATGTCTGGCCCTTCCCTGACGTGGGCGGACGCCGACTCGCGCTGAGAGCCGGTTCCACGCTGGAAGGTATGAACAGGACGTTTTAATTTATGGTTAACAGCAGATTAATCTGGGCCATTGGCGTTGCGGTCTCGACGTTGCGGCGGCCTCCCGACGACATCTGACGCGTTTTCTGAATTCGTGGGACAAAATGTGAGGCAGATGACGGCTTTAGCCCGCTGTGCTCAGCGTGAGATCGAGAAGTTCAAAACCGCACATCGCGAAGGTTATATCTTTGTTTGTCAGGATGTTGCGAACTGCCGCTGACAGTCCAGCTCAGAATGAGGTTGCGGCACCGCCAAACGCGAAAACGGCGGGGTTTCCCCCGCCGTTTCCGTTGTCTGAGATGTCGCCGAGATCAGCGCAGCAGCTGAAGCACGCTCTGGTTCGACTGGTTGGCCAGCGCCAACGCGGACACCGCGATCGACTGGCGGGTGGACAGCGCCTGGCTGTTCGCCGCTTCCTCGTTGGTGTCGGCCAGCGTCAGGTTGGACGAGCCGGTCTGCAGCACGTTGATCAGGTTCTTCGAGAAGTCCTGACGGATCTGCACGATCGACAGGTTCGAACCGAGTGTCGAGGCCTGCGCACGCAACGTGTTGGACGAGTTGTTGAGCGAGTCCAGAACCTTGTTGGTCGAGGCGTTGTCGAGGAAGTCGGTGCCCGACGCCAGCGAGGCCAGGCCGAGACCGGCCGGATCGAAGGTGACGCCCTGGATCGTCAGGGTGGATTTGCCGGTTTCGTTGAACACCAGCTTGAGCTGGTCGCCATTGAGCAGGTTGACGCCGTTGAAGGACGAGTCCTGCGCGGTGGGATCTGGTCGATCACCGCATTGTACTGGCTGATCAACGTAGCGCGGGTATTCTGCGCGTTGGCGTCGGCCACCGGCGCATTGACGGTGACGGTCGCGCCGAGCAGGCCTGCACCGGCCCCAAGCGCCGTACCACCGAACGCACCGATCGTCGCATGAGCGTGATCGTTCGTGGTGGTGAAGGTCAGCGCGCCCGTCGAGCTGATCGAAGCCGTCAGGTTGTTGGCGGCGAGCGCCGTGTTCAACTGATCGAGCGTCGAAACACCACTCGTACCGAAGGTGATGCTGGTCGCAGTGCCGCCATCCGTCGCAGCAATCGTCAGCGTCTGGCCTTCAAGGGCCGCCGGAGTAGCCGGCGTGAGGGCCGTCGTAGTCGCGGTCAAGCCGAGTTTCACAACGCCCGTACCGCTGAGAGTCAGATCGCTCGCGGTACCGGTGTGCAGCGTGATCGCGCCGCTACCCGAAATGGCCGCCGCCGCGCCACCGGAGATCGCGGAAATCGCAGTCAGGACATCGCCGACCGTACCCGTTGTGATGTCGATCGAAAGATCTCCGCCCCCAGCAGTACCCGTCGTGCCAGCGCCGTTGTTGAACGAGATGGTCTTGCCGTTAACAACGATCGTGTCAGAGGCAGTGAACTTCGAGGCCGCGGTCAGGTTATCGGAACCGGCACCTGCAGTGCCAGCCAATTTGGTTGCAGTGGTGATAGCGACGGCGGTGCCCGTGTTGTCGTTAAGGATGTTCGAGCCGGTCACCGTGGCATCGGTCGGTGCGCCGCCGGGGCCAAGCAGGTTGGCAGCGGTCGCTCCGGTAACGGCGGCAGTCGTCGCCTGCGACTTGGTGGAATAGCCCGAGGTCGCCTGCAGCGCCTGGTTGGCGATCGACTTCGCGGTATCAACCAGCTTCTGCAGCGAGGTGATGCCGGTGTTGGCAGCCTGCAGAACCTGCACGCCGTTGCCGATGCCATCCAACAGATTGTTGATGTCGCCGGCACGGTTGTTGAGGCCCTGCGCGGTGAAGAAGTTGGTCGGATTGTCGAGCGCCGAGTTGACCTTGTTGCCGGTGGCAAGGCGGTTCTGCGTGGTGGAGAGCAGATCAGCGGTGGACTGGAGGGAGAGCAGGTTCTGGCGAACCGACGCGGAGAGAACGATACCTGACATTTTCATACCTTTCTGGTGTGAATACACGTACTGCGAGCGTAGCGCCGACATTCATCGGACGGTGCGCACAGTGAGGCGAAGACTATAAAAAACGTGAAGTAGATCGTTACAACCCGAGACACGCGGGATCGCCGGCCGGCGGCCCGACCGAGCGCGCGCCTCCTGATAACGCCGCATAGCTGTGCTTCCGGAAGATTCCGTGCGGACGACGGGATGCTTCGTTTACCAAGCGTTAACCATAGTCGGAAAGGATCGCGGCAAGACCGTCCGCAATGCTCGCGCCGACGCGGCCGTCCGCCACATCCTGCACCGGCGAACGGCGCTGCCATCCGTTCCGGCACGTTTCACTTCAACGACAGGAGAAATCGCCATGGCGCTGAAAGTCGAACTGAAGCCGCACGAACGCATCATCATCGGCGCTTGCGTCGTCACCAACACCGACCAGCGTGCGCGGCTCCTGATCGACGGCGACAAGATTCCGATCCTTCGCGAAAAAGATATCCTGACGCCGGAGACAGCGGATACGCCCGCCAAGCTGATCTACCTCGCGGTGCAACTGATGTATCTCTCGCCGGAGCCGCAGATCAATCACGGCACGTATTTCAGCCTGCTGCGCGACGTCATCACGACCATGCCTGGCGCATGGCCGATCATCGAAGGCATCAACAACGACATCCTCAATGGCGACCTCTACAAGGCGCTCAAGGAAGTCAAGAAGCTGATCGCCTACGAGAAGAAACTCCTGGACATGAGCGACAGCAACGCCGGCTATGCCGATGCCAGGGAGCAGCGCTCGGCCTGAAGCGCGAGCGCGATCGTCTCAGCTTCCAGCTTCGAGAGCTTCGGTTTCGCGCGCGCCGAATTCCAGCACCGCGCACAACAACGCATCGATGTCGCGCATCCCGGTGCGATGGTTGACGATCGCCGCGCGGATCGCGAGCCGTCCGTCGAGCGTGGTCGTGGAGGGCGCCGCGATTCCCGACTCGTGCAGCGATGCGACGATCTCCGCGTTGACCCTGTCGGCATCATCCGCCCGATAGCGGAAGCACACGATGTTGAGTTGCACCGGCGCGAGCAGTTCGAGTCGGGGCTCGGCGGCGATCTTCGCTTCCAAGCAGCGCGCAAGCGCGCAAGTCTGAGTGATCACCGCACCGAGCTTGTCGGTGCCGTAGGTCTTCAGCGTGAACCAGGTCTTCAGCGCGCGGAAGCCGCGCGACAGATCCGGCCCGAAGTCGCAGGGCCACGGCGAGCCCGCCGCGAGGCCGCGCGTCTCCCGGCGCAGATACGCCGCCGGCGCCGCGAACGTTCGGCGATGCTGCTCGCCATCACGTACGAGCAGGAAGCCCGCGTCATAGGGCACTTGTCCCCATTTGTGAAAATCGAATGCGATCGAGTTGGCGCTCTCGATGCCGGCGAGCCGAGGCGCGATCTCTGGCGACAGGATCCCGAGCGCGCCGTATGCACCGTCGACATGCAGCCAGAGGTTCTCGTTGCGGCACAGCCCATGCAATGCCGCCAGATCGTCGATCGCCCCGATGTCAACCGTCCCGGCCGAGCCGATCACCAGAAAAGGCACAAGACCCGCGGCGCGATCGGCAGCAACCTGCGCACGCAGCGCATCGACATCAATGCGATGACAGCGACCGGCCGGAATTCGCCGCAGCGCGTCGGTGCCGAAGCCGGCGAGGTCCATGGCTTTCGCGATGCAGCCGTGCGCGGCCACTGACGTATAGGCGGTGAGACCGGCGCCGCGATCCGACAGCCCCCGCTGGCGCACGGATGGGCCGAGCCGCGCCGAGCGCGCGACCAGCACCCCCATCAGGTTCGCCATCGACGTTCCCGTGACGAAGATGCCACTCGCGGCGTCGGGAAAACCGAACATCTGCCGCACCCACAGAACGATCTGGCGCTCGACCTCGATCGGAACGTGGTCGCGGCCGCCGAGATTGGCGTTCAGCCCGGCCGCCAACATCTCGGCCAGCATCCCGACGGCGGTACCGCCCCCGTTTACCCACCCCATAAAGGCAGGATGGACGTTGCCGGCGGTATACGGCGCGATGTGTTCTGCAAACTCTCGATAGACATCGCCGAGATCGGCGCCTGCCTGCGGCAACGCTGCGCGGAAGCGTGCGCGTGTCTCCGCGGGAATTGGCTGCCACACTGGGCGCTCGCGAATGCCGGCGATATGATCGAACATATCGTCGAGCATGCGGTGTCCCTGCGCGCGAAGCGCATCCCAGTCGTCAGGATCGAGCGTCTCGCCGGCGTTTAGCTGCATGTCCGGCGGCGGCGCACCGCGCCGTGCGACCGTCATGCCGCGCGCTCCCGGCTGTTGCGCGAGCAGTGCCGGGGCACATCCGCAAACGCATCGAAGATCATCCGCATGCGGCAGCTTGTAGTAAAATAGAACCGGCGAGTCCGATGTTGTGGACGACCGCACTGCTCATTCCAGCCGTCAGCCGAGCGGCAGGAACTTCACCAGGCTGAGTTGCGAGAGCATCGACGTCGTCTGATACGACGCCTGAAGATCGGTCTGCAATGCCAGCAACTGGCTCGCGACCTGGTCGGTGGAGACGGTTTCGGCTTGATCGACGATGTTCTGCAAGGTCGCCTGCGTCAATTTCTGACGCGCGGTGGCGTCTTTCATCACCGTCTGCGCGTTGGCGAGATCGGACTGGATATTCTGGATGTTCTGCCTGCCGGGCGTCGCGCTCAAATTCTGCGCAATGCGCGCGTTGAGCGCCGAGATCTGGCCGGCACCGTTCGGATCGGTCGGCGACGTCGTCATCGCGGCGAGGACAGCGGCGGATTCGATTAGCGAGCGGATCGCGTCTTCGTTGGCGCGCATACCGTATTGCACCGTCACCGACGGATCGACTCGCACCGTCGAAGTTGCGCGCGCCGGACCGGCGCCGGCATCGCCGGCATACCACTGCACGGTATTCGCGGCCGTGCCGTTCACCGCGCCGGTCGCGGTGGCCAGCGTCGCCGGCGGCGTCACATCGACCCGCTGCGGCGGCGAATTGAAGAAGTCATGCGCCGCGCGAATTGCGGAAGCCGCGACCAGCGAAGTCTTCGCCAGCGTACCGATCGAACTCGTCAGCGCGGCATTGAGATTGGCGGCGGTCGCGGCCGGCGTCGCGCCGATCGCAAAACTGCCGGCCGGTGTCGGCGTTTGGCTGGAGGCCGTCAGTTGCACGCTTTCAGTCGTGCCATCCGGCAGGCTGAAGGTGAAGCTCACTTGGTCGCCATCGGCCGGATTGGTTGCGCCAAGATCGATCGACGCCTGCGCCGGCGTGACCGTCACGCCCGCTGCGCTCGAACTGACGCCGGTCAGTTGCGCACCATAAGGAGACGCCGTCGCTTCGGCAGTGGTCAGCGCCGCATTCAGGTTGGTGGCGGTCGCCGCCGCGCTGGCACCGATTGCGAACGATCCCGTGGGCGGCGGCAACGTCGTAGTCGCGGTCAGCTGAACCGTCTGACTGGTGCCGTCGGATTGCAGAAAGGTGAAATTAAAAGTGTCGCCGTCGCTCGGATTGCTTGCGAGGTTGACTGTCGCGGGCGTGTTGGTGACGGTCGCGCCTGTCAGCGACGAGGTGACGTTGCTGAGCTTCATGCCGTAGACCGAAGGCGACGCATCCTCCGCGACCGACACTGATGTCGCCGTCGGCGAGGCGATGGTGACGCGGCCGAGGCCGCTGCTGCCGAGATCGGCCTGGTTGCGTTCAGAGATGACCTGCTTCAGTCCGGCCTGCCCGGCGCCATTGCCGTCCAGAATCAGGTCGGACGATGCCACCGGCTGCGTGTAGATCGCGCTGCCGGAAAAAACATAGCGGTCGCCGGCCCGCGTATTAAGGATGCCGACCATCGACGAGAATTCAGCGACCGCGGTCTGCTGGCCCGCGGTTTTCCCGGCGCTGTTCAATGCCTGCGATCCGCTGTTCGCGGCGGTCTGCAACTGCGTACCGATGTTGGCCAGCGCCTGCAGCGATGTGTTGGCGACCTCGATGTTGGTGTTGATCTTTGTCATGGTGTCAGTGTACGCGGCGATGTTCGACAGTTGCGCGCGCGCCGCAATGGCGAAGCCTTCGTTGGCACCCATCCCCGAATAGGTCGTCGACTTCTTGCCGCTGGTGAGCTGGTTTTGCAGATCGGCCATCTGCGCCTTGAGGCTCTGGATCGAGCCGCCGAGGATGGTATTGCCGAAGCTGATGCCGTTGATCGCCATAAGAACCGCCCTACACTCGTTTTACAACTGGGCCTGCAGCAGCGTCTGCATCATGCTCTGCACCACCGACATCACATGCGCGTTCGCCGCGTAGGAATTTTGCAGCGCGATCAGATTGGTCATTTCGGTGTCGATGTTCACGCCCGCCTTGGCGTTGAACTTCTCCTGCAGCGTGTTGACGACGACGTCCTGACCCTGCGCGACCTGCTTCGCTGTGGTCGCGGCGCTGCTCTGCACGCTGACGAACTGCTGCAGGAACGACGGCAGCGTGCCCTTGAACGGCGCTGCCGTCGCGCCGAGGCCGGTGTTTGGTGAATAGCTGAAGGTCGCGGACGTCAACTGGTCGTAGAGGAAGTCGGAGCGCGTCGTGTCGCCGGCTGGCGTCACGGGCGATGTGTTGTAGACCGTGAGCTTTGAGGGATCGGCGAGCAGCGCGGCGTTGACCTGAATGCGACCGCCAAGCCCGGTGATCTGCGACGCGGTGCCCGTGATCGCGCCCGTATAGAACGAGGCGCGGTCGGTGAAAAACGGCAACTGCGGCTTGCCCGACGCCAGCGACTGCACCGTCGTCGTGGTCGAGGCCGCGGTCACGGTCGATGCGCTTGATCCGTCGTCGACAGTGCGCAGCAGCGATCCCGATGCGGAGAATGTCACATGCGCGGATCCGCCGATCTGGGTGTTGAGTTGCGACACGATCGAGGCGAGCCCGCCGGAAAAGTTGACGCCAATCATTTTGTCGTTCGGATTTGCCGCCGTATTCGGAATTGGCAGCGCGGTGGGATCGTCCACGCGCACCACGGTGACGGTATGCGAGACGTTGCTCGAGTCGGTATAAGTGACGTTGAATGAGTTGCCCGGCAGCACGTTGGACAGATCGGTGTCGAAGCCCGACGGCGGACCCGTGACCGCGGTGCCGCTCGTTGTGGCGTCGGACAGCGCGCTGGCGAGCGTCGCCGCCATCTGATCGACCTGGTTCTGCGCCTGTACCAGCGTCTTGTCGCGCAACTGGACGTCGGCCGCAATCTGGCCGGAGTTGATCGCCTGCGATGCGATCATGTCGATCTTGGCGCCGTTCGGAAGCTGGCACATGATGGTGCCGACGCTCGACTTGCCGGGATCGGCGTTCCACTGCGAACTCGCGGTGAGTGAGGACTGCACGTTGAACGATAGCGTGGAAGCCTGCACGCCGCCGACGAGCTGGATGCCCGACGTGGTGAACACCGAGGTCTGGTTGGTGCTGTCGGTGACGGCACGAATGTCCATCAGCTTGGAGAGCTGGTCTATCGCACTATCGCGCTGATCCATCAGCGTCGCGGCCGCCGGATCCTGGGCGCTCAGGCTCTGCAGCTTTTGATTGAGCTGCGCGATCTGGGCCATCGCCGCGTTGGCCTGCGTGACCGACACCGACATATCCTGCTCGGCGTTCGAACGCAGCGTCTGGATGCCGCTGGCGGTGGCGTTGAGCTGCTGCGCCAGTGCCTGCGCGGCGTTCAGCACCGAAGATTGCGCCGCCTGGTTGCCTGAACTCGCCGACAGCGCCTGCAATGCGGAGGTAAAATTGTTGTAGGCCGCTTCCAGGGTGCCGGCCTCGCCGGGCGTTCCGTAGACGTTCTGCAACTGGCCGAGTACGTTCGCAATCTGGTCGGCATAGGCGCCGCCGGCGTTTTCCGTACGCAACTGCGACTGGACAAAGGTGTCGAGCGTGCGGTTGACGCCGATGACGCGGACGCCGGAGCCGGGGCTGCCGGACACGATCTGGTCCTGCACCAGCGTCTGCGCGACATAACCGGGCGTGTTCACATTGGCGACGTTGCCGGAAACGATCGACAATGCGGCCTGGTTGGCACGCAAGCCGGACATCGCAATGGAGAGGGCCGAACTCAAACTCATCTTTTTGCCCGCCTCAGAACCGGATCAATCAGCTGCGACCAGAGTCCGATTCAACTGCGTTGAATCAAACTCTGCTTTGTTCTTTCGATTGAGCATGATCTTGTCCGAAAATCGGTTTCCACTTTTCGGGATCATGCTCTATCGCAGCACGTTCAGCAGATCCTGAACCATGCTGTTCGCCGTGGTGATGACCTTCGTATTTGCCGAATAGGCTTGCTGGGTCACGATCAGCTTGGTGAATTCGTCAGCGATATCGGTGTTGGAGCCTTCGAGCGAAGACCCGCTGATGTGCCCGGACGCGCCCGCGATCGCAGGTCCCGACTCGTCGGTCACCGTATAGGCGCCGCCGTCCATCGCCTTCAGGTAGTTGGTGCCGTTGAAGTGCGACAGCGATACCTGCGCGAGGTCGAGGTTCTGGCCGTTCGAGAAGGTGCCGACCACGATGCCGTCATTGTTGACGGCGACTGACTGTAGTTGCCCCGCAGCGTAGCCGTTCTGGTTGATCGCGTTGATGGTGGCGTTGCCGCCGCTGCTGGCGTACTGGGTCAGGCCGCCGCTACCGAGATTCAGCGTCAGGTTGCCGAGCGACTGGGTACCGACACTGACGTTGGGAATGGTGATGGACGAGCCGACCGGGCTCGACAACTGGCCGTTGGTGCCGAAGGTGAAATTGGTGCCGGCATTGATCCAGGCCGGCTGCGTATTAGTTGCGTTTGGATTGGCCTGATAGAACATGTTCCAGGTGTCAGCGTGGCCGGCGCCGAGCGAGGCGCTGTCGGTCTTGGCCCAGCGCAGTTGCAGGTTCACCGCGGTGCCGGTTGCGTCGTAGACCGTGACTGCGCCGCCGCTGACCGATTGCTGTTGGAAGATGGTCTGGTCGTTGGCGATCACCACGCCGACGCCCACGCCTGGAGGGCCGCCGGCGCTGCGCGCGATATTGGTGGTCGCGCCAAATCCCATCGCCGCCCAGCCGGCGGAAGCACTCGTCACCGACAGGTCCTGTGCCGTGCCGGTGTGCAGCGTGATCGCTCCGGTGGTCGCGTTGATGGTCGGCGCCTGCCCGGTGATCGCGCCGATCTTGCCGAGGAGGTCACCGACGGTATCGTCGATGCGCACATGCGTCGCGTCCTGCGCGCCGGTCCCAGCAGTTGTGAAGGTAATAGTAGTGCCGTCCACCGTAAGCGTATCGCCGACCGCAAAACCACCCGGCAATGAATCGCTCGGCGCCGTTCCCGAGAGCTTTGTCGAGGCGGTGATGGCAGCCGCCGTCGATGCTTGGTTGCTCGCCGCACCACCGGTGACGATGTTATCAGCCAAAGGCGCGGGCGTGCCAATCACCAGCGGATTGAAACCGGTGGTGAAATCGCTCGGGTTCAAGCCGCCTGCGGCGGTGATGGTTCCGGCGGTCGCAGTCGAACTTGACAGCGTGCTCGGTACGGCCGGAAGATTTGCGGCGTATTGCAGCGTCGAGGTCGCCTGCGCGGGAATGAAGTTGTTCTGGAACTGGAGCACCTGCGGCACGTTGCCGAGCGGGTTGCCGGTCTTGGGATCGACCGGCACGCCCATCAGGTAGTAGCCGGCGCTGTTGACGAGGTTGCCGTTAGAATTGACCTGGAAATCGCCGCGACGTGTATAGTTGGTGACCCCCGAAAAGACCGGCTGGTTGTCCACGGTGCCGCTGGGCGCCTGCACGTTGAAAAAGCCGTCGCCGGTGATCGCCATGTAGGTTCCGACCGTCGAGGCCGACACCGTTCCCTGAGTTCGAGATGGTCGCCACCGCGTAGGCCGTTACGCCGCCGGCGACCTGACGATTTCGGAGTGGTCGAGTTCGGGGATCAGATCGCTGAAAGCGGTGGTGATGCCTTTGTAGCCCGTGGTCTGGGCATTCGCGATGTTGCCGGAGATGTTCTGAAGCGCAAAGGACTGTGCCTGCAAACCGCCAACAGACGTATTCAATGCGTCGAAAATACCCATGACATCGTCTCCAACTCGATCCGGGCGGCCGCCGGAGGTCAGCCAAAACCATGGCCGCAGTCGGAGACGATTGTCGCAAGCCTCGTGCCAACATGAAAATATCAGTTATTTCAGTGCAATAAAAAGGAAACCCCGGTCCAGGGACCGGGGCAGTCTTGCCTAGCGGGGCAACTCTTGCCGGGGAGACCGTTGGTTTTCGAACGACGGCGACTACGGACTTTGCGTGGAGACGATCAGGAACTAGACGGGCGCTGAGAATTCCGCCGTCATTCCGGAAGCCGCGTCAGCGGCTGTCCGGGATCCATAATCCCTGTGAGTGATATCGATAGACTGGGGTTATGGATTCCGGGCTCCGCGCTTCGCGCCGCCCCGGAATGACGAAAGTGGACGACTAAGTCGCGGACGGCGTCGCCGGATGGAACACGAGGGCCAGTCCGTCCATGCAGTAGCGCAAGCCCGTCGGCTTCGGACCGTCGTCGAAGACGTGGCCGAGATGGCCGCCGCAGCGGCGACAGTGGATTTCGGTGCGCGCGATGCCGAAGGTGGTATCCCGAGTTTCGCCGACCGCATTGTCGAGCGGCTTCCAGAAGCTCGGCCAGCCGGTGCCGCTCTCGAATTTCGTCTCGGACGAATAAAGCGGCAGGTCGCAGCCGGCGCAGGCGAAGATGCCCTTGCGATGCTCCTTGAGCAACGGGCTGGAACCCGGTGGTTCGGTGCCTTCCTTACGCAGGATATTATATTGTGCGGGCGTCAACTGAGCCCGCCATTCGGCGTCGGTCTTTTCGACCTCGAACGTCCCAGTCTTCTTTTCGGTAGCTCCGGCGAAGCCTACCCGCAGCACAGGGAAGGCAATCAGTGTGGCCAGACCGGCGGCGGATGCAAGCAGGATACGGCGGTCGATCATGGATGTCTCCGTGGCTATCGAGAGGGACCGTGTGAGATACGCGCCCGTACGCGCCAAAGTTACATCAATCCCGCGCCGTCTCGCTCACATTCCCGAGAGGCGCTGGAGCTCGTGCCAATCGATGTTCAAGCCGGTCAGTCGGGACGATCCGGCGATGACGGGACCCGATGGGGAGTTGGTCGCGGCAGCCGCGTCCCCGCCTGACGATTGGCAGCGGCGAGCCGCATCTCCCGCGCCCGCTCCTTGATGCGCGCCCGTTCGCGATAGCGCGCTAGCGTACCGGCGGCGGCGGAACGCGCCCGCTCGGCCATACCGATGGCATAGCCGGCGGCGCGTCCGGTGGTTCCACCGGCCCACACCAGTTCGAACGGCGAAAACAGCCGCCAGCGGTCGTCGCCTTCCAGCATGCTGCGGGCGATCAGATGCCCCGCCATCGCCGACGTGTTCAACCCCTGGCGACCGAAGCCACTCGCGACCCACAGTCCCGGCCGCAATTGGCCGATCTGCGGCATGCCGTGCACGGTCTGTCCGATCGCGCCAGAAAAGACCTTCGCGATCTCGACCGTGCCGAGTTGCGGGAAGATGGTGCGAATGCGCCTGCAGATCGCCCCGGTATGGCGTTGTGGCTGCGCCTCCCAGGTGGTTTCCGGACTCGCCCACATCAGCCTGTCGCCGTCGACGATCCGGAAATGATCGATGCCGTCGGTGTCGGTGACGGAGCCCTGAAACGTGATCACGTCGGCAAGCCGCTCGCCAAGCGGCGCGGTGACGGCGGCATGGCGCCAGACCGGTAGCAGCGTATCGGACAATCGCCGCGACGCTTCGCCGAGATGAACGTTGCCCGCAAGCACGACGTGGGATGCCCGCAGACGCGCCTGCGGCGTCACGATGCGCTTTCGAATACCGAATGCATCGATGCTGACCACGGGCGTCTCCTCGAAGATGCGCGCTCCGGCCCTGCGGGCAAGCTCTGCGAGGCCGTGAACGTATTTGCGCCCGTCGATCTGGAACGCTTTCGGATAATGCACCGCGTGAAAATACCGGTTGGTGCGTAAAGTGTCGCGGACGCGATCGATCTGCCACCCCTCCACTTCAGTCGCAAAATCCTCACCGAGCATTTGCAGGCGGCTGATCAGCCGGTACCCGGCATCAACGTTGGAGACCTCGAGCGCACCTTCGGTCAACGAAAGGCCGGAAATGATATCTTCGGCAGCATGGGCGCGAACATAGTCTGCACCCTCCTGCGACAGCGACCAGAGTTCGCGCGCGTCATCGAAGCCGACCCGCGCGATCAGATCACCGAGCGGCAGCGCGTAACCCGGCATGACTGTGCCGAGATGATGGCTGGATGCATTCCAGCCGGCATGGCGGCCCTCGAGGACGGCGACGCTTGCGCCCATCCGCGCAGCCTCCAGCGCCACTGTCAGGCCGGCCAGACCTGCGCCGACCACGCAGATGTCGACATCGAGATCGGAGGCCAGTCGCGCGCGTTGCGCCGCCGCCGTTGCCGCGGCAGCCGTATCGCCGGGACCATCAGCCGCACCTGCGTTTTCCGAAGTCATCGCGTTTCCTTGCGGATCTAGTGTTGCGATTCTAACATTCGCATCCCGTCTCGGCGAGTACCCCCTACGAATGCGAGAATCAAAGGACCACTAGCAAATATAAGCTGCTTAGGCTTGTCACCTTGTCCCGCGGCAGGTTGTAGAATAAGCCGCAGGGCCGATGCCTAGAAGGGACTTTCAACCTTCCGCTAACGTCGAATCGAGACTGCGTCATGCGCCGCCTGCTGCTGCTTCGTCACGCCAAAACCGAAAGCGCCGCACCCCGCGGCGGCGATTGGGACCGCCCGCTCGCCGCGCGCGGCCATAAGGACGCCGCCAAACTCGGTGCCTGGCTTGCCGGACGGCGATCCCTGCTGCCCGATCTGGCGCTGGTCTCGACCGCGGTGCGGGCCCGTGAGACTTGGGATATCGTCCAGCAACTGATTTCAGCCGCAGCGCCTCAGGGTCTTGCCGCACATCTGCCGGATCTTTACGGCGCCGAACCGACGCAACTACTAGCGATCATTCGTTCTGCCGCTACTGATGATCCCGAACGCCTGATGATCGTCGGGCACAATCCCGGCCTGCACGAAATCGCGCTCGGTCTGATCGGCGGCGGCGACGACGCGGGGCGCGCGGCGCTGGCTGACAATTTGCCGACGTCGGGACTCGCGGTGATCGACTTTGCCGTCCAGAGCTGGGATGGCGTCGCGTTCCGGGGCGGACAGCTCGCGCAGTTCGTCAGTCCGAAACTCTTGAAGGAGGCATGACGCAATAACGCGCAAAGCCGGCTGAACCAGCGTCATTGCGAGGTCGAGACAAATTGGCACAGCCAATTTTGCGCAAGTTCGCAATGACGGATTGCATCGCTAATCCCCGATTTTGTGATACGCTCGGCTCTGCGCGCAGCATACCGCGCGCAGCACTTGCAATCGGTCCATGGCGTCAAAGAAGGCAGAATGCGACGTGGGGCTCGGAGCATGATGGAGAGCGCCGATGTTCAAATCCATTCTCGTGCCGATCGATCTGGCCGATACCGATCTCGCCAAACCTGCGATCACAACCGCCGTATCGTTGTCGCAGCCCTCGAACGCGACCATCAGGCTGCTGAACGTGCTGCAGATGACGCCGGTGATGCTCGCGGAATACGTGCCGGCGGATTTCGATGTGCAGCACCGCCAGTCCGCAGAACAGTCGTTGGCGATTGTGGCGCGCGAAGTCGGGATCGAGCCGTCGCGCATTTCCAGCGTGGTGCGACAGGGCAGCATTTATCACGAGATTCTGGAGGAAGCGCAGGCGATCAACGCCGACCTGATCGTAATGAGCTCGCATCGCCCGGCGATGAAGACCTACTTTCTCGGCTCCAACGCCGGTCATGTGGTGCGTTACGCCAAGTGTTCGGTGCTGGTGGTGCGGAATTGAGCGAGCAGCGTCGATCTACGGCAGCAGTTCCTGCGGCAGCGCGTCGAATGTGTAGGCGCGCGGCTTGTTGCGACGCATGAAGCCGCCGATCTGCCAGCCGAACAGTGCCGACAGTCCGACGATGAACAGCGCGCCTGCCCATTCGCCAGTGGCCAGCGCCCGCAGCAACAGCCCGGCCATCGACACGGACAGCAACGCCAGCACGCCCGCGCCGACAAAATAAAGCACGGGTTTCAGGCCGCCAACGAGCGAGGCACGCGCGCCATGCTCAGCGAGCCGCCGGTGCAATTCAAGGATGAAGGCGCGGTAATCCCTGTCCTGCGTGGCCATCAGCGTCACCGTCTGCCAGGTGGTGGACATCACGATGATGCGGCCGCCGCCGCGATGTTCGATCTCGGTGCGAAATCGCCGCGATTGCATCGACATCGGCCGGTAAGACATCCGCACCGCGACGATGTCCGCGTAGCGCCATTTCCCCGACCTGCGGCCGGCCTGCCAGGATATCCCGTCATCCTCCAGCGTGAACCGATGCGCCGATCCGATCAGCGACGCCCTGTAGGTATAGTTGATTCCGGCCGGTACCGACGTCGCCATTATGGCCAATGCGTTATCCAGCTCTGGCAATCTGATGATCTTCCACGGTGGGCGAGAGGCGAAATTGCGATGGTAGATTGCTACTGGCATTCGCAAGGGCGCCATCACGCCGATATGCGAATGCGAGAATGGGACCGCTAGACTGACATGCAAGCCCATAAGAAAGCGAGGCTTGCGAGGGCCCCCAGCGCAGTACGCACCCTGTGAAGACCTCCCCACTTTTCGATTAACGCCCTCGTCCGCGGACCTGCCTCGTCCGGTTCGGCCGCCATCAACGCTTGGTTGGTGGGCATGATGCCGATCAAAGTCCATGGCCAGTTTGCGACGATCGCGACGGACCCGATGATAAAACCGAGCTGTCGGGTTTGCCACCATGCGATCACTCCAAGCAGGCAGCCCAGGATTGCGAGCGGCGCCTGCATCGCGAAGCCGCGCTTGTAGGAAGGCTTCCATTCGGCGAGCAATGCCCGGTCGTCGAGAGACAACCGCGCCGGTTGCTCGGCGACGTTAACGTAAAGCGCTGCGCCGGTGAAAACCGCGGCGACGGTCAGCGCCAGAAGACCATATGTCATGGCTCGAGTCTTTCCTGATAGCGCGGATGGCTTCGTCGCTTGCGTGCCTGTCTCATTCTATCCTACAAATCCGCCATGGCTGAAATGGCATATTTTCCACGCCACCTGATTCTCGGCGGTGCAATGGTGTCCGGCATATTGCTTGCGCTCGCCGTGCACATGCTCGGCGCGCAATACGGCCTCGATCTCGGCGGACTCTGGCGTTCCAATACCAAAGAGCTCATGCCAGCGGGCGCCGCGATCGCATGGTGGCTGATCGCAACGGCCAGCTTCTCCGGCAGCTATTTTGTCGCGACGCTAATGCACAGCGCGCCGTCTGGCCGTATTCAGCAACGACTGCGGCAGTTCTTGATCGCCGTCGCCGTGCTGTTTCTGGCAGGTGCAGGACAGGCCGCCGCGGCGCCGAGCGCCGTGCCCACGGTCGCGGGTCTGCTGGCCGGCCTCGCCGTGCTCGGCCTCGGCGCGTTGATGGCTTTCTGCGGCGCTCATTTCGCGCTGCGCGAGCCGTGATGATTTACGCCTCTGTCATGCCCGCGTCATATCCGGCTCAGGCCGGCACCTTCGGCCATGTCTTCACGAGTTGTTTCCCGGTGCAATAAACCTCCCGCAACTGGTGCAGGTGCCCCGCGCAGGGACTGATATTTGTATCGCGGATGCCCTCCCCTAACCGGCATGCAACGATGTTCCTGCGGAAACCGCAAATCGGCCATGGAACACCGGACATTTTGTGCCTATATGAAGGCCGATGATCGTCGCGCAGGATTTCCCTTGATTGCGAAGTTCGTGTTGGAGGTTGCTGCAAGGACATGCGAACTTCGAAATCGGGACGCTAGCGGGAGGACGAATGCATCGGCTGCTGACCGCGCTCCAGCGCGGCTTCAAGGAACGGATCGGCTGGAAACGGCTCGGTGTTGTTGCGAGCCTTCTCATTATCGCTTTCGCGATCACGACTCTCATCCGCACCCTCAAGGGCGTCGATACCGGCGCCATCCTGATCGCCCTGACCGAGAAGTCGCCGCACCAGATCGCCATGGCCGCGCTTTGCGTGATCGGCGCGTTCTGCACATTGACGTTCTATGATTTCTTTGCGTTGCGAACGATCGGCAAAGATCACATCCCCTACCGCGTCGCCGCGCTCTCTGCGTTCACCAGCTACACCATTGGCCACAACATCGGCGCCACGGTTTTTACCGGCGGCGCGATCCGGTACCGGATCTATTCGGACTACGGGCTGAGTGCGATCGATGTCGCGAAGGTCTGCTTTATCTCGGGGCTGACGTTCTGGCTCGGTAACCTGTTCGTGCTCGGCATCGGCATGGCCTGGCACCCCTGGGCCGCCAGCGCGATGGATCTGCTGCCGCCACAGATCAACCGCCTGATCGCGTTCGGCTGCCTTGCGGGCATCGCGATCTATCTTGCCTGGATCGTCACCGGCCGCAACCGCCGCGAACTCGGGCAGAATGGCTGGAAAGTCATCATGCCATCGGCGCCGCTGACCTTCGTGCAGATCCTGATCGGCGTGGTCGATCTCGGATTCTGCGCGTTCGCGATGTATCTGCTGATGCCTGCGCAGCCGGCCGTCGACTTCGTATCGGTGTCGGTCGTTTTTATTCTCGCAACCCTGCTCGGCTTTGCCAGCCACGCGCCCGGCAGCCTCGGCGTGTTCGATGCGGCGATGCTGGTGGCGTTGCCGCAGTTTGGCAAGGAGCAGTTGCTGGCGACCCTTTTGGTATACCGCGTGCTCTACTTCATGATCCCCTTTGCGATCGCCATCACCATCATGGGCACGCGCGAGCTCTGGCTCAACGTGGTGCAGCCCTGGCAACACCGCCGCAAGACCAATGGCAATGGCAGCGATAGCGACAATGACAGCGGCGGCAGCACTCCCAACAAGGCCGCCGCGCCGCCGCCCCCGCGCGCGGTCAAGACGCGGGTCTCGCAGAACTAAGGCCGCCGGTACGCAATTCTGCCGCGACGGTATCCACCTTTTGCGCTTACCCTCTTATTTCCGCCCCAACTGTCGCGTCAAAACCATCCATGGTCCGCGCTCACGCCTCGTCCCTCGTCCAGATTGCCTTCGTATTGCTCGGCGCACTCACCGCGCAGCGGGCCGTCGCGCAGTCCGCCCCGCCGGACGATCCTGCCTCGTCCGTCCGAGCCATGCCGGTTCAGGATCAGACGGCCGGCGGAATGGAGATTTCGTGGGAGGTCCGCAACCGTTTCCGGCTGTTCCGCGAGGAACGCGACTTCCAGATCCACGTCGCCACCGAAGGCAACCGGAGCATTCTCGCCGCCGAACAGGCGCTGGAGCTGCAAAGCGACGGCCGCGGCTGGGCCCGCAACACCGTGAACCGCCTTTGCATCGACCTCGGCGGCCACGTCAGCGAGCCCTGCACCCGCGACAACGTCCAGGAAAGCTATCTGACGCCGACGGAGCATTCCGTCACCGTTCGCCTGACCGGCGCGGTCCCGGTCGGCGCCGTCTGCGCCTGGTCGTTCGACGACGGCGATGGTGCCCGCGACCGGACGCTGGACTGCGCCGAGCCGATCGATTTCCGCGCCCGCTACGGCCGCGCCACCATCGCCACCGTCGATGTGTCGAGCGGAGCCGGCGCGCCGCAGCGCCTCGTCACCCAGATCAAGGTGCGCGACATCCTGATCGCCGGGTTAGGCGATTCCATCGCCTCGGGTGAAGGCAACCCGGATCGCGCCATCGCGCTGTCCGACGAAGGCTTCTGCTTCCGCTCCTATCTCGGAGGCGCGGCGGACGAATATTACCGGCCGAGCCGCGCCGGCTACAAGGGTGGCCGCGCCTGCGGCACCTCGGGCACGCTGCAGAGCTGGCAGCAATACAGCGCGCTGTGGCTGAACGCCGCCTGCCATCGCTCGCTCTACAGCTACCAGACCCGCACCGCGCTCGCACTCGCGGTGCGCTATCCGCACATCGCGGTGACCTATCTGCCGCTCGCCTGCACCGGCGCCACCATTGCCGACGGGATACTGGGTTCGCAGCGCGCGCGCGAATGCCTGACCTCGAAATCCCAGGCCAAATGCCAGGGCAGTGTGAACGGCCAGATCGCGGAACTGCGAGAGGCGCTGACCGCTGCAAAGCGCCGCCAGCCGGATCGCAAGCTCGATCTCGTGCTGCTGACCGTCGGCGCCAACGACATCAATTTTTCGGGCCTCGTGTCCGATGTCATTGTCGATGCGACGACCGAGCGTGCGCTGTTCAAGCGCGGCGGCCTGATCTCATCGGTCGAGGATTCACGATCGAGCTTGACGCGCGAGCTCCCGCAATCCTTCGGAAAGCTCCGCGCCGCATTGAAGCCGCTGGTGGGCAACGACCTGTCGCGCGTGGTGTTCGTCTCCTACGCCAATCCCGCACTGTCGGCGGGTGCGCCGTGTGCCGGCGGCAAGGCCGGTTTCGACGTGCATCCATCATTCAATGCCGACCCGCAGCGGCTTGCCGAGGTCGAAGGCTACGTCCAGAACGAATTCCTGCCGCGGCTGAAGGCCGTCGCGCTGTGCCAGTCCGGCGTGCTGTGTCGCGATCCCGGCAGCGACCGCATGACGTTCGTCGAAGCGCATCAGGCGGTGTTCGCCGGTCACGGATTTTGCGCCCACGCCGGCAGCGATCCGGAATTCGACCGCGCATGTTTCTCGGCCAAGGGCGACAGCTTTGTAAGCGACATCGTGGAGGCGCCGCAGCAGCCGTTGACCTGCGGCCGCGCGGCCAGCGACTTCCGCGCCTACCTGCCGCGCGCGCGCTGGATCCGCGACGCCAATGACAGCTACTTCACGGCGATGACCTATCCGCAGGCGCTGCCGTCATCGATGCAGCCATCCGACATCCACGACGCGACATGGGGGCTGCTTTCCGCCGTCTATGGCGGCGCGATCCACCCCACCGCCGAGGGCCATGCCGCGATGGCGGACGCAGCGCTGCCGGCGGTCGAAACCGAACTGCATCTCAATGCCGCTGATGGTAGCGCCGTGACGGGCGAGCCGCTTCCACCGCCGTCTCCTGCCGCCGCGCCGTCGCCCCTAACGCCGCCGGCTGCGATCCCGTCCGCACCGCGGCAATAGAGACGGCCGAAGCTCGCGACACCGAGGCAATTCCAATAGCTCCGGCGCGGATCGCCGGGTGCGGCGTTCCGATACGTCAGAACCCATTGGAGTGGGAGAGGAACGAGTTCGTGGCCGCGACATGCAGTGCATCAGTACGCTGTCGGGACGACGAGGACGATGCCCAGCGTCATCAGCAACGCCCCTCTAATTCACCCCGAGCTTCTTCTGCAGGCTCGACGACGAGGTGGTGTACTGGAACACAAGCCGCTTGTCGGGATAGACATAGCGATGCGCCTTCTGCGCCATCAGCGCGCCCTCGTGGAAGCCGGAGAGGATCAGCTTCAGCTTGCCAGGATAGGTGTTGATGTCGCCGATCGCGAAGATGCCCGGCACGTTGGTCTCGAACGACGCGGTCTCGACCGGAATGAGATTGTTCTCGAGCTGCAGCCCCCAGTTCGCGACCGGCCCGAGCTTCATCGTCAGCCCAAAAAACGGCAGCATGGTATCGCAACTGACGTTCGACATCGCGTTGTCGGTGCCCTTCACCTGCGCGCCGGTGAGTTGTCCGCCTTCGCCTTCCAGCGCCGTGACCTGACCGATCTTCAAATCCATCTTGCCGTCCGCGACCAGCGTGCGCATCTGCTCGACTGAATGCGGCGCTGCGCGAAAATCGTCGCGACGATGCAGAAGCGTGATGCGCTTTGCGAGCGGATGCAGGTTGAGCGTCCAGTCGAGCGCACTGTCGCCGCCGCCGACGATCAGAATCTCCTTGTCGCGGAATTGCTCCATCTTGCGCACCGCGTAAAACACCGAGCTGTTTTCATAGGCCTCGATACCGGGCACAGGCGGACGCTTCGGCTGGAATGAACCTCCGCCAGCGGACACCACGACGACCTTGCACTCGAACACCTGGCCAGCGTCGGTGGTGACGCGGAATCCGTGATCGCCGATCTTCTCGATGCTCTCCACCATTTCATTGAGATGAAACGTCGGATTGAACGGCTTGATCTGCTCCAGCAAAGCCTCGGTCAGGCCCTGGCCGGTCACAAACGGAATGCCGGGAATGTCGTAGATCGGCTTCTCCGGATACAGTTCGGCGCACTGCCCGCCGATCTTGTCGAGGATGTCGACAAGATGCACTTTCATATCGAGCAGCCCCAGTTCGAACACGGCGAACAGTCCACAGGGGCCCGCACCGATAATCAGCACATCCGTCTTGATCGCGTCGCTCATCTCAGCTTCTTTTTCTTCCGTTGAACTTAGGCCTGCTTTTCCGGCGTCGAGACCACGAGGCCGTCGAGTTCGTCGCTCACCTTGATCTGGCACGACAGCCGCGACGTCGGCCGCACATCGAAGCCGAAGTCGAGCATGTCCTCTTCCATCGGCGTCGGCTTGCCGACCTTTTCGGCCCAGGCTTCGTCGACATAGACGTGACAGGTGGCGCAGGCGCAGGCTCCGCCGCATTCGGCCTCGATGCCCGGAACAGCATTACGGATCGCCGCTTCCATGACGGTGGCGCCATTCTCGACGTCAACAGTACGGGTTTCGCCGGAATGGTCGACAAAGTTGATCTTGGTCATGGGTGCAAGGCTGCCGAACGTGGATCTGATTAAGGAGGGGTCCGGCTGTCCTATAACGAAACGTTCCGGCCAGCGCCAGCGGTCGGCGCAAAAAGGCGGCTAGTCTTCAGGGATCGTCAGCGGCAAATCAGGAGCGGCGCAGGATTGCGTCGATCGCGTGGCAGGCCTGGCTGATGGTGTCGTTGAGCACCGCCCGCGGCTCCGCCGGATCGGCGCCATTGCGGAGCGCGGTCTCTAGGCCAGCGGCGGCGGCCGCGACGTGAACAGCGCCGATCGCCTGCGCCGAGCCCTTCAGCTTGTGCGCAAGGATCGCGGCTTCCGGCGGAAGCAGCAACAGCGCGGCGACGAGTTCGGCGGCCTGACCCGCGAACATCGCCAGAACTTCACGCTCAAGGCCATTATCCCCGAGCGTCATGCGGCGGAGATGGTCGAAATCGATCGGACCATCGTCCGGAACCAACGGCGGCGATGGCATCCATTCGGCCTGTTCAACTTGAAGCGGCATTGCTGCAATCCGGGCGTCTGCCGCGCGTGGCGCTCCCGCGCGGAATCCTATCGAGCCAATCACGGGACTGGTTAACAGAACGTTCCGCGTACGGACCTCGGGTTCCCAGGCCGTTCTGACGAAATCGGACTGACCATTCAATAATTTCGAGCAACTGGAGGCATTTACCTCCGTTAGCCGTTAACGATGATTAAGATTGTGTTAATCACGACCATTTCATTCGAGACGCCAAGCCAATAGGATGTTGGGGGAAGTGACCGACAAGACGGGCGATGGCGGCGGCCTCGCCCGAGACCGGCTTGGGGTCGGGCCGGTGACTTGCAGCACGAACGCGAACTTGCGGGTTGCGTAACACGAGGGCGTGGGACTGAGCATGGCGAACAATCCGAAGAAGGTCAAAGATCCGACAGAGGTCGCTCTTTCCGCCATTCAGGAGGCGCTGAACATCGGCGATGCGCCCGCGGGAGATATCGATCAAACCGGCGCCCGTCACGACATCGCACCGCCGATCCTGCCCTCTGCAGCGAGCTACGGCGACGACGGATTGGACGCGCGCACCAGCGCAGACCGGCCGTCCTTCGAACCCGCTGAAGGGCCGCATTTTACGCGGCGCCCTGCCAACGACGATCGTGAAACGATCGGTCAAATCCTTCAAGCCATCCAGAAGGGCCGCCCCACCCGCAACGTCTATACGCTCGCCACGCTTTTCGCCGGCGTCTGGCTTCTCGGCGCCGGCCTTTTGACAATCAGCTTCCTGCCTTCGCTGCAGACAGCGATTGGTCAGGGCAGCGCCGCCACACTCGTTCTCGCCGGCCTGATCGCCCTGTTCTTTGCACCTGTGCTTCTGTTCTACTTT
This sequence comes from uncultured Alphaproteobacteria bacterium, assembly GCA_963764445.1. Classification (GTDB taxonomy): domain Bacteria; phylum Pseudomonadota; class Alphaproteobacteria; order Rhizobiales; family Xanthobacteraceae; genus Nitrobacter. The sequence continues at coordinate 115,150 of CAVXSV010000011.1, forward strand.
TTGGCCAGTCTGGCGTGGCGCGGGCAGGAATTGCGCATGATCGCCCAGTCGATGGCCCAAGTCGCCATCCGGTTCTCCGAGCCAGAGGGAGCGACCAGCGATTCGATGGTGACGGTCGGACAGGCGATCCGGCGCGAGGTCGCCGCGATGGGAGACGGCGTCGAGCGCGCCATCGCCCGCGCCGGCGAACTGGAAACCCTGGTTACGAACGAGGTCTCCGCGCTGGAGCGTGCCTATTCGGACAACGAGGTGCGGATCCGCGCGTTACTCCAGGATATCGCGCATCAACGCGACAACCTGGTTGGCCAGGCCGAGCAGGTCCGCAGCGCCATCTCAGGGGTCCAGATCGATCTGCGGCATGACATTGCATTAATCAGCGATGCTATCGCATCGCGTGTCGACGAAGTCGCAAAAAGCATCACCGGTGCGCTCGAAGAGCGCGGCGGGCACATTACGACGGCACTCAGCAATGCCGGTGACAACATGATCCTCGCGCTCGGCGAGCGTGGCGGCGACTTGCTCGACCGGCTGGAGGAAGCCAGCGCTGAGACCGCGCGCGCCGTGCTGGATGCCAGCGAGCGCCTGACCACCAGCCTCAATTTCAAGACCGGTCACGTCCACGACGAGTTCGTCGATCTGGCCGATCGCGTTCATGAAATGCTCAACGAGCGGCTCGATCGGATTACGAGCGAATTCGAGCAGAAGTCGTCGACCATTGTCGATGGCATTTCGGATCGTACCGAACAGGTTCATGACTCCCTGAAAAATTCCAGCGACTCCCTGCTGCTGGAGCTCGAGCTTCGCAGTGGTGACCTGGTCAACAAGATCGACGAGGCAGGCAACCGGCTGGCAACCCGGATTCTCTCAAGCGGCGACAAGGCGAGCGAGGCGCTCGACGTCACGGTCAATACCCTGGTGGCCAACGTTGTCACTCAAACCGAAACCGCGCACGACACGCTCAGCCTCCAGATGAGCGCATTCGATCAGCTGGTGAAAGATCAAGGCACCGAACTGGCGGAGAAATTCGCGCGCGACAGCGGCACGCTGGGCGCGCTCATTACCCGCCACATCTCGGAGTTTGACCGCACGGTGAAGACTTTCGGCGGCGAGATCGTCGATCGCCTCGGTCAGCGCACCGAAGACATCGCCCAGAGCATGAAGGACTATGTCGATACCTTCGATACGCGGCTGACTTCCAACGGCGGCGAGATCAGTACCGCGCTGGATCAGCGCCTGGTGCAGTTCGAAACCTCGCTCCAGTCGCGCGTCACCAATCTCGACGCTTCGCTCGACACTCGAATCAAGTCATTTGACGAATCCGTCGACGGCCGCCTGAAAATGCTCGAGAAAACATTCGATTCCCGTGCAAAGTCAGTCACGGAAACGATCGACAACCGACTCGGCACCCTCACCTCGTCGCTGTCCGATGGTGCCGCTCATGCGATCGGCTCGATCGAGAGCCGCCTCACCCACCTCACGACGTCGCTGACCGAAGGCGCAGCACAGGCCGCCGCGGCGATAGAAGGGCACGTCTCCGGAGTTACTGAAACCATCGACGATCGCAGCGCCCACCTTGCGGATACGGTCACGGCGCGGTTCCAGGAAATCCATCAAGGTCTCGATGAGCGCGTCAACCTTGTCGCGACCGCGATCGAAACACGTGTCGCGCAGTTCGAGGATCTTCTTGGAACGCGGATCGAGGCTGTGGCAGGCCGCTTCGAATCGAGCGGACGGCAGGCCAGCGATGTGATGCTGGCGCGCGCCGAAGAGCTGTCGCTCGGCATCAAGTCCCATGTCGAGGAGGCGGAACGCTCGCTGACCAACCTGGTGGTCAATACCAGCGAAACCATCCAGACCGGTGCTCGCGCTGCCCAGCAGTCCCTGCTTTCGGTTTCGACCGACGTGGGCGCGCAACTTCAGCTGACGTCGACGGAGGTCGAGCGCGCATTGACCGCCGTCGGGACCGCCGCCGCAAACTCTATCCTCAACAGCGCCCACCATGCGCAGACGACGCTGGTCAACGCATCCACCGAGACGACGAACCAGGTTAAATCCTTGTCTGCGGATGTTGAGCGGACGCTGTCCGCCGCCGGCACCTCCGCCGCCAACTCTATCCTCAACAGCGCTCGCGATGCGCAGACGACGCTGGTCAACGCATCCACCGAGACGACGAACCAGGTGAAATCCCTGTCTGCGGATGTCGAGCGGACGCTGTCCGCCGCCGGCACCTCCGCCGCCAACTCTATCCTCAACAGCGCTCGCGATGCGCAGACGACGCTGGTCAACGCATCCACCGAGACGACGAACCAGGTGAAATCCCTGTCTGCGGATGTCGAGCGGACGCTGTCCGCCGCCGGCACCAACACGGCGGATACGGTTCTCGCCGGCGCCCGCGCGGCGCAAACCACGCTGGTCGCGGCGTCATCGGATGCGGCGACGCATGTTAAATCGCTTGCGAGCGACATCGAGCGAACCCTCACGACGGTTGGGTCCGACGTCGAGCGCATGCTGTCTACAGTCGGCGCGTCGACCGCTGATACCGTCCTGTCAGGCGCGAGGGCGGCCCAGACCACGCTCGTCAACGCCTCTGCCGACGCCGCAAGTCACGTCAAATCGCTGGCAAGCGACGTCGAACGGACATTGACAGCGGTGGGCGCCGACACCGCCGCCGCCATTCTCGGCAGCGCACGCGCGGCGCAGAGTTCGCTCACCACCGCCTCCGCTGATTCTGCCAGCCAGATCAAGGCACTCTCTTTGGACATCGAACGCTCCCTCCATGCGGCCGCAGCTAATACCACGGAGATCATTCAGGCGAGCGCGCAGAACGCTCAGACCTCCCTCGTTTCCGCATCGAACGAAGTCAGCGCCAAGGTCAAGTCGACGTCGGCCGACGCCGAGCGCTCGATCTTTACCGCCAGCGGCAGCTTCAGCGCGGCCATTACCGGCAAAACGGACGAAATCGTCAATTACGTCCAGCAGCAGACGGATCGTCTCTCGCAGTTGATCGACAGCAAGCGCGGATCTCTGGTTGAGGCTCTCGGCAGCAAGGCCAATCAGCTCAACTCCGATATCGATCGCGTCACGGCTGACGCTCTCACCTCGATCGAGGTCAGAGGACAGGCGTTTTCGCAGGCAATCGTTGCAAATGGCTCCGACGTCGTGCGCACCATCACAAATGCCGGTGAACTTGCGACCGGCGCAGTCAGCAAGTCGTTGAAGGACCTCGAGCAGGCGTCGCGCTCCGCCATCGAGCACTCGCGGCAGGCGTCCGTCGCGGCCGTCACCGAAATGCAGGAAACCAGCAAGATCCTGCGCACCGATACGGTCGCCCTGTTCGAGCGGCTGCGCGAGGGCAACATTCTTCTCCAGGAGGTCCTCACCGGCGCGCACGATAATCTCAACTCACTGGAGCGCGCGCTTGTTACACGCGTCGCCGACTTCGTGTCGACTATGAACGATGTCACGTCACGAAATGGTCTTGCGGCCCAGACTTCTCGACGACCAATTGACGGTATTCAACGCCAAGACTTCCAAGGCTCTTGACGATCTGGGCGCCCTGTCCGGTCAGTTTGAGATCCATGGAAACGCTTTGGTCGAAGCTACGGCGCAGGTCGAACAGAGCAACCGAAGCACCACATCGTCGGTCGAGGAACGCAAGTCCATGCTTGAATCGCTCGTCACGACGATTGACCTGCGGACAACCGATCTCGATCAGCGACTAACGCGTTTCACGGGTCTGCTCGATGAATTTCTTGCCGCTGCCGAAGAGCGCGCACGCGACATCGCGCGGGTGGTGGCCGAGACCGCCGGCGCCGGATCGGCTGCAATCACCCGTCAGTTCGAAGCCGTTCGCGCTTCTGCTGAGGAAGAACGCCGTCTAACATCGGAAACCATGAACGAGATTTGCCGGCAGGCTACTCAGGAATCCGATTCGATGCTCAAGCACTCCACCGACAAGTTCGCGGCGCTGGTGCAGGACATGAAGCAGATGTCTGCGGAAATGCACGCGGAACTCGATGCGACGCGTAACGAGCTTCGTCGTGGCGTGCTCGAGATGCCGCAGGAGGCGGCCGAGAATACCGCCCAGATGCGCAAGGTGATCGTCGACCAGATCGAAGCCCTTGCCGAGTTGAACCGGATCGTCGCACGTCATGGCCACGGGTTCGACGTCGTTGGCAACGGGCGATCCGGTTCGCAGCGTGAAGAAGAGCCGATGATGGCGACGGCTAGTGGTCGCGGCGAGACCACGGCACGCTCTGCGCCGCGTGCGCGTGACAGCGGCAGTGCGTCAAACCTGCCGCCGCCGGACCTCGGCATTTCGTCATCGCGCCGCACAGAAGCTCCGCCGGTCAGCCCGGCAGGCGCGGATCAGGGACGCGATGGCTGGCTCTCGGATCTGCTGAGCCGTGCCGATACCGTCGGCAACGATCATATCCCGCGCGGACGACAGGCACCGCAAGGTGCGGCCGCGAACCCGCTGGACTCGTTGTCGCTCGATATCGGCCGCCTGATGGACCGTAACCTGGCCGGAGAGATGTGGGATCGCTATCAGCGTGGCGAACGCAAGGCTTTCAGCAAGCGCCTCTATACGCCCGCCGGTCAGAAGGCTTTTGACGAAGTCACCCGCAAATACCGCGCCGACCGCTCTTTCAAGCAGACAGTCGACCGCTACATCACTGAATTCGAGCGGCTGCTCGACGAAGTCGCACGCGATGAGCGCGGGCCGGCGATGCTGCGCGGTCACCTGACCTCTGAGACCGGGCTGGTCTATACCTTGCTCGCCCATGCGGCGGGACGGCTCGGATAAAACGCTCGCGTCATTCGGCCGCGAAAAACGGAGGCGAGAGCCTCCGTTTTTGTTAGCTCAAAACGCCGAATCGGAAGACGAGATCGCACCCCGACATATCGCGGTGTCCCTCCCCGCATGGTCCAGCGCGGCGTCCTCTCACCGCCTCTTCGGAGGGCGAGTTGATGCCGCCGGAGCCGGCGCCGGCGCACTGCCGCTGCCGCTTGCGCCGAACAGCAGACGGGTGGGATTGCGATCCAGATTGTCGACGGCCCGGCTGATGTCGCCAAGGGTACGGCGGCCATCGGTCATCAGCGCGCCCGAGCGTTTGTTGAAGTCGTCGGCGAGCTCGCGGATCGACTTTACCGTCTGAAGCAATTCACCACCATCCTTGCCGCCGGCGATGGTATCGAGGCCGAGCATCAGGTTGTCCGTCTTGGCCATGACACCATCGGCTTTGCTCATGACCTCACCGAACTTTTGTACCACGTCATCGATTTTGCCCGCGTTGCGCGCAAGCGAAGCGGTGAAGGTCTCGACGTTCTGCAACGTGTTCTTCACTGCGGCCTGGTTTTCGGCAACGACGCGATTGACGTTTTGCAATGTCGCGCGGATCGACTCGGTGACGTCCTGTAAGCTGGCCGAATTGGCGGTAAGGATCGGAACGCCGTCCTCATCGAGAGGTATGGGTGGCGCCGCAACCTCGCCGCCCTTCAGCGAGATCGCGGCAACGCCGGTCAGTCCCTGGAATTCGAGCCCGACCAAAGTGTCCTTCCGGATCGGAGCAGCGTTTTCAACCATCGCGAGCGCAACAACGCGACGTGGATCATCAAGCTTGACCGACACCACCTCGCCGACACGGATGCCGTTGAAATTCACGCTGCCGCCGTTGCGCAGGCCCGAAGCCGAGCCCTCGAACACGATGCGGAGCGGGCTGCGCGCCTTGGTGGTATGGAGGCTCTGAACCAGAGAACGAAACCGAAAGCAGCCGCGATCACAGCAAGCGTGAACGATCCGATCAGGACGAAATTCGCCCGCGTTTCCATCAAATCTACTCCGGTACACTCAACCCACGACGGCGCGGGCACGCTTGCCGTGAAAATAGGCTCTCAACCAGGGATGCTGGGAGGCCAGCATATCGGCCATTGTTCCTGCAGCAATGATCTTACCGTTCCCTAAAACGGCGATACGGTCGCAAGCCGTATAAAGGCTGTCCAGATCGTGGGTTACCATGAAAACCGTCAGCCCCAAAGTACGCTGCAGCGTCCGCACCAGATCATCGAAGTCCCCCGCCCCGATTGGATCGAGGCCCGATGTCGGCTCATCGAGGAAGACCAGTTCCGGATCGAGCGCCAGCGCCCGCGCCAGCGCCACCCGCTTGATCATTCCGCCGGACAGTTCTGACGGATAGCGGTCCGCGACCTCCGGCCGCAGTCCAACCATGCCCAGCTTGGCAACGGTGATCTCGTCGAGCAGGCGCTGCGAGACGTCGAGATATTCCCGCACCGGAAACTGGATGTTCTGACGGACGTTCAGCGATGAAAACAGTGCACCCTGCTGAAACAGCACGCCCCAGCGGCGTTCGACAGCGCGACGCGCAGCGGTATCCGCGGTGTCGAGATCGACGCCGAAAACCTCGATGCTGCCGCCGATCTTCGGCACAAGCCCGATGATCGTTCGCGTCAACACGGACTTGCCCGCACCCGATGGACCGACGAAGCCAAGAATCTCGCCGCGTTTTACGTCCAGGCTCAAGCCGTCCAGGACCTTCGTGGCGCCGAACTGAACGGAGACGTCGCGGACACGGATAATGGGATCGGATACGTTGCCGGCCATTCCTACATCCCTATCGACGCGAAGAAGATCGCAAACACGCCGTCCATCACGATGACAAAGAATATTCCTTTCACGACCGATGAGGTGGTGTGCTGCCCGAGCGATTCAGCACTGCCTTGCACGGCAAGTCCCTCGACACATGCAACAATGCCGATCACGGCCGCCATCACCGGTGCCTTGATCATGCCGACGACGAAGTGATCGATCGAGATCGCGTCGCGCAGCCGGATGAGAAATGCCTCGGGCTGGACGCCGCCGTAAAGCCAGGCCACCAGACCGCCACCGTAGAGTGCTGCGACGGCGCCGAGAAATGCCAGGATCGGGAGCGCGATCACCAGGGCGAGCATCCGCGGCAGGATCAGCACCTCGATCGGATCGAACCCCATGGTGCGCAGCGCATCGATTTCCTCGCGCATCTTCATGGAGCCAAGTTCGGCGGTGTAAGCGCTTCCGGACCGGCCCGCCACCATGATCGCAACCAGCAGCACGCCGATTTCCCGCAGGACGAGGACGCCAAGCATGTCGACAACGAAAATATCCGCGCCGAATTTTCGGAAATGAAAGATGCCTTGCTGCGAAATAATGCAGCCGATCAGGAAGGTGATGAGAACGACGATCGGAACCGCGCGCCAGCAAACCTGCTCGAGATGGTGGACGGTCGAGATCAGGCGAAACGAACGCGGATGGCGCATCACCCTGCCACTGGCTGCCAGCACCGCGCCCAGCATCCCGATCAGGCCCGTCAGCGTCGATCCGAACCCGACAACATTGCGCCCGACGTCGTCGAGCAGACCGATCAGCGCGTTTTGGCGCGCCGGGGGCGGACCGGGTGGCGGGACGCGGCGAACCTCATCGACCAGACTCGAATAATTCAGGGAGAGTCCGGCAATCTTCGCCTCGACATTGCCGTGGGTGAGACTACGGCGCAGACGTTCGATCAGCCACGCCCCGAAAGTGTCGAGTCTCGAGATTTTCGACACGTCGATGAAGATATTTGGCCGGCTGCCCGTCAGTTTTTCGGCATCTGCGACGATCTGCTCAAGCACCGGGGCGAAGCGTGCCGTCCAGGGCCCCGCCGCACAGAGCGCCAAACCGTCGCCTCGCGCAATCTGCTCCAATGTGGGGCTATCGTCCAAGACCAACTCCCGGGCCGAATCTCTCGCTATCAGGGCGTGGAACTTAACATGACGTCAGCGGCTCGTGGGCGCTATCCTTCCCGCTCATGACCGGCTGCGGCAACCCGCGATTCAGACTTGTCCAATTTGGAAATGACGTCGAACGACCCAATAACGCTGCGGTGCCGCATCGAACGCTGGCCGATCGCCGGGAGTTTCACGATCAGTCGCGGCGCGAAAACTGAAGCCATCGTGGTCGTCGCCGAGATCAGTCGGGGCGGCCACACCGGACGCGGAGAATGCGTTCCGTATGCCCGCTACGGGGAGACCCCTGAGGGCGTTCTCGCAAGCCTCCTCGCGATGCAGAAGGCCTTCACCGCAGGTCTGGATCGCCGATCCCTCGCGTCAGCCATGCGGGCCGGCGCCGCACGCAATGCGCTGGACTGCGCGCTTTTCGATCTTGAAGCCAAATCCAGCGGTCAGCGTGTCTGGACTTTGCTCAATCGTCCCGCCCCCAGCCCCTGCTCCACCGCCTATACGATCTCGCTGGGGTCGCCGGAGGCCATGGCGGCGGCAACCGCCAAAGCGGCACATCGGCCCCTCCTCAAGATCAAACTCGGCGGCGATGGCGATGCCGAACGCATCGCTGCCGTGCGCAAGCAAGCGCGAGAATCGGAACTGATCGTCGACGCCAACGAGGCCTGGACGCCCCAAAACCTGGAGCGGAACCTCGCGGCATGCGAGGCCGCCGGTGTCACGCTCGTCGAGCAACCCCTTCCCGCAGGCGACGATGAGGCGCTGGCACGAATTCGCAGACCCATTGCCGTTTGCGCGGATGAAAGTGTCCATGACCGCGTCTCGCTCGACGGCCTTCGTGAACGCTACGACGCCATTAACATCAAACTCGACAAGACCGGCGGTCTGACCGAAGCGCTGGCAATGGCGGATGCGGCGCAAGCGTTGGGCTTCGAGATCATGGTCGGCTGCATGGTCGCGACCTCGCTCTCGATGGCGCCAGCCATGCTGATTTCGCAGCAGGCCCGTTTCGTCGACCTCGATGGTCCGCTGTTGCTGGCCGAGGACCGTAACGGCGGCCTTCGCTACGACGGCAGCACGGTCTACCCGCCCGACGCCGCACTCTGGGGCTGATCCCCGGGGGATTTCTGATTCGGATGCATCAATTCAATTGCGATTCGCGGCGGATCATGGTGATCGTTACAGCAGCGCGCATGGATTTGCGCGACGAGTTTGCCATGGCCGATGAAGCTTTTGCCCTCTCGCCGATTTCCGCCCGCGCTGCGCTGCCCAGCGAGGCGGACTACGACGCCATTCGTGAAGCCTTCATGGAGACCTCGCGCGGCCGCTGGTTTCTTGTCGAGTACACTAAGCGCAACCGCAATGCCGACACCACGATGGTGCTGGACGCCGTTGCACGCATCGAGCAGACCCTCGCCGCTCGAAAGCAAACAGCGCCCGACGATGGATTGGCCAAAGCACTCGCGGCGATCCGGAGCAGCCTCGACGAAGCCAGAACGGCCGTGGCGGAGGCATTCGACAAACCGACCAGGGACGATGCGCTAGCCCCGATCCAGAGGGGTGTGCGCATCATCCGCGAAATTTCGTGGCGGTGGCGCGAGATCGGCGGTGACAGCCGGATTTGCGATCTTCTCGATTTGCAGGCCAACGCGATCGAGGGAGTTCATACGAAGCTTGCCGCCAGAGACGACACCGCAGCGGTGCACGCAGCGTTCGGGTTGATCGAGACGACGCTCGACGAACTATCGGATTCATCGGCCGCGACGGCTTCCCCGTCCGGTAACGAAACGGCTTCTTCGCCGCCAGCAGCCGGCGACGAAGCCTTCGCCTCGCCTGAGGAAATGGCGGCCCCCGAGCACGCAGTCGTCGACGCCGTTGCTTTTGAGTCAGAAACCGCGGCAGCCACCGTATCCGAAGCGCCGATCGATGCGGTCGAGGGATCAACAACAGCGAGTAGTTATGACGAACCCGCGCCGGCTGCAGCGGCGGACGAACAGGACATGGCACACGACGATGCCGTGCTTGATATGATCGCTCTCGAAATGGGCGCGACGGATTTCGACGAACCCGAGCCGAGCGAGATTGGCACTGGCGAGCCGATGATTGCCGAACCGGAGCCAGCTCCCGAGCTTATCGCGGACTGCTCCGATCCACGCATTATTGAGGAGCGCGAATCGGTGCCTGAGATTGCCGCGTCGCCTTCGCTTGGCGTATCGCTGCTGGCGAGCGGCATTGTCGGGCGTGCGACGACCCGCTCCGATCCGCTGGCTCCGATCCGGCGCATGACTCAAGCCGAAAAGATCGCGTTCTTTTCCTGACCGAAAGTCAGCCGATCAGTTTAGTGAACAAGTCCGCATCGACGTTTCCGCCCGACAGGACGATCACGACCGTCTTGCCCCTGGCCTCGATGCGGTCCGACAATAATGCCGCGAGAGCGACGGCTCCCCCGGGCTCGCAGACAAGCTTCAGTTCGCGAAAAACAAATCCGACGGCGGTTCCAACCTCAGCATCCGAGGCCGTTACGCCTTGGCTCAGCAATCTTTGGTTGATCGCGAAGGTGATCTCGCCCGGGATCGGCGCCATCAGCGCATCGCAGATGGTGCGGCCCTTCGCATCATGCGCTTGCCGATGTCCGGCCCGCAATGAGCGCGCGTGATCGTCGAACCCTTCCGGTTCGGCGCACATCACCGTCACCTCCGGAAACTTCGCCTTCACTGCCGTCGCGATCCCCGCGATCAAGCCGCCGCCGGATGCGGGTGCGACCAGGATATCTGGTGATACCCGAATCGCGGCGAGATCCTCGGCAATCTCGCGACCCACGGTGCCTTGCCCGGCAATGATTTTGGGATCGTCATAAGGCGGCACCAGCGTGGCGCCGCGCTGGCCGGCGATCTCGCGTGCGATGGCTTCGCGATCCTCGTTGTCGCGGTCGTAGAGTACGACGTTCGCTCCGTAACCCTTGGTGCGCTCGCGCTTTGACACCGGCGCATCGGCTGGCATCACGATGGTGGCCTGCATTCCCAATATCCGGGCCGCAGCGGCAACACCCTGTGCATGATTGCCGGACGAGAATGCCACCACGCCACCCGTGCGCGCGGCTTGCGGGATCGCCGACAGCTTGTTGAAAGCGCCGCGAAACTTGAACGAACCGGTTCGCTGCAGCATCTCCGGCTTGAAAAAAATCTTCGCGCCGAGGCGTTCATCGAGCGCCGCCGATGAGAGAAGCGGCGTTCTGACTACGACAGGTGCTAGGACGCGCGCCGCTGCATCGATATCCGTGGACGTCACGGGAAGACCTTGCGACGAATTTGTCATGACCGCGTTCTATCGCGGAGCCTAGGAGACCAGCAAGCTGCCTTACACAGGTCAGGCAACGAAACGCGGACGGGCGGACACCGGATTTGCCGGTTTTGCCGCGGCACGAGCCTCGGCGATATTTCTGACGAAAGTGCCGGCCGATTTTTCCCATGTCAGGCTTGCGGAAAACTCAAGGCAGGCCTCCGGCGCGATTTTCAGCGCCGCGAGGCACGCCGACCGCAAATCTTCATTCAGAACGCCGACTGGAGCGTCACCGATGACGTCGCGGGGACCGGTCACCGGGAAGGCTGCGACCGGAACGCCGCTCGCCAACGCTTCAAGAAGAACCAGGCCGAAGGTATCCGTTCGGCTCGGAAAGACGAAGACGTCGGCAGCCGCGTAGACTTCGGCCAATTGCTCGTCTGTTCGCGCGCCGAGGAAGACCGCGTCCGGGTAGGTCTGCTGGAGAGCCGCGCGCGCCGGTCTATCACCGACGACGACCTTGGTCCCGGGCAGATCGAGGCTTAGAAACGCATCAAGGTTCTTCTCGACCGCAACGCGCCCGACCGACAGGAAGACGGGACGCGGCAGGCCGAGATCGGTCGGGCGCGGATGAAACAACCCGGCGTCGACGCCGCGCGGCCACAGCACCACGTTGCGAAAACCGCGCTGGTTCAGTTCAGCCGCAAGCGCCGGTGTCGCCGCCATCACGGCTTGACTGGCCCGATGAAACCAGCGCAGGACAGCCCATACCCAGGCTTCGGGGATCGGCACCCGCGCCGAAATGTAGTCTGGAAAGCGGGTGTGAAAGCTGGTCGTGAACGGTAGCCCGTATTCGCGACAATAGCGTCGGACCGAAAGGCCGATCGGCCCTTCCGTCGCAATGTGAATACTGTCGGGATTGGCCTCCGCGATCAGCGCGGCGATCCTGCGAGACGCGGGCAGCGCGACGCGCAAACCGGGATAACTCGGCAGTGCGATGGTCCGGAATGACCGCGGGGTGAGAAAGCGAATGTCAGCGCCAAGCGATTGCGCCGCCGCGGCCGTCATCGCCAGCGTTCGTACCACCCCGTTGACCTGAGGATGCCAGGCGTCGGTTGCGATCAGGATGCGCATTCAGGCGGCGCGCGCGCTCATCGGCGCAACGGGTACCGAATGCCGAAGCGGATCGGTCCAGGTGATGATTTCAAATTGGCCATCTTCATGTTCGGCCAGTGCGGTGCAACTTTCGACCCAGTCGCCGCAGTTCATATAGCGAATACCATGCTCGTCGCGAATTGTGGCGTGGTGGATGTGCCCGCAGATCACGCCATCGGCGCCGTGGCGGCGCGCCTCGCCGGCCAGCGTCTGCTCGAACGCACCGATGTAATTCACCGCATTCTTGACCTTGAGCTTTGCCCATTTCGACAGCGACCAGTACGGGAATCCAAACCAGCGACGGAATGCGTTGACAAGGCGGTTCATTTGGATCGCGAAGTCATAGGCCTTGTCGCCGAGGTGGGCGAGCCAGCGGGCGTTCTGGACCACGAGATCGAAGATATCTCCATGGATAACGAGATAGTGCCGCCCGTCGGCACCCTCATGGATCGCGTTCTCAACAACCTCGATGCCGCCAAAATGCGTTCCGTAGTAGGACCGCAGGAATTCGTCATGATTGCCGGGCACGTAGATAATCTTCGCGCCCTTGCGGACCTTGCGCAGCATCTTCTGGACGAAGTCGTTATGCGATTGGGGCCAGTACCAGCTCGACCGAAGTGCCCAGCCATCGACGATATCACCGACGAGATAGATCGTCTCGGCATCGTGATACTTGAGAAAATCCAGCAGCCGGTCGGCCTGGCAGCCGCCGGCGCCCAGATGGACGTCGGAGATGAACAGCGTTCGGAAACAGCGATCCGGATTGCCTTCATTCATCACGTCACTTCCCATGGCGCGCAGCTACCATGCCGTCGTGACGAGGCGATGACAGGCACAGTACTGATGGCTACGCCGTCAGCCGTGATCAAGCCTGTAGAAATGATGGACCGGTCCATGACCGTGACCGACGCCCAGCCGGTCCGCCGCGGCGATCGCCGCAGTGATGTAAGACTTCGCACCGCGCACGGCGGTTTCCATGTCTTCGCCCTTGGCGAGGCCAGCGGCGATGGCCGACGACAGCGAGCATCCGGTGCCGTGGGTATTTTTCGTGACGACTCGCGGAGCAGCAAGCGCCAGCGCCCCGTCGTGTGTGACAAGATAGTCGATGCTCTCGGCGCCCTGCCCGTGGCCGCCCTTGATCAGAACCGTTGCGCAGCCGAGCGCCAGCAATCGCTGGCCCTGCCGCGCGATGTCGCTTTCGCTCTCGGCAACGGATTCATCGAGCAGCGCCGCCGCCTCCGGCAGGTTCGGTGTGATCAGTTGCGCGCACGGAATCAGCTTGCGCCGTAACGCCTCCACCGCATCGGGCGCCAACAGGCGATCCCCCGAGGTCGCAACCATCGCCGGATCGAGCACCACGTGCGTGGGCGACCAGCGCAACATGCCGGCGATGACAGCATCGATCACAGCGGCGTCTGCGACCATGCCGATCTTGACAGCTTTGACGTCGAGATCGGCAAACACCGCATCGATCTGGGCGGTCACGAAATCGGCCGGCACCTGATGGATTCCCGCGACGCCTTGCGTGTTCTGCGCCGTCAGCGCTGTGATAACGGACGCGCCATAAACTCCGAGCGCTGCGAATGTCTTGAGGTCGGCCTGGATACCCGCGCCCCCGCTGGAGTCGGATCCGGCGATGGTCAATGCAATAGGGACTGTCATCCGTCTTCTCGCGTGAGTGCCGTCAGATCACGTCACCATAATTATCCCAGCGCGGCACGGATAGGCAGCGGGTTGGCGGCGGGAGCCTGGACATGTCGCCATTTCCGGCTTTTTCCGGCGCGAACCGGTGTCCACCCAGCCCGAAAACGCTATATTGGACCCTGACACCTCCGGAGAGATACGCGATGGTCCCCTTCTTCGTTCAGTTCAAGTGCAAGCTCGGCCAGTCCTATACCGTCGCCAATGCTCTCGCTGAGGCTGAGATCGCCTCGGAGATCTACTCCACCGCCGGCGACTACGATCTGCTGGCGAAGTTCTACGTCGAAAACGACACCGATATCGGGCACTTCGTCAACGAGAAGGTGCAGGTCATTCCCGGCATTCAGGATACCCACACCATCATCACTTTCAAGGCGTTCGGATCGAAGTAGGTTCGCGAGCCAGCGCCCGATGCCGTCAGACGGATCGGGCGAAAGTTCGACACGTATTGCGCTCCGGATAGCGACGGAATGGGCGAGATCACCACCGAGTCGGGCAGGAGGAACATCCCCCGGCGGTGAACGTTGTCAGGCCGGGATAAAGGCCGGCAGCGCGCCGGTTCGGGAATAAATTGCAGATCGACTTGTTGGTACTTACGCCAACTTAACACGATCAGGAGAGAACGATGAAAGCCACGAAGATACTTCTCGCCACCGTAACCCTCGCTGCCGCTATCGCGTTCTCAGGTCAGGCGTCCGCTGAAAAGCTGAAGGCAACCCTGAGCGGCGCATCCGAAGTGCCCGCCAATACCAGCAAGGGGACTGGGACGGTCGATGCCAATTACGATGCGGCCAGTAAAAAGCTGACCTGGAAGCTGACCTATTCGGGCCTGACGGGTCCGGCGACGGCCGCCCACTTCCATGGCCCGGCAGACGCCACCAAGAATGCAGGCGTTGCGGTTCCGATCACCAATGCGGCGTCCAGTCCTGCCGAAGGCAGCGCCACGCTGACCGATGCGCAAGCCGCCGATCTCCTGGCCGGCAAGTACTATGTCAACGTCCATACCGCAGCCAATCCGGGCGGCGAAATCCGTGGTCAGGTCACGAAGTAGGCTCCGACCCAAGTCACAAGACATTCGGTAAAAGGGGGCGGACCCGACGTTCGCCCCTTTTGTTTGTTTCGCCGGCCATTTCTCACATCCGATGGAGCCGCTGAGCTTCCCGGATCGCCATCCAGACCCTTTCAGGCGTGGCCGGCATGTCGATGTGATCGATCCGGTACTCTCGCCACAGGCCGTCCACGATGGCATTGACCACCGCCGGACAGGAGCCGATGGCGCCGGCTTCCCCCGCCCCCTTTACGCCGAGAGGATTTGTCGCGCAGGGGACGTTGTGGGTCTCGAAGGTAATCGAGGTGCCGTCGGCTGCGCGCGGCAGCGCATAATCCATGAACGTGCCGGTGACGAGTTGTCCGTCCTCGGCGTCATAGACCGCCTGCTCCATCAACGCCTGGCCGATGCCCTGCATGGTGCCGCCATGCACCTGCCCGGCCAGAAGGAGCGGATTTAACGTCACGCCGAAATCGTCGACGATGACATAATTGACCAATTGGATTTTGCCGGTCGCCGGATCGATCTCGACTTCCACCAGATGGGTGCCGTTCGGATAGGTGCCGTCGGCGCTGCTGAAGCTTTCGTTGGCCGTCAGCTTTGAGGGATCGGCGCGCTTTGCGAGGTCGGCGAACGAGATGGAACGGTCGGTGCCAGCGATACGGACAGAGCCATCGCTGATCTCGAGGTCGGCCGCGCTGGTTTCTAGCGCTTCGGACGCAATCTCGCGGAGCTGCGCGCCGAGCTTGCGGGTCGCCCGCTCGACGCTGACGCCGCCGGAGGGGATCGAACTCGACCCGCCAGTGCCGAGACCGGTGACGACCACATCGGTGTCGCCCTGAATCAGGTGAACGCGCTCAGGCGGAATCCCGAACTGACCCGCGATGATCTGCGCATAAGCAGTGGCATGGCCCTGCCCGCTCGACTGCGTGCCGATCAGCACCGTGACGTCGCCGTTGGGATCGAGCCGTACATCCGCCCGCTCCTCGCCCATGGTCCCGCAGACCTCGACATAGCTCGCAAACCCGATGCCGCGCACGAGGCCCTGCTTTTTCGCGGCCTTGGCGCGCTTCGGGAATTCCTTCCAGTTCGCGATCTCCATGGCGCGCTTCATGTGCGCGGCGAAGTCACCGGAGTCATAAACCTTGCCGGTCGCGGTCTTGTAGGGCATCGCCTTCGGCGAAATGAAATTCTTGCGCCGGATCGCGTCCGGCGTCATGCCGAGCTTGCGAGCCGCGGCGTCAACCAATCGCTCCACCACATAGGCCGCCTCGGGGCGGCCCGCGCCGCGATAGGCGTCGACCGGCAAGGTGTTGGTGAACACGGTGCGGACCCGGCAATGAAACGCCTTAATATCGTACAGACCCGGTAACATCTCGGCCCCGCCATAGGGAATGTAGGGGCCGAAGGTCGAGAGATAGGCGCCCATGTTGCCCATCAGATCGACGTTCATGCCCAGAAACTTGCCGTCTTCCGCCAGCGCCATGCGCGCGGTTGTGACGTTGTCGCGTCCCTGCGCGTCACCGACGAAATGGTCTGACCGCTCGGCCGTCCATCTGATCGTCCTGCGAAGTTTCTTCGAGGCGACCGCGATCAGCGCATACTCGCGATAAGGAAACAGCTTGGTGCCAAATCCGCCGCCGACGTCGGGGCAGATCACGCGCATCTTCTCCAGCGGCATCTTCAGGACGCGCTTACAGAGGATCTCGCGCAGGCGATGGCTGCCCTGGCTGCCGACCGTCAGCGTCAGATGATCGCGCCTGGCGTCATATTCGCAGACGGCGGCGCGCGTCTCCATGTAGTTGGTGATGACGCGCGGATTGACGATCGAAATTTCGGCGATGGCATGCGCCCCGGCAAAAGCGGCCTCGGCCGCCGTCCTGTCGCCGATCGAAACGTCGAACAACACGTTGCCGGCGTGATCGGGCCAGACCTGCGGCGCGCCCTTCTTCACGGCATTGGCAACACCGACGACCGAGGCAAGCGACGTCCATTCGACCGCGATCGCCTCGATGGCATCACGCGCGTGCTCGACCGTATCGGCAACGACGAAAGCCACGGCGTCGCCGACATGCCGCACCTCATCCTTCGCCAGGATGGGATATGGCGGTCCGGTGAAAGGGTTATCCGGCAGATTGAACAGGCACGGCAGGCCACCGAGGTCGGCGACGTCGGCCGCGGTGAGGATCAGGCCGATCCCCGGCAGGCCACGGGCGCGGGACGCATCGATCTTGTATTTCGCGTGCGCATGCGGCGAGCGCAGCATCAGCGCATGCAGCGCTTCGGACGGTGCGTGATCATCGGTATAGCGGCCCTTACCGCGAATGAACGCGTCGTCTTCCTTGCGCCGAACGCTTTGACCGATACCGAACTTTACGGGAGCCATGGTATCTCCGGCGACATTTTAGAATTGCCGTAATACTGCAGCGGAACTGCGCCAAGCGCAATGCTAGCGGTGGCTCAGAAGTTCGCTTTCACTCTCCAGTGAGGACCACTAGGCTCGCACCAGGGCCCTCAGCCAGCGCGGGCCAAACAGCAGCAAAATCGTGCCGGCATAGACGGCCGCGCCGACAACCACCAGCAACCCCAGAGCCGCTTCGTCGCGCATCGTGCTCCAGTGCGCGAACTGAACCGAGGCAAAGCGCGCAGCGAACAACAGCGCCGCCGCGAGCACGACGCCTGCGATCAGGAATTTTCCAAGCGAGACCAGCAACGGACGGCCAACCTCGAAGTACCCCGCCCGTACCGCAAATCCGATCACGAGCAGAAGATTGATCCAGGCCCCGACTGCCGTGGCAAGCGCGAGACCGATCTGTGCGAGCGAGCCTACCAGCGCTATTTTCAGCGCGACGTTGACCGCGACACCAGTCAACGCGGCCTTCACGGGCGTCGCGGTATTCTTGCGCGCGTAAAATGTCGCGACCGCACTGCGGATCAGGACAAAGGGGATAAGGCCCACCGCATAGGCGGCGAGCGTCGCGCCGGCTGCCGCTGCGTCCGCTTTCGAAAAAGCGCCGCGCGCGAACATCGCCCGCATGACCACATCAGGGACGGTCAGGAAGGCGGCCACGAACGGCACCGAAAACAGCAACGTGAAATCCAATGCCCGCCGCTGCGCGGCCGTCGCGCCTTCGTGATCGCCGCCCGTGATACGCCGCGACATCTCCGGCAGCAGCACGGTGCCGATAGCAATGCCGATCACACCGATCGGCAGTTGATTGAGCCGGTCGGCGTAATACAGCGCCGACAACGCGCCCGCCTGGAGAAATGTGGCGATGATGGTGTCGGCGAACATCGCGATCTGCGTGCCCATCGAACCGATCGTTGCCGGCCCCAGAGCGCGAAAGAAACCACGCACATCGGCATCGAGTGTTGGACGCGTCAGCCGTGGCATCAGGCCGTGACGTGCGGCATCCGCTGCCAACAGAAAATATTGCAGGAAGCCTGAGATCAGCACACCCCACGCTGCGGCATATCCGGCACTTGGGAAGAATGCCGCAAGCGCCAGCGTCACGAACATCGACAGGTTGAGGAAGATCGGCGCAGCCGCCGCGCTGGCAAAGCGATGCATGACATTGAGCATGCCGCCGTACAGCGTCACCAGCGTTATCAGCAGCAGATAGGGAAAGGTGATCCGCGTCAGCGAAATGGCGAGTTCGCCGCGCACCGGATCATCGACAAAACCGGGTGCCAGCAGTGCGATCACCTGCGGCATGAACAGCCATGCTATCGCCAGTAGGATCACCTGCGACAGTAACAGCAGAGTAAAAATGCGGTTGGCGAATAGCTTCGCGGAAACCGGACCGCCGCCGGCGACATGCGCATAAGCCGGCACGAACGCCGCGTTGAAGGCTCCCTCAGCGAAGATCGCCCGGAAGTGATTGGGCAGTCGCAGCGCTACGAAGAAAGCATCCGCGACCGGTCCAGCGCCGAGGATCGCTGCAAGCATGATGTCTCGCGCAAAGCCTGTCAGCCGCGAGAGCAGCGTATATCCACCGACGGTGAAAATGCGTCCGAGCATCCGGCGTTTCTACAGGATCGCTCCGCGGCGCAAAATGGCGAAATCAGATCGGAATCGCGGCACGCACAGCCTTGATGATCCGGTCTTGGGTCAATTCATCCAGATAGCCGTGCATCGGCAAGCTGATGACCTCGGCCGACAGCTTTTCGCT
This sequence comes from uncultured Alphaproteobacteria bacterium, assembly GCA_963764445.1. Classification (GTDB taxonomy): domain Bacteria; phylum Pseudomonadota; class Alphaproteobacteria; order Rhizobiales; family Xanthobacteraceae; genus Nitrobacter. The sequence continues at coordinate 134,278 of CAVXSV010000011.1, forward strand.
GACCGGCAGGCCGTTGGCCGCGACCGGAAAATTCCGGTATGCTGTCTGCTGATGCAGCGACCTCGGATAGTAAATCGCGGTCGGAATGCCCAGGGCCTTCAGCTTCGATGCCAGCGCGTCGCGGCCGCCGTTCGGCAGACGGATGGTGTATTGCGCCCATACCGACGTGCAGTCCGGTGCCACGCGGGGCACGATCACGACATTCCCGAGGCCTTCATTGTACCGCTTGGCCGCGATATCCCGCGCCTTGATCTCGTCAGAAAATATCCTGAGCTTTTCGATCAGGATTGCCGCCTGCACGGTATCGATGCGTCCCGTAAGACCTAACCGCACGTTGTCGTACCTGTCAGAACCTTGCCCATGCACGCGCACGCTGCGCAATGTGTCCGCCAGTTCGGCATCGTCGGTGAAGATCGCTCCACCGTCGCCGTAGCAGCCGAGCGGTTTGGCGGGGAAAAAACTGGTCGCCGTCGCGAGGCCGAAGGTACCCAGCAGTCGTCCTTTATAGGTCGCGCCGAAACCTTGCGCGGCATCATCCAGAACGAACATGCCCTCGGCCGCGGCAACCGCCGCAATCGCGTCATGATGGGCAGGCTGACCAAACAGATCGACGGGAATGATGGCTTTAGGCCTGAGACCCTGCTTTTTTGCGACCGCGATGCCGTCTTTCAGCGACGCGATGTCGATATTGAACGTCGTCTCATCGACATCGACAAACACCGGCGTCGCTCCGAGCAGCGCCACGACTTCCCCGGTCGCGCAGAACGTGAAGGTCGGGCAGATCACCGCATCGCCAGGACCGATTTTCTTCGCCAGCAGCACCATCAGCAGCGCATCCGTGCCGCTGGCGCAGGCCACCACATGCTTCGCGCCGCTGAAAGCCGCGAGATCCGCTTCCAGGCGCGCGACTTCTGGCCCGTTGATAAACTGACAATGCGTCAGCACCCGTCCAACTGCGTCGTCGATACGTTTGCCGAGACGACGGCGCTGTTCGACGACGTCGATGAACGGAATCGCCTGGGGCGATGTATGCTGGTTCATTCAGTCCTCGAACTATCAGCCGACGATGCGGCGCGGGGTTGTCCGCGCTGGTGGCACGATGGAAGACAATGAAGTCTCGAGGCACTTGATCGCGATCTCGAGGCTGGCGACGCCTTCGCCACCGCTCACCGCCGGAGTCTTTCCTGAGCGCACCGCATCGATAAACGCGATCAACTCGGCGCGCAGCGGCTCGTCATGCCCTACCGGTAGGTGGCGCATGGAGTAACTGCCATCCGGCTGAAAACCGAAGCATTCGGTCACCTGACGGGTCAGCAGGTCGCCCATCACATATTTGCCACGGGTCGCGACCGTGACGTTGCGGGCCTTGAACGGCGTCAGCCAGTTCGTATTGATGTGCGCGAGCACACCGGATGCGGTCCGGAACTGAAGCAGGGCGATATCTTCCCGCTCGGCGACGGCGCAGGAGAGTTGGGGCTGCACATCGACGATTTCGGATTCGGTAAACCAGCGGATCAGGTCGATGTCGTGCACGGCAAGGTCGATCACGACGCCGACGTTCGACATGCGCGGCGGGAATGGGCCAACCCGCGTGATCGCGATCGAGAGAATGTCCTCACCCTTGATCGCCTGCTTGATGGCGGCGACCGCCGGATTGAAGCGCTCGACATGCCCGACCATCAAGGTCAGACCGGCACGCTGAGCCGCAGCGACGATCGTGCGGCCCTCTTCAACCGTCGAGGCGATCGGCTTCTCGACCAGAACGTGGACGCCCCGCGCGATACAAGCCAGCGCAAGTTCATGATGAAGGTGCGTCGGCGCAGCAATGGTAACCGCGTCGACCCCGGCCGCGAGCAGTTCCTGGAATGTCGTAAACGTTCGGCACCCGGTCATCTCGGTGGCGCGAGCACGGTGCGCGGGCAAAGGATCAACGATGCCGGCGAGCCTGACGCCGGGAAGACCAGCCAGCACGCGGCCGTGATTGCTGCCCATGATGCCCGCACCGATCACGCCGACGCGCAGCAGGCGCTCCGATGCTCCAGTTTCAGATGCGGATGGCTTTAAACTCATTCTGAACCCCAAAATCGACTGACCTGGGCGCCCCCGAACCCGGCCATGCGCTCTCCTAGCACGCCGTCGCAAAAGTGGCGATTAGAGGAGTAACAATCCCAACACGTTTTGATTCAAAGAATTACATGTCGATTAAGCTCGTGAGACGGTTGACAGGGTCCTGAAACAAGCTGCGAATCATCTTCAGGACCCGCAGCGCCGGCTCCCGCGCTGCTATCAGCCGCGCCGATAATCATCCTCGATCCGGATGATGTCGTCCTCACCAAGATAGCTGCCGGTCTGTACTTCGATCAGTTCCAGCGGAATCTTGCCAGGATTTTCCAGCCGATGGGTGGCTCCGATCGGAATGTAGATCAATTCGTTCTCGTGCACACTCTTGACGAGATCATCGACAGTCACCTTCGCGGTGCCGCGCACCACGATCCAATGCTCCGAACGATGATGATGTTTTTGCAGCGACAACCGCTCGCCGGCCTTCACCGTGATTCGCTTGACCTGATGCCGCTCGCCCCTGTCGATCGACTGATAGGCGCCCCAGGGCCGATGGACCCTGAGATGCTCTTCCGTGACCTGCGGCGCCAGGGCTTTCAGCTTTGCGACCAGACGTTTCAGCCCGTTGGCATCATTCTGACGCGATACCAGCACGGCATCCTGCGTTGCCACCACGACGAGATCGTCGACGCCTTCCAGCGCCACCAGGGCCTTGTCGGTCGAAACGTTGCAGTTGCGGGAATCCTCGAACACCGCCGTCCCTTGCGCCGCATTGCCCTGACTGTCTTTGTCCGACAACTCCCACACCGCATGCCACGATCCGACATCCGACCAGCCACAGTCGACCGGGACCACGGCGGCATGTGCAGTCTTTTCCATCACCGCGTAATCGATCGAAATCGCCCGCGCCTTCGCGAAGGCGTCCGGATCGAGCGTGACAAAGCCGAGATCCCGGCCTGCACGGGTCACGGCATCGGTCACCGCCCCAACGCTCTCGGAATCGATCTCGCGATATTCCTCGAGCAGCACGGCCGCACGGAACATGAAGTTGCCGCTGTTCCAGAGATACCCCGCTTTGACGTAACCCGCGGCGGTTTGCGGATCAGGCTTCTCCACGAACGTCGTCACCGCACGCACCTTGTCCGCAATGACCGCGCCGGGGCTGATATAGCCGTACTCGGTAGCCGCCCGCTCCGGTCTGACACCGAAGGTCACGATGTGGCCGGCACTCGCGGCAACGAGTCCCTGGCGGCAAGCGGAAACGAACGCATCCGTGTCGCGCACCACATGATCTGCGGCAAGCGCAAGCACCACAGCCTCACCGTCACGCATTTTCGCAAACGTCGCTCCCGCGGCAATTGCCGGCCCCGAGTTCACGCCGCGCCGGCTCCAGCAGGATATCCGCTTCGAGTCCAATCTCCACGAGTTGTTCAAGCACCATGAAGCGATAGGCGGCATTGGTGATCACGACTGGCCGCTCGAACAGCGTGGGATCGGAAACCCGCCTCAGCGTGTCCTGAAATGTCGAATGCGGCCCGAACAGCGGCAGGAACTGCTTCGGGCGACCCTCGCGCGAGGCCGGCCACAACCGCGTTCCCGCGCCGCCACACATGACGAGCGGAATAATGCGCTCACTCACAAGACAATCTCCACAAATGTTAGAATCGGACCACTAGCCGACCCGATGATAGCGACAATACCAATCCACGAACCGATGAATACCATCATCGAGGGACGTCGAGGGGCGGAAACCCACGTCACGGACGAGATCATCGATATCGGCGAACGTGGTTTGCACGTCGCCGGGCTGCATCGGGAGCATTTCCTTTCGCGCGGTCCGCCCGAACTCCTTCTCCAGAAGGGCGACAACGTTCATCAGTTCTGCCGGCTTGTTGTTGCCGATATTATAAATGCGCCAGGGAGCTGAACTCGTCCCGGGATCCGGCGCATCGCCCGACCAATTGGCCTCGCCTCGCGGAACATGATCGATCAGGCGAACAATAGCTTCCGTGACATCATCGACGTAGGTGAAATCCCGCCGCATGTTGCCGTGATTGAACAGCCTGATCGGCTGTCCCTCGATGATCGCATCGGCGAACTTGTAGAGCGCCATGTCGGGCCGATACCATGGGCCGTAGACCGTGAAGAAGCGCAGACCCGTTATCGGAATGCGGTAGAGGTGACTGTAGGCATGCGCCATCAGTTCATTGGATTTTTTCGTCGCTGCATACAGACTGATCGGGTGGTCGACGTTGTCGTGGACGGAAAACGGGAGCTTGGTGTTTGCGCCGTAAACAGAGGATGATGAAGCAAACAACAAGTGACGGCACTCGGTGTGCCGACATCCTTCAAGGACATTTGCAAAAGCCGTGAGGTTTGAATCGACGTAGGCGTCCGGATTTTGCAAGGAATAGCGCACGCCCGCCTGGGCAGCGAGATGAAGCACGACCGGAAAGCGATTCTCAGCGAACAGGGCGGCCGTCGCTGCGCGATCGGCAAGGTCGGCCTTGACGAAGCGAAAACGCGAATCCTTGCGCAAGATTTCCAGCCGGCCGTCCTTGAGCGCGGGATCATAATAACGGTTGAGATTGTCTACACCGACAACCGGTCGTCCCTCCTTCAGGAGTCGGCTGGCGACATGAAATCCGATGAAACCAGCAGCGCCGGTGATCAGTATCGGATGATCCGACATTACGCTCCTCTGGATGTGCAGGCCGCGGCTTTGCTGTAACCCGGGGCCTCTTTAGCCGCGCCATCAAGGGGGTCGCAATACCCAGTTGCGCGACTATTGCCAGACGGCGTCCAAAACCATACCAAGGCAACCGGAACCGATTGCCGTCCCGAAAGTCCCGACGGCGCCAACTTAACCTCGGCACACGCAAGCGCAATGCGCCAGCTCCTGCTCTCAACGGCAAAAATACTGGTCTCGGCTGCATTGCTCTACCTAGCGCTCCGCAGGGTCAATTTTTCCGACCTTGCCTCACGCTTCGGTTTCACGAGCGCCGGATGGATCGCGCTCGCCATAGCCGTGACATTGTTGCAGGTTTTTGTCAGTGCCCTTCGCTGGCGTGAAATCAGCGCCGATTGCGGCGCACCTCTCTCGGTCGCGCAAGCGGCACGCTATTGCATGATCGGCTCATTCTTCAACCAAACTCTGCCCTCGTCCATCGGTGGCGATGCCATGCGAATCTGGCTGGTCGGACACGGCCCAGCCGGTTGGAAGGCAGCGGCCTATTCGATCTTCGTCGACCGCGCGATTGGCATGATTGCGCTTGCCATTCTAATAGTCGCCAGCCTGCCATGGAGTTATTGGCTGATCGGCGACCCCCAGGGCCGGCTTGCGTTGCTGTTCGTCGATTTTGCCGCGCTGGCCGCCGCCGGCGGATTTCTGGTTCTCGGCAGATTGCATTGGCCCTGGCTCAGAAATATCTGGGCCATAAACCACCTTCGTGCCTGTTCGGTCATTACCAACGATGCCCTCTTCAACCGCGAGTTCTGGTGGAAAATTCCTTTTCTGTCGCTGCTCATCCATATTCTGGCCGTCGTGATCGCGTGGTGCATCGTGAAGGCGATCGCCGCGCCGGTCCTGTTCAGCGAGATTTTTCTGCTTGTTCCACCGGTCATGCTCATCACCATGCTGCCGATCTCGATAGCCGGCTGGGGCGTGCGCGAGACCTCCATGGCTCTGGCTTTCGGATACGCCGGACTTGCGACCAGCGAAGGCATCAATGTCTCGCTGTTGTTCGGCGCTGTGGTTTTTGTCGTCGGCGGGCTAGGCGGACTGGTCTGGATTTTCAGCGCCGAGAAGGCCGAAAAGGGATCGGCCTCGATCGAGGTCACGGATTAGCGGCGCGGCGCGAAATTTCAAGCGAGAGGCAATGTCTGGTCGGCATGTTTCCCGAATTCCGGCACGGCATTCTTCAGGACCGAACGGATTGTCGACTTGTCTTCGTTGGCGACAGCTTCGGTCAGGACTGCGATCCACTCGTGCAGCATGTCCATCGGCGGCTCGTTTGGCTTCGCGGCCAGAATCCCCGACAAGCCAATCTCGATCGTTGGCTCCTCACTGGCAAACAGAATCTCGTTCAGCCGTTCGCCCGGTCGCACCCCGGTAAAGATAATCTCAATGTCGTGATGGGGTTGTAAGCCGGACAGGTGGATCATGCGTTCGGCAAGATCGACGATTTTCACCGGCTGTCCCATGTTCAGAACATATACCGATACATCTGGCCGTTCCGGCATTACCGCATGACTCGTCGCGGTGATGACGAGATCGCAGGCTTCACGGATCGTCATGAAGTAGCGGACCATATCCGGATGTGTGACGGTCACCGGCCCTCCGGCTTCGATCTGCGCCTTGAACTTCGGCACCACCGACCCGTTCGACGCTAGCACATTGCCGAATTGGACCGAAATCAGCCGCATCGGAATCTTATCTTCCGTGCGCTGCGCCAGCTCATGATCAAGCGCCTGACAGTACATCTCGGCAAAACGTTTGGTCAATCCGAGCATCGAGACCGGCTCTATCGCCTTGTCAGTGGAGATCATCACCATGGCTTCGGCACCGGACGCCAGCGCTGCATCGGCGACATTGACCGAACCGAATATGTTGGTCTTGACGCCTTCGCTCCAATCTCGTTCGAGAATGGGCACGTGTTTGAGCGCAGCCGCATGAAACACGATGTCAGGCTTGAATTCGTTCATCAAGCGCATCAGCCGCTGGCGGTCACGAATGTCGGCGATACGTCCTTCCACGACGGCCGCCCGATTCCTGGTGCCCAGTTCTTCCATGATTGCGTAGAGTGCAGGTTCGGAATTTTCGATGATCAGCAGCCTGTTCGCGCCGAACGTCACGATACGGTCGCAGATTTCGGACCCGATCGATCCGCCACCGCCGGTCACGACAATCGACTTGTTCTTGACCAGCCCTTCGAGCCGCTCATAGTCGATGGTACGGCTTGGGCGAAGCAGGAGATCTTCGACGGCAACCGGCGTCAGGTGCGGAATCTCACCTCCCTCGCCGAGCGACGGCAACCGGCTTACCTTGAGGCCCAGTTTGCGGCCGCGCTCCAGAACGTACTCCGGCTGGGCTTCGGGTTCGAATGCGGAGGGCGTCATGATGATGCGCTTGATCGGCCTCTGCCGCCCGGCAAAATCCGCTATCACCTCATCAAGGTCGTCCACTCCTCCAAGCACTGAAACGCCACGTATCGTCTGGCCGATGTCAGCGGGCGACGGCGACAACAAGCCGACCGGCCGCAATTGCTTGACTGCCCCGCTCTCGACCGAGCGGAAGAAAATTTCGGCATCCGCGGCGCGGCCGACGACGATCGCCGGCGTTGCATCACTGGCCTCTGCGTGAACCAAAGTCCGCCTGTAGCGGAAATATCGATAGGTAAAGCGCGTGGCTGCGAGCAGGAATATCTGCAACAGCCAGTAAAGTATGATCGTCTTCTTTCCGAGAAAGAACATGCCATAGAGATTTGGCGCGATAATGACATAGTCGAAGACCATGACGACAAACGCCAGAACCGAAGATGCCTTGACAATGTTGAGGGCGTCCACAAGCGAAATGAAGCGCCATTTTGTCGTCGTCAGATGAAAGACATAAAAGACAACGGCGGAGATGACCAAGAAATAGGGTAGCACCTTAATGAGCAGCGGCAAGCGCAGGACAAAATCATAGGTTTCAAAGCGGAAGTAACAGCTCACGAGAAGCGCTGCCACGACCATTATCAGGTCATGCGACGCGATAAGAACATTTCGTAAGGTGAACTTTTGACGTGGATTCATGCGGTGACCGTCCAAGCGAAAACAGCGGTGCAACGCGGCTCTCATGTCCCGCCTCCTGCGCGCTTCATCAGTGACGTCGTGCTGAATCCCTGCAGAATATCGATCAGCACGACCTCACCACCGCGCGCGGTGACCAGCTCGTGACCGATGACCTGCCCAGGCGAATAATCCCCACCTTTGACGAGCACACCGGGCTGAATTCGCTCGATCAGCTTCAAGGGCGTGTCCTCTTCGAAAATCACCACAAGATCGACGGCCTCAAGCGCAGCCAACACCTCCGCTCGCGCTCGCTCGTTCTGGATCGGACGATCCTCGCCCTTCAGGCGGGCCACCGATGCGTCGCTGTTCAATCCCACAATCAGCCGATCGCATGCTGCGCGTGCGCCGGTGAGTACCTTGACGTGGCCGGGATGCAGGATATCGAAGCAGCCGTTGGTAAAACCGATGCGCAGGTCCTGTTCACGCCACGCCGACAGCCGCTGGTCGAGATCGCCTGTCGATTGCGCGATTTTTTCTTCCGCTGCGAGGAAGGCGTGCGGCAGGATATTGCGGCGCAGTTCGGCAAGCGTGACAATCGCCGTCCCGCTCTTGCCAACCGCGACCGCCGCGGCGGCGCTGGCCGTCCGCAACGCGGTCTCCCAGCCGGCGCCCGCGGCGAGTGAAACCGCGAGCGTGGCGGCGACGGTATCGCCCGCGCCCGTCACATCGCGAACCTTGACGGTGTGCGCGGGAACGTGAATGACCTCGCCCTCACGAGGCACGAGCGTCATGCCATGCTCGCTTTGCGTTACCAGCAGAGCTTCGCCATCGGTGAGCAGCATCGCCTCTCGCGCCGCCGTCGCAATGCTTGCTTCGTCGTCGGCGCGGCTACGGGTCGCTTCCGCGAATTCCTTGCGGTTCGGCGTGAGCAGTGTCGCGCCGCGATAGACGGCGAAATTGGCGGTCTTCGGATCGACGATGACACGCTTGCCTAGCCTGCGTGCGGCATCGATGACGTTGCGGATCACCCGCGGCGTTAACACCCCCTTGGCATAGTCGGACAACAATACGATATCCGCGCGCGGCAGTTGGGGCAGAATGGCGTCGATCAGAGCCTGCTCCACCGCCCCGGATGCCGGGACGGCCGTTTCCCAGTCGGCGCGCAGCATGTGGGTCGAAAAATGCTCCGAAACAAAGCGCACCTTGCGCGTCGTCGGCCGTGCTGGATCTGAAATCAACAACGGCTCGATCAGTTTCTCACGGGAGAGCGTGGCACGCAGCCTTTCGCCCGCTTCATCCACGCCGACCAGTCCAACAAAGATGCAGCGCGCGCCGAGCGCGGCGATGTTACGCGCGACATTGCCGGCACCGCCAACGTTAGTTTCGCTTCGCTGAACCGCGATGACCGGCGCCGGGGCCTCCGGCGAAATCCGAGAAATCTCGCCATATACGAACTCGTCGAGCATCAGGTCGCCGACACAGAGCACCGTCTGACGGGGAAACGCATTCGACAAGGCATCAAAATCGACCATCAAACCCTTGACCTGTTAAGCCATCAGCGAAAGCGATCGTCGCCATCGAGATAGCCTTTGACATACGCGTCGACCGCTTCTTCCAGTGGCGTGAAGCCGCCGTTGTAGCCTGCGCGTTGCAGGCGCTCGACCTCACCCTGCGTGAAATACTGATAGGCGCCGCGAATTTGCTCGGGCATGTCGACGTATTCGATATTCGGCTTCGCGCCAAGCGAGGCATAGGCGGCCGCCATCAGATCACGAAAGCTGCGTGCCTTGCCGGTTCCCACGTTGAAGAGACCGCTGACCGGAGGCGTGGCCAACAGCCACATCATCACGCGCACCACGTCATCGACATAAATGAAGTCGCGGCGCTGGTCGCCGTCGGCGATGCCCTCGCGGTGCGATTTGAACAACTGCACCGGATGGCCGGCCTTCACATCGGCGAAACGGCGCGCCAGCACACTCATCATGGTGCCCTTGTGATATTCGTTGGGACCGAACACGTTGAAGAACTTCAGACCGGCCCATTGCGGCGGCAGCGTGCCGCCGTTTGCTGCGCGGCCCGCAACCGCCATATCGAACAGGTGCTTGCTCCAGCCGTAGAGATTTATCGGCCGGAGTGCCCTGAGTGCGCTCATCGATTGATCGTCGCGAAAGCCCTGCCGGCCGTCGCCGTACGTCGATGCCGACGAAGCGTAGATGAACGGCGTCGCAGTCGTCGTACACCAGTCGAGCAATCGCAGCGACAGCCGGAAGTTGGTCTCGATGACGAGGTCGCCATCAGTCGCGGTGGTCTCGGAGATCGCGCCGAGATGAACGACGGCGTCGAGACGACGGCCATCGAGCCAGTTCATCAGTTCCGCCGGCGGCACGATATCCGCAAGCCGCCGCTTGGCGAGATTGCGCCATTTGCCGTCATGCCCCAGCACATCGCACACCGTCACATCGCCGCGCCCGGCGTCATTCAACGCGGCCACGAGATTTGATCCGATAAAACCGGCGCCCCCGGTTACCAGCAGCATGATGTCCCCGTCATGGATGTGCGACTCACGGTTTGCCCCACTCCCGCCCGCGAGGCAACTTGGATAGCGTGCAGACCAGCTCGCCAAAAGCGGCGCGCGAGATCACTTTACCTTCGGGACAAGAGCGGATACCGAGATTTTTCGCCGATTTCATGTTGCCCATCGTTTAAGTAATGAAAACAGATTCACCAAAAGAGCTGGAGATGGTTGGTGACCCGGACGATACCCGGCCCATTCTAATCGTTCCCTACATGTGGATCGGCGACTTCGTCCGCGGCCACACGGTGGTGCGGGTGCTTAAGGAGCGCTGGCCGAATCGACCGGTGGATATGCTCGTGACAACGCTCTGCGCCCCGCTGGTCGATTATATGCCCGGCGTGCGCGCCGGCGTGGTCTGGGATCTGCCCCGAAGCCGGTTGGCGCTGACGCAACAATGGGGGCTGGCCCGACAACTGCGCGCGCGGGGATATGGAACGGTCCTCGTCATGCCACGTACCTGGAAATCGGCCATTGCGCCCGCACTGGCCGGCATCCCGGAGCGGGTGGGATTTGTCGGCGAAGCGCGGTTTGGGCTGCTCAACCGTTGGCGTTGGGGCGAGCGAGTCCTCCCTCGCATGATCGACAAGAAGGCGTCCCTGGCGCTTCCTGCCGGTGCGACACGGCCGTCTGAATGGCCCGAGCCACAACTCAGGGTGCCAGCCGACGAAATCGCTCGCTGGCGGCAGGCGCATGGACTTGGCGCCGGGCCGGTCGTGGCATTGGCGCCGGGAGCGGTCGGCTCCAGCAAGCGCTGGAGCTACTACGCTGAGGCCGCCCGGATGCTGGCCGAACACGGGATCGATAGCTGGGTGATCGGCGGCCCGGGCGAAAAAGCGGTGGCTGCTGAAATTGTGGCAACCGGGGGTTCGCACGTCCGGGACCTTACAGGCAACGACTTGCGAAACGGTATTCTGGCGATGGCGGCGGCCACCGTCGCGATTTCGAACGACTCCGGCCTGCTGCACGTGGCGGCCGCGATCGGAACGCCCACAATGGGAATTTTCGGACCGACCAGTCCCTATCACTGGGCACCCCTGAATGGGCTCGCAGCGACAATACAGACAAAAACGCTTCTCCCGTGCCAACCCTGCCACCGTCCGGTCTGCACCATGAACGACCACCGCTGCATGAGGGATATCCCGGCCACTGAAGTGATCGCGATTGCGGAAAACGTGCTGGCGGAGGCCCGTGCTCGCGTTTCGCACTGATACAGCCACACTTGCGTGGGCATGACGTGCTCATTACCACTGATCACAGAGCGGGATGAGGAAATCCGCCCGCATCCCGCTCTAAAATATTGGAATTGATCACGTTCATGATTTGGATCGATTCGATCCAAAATCATCGTGATCTAGTCACGGTGACATAGGTGCGTCTTGAGCCAGAACCCGATCGCGGTACATTTTCAGCAATCGCTCGCAGCCCTCGAGCGCGCAGCCAATGACGCAACGCTGCTCGGGGTTACAAGTGATATTGCTCTCGCCCTCGTCGATGCGCTTCGTTCCGGAAACAAGGTACTTCTGATCGGCAATGGCGGGAGTGCCGCCGACGCCCAGCACATCGCCTCGGAAATCATCGGACGCTACAAGAAGGAGCGGCCCGGCTACGCCGCCATCGCATTGACGACCGACACATCCGCCCTCACCGCCATCTCCAACGACTACGGCTTCGAGCAGATTTTTGCCCGACAGGTCGAGAGCCTCGGCCAGCGCGGCGATGTGCTGCTGGCCCTGTCCACCTCGGGTCGATCACCGAACATTCTGGCGGCGCTTGCCGCCGCGCGTCGGCGCGGCCTCGTCACCGTCGGTTTCACCGGCCTCAAGGGCAAGAGCCTGCAAGGCGTCTGCGACCATCTTTTTGTTGCGCCAAGCGACGACACCCCTGTCATCCAGCAGATCCACATGACGGCAGGCCATGCGATCTGCGACAGCGTCGAGATCGCGATTGCGGACGGAGTCGGAGACAAGTGAACGGCGCCGTCAAAGCTCCGGCTTGCAGGCCCGCGGCGTTTCTGGATCGCGATGGCGTCGTCAATCACGACGACAGCTATATGGGCACCCGCGACCGCATTCGCTGGATGCCGGGCGTCACCAAGGCCGTTCGACGACTGAACGAAGCCGGATATTTCGTTTTCATCTTCACCAATCAGTCCGGCGTCGCGCGCGGTTTCTTCAGCGAGAATGACGTTCGCAGTCTGCACCTGTGGATGCAGTCTCATCTGGCATCGCAAGGCGCGCGAATTGATGACTTCAGATATTGCCCGCATCATCCCGACGGCAACGTCGCCGGATATCTGGAAGATCATCTCTGGCGAAAACCGAAGCCCGGCATGATCCTTGACCTGATGCAGCATTGGCCGGTGCGGCAACACGGCAGCTTTGCCATCGGCGACCGCGAGAGCGATATCGAAGCCGCGGCTGGCGCGGGAATTCCGGGTTTCCTGTTTACAGGCGGCGACCTCGACACGTTCGTCGCGCAGGTGCTTGCAAAGATATCGAGCGCAACGGCGCCGATCTAGAGCTATTGCGGCTTCGATGGAATCAAAGCCGGGCTCCAGCTTTTATCTGACGCGTTTCTTGACGCGAACCGGTGCCCACTTCACTTGAAAACGCTATCCACCCAGCAATCGCTCGGCGGCCTCGATCACCTGCCGCGCAGCAGGTGGACCGTTCCTGCCGCCCAGCACCCTCATGCGGCCGCTGCCGACCGGCCCTGTCAGACCCGGATCGGTGCTGACATAGATGCCGACGAGCGGAACGCGGTACGCTGCGGCGAGGTGCATCAGGCCGGTGTCGACGCCGATTACCAGTGCCGCATTGCTAATCACCTGCGCGGTCAGATCGAGGCTTTGGCGCGGCAGGACGCGACTGCCCGCGATTGTCCGTGATAACTGTTCGGACAACAGGCGTTCAACCTCGGTGCCCCACGGCAGCACAATCTGCAATCCATTCGCCTGCAGCCAGCAACCGGTTTCGATCCAGTCCTCGACACGCCATTCTTTCGAGGACCGGGACGTGCCGTGAAGCAGCACGGCGTAGCGTTCGCGGTCGCTCTGCACAGGACGGATCAAACCGTAATCGACGTCGTCCGGCGGCCGATATCCGAGCGAGAGACCGGTCAGGATCCGGTTGCGCGTCACAGCGTGCAGATCGCGCCCGACCGCGTGCCTGATATCGTAAAATCGCGCGGCCAGGGGTTCGCGGATGCTCTGACCATCATAACCGTGGCGCTCGCCGCGCGCGACGCGCGCCATGATCGCCGAACGGATCAGCCCCTGAGTGTCGATCACTTTTTCAAAAACCCGCTCGCGCAGGCGTATGCGGAATCCGGCGATCTCGCGCCATGTCGCGCCGGCGGTGAATTGCGAACGCCAGCGCCGCGTCGCCACGACAATGACGTCGGCCACCGATGGGTGCAATCGCGCCAACGGCGCGAACGCCTCTTCCACCACCCATGTCACCCGCAACTCCGGACAGGCGCGCGACGCATCGACGATTGCGGGCATCTGATGCACCACGTCGCCAAGCGAGGAGGTCTTGATGATGAGAATGTCAGCCATCGACGCCGAGGGGCCGCGTAAGGAGATCGGCTCTCGTTACAGTTTGGCAACCATAATGTCGATTCCTCCGCTCGAAGGGTGGAAAATCAGGCCGATCCGCCGCTTGCTACACCGCAATTCCACCGTTTTATGCGAGATTTCGGTGACTGCGGGCGAGTTCGCCGCGAACCCTCGCACAGAGGAGCAAATATGACCGTGCTCGTTACCGGTGGCGCCGGCTATATCGGCAGTCATATGGTTCTCGCGCTGGCTGAGGCCGGCGAAAAGGTTGTCGTGATCGACAATCTCTCCACCGGCTTCTCGTCGGCGCTGCCGGACGGCGTGCCGCTGTTCATCGGCGACGCGGGAGACGAAAATCTCGTCGAAAACGTCATCGTCCAGCACGGCGTCGAAAGCATCATTCATTTCGCCGGCTCCGTCGTGGTGCCGGAGTCGATGCGCGATCCGCTGGCCTACTATCGCAACAACACCATGACGACGCGCAGCCTGCTCAACGCAGCCGTCAAATGCGGCGTCAACCGCTTCATCTTTTCATCGACTGCCGCCGTTTACGGCAACCCCGATAGGATGCCGGTCCCGGAAGACGCGCCGACCAGGCCGCTCTCCCCTTACGGATCATCGAAGCTGATGACCGAAATCATGCTACACGATGTCGCGACCGCGCATGGCATGAGCTACGTCGTGTTGCGTTACTTCAACGTCGCGGGCGCCGATCCGTACGCGCGGATCGGTCTGTCGACCGCGGGCGCCACGCATCTGTTGAAAATCGCGGTCGAAGCCGCGACCGGGCAGCGCGCCAAGATCGATGTGTTCGGCACGGACTACCCGACGCCGGACGGAAGTTGCATCCGCGACTTCATCCATGTCACCGATCTCGCGCAGGCTCATCGTGCCGCGCTGGCATATCTGCGGAGCGGCGGACATTCGACAACGCTGAATTGCGGATATGGGCGTGGCTACTCCGTTCTGGAAACGATTGAAGCAGTCCGCCGGGTCTGCGGCCGTAACTTCGCGGTTCAGTATTCCGACCGCCGCCAGGGCGACATCATGACCATGATCGCCGACACCGGCCGGATTTGCGCGGCGCTTGACTGGACGCCGCAATACGACGACCTCGCAACCATCGCCGCGCACGCCCTGGCCTGGGAAGAGAAGCTGATGCAACGTCACGCCACCGGCGCGCTCGCGGCATCAGCCTGACAAACCGAACAAAAACCCGCTTTGGGCTTGAAAAAACCCGCTATTGCGGGCATTGAGTCGGATGCTTTCGCAACAACCCTGACGCGCGGGCGATAATCGCCGCACGGCGTCAATGGAACGCGGATGACCGAACTTCCCAAGAAAATTACCGACGATCCCTATGGCGCGGCTGTCCTGATCCGCCGCTTGATCACCGAACAGGGCGTGGTCTATTGGCGGCGCTACCTCGCCGCATTCGCACTGATGGCTGTTTCGGCCGCAACGACCGCCGGTTCCGCCTACCTGCTCGGCGAAGTCATCAATCAGGCTTATGTCAACAAGGACGTGCGCGGTATCGCCATTCTATCGCTGCTGACCGTCGTCATTTTTGCACTCAAGGGCGCGGCGACCTACGGCCACTCCGTAATCCTGTCGCAGATCAGCAATGCGATCCTCGCCAATAACCAGCGCCGTCTGTTCGCCAAGCTGATGAGCGAAAGTATCGGCTTCTTTTCGCAGCGGCATTCGTCGGAGTTTTTAGCGCGGCTGACCGCCGGCGCCAATTCCGTCACGCAGGTACTTAGCCTGCTGATCAACGCCGTCGGGCGCGACCTGCTCTCGCTGATCGGACTGGTCATCGTCATGGTGACGCAGGATCCGTACATGGCGCTGTTCGGCCTCCTGGTCGCGCCGCCGGCGATGCTGGTGCTGCGCAAGCTGGTGAAGCGCATCAAGGGCCTCGCCCACAACCAGTTCAGCGGCACCACCGACATCATGGAAACCATGCAGGAGTCCCTGCAAGGCATCCGCACCGTCAAGGCCTTCACGCTCGAACAGACCATGCGCGAGCGCATCGATGCCAGCATCGCCGCGGTGGAGCAGACCAACAACAAGATGGCGCGGGTCTCGAACCGCGCCAGCCCGCTGATGGAAACGCTGGGTGGTTTCGCCATCGCCGGCGGACTGATGTATGGCGGCTATCGCGTCGTCGCCATGGGCGCGACGCCCGGCCAGTTCTTTTCGTTCATCACCGCCTTTCTGCTGGCCTATGAACCCGCCAAGCGGCTGGCTCGCCTCAACATTGAACTCAACAGCAGCCTGATCGGCGCGCGCAAGCTGCTGGAGATCGTCGACAGTCCCGCCAGCGAGCCCGATGACGGCGACAAGCCGGCGCTGAAACTGACGAACGCCCGCGTCGAACTGCGCGACGTCACGTTCGCCTATCGTCCGGACGAGCCCGTCCTCAACCGCATGAGCTTCGTGGCCGAACCCGGCAAGATGACCGCGCTGGTCGGTCCTTCGGGCGGAGGCAAATCGACCGTGCTGGCGCTGCTGCTGCGCCTATATGAAATCACCAAGGGCGATATCCTGATCGACGGACAGGTCATCTCCGGCGTGTCGCGGAGATCGTTGCGGCAGCAGACCGCCTATGTCGGCCAGGACGTCTACCTGTTCCGCGCCACCATCCGCGAGAACATCGCGTTCGGGCGGCCTGGCGCCGGCGAGGACGAGATCATCGCCGCCGCGAAAGCTGCCTGCGCTCACGACTTCATCATGAACTTCCCGCTCGGCTATGACACACCCGTGGGCGAACACGGCGCGCAACTCTCCGGCGGCCAGCGCCAGCGAATCGCCGTGGCCCGCGCGCTGATCAAGGATGCACCGATCATCCTGCTGGACGAGGCCACCGCCGCGCTCGATTCCGAATCCGAAAAGCAGGTGCAGGAAGCGATCCAACATCTCTGCCAAAATCGCACCACGATCGTGATCGCGCACCGCCTTCATACCATCATGCATGCCGACGCGATCCTCGTGGTCGAAGGCGGCGAGATCGTCGAGCGCGGCCGCCACGACGACCTGCTGCGGCGCGGCGGACGCTACGCGTCGTTTTTCCGCCTGCAGCATCGTGAGACCGGCTCGGTGATACTGGCCCCCATCAGCGCGAGGGCGTAATATCACGCCCGCCGTATCCCCTCGGCCATCTCATTGCCCAACCGCATACAAACCGCGGAGAGCCGCATGAGCGCATCGTCTTTTGTGATTTCGCAGCCACCGCAGGCCGCCATCGCGGTCGCGGGAGAAGGCAAATCCTTCCCTGTCCGCCGTATCTGGTGCGTCGGCCGAAACTATCTCGATCATATCCGCGAGATGGGCAACGACGAGCGCGCGCCGCCGTTCTTCTTCGCAAAACACGCCGACATGATTGAACCCGACGGCGCGGTCATCCCCTATCCGCCGCTGACCAAGGACCTGCATCACGAGGTCGAACTGGTCGTTGCCATGAAGAGCGGAGGCCTCAACATTCCCGCCGACAAGGCGCTCGATCACGTCTACGGTTACGCCGTTGGCATCGACCTCACCCGCCGCGACCTGCAGACCGCTGCGCGCAAGCAGGAGCGGCCTTGGGAGGTCGGCAAGTCGTTTGATCACTCAGCGCCCTGTAGCCCGCTGCAGCCGGCATCAAAGATCGGCCACCCGTCGAAAGGCCGGATCTGGCTCACGGTCAACGGCAAGGAAGCCCAGTCCGGCGATCTCGACCAGATGATCTGGAACGTGCCGGAGATTATCTCGCAACTCTCCCAACAGGTAGAGCTTCACGCTGGCGACATCATCATGACCGGCACGCCGGCCGGCGTCTCCCAGCTTCAACCCGGCGACAGGATCGAATGCGGCTGCGACGGAATCGGCACGCTGAACGTGACGATCGGTCAACCGGCGGCCTGAGGCACGCGACACACCTGCCACCCTCGCCTGCCGCCTACGTCTCGATCAGCTTCAACCACTCGTCTTCGGAAATCACTTTGACACCGTGCTTTTCGGCGTCCTTCAATTTCGAGCCGGCGCCGGGGCCGGCGACAACGAGATCGGTTTTCTTCGAGACCGAGCCCGAGACCTTCGCGCCCATTCGCTCCGCCGACGCCTTGGCCTCATCGCGAGTCATGCGTTCCAGCGAGCCTGTGAACACCACGGTCTTGCCGGCCACGGCCGAATTGCTGCGCGCCTGCTCGACGGGCAGCACTTCGATCTCACCCAGTAGATCGTTCAGCGCCTTGACGTTGCGCTTCTCGGCGAAGAACTCCACCACCGCATCCGCCACGATATCGCCGATACCGCCGATGTTGTTGAGATCGGCATAGGCTTCCGATGGGTTTTCGTCCGTCTGCCCTGCTGCGGCATCCAGCATGGCTTCACGAAACGCATCGAACGAGCCGTAGTGCCGCGCCAGCAGTTTGGCATTACCTTCGCCCACGTGACGAATGCCGAGCGCGAAGATCAGCCGGTTCAGTTCGATTTTCCGGCGGGCGTCGATGGCGGCGAACAGATTATGCACCGAGGTCTCGCCATAGCCTTCGCGATCCTTGAGTTTTTTCGCTGCGCGCGCGTCGCGCTTCTGCAGGGTGAAGATGTCGACGGGATGCATGATGAGGCCGTCGTCATAGAATTCTTGAATCTGTTTGTCGCCGAGGCCGTCGATGTCGAAGGCGAGACGCGAGACGAAATGCTTGAGCCGCTCCACCGCCTGCGCCGGACAAATCAGCGCGCCGGTGACGGCGGACTCACCTCGCCTTCCTCGCTGACAACATGACTTCCGCATACCGGACATTTATCGGGAAATTTGTAAGGCTTCGCGTTCTTCGGACGCTTGTTGATGACAACGCTGACCACCTGCGGAATTACATCGCCGGCGCGCTGGATTACCACCGTATCGCCCTCGCGAACGTCCTTGCGCGCGATTTCGTCGGCGTTGTGCAGCGTCGCGTTCTGCACCACCACGCCGCCGACGGTGACCGGCTCGAGGCGCGCCACCGGTGTCAACGCGCCGGTGCGACCGACCTGGATGTCGATGCCATTCAGCACCGTCGTCGCCTGCTCGGCGGCGAACTTGTGCGCAATGGCCCAGCGCGGCGCAGCGCGACACGAAGCCGAGCCGCTCCTGCCAGTCGAGCCGGTCGACCTTGTAGACCACGCCGTCGATGTCGTAGCCGAGCGAGGCACGCTGCTCGCCGATCCTGCGATAGAATTTCAGCACGTCGTCGACGCTCTTGCAGAGCGTGACAAGCGGATTGACGGTGAACCCGGCTTTCTCCATCCACCCGAGCATGCCATGCTGCGTGTCGGCCGGACGCTCGGTCATCTCGCCCCAGGTATAGGCGAAAAATTTCAGCGGCCGCGACGCGGTGATCGCCACATCCTTCTGACGCAGCGAGCCCGCCGCGGAGTTGCGCGGGTTGGCGAACATGGTGTCGCCGGCCTCTTCCTGCTTTTTATTCAGCGCGAGGAAGTCCTTCTTGAGTATATAGACTTCGCCGCGCAGTTCGCAGGCGGAGGGGATGTTGCGGCCCTTCAACTTGTGCGGCACGTCCTTGATGGTACGAACATTGGCGGTGACGTCCTCCCCGGTAAACCCGTCGCCGCGCGTCGCCGCGCGCACCAGTTCGCCGTTCTCGTAGCGCAGCGACAGCGACAGGCCATCGATCTTGGGCTCGGCGACGATGGCGGGGATGTCATCCGCGCCGAGTTTCAGGAAACGCTGGATGCGCTCGACGAATTCGGCGACCTCCGCGTCGCTGAACGCATTGCCGAGCGACAACATCGGCACCGCATGCTGCACTTTCGCAAAGCCGCGCGCGGGTGCAGCGCCCACCGTCTGCGTCGGTGAATTGGCTGTGACCAGATCGGGAAACCGCGCCTCGATGGCCTCGAGCCGCCGCCGCAGCGCGTCGTAGGCTGCGTCCGAAACGGTCGGCGCGTCTTTCTGATAGTAGCGCTCGTTATGCGCCTCGATCTCGATCGCGAGGCGTTTGTGCTCGATCATGGCCCGCGCCTTGGTGAGGGAATCGACAGATGGAGGCGTTTTGCTCTTCGCCGCCATGGCAGCTACCCCGCCGCCTTCAACAGCCGGTCGGCGGCGGCGCGGGCTTCCGCGGTGATTTCCGCGCCGGCGAGCATCCGCGCGATTTCCTCGCGGCGATGATCCTTCGCCAGCGCCGCGACGCGGGTGGCGACGCGCCTGCCGCGATCGAGCGCGTCCTTTGAAATGAGAAGATGCTGGTCGGCCCGTGCCGCGACCTGCGGCGCATGCGTCACCGCCATCACCTGCACCTTGCCGGCGAGCCGCGCCAGCCGCGCGCCGATGGCATCAGCCACAGCACCCCCGACCCCGGTGTCGATTTCGTCGAACACCAGCGTCGGCGCCGAACCCTTGTCCGACAGCACCACCTTCAGCGCCAGCAGAAACCGCGACAGCTCGCCGCCGGACGCCACTTTCATCAGCGGCCCCGGCCGCGTACCGGGATTGGTCTGCACCCAGAATTCGACGCGATCGAAACCTTGCGGCCCCGGCGCTTCCGGATCGGAGTTCGATACGAGTCATGAACGTCGCGCGCTCAAGTTTCAGCGGCGCAGCTCGGCATTGACGGCCTTGTTCAGCTTCTCGGCGGATTTCGTTCGCGTTGCGGACAATTTTGCGGCCGCCGCGGCGTAACGCTTGTCGGCTTCGGCCGCGTCCTTCTCCAGCACGGTCAGACGATCCGCACCGGCGTCGATCAGCGCGACATCGGCGGCGTATTTCGCAGCCAGCACGGCCAATCCATCCACCGGCGTTGAATACTTTCGTGACGCCGCGCGCAACGCGAACAGCCGTTCCTCGATGCGCTCCAACTCGGCCGGATCGAAATCGGCTGCCCTAAGTGCTGCGGCAAGATGCTGGTCGGCCTCCTCCAGCGCGTTGATGGCAGCGTCGATCGCTTTCACCGCCGGCTCAACCAGTTGCGGAGAACTCGCGGCGCGGCGCTCCAGCCGCCGCACCGCCGTCGCCAGCACCGTTACCGGCGAACGGTTGCCGCTGACGGCGTCTTGTGCCTCGCGCAGGTCGCCAGCGATCTTCTCGCCCTGCATCATCGTGGTGCGACGTTCGGCTAGCGAGGTTTCCTCGCCGTTTTGCGGCGCGAGTTGTTTCAGTTCGTCGGAGGCGTGACGCAGGTAGTCTGCCTCGCGCGCGGCGCGTTCCATGCCGACGCGGTGATCGTCGAGCGCGGCTTTCGCGGAGCGTCGTGCATCCCACAGCATTTCGAGCGCGGCGACATCGCCATCAAGTCCGGCGAAGGCATCGAGCAGCCGCCGATGGGTCGAGGCATCGACCAGTGCGCGCTCGTCGTGCTGGCCGTGAATTTCCACCAGCGCCGCGCCGACCGCTTTCAGCGTCTGCACGCTGATTGCCTGGTCGTTGATGAAGGCGCGGGTGCGGCCGTCAGCGAATTGTACCCGGCGCAGGATCATCTCGCTGCTGTCGTCGATGTCGTTGGCGGCGAGGATCGCGGATGCCGGATGATTTCTGGGAATATCGAAGGTGGCGGTGACCTGGCCCTGCGCCGCGCCATGGCGGACCAGCCCCGCGTCGCCGCGCCCGCCCAGAGCCAGCGCAAAGGCGTCCAACAGAATGGATTTTCCCGCGCCGGTCTCGCCGGTCAGCACCGCGAGGCCGGAGGCAAACTCGATATCGAGCCGCTCGATCAGGACGATGTCGCGGATCGAAAGGCGCGCAAGCATGGGAGGCCAGTTCCTGCCAAGGGTGTCGTTCAGAGGTTCGCTGAGAAGCGTGGCGCGGAGTTCTAGCGAAATTCGGACCAGGAAACCAGCAAGGGAAGTTGGAAGGGGGGACTAGCCGAGCCCCATCTTCTTGAAGGCCTTGCTCATCCATGAGCCCTGATTCTCGGTCGGTTCGACACCGCCAGACTTCACGAGATTGTAGGCGTCCTTGTACCAGCGGCTGTTCGGAAAGTTGTGGCCAAGCACGGCCGCGGCGGTCTGTGCCTCGCCGACGATTCCGATCGCCATATAGGCCTCGGTCAGCCGCGCCAGCGCCTCCTCGACATGGCGTGTGGTCTGATAGCGGGTCACCACCGTCTTGAAGCGGTTGATGGCGCCGGTGTAGTCACGCCGTTCCATGTAGTAGCGGCCGATCGCCATCTCCTTACCGGCGAGTTGGTCGCGCGCGCCTTCAAGTTTCTTCTTGGCTTCGCCGGCATATTCGGAGGTGGGATATTTGCGGATCACCTCCTCGAGCGAGGCCATCGCCTTCTCGGTACGGGCCTGGTCGCGCGAGATATCCGGAATCTGGTCGTAGTTCGATGCGGCGATCAGGTATTGCGCATAGGCGGCGTCTGAGCTGCCGGGATGCAGTGTGACATAGCGCGACGCGGAGCCGATGCAGGTATCGTAGTCGCCAGCCTGATAAGAAGCGTAGGCTGACATCAAGAGCGACTTCCGCGCCCATTCCGAATACGGATGCTCGCGATCGACCTCGTCGAATTTCTTGGTCGCGGCCTTGAGATCTTTGCTGTTGTTCATCAGGAACAAGCCCTCGTTATAGAGCTTGTCCGCCGGTTCATCGGAGAAGGTCTTTTCGTCCTTCGCCAGGAACTTGTCCCACAGCGCACCTGTCCCGCAGGCGCTCAGGGTCGTTGCCAGAATCGCAAGACCGGCGACAAGCCGCAGTTTCCGGCCGAGCCGATCGAGAGCGGCGCGATCCGTGAACGCGTTCAGTCCGAGCGCCATACGCTTAGCCAACATAGATGAAAACCTGACGTCCGTGATGCGGTGCCCGATGCCTGCCCCATGCACAATCAAGGGCACAACCAACCAAAACCTGTGGTGCTGCTTGCGACCGCGAACTCGTTTAGCCGAAAAAAATCCGTTAACAAACCGGATACGCAAGTATTTCGCCGGGATTAAGGCGAACGCCGGCTCTCGAAATGCTCCGGATATGACCGGGAATGGTCCCGCGCGGCCAATCCCACAGCGACGACGTCGAACGCGCACCGGATAGGGCGTAGCGCGTCAGATGTATGGATAAGGGAAATCCGGCTTCCCTTCCGTAGCGTCGAATCAGGACACGTTGGGACCGTAGGCCGCAACCATCCCGCCCACCATTCCGCCGACCGCATCGGGCTGACTGCGCGGACGTCGGACTGGCTGGCCCTCAACCACCCGCCAGGCGGTCCGATCGGCCATCAGAGCCGTAAGCACGGCGTGGTTGACCTTGTGCCCGCCGCGCACCGAGCGATAGCTGCCGATCAGCGGCAGCCCTGCAAGCGCAAGATCGCCGATCACATCGAGAACCTTGTGGCGCGCGCACTCGTCGGCGTAGCGCAGGCCTCCAGCATTCAGCAGGCACTCGTCGTCGAACACCATGGAGTTTTCAAAGGATGCGCCGAGCGCAAAGCCCGCGCTCCGGAGCTTCGCGACATCGTTCAAGCAGCCGAAGGTGCGGGCACGGCTGATGTCGCGGCGGAAACTTTCGGGATTGAGGTCGAGTGCAAAATTCTGGCGGCCAATCACCGGATTGGCGAAATCGATCTCGACCTCGGCACGGAAACCGCGTGCATGCGGACGAATTTCGCCGAAGGCGTCGCCCATCTTCACCTGCACCGGCTTCAACACCTGAATGAAGCGGCGCGTGGCGGACTGCTCGACAATGCCGGCCTGATCGATCGCGGCGACGAACGCGGCGGAACTGCCGTCCATGATCGGTACTTCAGGGCCGTCGACTTCGATGGTGGCGTTATCGACGCCCATGCCGCGCAGCGCAGCGAGAACATGTTCGGCGGTCGAAACCAGCGGGCCCTGCTGGTCGCCCAGTACCGTGGCGAATTCAGTCGATGTCACGGATTTTGCGACGGCGCGCACCCGGCGATCAGAGCCATCGGCGCCGGGACGGGCAAAAATAAAACCTGCGTCGATCGACGCAGGCCCGAGGGTCAGACTGACGGGTAATCCAGAATGAACGCCGACACCCGTCACGGTGGCTCGCGAACGCAGCGTCGTCTGGCGACTGGATTTCATAAACACTTGCCCAAGTGACACATCCCGAATGTCGGATCACGCCGGAGAGGCGACAACTCGATTCGTGATTCCCCAAGTCACACGCAAAATATACCGGCTGGCCCAAACCGCGCCAACTCACGCTTCTTTACCAATTGTTACCCCATCTCCGCCGCAATCACGCCGTCTGTTAACCAAATTTGCCGGGCCGAGCGTAACCGATTATTGAAATATGAAATCCATAATT
Source organism: uncultured Alphaproteobacteria bacterium (assembly GCA_963764445.1). Lineage (GTDB taxonomy): Bacteria > Pseudomonadota > Alphaproteobacteria > Rhizobiales > Xanthobacteraceae > Nitrobacter. Next base: position 158,494 of record CAVXSV010000011.1, read on the forward strand.
TTTGATTAATATTAAGGGGTTTATCTACAGAACGAAGGTATCGCATTAGCAAAGAAACGGGCTCCGGTCAGATTGTCCGGAGCCCGCCTTTTTCTCGATTGTTACAGGCGTCAGTTAGCCTGTCGACGCAGAAAAGCGGGGATATCTAGATGATCGTCACCCTGTGGCGCCGGTGTAACAGGGGCCGGACGGCCGTGCGAATCAAGTCCCTGCGGAGCCGGACGACGGGCGTACTCCGATACCGGCTCATGACCCCCGTTGGCGGCCATCTGATCGGCGACGCTGCGCTGCGGCCGGCGCTCCGGTAGCGGCGGCATCGGAGCCATGGCAGGCCCGGAAGCGCGGGCCGCGATCGGCGGCTCGGTTTCCGGGTCGCGGCGGCCAAGACCGACATTGGCGAGGCGCTGCAGAAGCGATAGCCGGCTCTTCTGCGGATGCTCCTCGTCGGCCTCACCTCGGGCCTGACGGATTTCGTTTTGCGCGGGCATCGGCAGTTCGTCGATCCTCGGCATCCGCGGAGCACGGACCGGCGCGCGTTCGGCCGGCTGCGGGATGAAGTTTTCCGGCGGCGCCGGCTCATGCATCTCGCGCGGCGCGGGATCATGGTCCGGGAACAGCGTCGGCTTCTGCGCGATCGGGCGAACGGTGACATCGCCGTAAGATGCCGGTTGCATCGAAACCGGAGCGACCGGTTGTTGTATCGGCATCGGTTCGGCGACGGCCGCGGCAATCGCCTCGAGCGCCGCACGCTCGACATTGGCGGCGGGCTGCGCGGCGGGGCGCGACTGCTCGGTGGCCTTCTGCGGGAGACCGGCAGCGAGACGCTTGTTGTCCTCGCGCAGCTTCGCGGTCAGGTCGGCCATACGGGTGTCCGGTATGCTCGGCGTAACAACGGTGGGTCCCGCCTTCGCGGGCGGAGCCGCCGCGTTGCGCGCAATCGTGCTCTGGTCGATGCCGGTGGCGACCACCGATACGCGGATGATGCCGTCGAACTTCTCGTCGAAGGTGGCGCCGACGATGATATTCGCGTCCTGGTCGACCTCCTCGCGGATTCGGGTGGCGGCCTCGTCGACCTCGAACAGCGTCAGGTCCTTGCCGCCGGTGATCGAGATCAAAAGGCCCCGCGCGCCCTTCATGGAGCTGTCGTCGATTAGCGGGTTGGCGATCGCGGCTTCGGCGGCGGTGAGCGCGCGCTTCTCACCAGAAGCCTCGCCGGTTCCCATCATCGCCTTGCCCATCTCGCGCATCACCGCGCGAACGTCGGCGAAGTCGAGGTTGATCAGGCCTTCCTTGACCATCAGGTCGGTGATGCAGGCGACGCCCGAATAAAGCACCTGGTCGGCCATCGCAAAGGCGTCGGCGAAGGTGGTCTTTTCGTTGGCGACCCGGAACAGATTCTGGTTCGGGATGATTAGCAGTGTATCGACGACCTTGTGCAACTCGCCGAATTCCTGAATCGGCGGTGCGCATACGGCGCTGGCCTTCGAAGTGGAACGGCTTGGTGACCACGCCGACGGTCAGGATTCCCATCTCGCGCGCAGCCTTGGCGATCACGGGCGCAGCTCCCGTGCCGGTGCCGCCACCCATGCCGGCGGTGACGAACACCATGTTCGCGCCCGAGAGATGGTCGCGGATCTCGTCGATCACTTCCTGCGCCGCAGCAGCGCCGACATCCGGCTGAGACCCCGCGCCGAGACCCTGGGTGACCTGTGTACCCATCTGGATGATGCGCTGCGCCTTTGCCATGGTCAGCGCCTGCGCGTCGGTGTTGGCGACGACGAAGTCGACCCCGACCAGCCCGGCGGTGATCATGTTGTTGACCGCGTTGCCGCCAGCGCCGCCGACGCCAAATACGGTGATCCGCGGCTTCAGCTCGTGAATGTCGGGAACGTTGAGATTGATGGTCATGGTTGCCTCTCGATTACACGCGCGGTGTCGCTATGCCAGCGGCCGTCGACCGCGGGAGTTGATGGAAATCTGCAAATCGGCGGAAAATTCATCAGAAGCCCTCCCGGAGCCATCGTCCGACCTTTCCGAAGTAACCGTCTGTCCCTGTTCGGAGCTGCCGGGTGTGTCGCGGTTCGACATGTTCAAGATGTGCGTATTGCGGATACACCAGGAGGCCGGTGGGGACCGCGAATGAGGCGCCCTTGGCCTCGCCGGGCAACCGGCCGAAGCCAAGCGGGCGGCCGATGCGAACCGGACGGCCGAGGATGCGGCTGGCGAATTCGGGAACGCCGGTGAGTTGCGACGCGCCGCCGCTCAACACAACCCGCGCCCGCGGCTCGGCGGCAAAAGGGGAATCCGCGAGTCGATCCCTGACCATCTCAAAAATCTCCTCGACGCGCTGGCGGATGATGTTGGCGATGGTCCCGCGAGACACCACCTGAGGCGCGTCGCTGTCGTTGTCTCCGGCAGCCGGCACCGTCATCGATTCGCGTGCATCGGAGCCGCCAGTCAGCACCGTGCCATATAACGTCTTGATTCGCTCGGCATCCGCAATGCAAGCACCCAAACCGCGTGCGAGATCCATCGTGACGTGCTGGCCGCCGACGGCGAAGCCGCTCGCATGAACGAAGCGGCCGGCCGAATAGATCGCGATCGTGGTGGTTCCGGCTCCCATCTCGACGACCGCGGCGCCGAGATCGGCTTCGTCGTCGGTCAGAACCGACAGGCCTGCCACATAGGGGCTTGCCGCCATGGCTTCGACGGTGAGGTGGCAGCGCTCGACTGCCAGCATCAGGTTTTTCGCGACCGTCGCCTCTGAAGTCACCACATTCATGTCGACGCCGAACCGGCGCGCCACCATGCCGCGGGGATCGCGAATACCCTTTACGCCGTCGAGCGAATAGCCGACCGGCAACGCATGAAGCACGGTGCGTCCGGGAGCCGTAGCATGACGCATGCCGGCCGAGGTGACGCGGCTGATGTCGGACGGTGTCACCCCTCCGCCCTGAATGTCGGAAGCCGCTTCGATCAACTGTCCTTGCAGCCGCCCGGCCGACACCGGCAACAGCACGGATTCGACGCGGACTTTTGCCATCCGCTCGGCCAGCGACACCGCCTGGCGCACGGCCTGCTCGCACTGGGCAAGATCGGCCACTGCACCGGCCTTCATGCCGCGCGACTGGATCTGGCTGTAGCCGATCAACTCAACCGCGTGGGTTCGTCCGCGCAAGGCTTCGTTCGGCGCGCTCGGCTTCAGCCGTGCGATCATGCAGGCGATCTTGCTGGTGCCGATGTCCAGCGACGCCACCAGCGCGCTGCGATTCTGCTGCATCGGCCGCGTCTTCGGCGTCTGGTTGCGGTCGAGACCGGTCATGCGCTGCCGGCTTTCTTACTGGACTTCTTGAACTGCTCTTCCCGCGCCTTCGCAGCCTCTTCCGAGAGACGGACCGTCAGGCGGTCGGGTAACCGCATGTCGATAGCTGTGATGTCGCGCGACAGCAGCTTGTCTTCTCTGTCGTATTTCACGAGCGCGGCCAACGCGCGGCCGACGTCTGTCTCCGGAAGCCGGATGTCGAGACCGTCCTTGAGGTGCAGGTTCCAGCGTCGCTCGCCGACGAGGATCACGGCCTTGAGCTGGCTGTCCACCACCGGATATTTCGCCACTAATGCGAGGAAATCCCGGGCGCGGGTTTCCGCTCCCTTGCCGACCACGAGCGGCAGCGACGCAAAGCGGCGGGTGACGTAGGGCTCGAGCACAACGCCGTCATCCGCGATCACCGAGAGCTTGCCGTCCTCCTGCCACAGGGCGAAGGGGCGGCGCTCGGTAATGTTGATCTGCAGCGCGCCGGGATAAAGCTTCAGCACCGTCGCGTCCGCGATCCATGGATCGGCTTTCAGGCTGTCGCGCACGCCGGCGGCATCGAGGAACAGGAGCGAGGACCGGCCGTTGACGCCGCCGACCGCCAGCACCTCGTCCTGCGTCAGCTGTTTGCGGCCGTTGATCGTGACGGAGGTGATGCGGAAACCCGCGGCATTGGCCAGCGCATTGCGCGTGTCGCTCAAGGCCGTGATCGCTGTATCGACGTGCCCGCCCCTGATGACGCCGAGCGCGGCGCTGCCTCCGAGGATGACGATGGTCAGGGCCGCACCGAGCCGGCGCGGAACGTGGCGCTCGAGAAAGGCGATCATGGGGTTCTTGGCGCGCGCGTCGAGACGTTCCGCCCGTGCGCGCTTCAGCCTCGCGATCTGCTCACGCAGCAAAATGCCGGCACCGCTGGCGGCCAACCTGATCAGGTCGACCTCCTTCAGCAGATCAGACCTGGACCCCGGCGATCTCAACGACCGATCGAGGCGACCTCCACCATCCATTGCGCGAACTCATCAGACGTTTTGCGCCGCGCCGCTTGCGAACTCCGCAACAGCTCGCGCGGGCGGCAGCCAAGCGCCACATGCGCCGCCAGCGTTAACCTTCGGACGTCCTGGTAAACAAAAGGTAAATCCGATGGGGGCAAGGCACGTTTTGATGCGATAAAAGAATGCCTTGCGGGGCGGCGCGGCCATCCCAGGATAACCGGATGCTCCCGACCGGTTCCCTGACCGGCAGACCGGAGTTCTTCAAGCCGGGCGGCTGGCTTTTTCGGCAAGCGCGATCTGATCGCGGAGAAAATCCGCAAATCCGATGCCCTGCGCCTTGAGCGCCTTGGGGTAGAGCGAGGCCGCGGTCAGGCCCGGCAGGGTGTTGGTCTCGAGGTAGATCGGTCCGTCAGCGCTCACGATGAAGTCGGTGCGGGAATAGCCGCGGCAGGACAGCGCGCGATGCGCCCGCAGCGAATGATCCATGATCTGAGCGGTGATATCGGGCGAAAAGCGCCCGGGACAAATCTCCTGCGTCGTTTTGGCCAGATATTTCGACGCATAGTCGAACCGGCCCTCCGCCGGCACGATCTCGATCGGCGGCAGCGCGATGATCGTGCCATCGGAGCGCTCCAGCACGCCGCAGGTCGCCTCGATGCCGGGCACGAACGGTTCGATGACATACTCTTCGGTCTTTGCCGCATGGCGGACGGCGCCGAAGTCCTGCTTCGCGTTGACGAAGATCAGCCCATAGCTCGATCCGTCGCGCGAAGGTTTTGCGATCAGCCGGCCGTGCTCGGCGAACGCGCGGTCGATGTCCTCCAGCGGTACCCCGGCGGGCACCGGGACGCCGGCCAGCGCCGCAAAACGCTTGGCCGCGACTTTGTCGAACGCGAGGTGCGAGGCGGCCGAGCCCGACCCCGTAAAAGGAATGCCGCGAAGCTCGCACATCGCCTGCAGTTCGCCGTTTTCCGCTCGGCCGCCATGAAGGCCGAGCACGAGCACACGGCCCTGGGCCTTTGCCTTGTCGAGCGCCTGCTCAAGCGGCACGCCGGGACCGCCGGGGACAAACTCGTCCTCGAATGGTCGAGCATGGCCGAGCAACGCTTCAGAGCGCACGCTATGGACATCGTCACGTACATCCCAGAACCAGAGATCGGACTCGGACAGTGCAGCGTTCAGCGCCTGCGCGCTCGCGACTGAGACGAGACGTTCCTTGTTGCTGCCGCCGAACAGAATGGTGATCCGCATAATGTAGAGCCTTTGTGCGCGATGCGGTTCGCCATCACACAAACCCCGAAATGGTCCAGATGGATAATACCACAAACGTTAGAAAGAAATTCCATTCGCTTAAAACAATGCCGACCACGCAAACTACTGCCGTCCAAAGTCTTGCTTCGCTTTTCCAGATCAGTATTGCCGCGAGGCAAACGTGGACAACGATATAAACTGGAAGTGCCCATCGCCACGAAACAAGATCAAGCCAGCGATCATAAAGCGGTCCAAGCAAGGACCACCCTACGAACAGCACCCAGAGACCTGTCAACCGCACATTCAATCACGCGTTCATCGCATGGGCCCTATTCCAACCCAATCCGCTTAATTTCCCATTGCAGATCGACGCCTGCGTGCTGTTTCACCCGCGCGCGCACGGTCTCGCCCAGCGTCTCGATGTCGCGCGCCGTGGCTTCGCCGGTATTGATGAGGAAATTGCAGTGCAGCTCCGACACCTGAGCGGCGCCGACGCGATGGCCTCGCATCCCCGCCGCATCGATCAGTTTCCACGCACTCTGCCCGGGCGGATTCTTGAAGGTGGAACCGCCGGTCTTCTCGCGGATCGGCTGCACGGTCTCGCGATGGGTCTGCACCTCGGTCATGCGCGCGCGAATCGCCTCAGGCTCGGCCATGCGCCCACGAAACGTCGCGCCGGTGAAGATGACAGAGGGATAGATCGCGCTGTTGCGGTAGGTGAACTTCATGCCGGCGTTGTCGACTGTCATCTTGTCGCCACGGCGGCTGACGGCGCGCGCCTCGACCAGAACATCTTTCGTTTCGCTGCCATTGGCGCCGGCATTCATGCGCAGTGCGCCGCCGATGGTGCCGGGAATGCCGAAGTAGAATTCGAGACCGCCAATGTTCGCCGTGGCCGCCGCTTCCGCGACGCGCTTGTCGAGCGCGGCGGTGCCGGCGCGTACCGTGTCGCCATCGATCGTCACGTCACCAAACCCGCGCGGCGCAAGACGGATCACCACGCCCGGCAAACCGCGATCACGCACGATCACGTTAGAGCCGACCCCGATGCAGTAGATCGGAATTTCTTCCGGCAGATGCCGGAGAAAATAGGCGAGATCGTTTTCGTCCGCCGGCGTGAACAGCACCTGCGCCGGACCGCCGACACGAAACCAGGTCAGCGGCGCCAGCGGCTCATTCGGTAGCATCCGCCCGCGCAACTCGGGCATCCCGGATTTCAGTTTTGACGTGACGTCGGGGAACATCAGTACAGCCAGCTCTGATATTCGGAATTGGAGCGTGCGCGCTCAACGAAAAGCCAGACCATCCGATCATTGAACCACGATTTAGCGACAAGGACGTTGACAGTGCTAATCGCCGTCAGCACCGCCTCCTGCTGCGCAAGTCCCCAGATCAGCGCCGCCAGATTGGCAAGCGACACCGCCATCAGTACGTTGAAGATGCGAGAATGCTGATCGGGCAGATAACGCTTTCCTTCGGAGAGCCAAACCCGTTCGCCCAGCACCGCCTTCGACGCCCAGTTCTGGGTAGAGCGTGGAGAAGCGAACAACCATGGATTGATCCAGAGAAAGGCGGTCACGGCGGCAACCGGCAGCAGCGCCCACCAACCGATCCAGTGCGCGCTCCATATCGCAACGATCAGGCACGGGAATGCCGCATACCGGCTCCAAACGCTCCAGGGATTGGCATGCCGCATCCACGTTTCATCGCTGAGCAAAGCCATCGTCTGTTCCTCCTGGCGCTATCCCAGCGCCTTGAGTTCGCCCGGCAGCGCGTAGGCCCATTGCGTGATGTTGCCGGCGCCGAGGCACACGACATAGTCGCCAGGCTTGGCAAGACCTGCAATGACACCTGCCAGCGCCGCGGAATCCTGCAACGGCACCACCTCGCGGTGGCCGTGCGCGCGCAGGCCAAGCACGAAGTTGTCGCGGTCGATCCCGGCGATCGGCGCCTCGCCCGCCGGATAGACCTCCGCGACGACCACAGTATCCGCATCGTTGAAGCAGGTGCAGAATTCCTCGAACAGCGATTGCAGGCGGGTGTAGCGATGCGGCTGCACCACGGCGATGACCTTGCCACGGGTCGACTCGCGCGCCGCCTTCAGCACCGCCGCGATCTCAACCGGATGATGCCCGTAGTCATCGATGACGGTGACGCCTTTCCAGTCGCCGGTCTTGGTGAAGCGGCGCTTGACGCCGCCGAAGGCCGCCAGCGCCTTGCGGATCGTCGCATCGGGAATGCCGAGTTCGTGCGCCACCGCGATCGCCGCCGTGGCGTTGAGCGCGTTGTGGCGGCCCGGCATCGGCAGCACCAGATCGGAAATCACGTGCGCGGCGTCGGTCGTGCGATTGCGGAACACCACCTTGAAATGCGAGCCGCCGCCGTTCGGCACAAGATCGACCAGCCGCGCATCGGCCTGCGGATTCTGGCCGTAGGTGATGATGCGGCGATCCTCGATCTTGCCGACCATGGCCTGCACGACAGGATGATCGGTGCACATCACCGCAAAGCCGTAGAACGGCACGTTCTCCACAAACGAGCGGAACGCGTCCTGAACAGCGTCGAATGTCTGGAAGTGATCGAGATGCTCTGGGTCGACATTGGTGACGATGGCGACATCGGTCGGCAGCTTGAGGAAAGTACCGTCGCTCTCGTCGGCCTCCACCACCATCCACTCGCCGGCACCGAGCCGCGCGTTGGTGCCGTATGCATTGATGATGCCGCCGTTGATGACGGTGGGATCGAAATCACCGGCATCGAGCAGCGCCGCGACCATGGAGGTCGTCGTGGTCTTGCCGTGGGTGCCGCCGATGGCGACGCAGCTTTTCAGCCGCATCAATTCTGCGAGCATCTCGGCGCGGCGCACCACCGGAATGCGCTGCGCGCGCGCCGCCATCAGTTCGGGGTTGTCGCGCTTGATCGCAGTGGAGACGACAAGCACGTCGGCGCCGGTTACGTTCTCGGCCTGGTGGCCGACCATGATCTTGATGCCCTTGTCGCGCAGACGGCTGACATTTGCGCTTTCCGACGCGTCCGAGCCCTGCACGGTGTAGCCGAGGTTGCATAGCACCTCGGCGATGCCGCTCATGCCGATGCCGCCGATACCGACGAAGTGAATGGGGCCGATTTCGCGCGGCAATCTCATTGTTTCGTCTCTCGTCAGAGTTCGTTACGACCGCGCTTGTCGCGGGCATCCACGTCCTGGTTTCGGCCGATTCACGCAGGCCGTAGACGGCCGGAACAAGTCCGGCCATGACGGCAATGTCAAGTGATCAAGCATCGATTCGCGCGACCCTGACGACCAGATCCGCCAGCCGCTCCGCGGCATCAAGCCGGCCGACGGTGCGCGCGGCGGCAGCCATCGACGCAAGACGTGCCGGATCGGAGACCAGCGCCGGCAACTCCGCCGCAAGCCGGTCCGGAGTGAAATCCGATTGCACGATCCGGATCGCACCGCCCGCATCGGCCAACACGCCGGCATTGGCGAACTGATCCTGATCGATCGCACCGGGCAGCGGAACCAGAATCGATGGACGGCCAATGGCGCCGAGTTCGGCCACCGTACCCGCGCCGGAGCGGGAGATGATGAGATGGCTTGAGGCCAGCCGCCCCGGCAGATCGGCGAAGAACGGCGCAAGCTCCGCTTCGATCTTCAGCCGATCATAGGCCGCGCGCACCCGCGCCATGTCCTCGTCGCGCACCTGTTGCGTCAGGATCAGCCGCTGCCGCAGCGCCGATCCAAGCTTTTCGATTGCGCCCGGCACGATGTCGCTCATGACGCGCGCGCCCTGGCTGCCGCCGACCACGAGCATGCGAAGGAGCTCGTTCGGTCCCGGTGCCGCGAACGGCACGGTGGCGACAGCTAAAATCGCGGGCCGCATCGGCGTGCCGGTCGTCGTGGTCTTGCCAATCAGCGACGGCTCCTTGTCGAGCACGCCGGGCAGCGACGTTGCGATGGCGCTGACGCGGCGCGACAGGAAGCGGTTGGCGCGGCCCATGACAGCGTTGGAATCGTGAATCACCGTGGGAATGCCAATCAGCCGCGCGGCGATCAGCGGCGGCAAGGTCGGATAGCCGCCGAAACCGATCACGGCGGCGGGCTTCAGGCGACGCATCAAATTGAGCGCGACGGCGGTGCCGGTCGCGAGCGTCAGGCCGGTACGCGCCAGCGCCAACGGCGAGCGACCGCGCACCGTCTCGCTCGGCACCACGTCGATCATGTTCTTCGAGAACAGACCGCTGTAGCGCAGCGCGCGTGAATCGGTAACGAGGCGCACCCGCAGGCCGCGCTTGATCAGTTCAACGCCGAGCGCCTCGGCGGGAAACAGGTGTCCTCCGGTACCACCGGCGGCGAGGAGGATGAGAGGTTCGGTGGTCATGACATCATCGCCTGGAACGAAACCTCCGTCATTGCCGGGCCATAGCCGTTCGCAGAACGGCGTCGCTTCGCTCGCCTATGCCCAGCCATCCATGTCTTTCCTTGGCGCGCGCTCCAAAGACGTGGATGCCCGGCACAAGGCCGGGCATGACGATATAGCTATGATAGGACATGTATCTACTATCTACGCAAAACTGGCGGCGGCGGTAGCATCGCCGATCGATTCCATTTCGGTCCGTGGCCGCTGCCGCGTCAAGGCCAGCATCATGCCGACACCATAGGCCAGCGACACCATTGACGAACCGCCGTAGGAAATGAACGGCAGCGTCATGCCCTTCGCCGGGATCAGGTGCAGGTTGACCGCCATGTTGATCGCCGCCTGCACGCCGAACATGATCGCAAGCCCGGACGCCGCGAAGCGCGAGAACAGGTCCTCCGACGCGTAGGCGCGCGACAACGTGCGGATGACGATGAAGGTGAACAGCGCCAGCAGCGCGAGGCACATGATGATCCCGAATTCCTCTGCGCCGACCGCGAACACGAAGTCGGTGTGACTATCCGGAAGACTGCGCTTGGCGATGCCCTCGCCGGGGCCAAGCCCGAACCAGCCACCGTTGCCAAAAGCCTCCATCGCGGTATCGACCTGAAAGGTATCACCCGAGGCCGGATCCATGAAGCGCTGGATGCGCGCCGCAACGTGCGGCACCAGCATGTAGGCGGCAAACAATCCGGCAGCCGCGGTGCCCGCCAGTCCAAACACCCAGACGATCCGCATGCCGGCGATGAAGAACAGCGCACCCCACACCATCAGGATCAGCATCGTCTGGCCAAAGTCCGGCTCCATCACAAAGAGCGTCACCAGTCCCAGAAGCAGCGCGAGCGCCATCGAGGTCGCCGGCATTTCGGGCTTGCGCGCGGATTCCGCAAACAACCACGCCGCCAGCACGACGAAGGCGGGTTTTGCGGATTCCGAGGCCTGGATGTTGACGCCGAGAATGGTGATCCAGCGTTTCGCGCCCTTGACCTCCGGACCCAACCAGATCGTGGCCACGATCAGCACGACGCTGAGTGCAAACATGATCAACGCCGAACGGCGGATCTGGCGCGACGACAGGAAGGATACGCCGATCATCACGATGATGGAGGGAATGAGAAAGAGCACGTGACGATGAAAGAAGTGAAATGGATCCAGTCCGATCCGAGTCGCCACCGAGGGGCTGGCCGCCAGCGACAGCACCACGCCCGTGAGCATGAGGAGGACCATGGCTGCAAGCAGCAACCGATCCACAGTCCACCACCATTCCGAGAACGGGGTGCGTTGTTCGCGTGAAATCATGGCGGATCCTGCGGGCGGAGATCATCCCATTGGTCCCCCATCGTAGTTACCGGAAGGTTAAGGAAACCGGACAGTTTTCGGGAAAACTCCTCACCCTCCCCTGAAGGGGGAGGGTCGATTGGAGCGCAGCGACAATCGGGGTGGGGTGACGCAGTGAGCGAACATTCACCCCACCCCGTCTCGCATTTCGCTTCGCTCAATGCTTGCCGACCCTCCCCCCTCAAGGGGAGGGCAAGAATCACACGGCTGGCTTCACGCTTGGCAGCGCCTGCACCAGCTCGCGGAAGCGGTCGCCGCGGATTTCGAAATTGCGGAACTGATCGAACGAGGCGCAGGCCGGCGATAGCAGCACGACGGCGTCCGCAAGCCCGGAAGCTTCCGCATCGCGGGCGGCGGCGGGCACCGCGGCATCCAGCGTGTCGCTGATCTCGTAAGGGACCCTGCCTTCGAGCGTCGCGGCAAACTCCTTCGCCGCCTCCCCGATTAGATAGGCTTTGCGGATACGCGGGAAGAACTCCGCGAGCGAGATGATGCCGCCGCTCTTCGGCTTGCCGCCGGCGATCCAGAAGATATCGGCGAATGACGACAGTGCTTTCGCGGCGGCATCGGCGTTGGTACCCTTGGAGTCGTTGACGAACAGCACGTTGTTTTTTTTGCCGACCTGTTCCATGCGATGGGCAAGGCCGGGGAAGCTGCGCAAACCTTCCTGCAGAACGTCGCGGCTAACGCCGAGCGCCAGCGCCGTCGCCGATGCGCAAGCGGCATTCTGCGCGTTGTGCCGCCCGCGCAGCGATCCGATGCCGCCAATATCGGCGATCTGGCTCTGCGCGCCGCCGGATGCGCGAACGATCATGCCGCGATCAAGACTGATGCCATCCGCCAGCGGCCGCTTCACCGATACGCGCACCACGCGTTTGCCGGATTGCTCGATGCGGTCCGCCGCCGCACGGCTCCAGATATCGTCGACGCCGACAATCGCGGTGCCCTCTGGCTGCACACAGGCGACCAGCCGCTCCTTCACCGCTGCGTAGTGCTCGATGGTGCCATGACGATCGAGGTGATCTTCGCTGACGTTGAGCAAAATACCAACGGTCGGATCCAGCGAGGGCGTGAGGTCGATCTGGTACGACGACATCTCGATGACATGCACGCGGCCCTTGCGCGGCAGCTCAAGCGACAGGATCGCGGTGCCGATGTTGCCGCCCATCTGCACGTCGTGCCCGGCCTCGCGCATCACGTGTGCGACCAGCGCAGTAGTGGTGGACTTGCCGTTGGTGCCGGTAATCGCCACGAACGGCGCATCGGGCACATGACGGCGCCGCTCGCGGCAGAACAGTTCGATGTCGCCGATCACTTCGACGCCGGCCTGCCCTGCCGCCAGAACGCTCCAATGCGGCTTCGGATGCGTCAGCGGCACGCCGGGCGCAAGTACCAGGGCCGCGAAATTCGCCCACGATACTGTGCGGAGATCGGCGGTGATGAAGCCGGCCTGCGTGGCCTTCGCGAGATTCTCGGCATTATCGTCGCTCGCAATGACCTCGGCGCCGCCGGCCTTCAGCGCTTGGCAGCTTGCAAGGCCGGAGCCCCCGAGGCCGAACACCGCGACTGTCTTGCCGGCGAAAGAAGTAACGGGGATCATTTATAAAGACCGGTCATTCCGGGGCGCGCCCAGCGATGCAATTGCATCGCATGAAAGCACGAACCCGGAATCTCGAGATTCCGGATAGCTGCTGCGCAGCTTCCGGAATGACGAACATACGCCGCGGGCCCGCCATGCCTGTCACCGCAGCTTTAGCGTGGAGAGGCCCACAAGCGCCAGCATTACCGAGATGATCCAGAACCGGATCACGATCTGCGGCTCGGTCCAGCCGAGCTGTTCGAAGTGATGGTGGATCGGTGCCATCCTGAAGATGCGTTTGCCCGTCAGCTTGAATGAGGCTACCTGCACGATCACCGACACCGCCTCAAGCACGAACAGGCCGCCGATCACAGCCAGCACGATCTCGTGCTTCACTGCGACCGCGATCGAGCCGAGCATGCCGCCCAGCGCGAGGGACCCCGTATCGCCCATGAAGATCGAGGCCGGCGGCGCGTTGAACCAGAGGAAGCCGAGGCCCGCGCCGAGCACCGCGCCGCACAGCACCGCCAACTCCCCGGTGCCGGCGATGTAGTTGATCTGGAGATAATCCGCGAACACCGCGTTGCCCGCGAGATAAGCGATCATGGCGAAACTCGCCGACGCGATCATGACAGGCACGATGGCGAGACCGTCGAGGCCGTCGGTGAGGTTCACCGCGTTGCCGGCGCCGACGATGATGAAGGTGCCGAAGACGAGGAAGAACCAGCCGAGATTCAGCACCACGTCCTTGAAGAAAGGGATCACCAGCGCGGTCGAGAACGGCTCGCGGCCGAGGCGGATCAGCGCATAGCACGCAACCGCCGCGATCACCGTTTCGATCGCGATCCGCGTCTTTCCGGAAAAGCCGTTATGCGTCTGCTTGGTCACTTTGAGATAGTCGTCATAGAATCCGACGAAGCCGAAGCCGAGCGTCACCGCCAGCACGATCCAGACATAGGGATTGAGCGGGTTGGCCCACAGCACGGTCGACACAACGAGGCCCGACAGGATCATCAGGCCGCCCATGGTCGGCGTGCCCTTCTTGCTGACGAGATGCGACTGAGGTCCGTCGGCGCGGATCGGCTGGCCCTTGCCCTGGCGCAGGCGAAGATTGTCGATGATCCAGGGGCCGAACAGGAACACGAACAACGCGGCCGTCACCATCGCGCCGCCGGTGCGGAAGGTGATGTAGCGGAAGACATTCAGCAGCGGCTTGAAAATGCCGAGACCCGGAACCGTGTTGGAGAGATCGATGAGCCAGTAAAACATCGAGTGTCCCGAATCCGAAGTTCGCTTAACTTTGCAGCGCCCCCCGAGCGAACTTCGGATTCGAAAGGGACACTCGCAACTATAAATTTCGGTGTGGTTTGGTTCAGAAGTTCTCTCGTCGGACTCGCTATATCGCTGAAGAGAACTTCTGAACCACCACACCAATCCGCCTCATACCGCGGCTTCGTCATGCGCGGCGTTGCCGGGAAATCGTTTTTCAAGCGCCGTCACAATCACCTTCATCCGCGAGCCGAGCGAGCCCTTGACCATAATGACGTCGTCGGCGCGAACAGCCGCCACCACCTGCGATTCGAGCGCGGCCGATCCCTCTGCATAGCCGCCCCGCTTGCCGGAGGAAAGCGCATCCCACAGATTACGCATCAGGGGGCCGCAGCAAAATATCATGTCTATGGTATTGGCATTGACCGCATCGACCAGCCCGCGATGCAGTTCCGCTGACGTCGGACCGAGTTCCAGCATATCACCGAGCACAGCAATGCGACGGCCCCGGGCGTTAACCTTCGCCTGGCCCAGCACATTCAGCGCCGCAGCCATCGAAGCGGGGTTGGCGTTGTAGCTCTCGTCGATCAGCGTCGCCTCACCACTCGACACCGTCAGGACATGGCGCACGCCGCGTCCCGCAGCCGGTTGCGCCTGCGACAGCGCGAGGCCCGCAAGCGCGAGATCGGCGCCGGCCAGCGACGCAGCCGCCAGCACTGCCAGCGAATTCATCGCCATGTGACGGCCGGGCATCGCGAGTTTGTAAGTGATGTCGTGATCGAGGATTCGGGCGTGTAGGGCTGAGCACGCCGGATGCAGCGCCAGATCCAGCAGACGCGCGTCAGCCTTCTCGTCCGCGCCGAACGAGACGATCCGCGCGATGCCGAGCTTCCTGGCGTGCTTCTGCAGCCGCGCGAACTGCGCATTGTCGCGATTGAGCACGACGGCGCCGTTCGGTTCGACGCCTTCGAAAATTTCTGCCTTGGCGTCGGCGATCGCCTCGACGCCGGAGAAGAATTCCAAGTGCACCGGCTCGACCGTCGTGATGATCGCGACATGCGGCCGTACCATCTTCACCAGCGGCACGATTTCGCCCGCGTGATTCATCCCGATCTCGAAGATCGCGAAACGCGTATCGGCCGGGCACCGCGCCAGCGATAGCGGCACGCCCCAGTGATTGTTGAATGAAGCCACCGAGGCATGGGTATTGCCCTGCGCGGCGAGAACATTGCGCAGTGCCTCCTTGGTCGAGGTCTTGCCGACCGAGCCGGTCACGGCGATCACCTGCGCGGTCAGACGTTCGCGCGAGGCCCGCGCCAGGTCGCGCAAGCCCGCAAGCACGTCGTCGACGATCAGCAATGGCGCATCCGCGGCGAACTTGTCGCGCTGCGCGGCTTCGACCACCGCGAGCCCAGCGCCAGCCTTCAGGGCAGCGTCGACGAAAGCGTGGCCGTCGTGCACGTCGCCCTTGATCGCGAAATAGGCTTCACCGGGCGCGACAGTGCGACTGTCGATGGAGATGCCGCTAATAGTCGCCGGCAACGCGCCGTCTGTTTCGGCGCGCATCGCCGCAACCATCGCGTCCAAAGTCCACAACGCGCCGCTCATGCCAGCCTCGAGGTCAGCGCAGCGATGGCTGCGTCGTGATCGCTGAACGGCAGCACGAGATCGCCGACGATCTGTCCGGTCTCGTGGCCCTTGCCGGCGATCAGCAATGCGTCGCCCGGTTGCAAGCCTACGATCGCCGTCTGAATCGCCTCAGCGCGATCGCCGATCTCGCGCGCGCCTTTCGCCGCCGCCAGAATCGCCGCGCGAATGCTTGCGGGATTTTCGCTGCGCGGATTGTCGTCGGTGACGATGACTGCGTCTGCGTTATTGATGGCGATCTCGCCCATCAGCGGCCGCTTGCCGGCATCGCGGTCGCCGCCTGCGCCGAATACCACCACGAGCTTGCGCTTCGCATAGGGTCGCAGCGCCTGCAGCGCCTTCGCCAGCGCGTCCGGCTTGTGAGCGTAATCAACGAAGACCGGCGCGCCGTTGCGTTCGCCGACCAGTTCGAGGCGTCCTTTGGCGCCCTCGAGATGCTCAAGCGCCGCTAACGTCTCATCCGCGTCGCTGCCGGTGCCGATGACGAGCCCCGCCGACACCAGCGCATTCTCGATCTGGAATTCACCGACCAGCGGCAGACGTAACACGCGCTGGCGCCCGGCGTGTTCGAGAGTGAGCCGTTGCGCAAAACCGTCGATGACCGTCTCGACCAGACGAATGCCGATACGCGCACCATCGCCGCGGCGGCCGACACGCATCACTGGCAGGTTGCGCGCGGTCGCCGCTTCTATCACTGTGCCAGAACAGTCATGATCGGCGGAAATCACCGCGACGCCATCCGGCTCGACCAGTTCGCGGAACAGCCGCAGTTTTGTATCGAGATAGTGCGCGACGGTCGGATGATAATCCATGTGGTCGCGCGACAGGTTGGTGAAGCCGGCGGCGCGCACACGCACGCCGTCGAGTTCGATATTGATCGAGTCCGTGCGAGGATGCTTCCAGCGCGAGATGCGTTACGCCTTCGCCCACAAGCTGATCGAGTTCGCTATGCAACGCGATCGGATCGGGCGTCGTCACCGAGCCATATACCGTGCGCGACGGCGCGACCACGCCGATGGTGCCGATGCTGGCGGATGGATGCCCGAGCCGCTGCCATATCTGCCGGGTGAAGGCTGCGACCGAAGTCTTGCCGCTGGTGCCGGTGACGGCGGCGATGATCGCGGGCTGCCGCGGATAGAATTTCGCCGCCGCCAGCGCCAGCGCGCGGCGCGGATTCGAGGTCACGATGAACGGAACGCGGTCACCCGCCGGCGCGTGTTCTCCCACAACCGCGACTGCGCCGGACATGACCGCCGCGTAAATGTACCGCGCGCCATCGGTCTTTGCGCCGGCAAGCGCGAAGAAAAGATTGCCCGGGCTCACCGCGCGGCTGTCCACGGCGAGGCCCGTGACCGCGAGTTCGCCGGTCCGCAGGTCCATTTTGGTATCGTCGCCGAAAAGCTTGCGAAGTTTCATGGTCTCCGGTCCCGGCCGCGTGGCCGAACCTGCGTCTACTGCGTCGCTCTCGATGCCGCAAGAATGAGGCGGTCGGACGGCGGCAAATCGAACCGCGGCTGCACGCCGAGAAGCGGCGCAATGCGTGCGATGACCTTGCCGCCGGTCGGCACCGCGTTCCAGCCGGATGTAATGAAGCCGAAGGTTTCCTTGAGGGGCTGCGGCTCGTCAAGCATGACCAGAAGCTGGTACTGGGGATTGTCCGCCGGCAGGATCGCGGTGAAGGCGTTGAGCACGCGCTTCTTGGCGTAGCGGCCGTTGATCACCTTCTCGGCCGTGCCGGTCTTGCCGCCGACATAGTAGCCCTTGACGTCCGCCTTCTTCGCGGTGCCGATCTCGGCGTTGAGCCGCAACAGGAAGCGCATCTTGTCGCTGGTTTCCTTTTTGATGACCCGCTTGGCGACCTTCATCGCGTCCTCTTCCGATCGCTTCAGGAAGGTCGGCGGAATGAGGTAACCACCATTGACCAGCGCGTCGATGCCCATCACCGCCTGCAACGGCGCCACCGCGATGCCGTGCCCGAAGGCGATGGTGACAGTGTTTAACTCACCCCACTTGCGCGGCAGGATCGGTGAGGCACTTTCCGGCAGTTCGGTGCGCAGGCGATCCATCTGGCCCATCTTGCGCAGGAACGCCTTGTGCGCCTCGACGCCTTGCGCAAGCGCGATCCGTGCCGCGCCGATATTGGATGAATAGGTGAACACCTCTTTCATGTTGATGAAGCGGCCGAGCCGATGGTCGTCGTGGATCGTGAAGCGGCCGAAATGCAGCGGCGCGCGCGCATCCCACATCGAATTCAGATCGTATTTTCCGGAATCGAGCGCCATCGCCAGCGTGAAAGCCTTGAAGGTCGATCCCATTTCGTACACGCCCGTGGTCAAACGGTTGATACGATCCGGATCATGCGCTTCCTTCGGATTGTTCGGATCGAAGTCCGGCAGAGAAACCATCGCGACGATCTCGCCAGTCTTTACGTTGGAGACGAGACCCGAGGCCGCCTTGGCGTGGTAATGTTCCTTGGCCTTCATAAGCTCGTCGCGCAGCGCGTGCTCGACGCGAAGATCGACCGATAGTTCGATGGGCTTCTGCAAGCGATCGGTGGCAAAGCCTGCGCGATGCAGGTCGGCGAGGCCGTTGCTGTCGAGCCACTTCTCCATGCCGGCGATGCCCTGGTTGTCGATGTTGACCAGGCCGATCAGGTGCGCGACTTCAGCGCCACTCGGATAGACACGCTTGTTCTCGCGCAGGAAGCCGATGCCGGGGACGCCGAGGTTGTGGATTTCCTTCTGCTGCCGTGGCGTAATCTCGCGCTTCAACCAGACGAAGCCCTTGCGGGTCGCGAGACGTTGACGAACCTCGGCGGTCTCGAGATCGGGCAGCGTCGCCGTCAGCAGTTCCACCGCCTCGTCCTTGTCGATGATGCGGCGCGGCTCGCCGAACAGGCTCGGCGCCTTGACGTCGGTGGCGAGAATATCGCCATTACGGTCGATGATATCGGGGCGCGCAGTGGCAATCGCGTCCTGAGATGCGGTGCGGTGTCCTCCCCGGCCGTCCGGGAATGTGGCAAACATAATGAGGCGCGCCGCGATCACCGCATAGATCAGACCGAATAAAATGATGACGAGGCCGACGCGTACCCGCGCCTTGGCGGCGCGATCGACGTTGCGCCCGTAGAGCAGGCTGCGGATCATGCGCTGGCGCCACGGCTCGGGCGGCTTGTTGCTCAGAGGACCGATTATATCCTGGCCTGTCATCGCGGACCCTCCGGCGACGGCAGCGAGCCGGTGATGACATCGGGATCGACGATTTCGATCATGGCGCCGATCGGATCGGAGGTGCCGGGCGGCACCAGGCTCGGCGGCCGCTCCGGCAAATTCTTCAAAGCGTCGAATTGCGTGGCGTCGATCGGCTTCAATTTCAGATGCCGTTCGGCCAGAAGCTGCAAGCGCCGGGGCGCATCCAGCCTGGCCCATTCCGCATGCAGGGCCGCGATCGCCTCGCGCTGCTCGCGCACCTGCGCATGGAGCCGCGACACGCGTTCGGTGCGCGCGGTCGAGTCCATCTTGATGCGGTAGACATACGAAGCCGCGTAGACCAGCGCGCAGATGACGAGGATGTGGATGAGCCGCATCGGTCAGCCTCCCCGCATGACGTTTGCGAGCGAGGGCCAGTCCGGATGCGTGGCAGCATCGAAGGCGGGCGCGGCGGTGCGTTCGGCTGCGCGGAGCTTGGCTGAGCGCGCACGCGGATTGGTGCGCACTTCATCGTCACCCGCCGTCACCGGACGCTTGGTGAGAATAGCAAAACTCGGCGCGGACCGTTCGACTTCCGGCCGGTGCCGTGAACCGCCGCCGGTCTTGCCGCGAACAGCGAGAAAATTCTTGACGATACGGTCTTCCAGCGAATGAAAGGACACGACCGCAAGCCGGCCGCCGGGCTTGAGCACGTGTTCTGCCGCGCTCAGCGCCGCGATCAGTTCGTCGAGCTCCTCGTTGACGAAGATCCGCAAGGCCTGGAACGTCCGCGTTGCCGGATGAATCTCGTGTGGTTTTGCGCGCACCACCCGCGACACGATATCGGCCAGCGCTCGCGTCGTTGCGATCGGCGAGTCCTGCCGTGCCGCGACGATGGCGCGGGCAACGGCACGCGAGCGACGCTCCTCGCCGAAAATATAAATGATGTTGGCAAGATCGGTCTCGGACGCGCACGCCACCACATCGGCGGCAGTCGGGCCATGCTGGCCCATCCGCATGTCGAGCGGACCATCGAGCCGAAACGAGAAACCGCGATCGGCCTCGTCGAGCTGCATCGAGGACACCCCGACATCCATGACGATACCGTCGACGGCATCGGCGCCCTGGGCCGCGCAGACCTCGGCGAGATTTGAGAACCGGTCCTCGACCAGCGTCAGGCGTCCGCCGGACTCCTCGACCAGACCAAAACCTCCGGCAATGGCGGTGCGGTCGCGGTCGATCCCGATCACGCGGGTATCTGCGGCGGCGAGAATGGCGCGGGAATAGCCTCCGGCCCCGAAGGTCGCGTCGATATAGAGACCGCCTTCGCGCGGCGCGAGCATGGCGACCGCCTCACTGCCAAGCACGGGAACATGACGAACCGGCGCAGCCGTCATGGTCCGGCCTCCGTCAGCAGATGCCTCGCTCTCGACACGCGCGCGCCCATTCCGCCCCAAACGTCCGAAAATCAACCGGCCCTTCCGGTCCCGAAGCAGGGTCGCGCCTGCGATGCCGCGCGGATCGACCCCAAAACCCCTCCCCACCAGGAGATGAACTGGCAGACCCAGGCTTCCGCATGGAATTTGAGGGGCTGCCATGGGATTTCGAGCGCAAGTGGGACCTCGGCCGCCCCAAAACCGGTTCGGCTCTTCACCACTTAGTAACGGCGTTTAGCGTTAAGAAAGAGTTGATGGTTTTGGCCGGAATTGAGCTGTCACGATCAGAATACAACTGCGAGGTAGTGCGGCGCGTCCAAGGTCGGCAAAATAGGCGAAAACGGTTGTCACACCTCAGTTGCTTCCAGGGCACGCACCCGCATAGTGATCCGTAATGAGTTGATAACGCAGAGTGCGCGCGCCAATCAGATCGCGTGCCGTTCTCCTGCCTGTTTTGAGTTGTTGAATGCCGCCAGGTTCGTTCGCGTCTGCTGATTTCCGATTCGAAGCGTCGACGCGCCCTCCCCATTTCCAGGGCCATCGCTGACATGCAGACTTTCGTTCCGGATTCCTCCGTCGTCTCCGACACCGTGCCCTCCGTGAACTTTGGCGACCGCGCCAAAGGGCGGAAGCCGGACATGATCGTGCTGCACTATACCGGAATGCCCGACGTCGAGGGCGCGCTGGCACGGCTGTGCACCGCCGGGACCGATGTGTCCGCGCATTATGTCGTGCTCGAAGACGGCCGCGTCGTGCAATGCGTTCAGGAGGCCAAACGCGCCTGGCACGCCGGCGTCGCCTCGTGGGCCGGCGAGGAGGACATCAACTCCTGTTCGATCGGGATCGAGATCGTCAACCCTGGTCACGACTGGGGCTATCCGGATTTTCCGCTGCGGCAGATCGCCGCCGTCATTGCGCTGTGCCGCGGCATCATTCTGCGCCGCGAGATTTCGGCTTATCGCGTTGTCGGCCACTCAGACGTTTCACCCGCACGCAAGAAAGACCCCGGCGAAAAATTTCCGTGGCGATCGCTGGCGAATTCCGGCGTCGGCCACTGGATGCAGCCGGCACCGATCGTGCGCGGCGACATATTGAAGATGGGCAGCGAGGGCGACCATGTCCGCGCGCTGCAGGAATCGCTGGCGCAATACGGTTACGGCATCAAGGCCAGCGGAATATTCGATACCGCAACCGTGGAAGTGGTGACGGCTTTTCAGCGGCACTTCCGGCCCGAATGCGTCGATGGTCTCGCCGATCAATCGACGTTGAGGACGCTGCGAGCTTTGCTCGAGAGCCTGCCGGACCTGACCGCCACCGCGGCATCACGCTAGACCAGAGCATGATGAGACGTGGCCAAGTGATTGGCGCATCCGGCTGATGACGGTGTCGAGCGCGGAAATCTCTTACAGGCCCGCCCTCGAAGAACATGGATCATCCTATAAAACCGTCGTATACTCTCAGTCAGCGGCACGCGCCGGGTGACAACCGGCCGCGACGGAGATGATGGACGCAGCCTATTTTGCCGGTTTCAGGCTGCGGCACCAACGCATCGGCACGCGTTTTGTCTAACCCGTTCCCGGCGTGTGTGCAGCCTTCGTGAACCTCGGAAGATTCCCTTCCGGGCAACGGGCGGCGCTGAACCGTTTGACTCTGGATGACGTCCGGAGGAACGGCATCGATAAAGGTAACGGCCGTATCGCGGCCAAGGTCCACATAGTGGGCATGGTCACATCACGCCGGCAGGTCCGCAACGAATTCGGGTACTTCAAGACCGGAGTCGGCAAAGAAGGACATAATAGCGGCCTTTGACCAATATTGCTCGATCAGCAGCCGGGCGAAGCGCTCCTTTTCCCGCGAGAACCTCGCTGTAAACGTATCGACGCTGTCTGGCTTCTTTCCAAATAGCTCGGCATTCCACGGATGCTCGTTGAAAAAGTCATGTTCAAGGACCATTCGTTCCGATACGTCCTGCGCTTTCGCTTCAGCGCGGCGCGCGAGCACGGCTTCTGACACTTCTGTGATCAGGGTGAAAAGCCGTGCCTGTTCTATGAGAAGATCCTGGGTCGGACGAACGTTCTCAACCAGCAGGCCCGGAACAAAGTCTCGCGCCAGGGCGGTCGCAAGTTGCATCCAAGCATCCTCTGGCGAGCGCGCGGTGATCTTGTAGAAGTCGAATAGCTCCGTCCACCGGGCACGCAATTCCTCGACCTGTGAGGCGTACCATCGCGACCAGACCGAGAGGTTGCCAACCGGGCCTTCGACGCTTTTGGCAGCGCCAATCCGCGCCAGCAACCCCAGGTCAACCTGCATGGGAATGCTCAACCGTTCAGGAAAATCAGGGACGCTGTATTCCTCAAGGTCGTGCGTAAACTCGGTTGCGTCGGGATCCGGAAAGGAGGTTTTGTATTTTTCGTTTCCAGCTTTCTGCACCATACAATCTCCTGATTTAGCGACAGCAATCGCCTCTCCGCAGATGAAGCCGCGGGAACTTGCGTCGCCACCGGGGTGCGACCCGGGTGCGACCTTTAGACATCTGGCAAAATCGGAACAAAGGTCGATCATCCACTGGTTAGTCTCCATCACTCGAAACGATGAAGGAGGGTTAGCAATGGACTGGAATAAGATTGAAGAGAATTGGGATCAGGTTAAGTACAAGGTGAGAGACCAGTGGGGCAAGTTTACTTTCGACGACCTCTGGGAGATCGATGGCCACCGTGAGGCACTCGAAAAGAAGCTGCAAGCGCGCTACGGGTATCGGAACGAAGTCGCAAAAAAGGAAGTCGACGACTGGTATGCCAAAGCGCAGTCGTGGCCTGACAAATTAAACGAACCGCCCCGGTGGATGGGGTATTAGAGCATTTTCTCGGCTAAGTGGACTCCGGTTAGCCGTAAAAATGCTCTTAAACTTGCGCGTATTCCGGTTGCAAAGCCGGTTTCCACTTTTGCGGAATACGCGCAAGACCTTATTGCTTATTTAGGAGCGGTCAGGACGCTCTGCCTCGCTGGGCACAGCGAACTCAAATCGGACATCGGCGGGACCGCCTCCTGCGCGAAGAATTCATCATTTTCTAAAACGACCCCGCGATCCCGTCAGCCGGGACGATGATGTCCGCTGCAGGCGTCGCTCAAGGCGGCTAGAGCTTTGGCGCATCACGCCTGCCTCGCTTTGGGTTTTTGGGTTTTTGGGTTTTTGGCCGTTCGCCGGCATCAGCACTGGACACGGAACAAAATTCGGTCCGCCGGTTTCTCTCCCTCGCAAACCATGAAGGAGGATT
>CAVXSV010000012.1:0-93495 GCA_963764445.1 uncultured Alphaproteobacteria bacterium
ACTGGCGCGGCGCTCGCCATGCCCTACGCCGACAGCGAGGCGATGCAACTCCACCTCGTCGAGGTCTCGAGCCGTGTCCGGCGCGGCGCCCACGCCGTGCTCCTCCTCGATCGGGCCGGCTGGCATACGACCGGTCGCTTGGTCGTGCCGAAGAACATCACCCTCGTCTTCCTGCCCTCGCGCGCCCCCGAGCTCAATCCGGTCGAGAACATCTGGCAGTACCTGCGCCAGAACTGGCTCTCGAACCGCGTGTTCGAAACCTACGAAGCGATCATCGAAGCGGCCTGCGACGCTTGGCGTAGCCTCCTGGCCGAGCCCACCACCATCACCTCAATCGGCCACCGCGGCTGGGCGCACGTGGGTCAGAAATGAAGGCCGTTGGTATTACACCGCACCAGCGTCGCAATGATCGAGAAATTCTACGCCGCCGACATCACGACCATGCCCGACGCACCGGCTATCAGCGTGCGGAAGGGTACGATCGCGCGCGAGCGAAAGCAGCGCAAAACCAACGCTTTATGACGCTTCGGTTTTTCGGTTTGCCGGGCACGACCGGCTGGCTATAACGGAGCGGCAGGCCGGTGTGGCGGAATTGGCAGACGCGCTGGACTCAAAATCCAGTTCTCGCAAGAGAGTGTCGGTTCGACCCCGACCGCCGGCACCACCATTCCCCGGCTAGAGCGTGTGTCGTCGCGGTGACGGACCCGCAACTTCGCGTGGGATAGAGTGGGAATTCGCAGCAGGGTGCTGCAAATCTCCGGTATACAAGCTAGCGATTGCACAAGGGGCCATGCCAAGCGCCGACCAAGTCAAGGCATTAATCTCTTCTCTCGCCGAGGGAGACGAGGCGCATTTTTTCAGCATCGCCATGCAGATCGCAGCGCACGAGG
This sequence comes from uncultured Alphaproteobacteria bacterium, assembly GCA_963764445.1. Taxonomy (GTDB): domain Bacteria; phylum Pseudomonadota; class Alphaproteobacteria; order Rhizobiales; family Xanthobacteraceae; genus Nitrobacter. Next base: position 891 of record CAVXSV010000012.1, read on the forward strand.
CGAGGCTCGGTCACGGCAAGCTGGCGGAAGATATCAAAGTCCTGGTCGACAAGGCGAAGGGTCGCAGCCGCGTAGCGACGCGTCGTCGATCCCGCTGGCACGGCCCCGCGGAGAACTCGCCGAACTTCTAACCGTATCGTATCCAAATGTTCGGCTCGTGGATCTGGTGCTGAGTCCCGGCACGAAAAGGAAGCTCGACCGCGTCATCCGCGAGCATAAGGCCATTCAGGTGATCCGCTCGAGTGGTCTGGCCCCACGCCGCAAACTGCTTCTTTCTGGGAAACCCGGAACGGGAAAGACGCTCACGGCTTCCGCGCTTGCCGGAGAACTCGGCTTGCCGCTTTTCGTGGTGCGTCTGGACGGCCTAATCACGAAATTCATGGGTGAGACTGCTGCGAAGCTGCGCTTGGTTTTCGAGACGCTCACTCAGACCCGGGGCGTCTATCTGTTCGATGAATTCGATAGCATCGGATCGGCCCGCGGCCTCACCAACGATGTCGGAGAAATTCGGCGGGTCGTGAACAGCTTCCTGCAAATGGTCGAACAAGATCACTCCGACAGCCTAGTGATTGCGGCAACAAATCATGTTGGTATTCTTGACCACGCTCTTTTTCGCCGCTTCGACGATGTCATCGAGTACGAGCTTCCGGATAAGTCGCGGGAATTCATTAGAGAGTTCTCAAGGCAAAGCTCGGCACATTCAAAGGCCCCAAAATCCAGTGGTCCAAGATCGCAAGTCTGGCGCTGGGACTGAGCTACGCTGATATCAGCCGAAGCTGCGAGGATGCGATAAAGGATGCCATCATTCATGACCGCACCCTCGTTACCCACGACGAGCTTCTTCACGCCATCGAAGACCGGAAGGCCGCTGTGACGCGCAAGGATCACGCGTAGCGGGGATTGACGGAGCAATATGGCTCAACATCCTCATCTGATCGTCCCAACGACTGCAGAACCACAACCTTTCACGAGCCCGAGTTCGGGTCCGCGCGAGCGCATCATTACTGCCGCAGCGCGGCCGGGCGGAACACGCCCGAAACCTGTTGAGCAAAATAGAGAGTTTATCGCCCGAAGCGCGGAGCCGTGTGGAGGAGCAGAAGGCCCAGGGCATTGACGACGGCCTCGGGATTTATCTCACCTTTTTCAGCGAACCGAATTTCCCATTAAAGTTCGAAAGCCTCGACCTTCTCCGCAGCGGTGTCGAGCTCTGCGCTGTCAAAGCCTTGCCCGATAACCGTACCCAGGCGACCGTCTTTGTTCCAGACGCCAAGCTCGAGCTTTTCTGAAGCGCGTCCGCGATTACCGAGACCGCCAAGTCACGCGCAAGGGCACGGAGGGCCGTCCCAAACACCAGGACCTTGTCGAGAGTATCGGGGACGTCCAGCTCGCCGCGCTCGAGGCGCTCTGGACGGAGGAGACGCTTCCGTTCCCGCGCACCGACGCGGTCATTACGTGGGAAGTGTGGTTGCGCCACGGGAGCGGCGTCGACCACCTCGCGCGGCTTAAGGAATACGCGCAGCGCTTTAACCTCGCGGTTCGCGACCAAACGGTCGCCTTTGTGGAACGCACGGTCGTCTTGGTCCGTGGCACCGCTACGGATCTCTCACGATCGATCGAGATTCTCGGCATGATCGCCGAGCTCCGCTTACCGAAGACCACCGCTGCATTTTTCGCGGACATGACGGCGCTGGACCAGCAAGATTGGGTGGACGACCTTGCCGCGCGCCTTGCACCGCCCGCGGCCGGCGCACCCTACGTCTGTCTTCTTGATACGGGCCTGAACAACGGGCACGCGCTCCTGGCTCCGCTCGCCGATCCCAACGACCTTCACACGTATAAGCCAGCTTGGGGCGTCGACGACCGTCAGGGACATGGCACGCCCATGGCCGGCCTCGCGAGCTTCGGGGACCTCACAGAGGCATTAGCGTCTGCGGGACCAGTGCAGTGCACCCATCGCCTTAGAATCCGTAAAGATCGTACATGCCCCGGACCCGAACGATCCGGAGCTGTACGGCGCGGTTACTCAAGAGAGCGCCTATCGCGTGGAAGATGACCAGCGGATCGGAAACGCGTTTTCTGCATGGCAGTCACCGCGCCTGACGGCCGTGACCGCGGGCGTCCATCGTCGTGGTCGGCGGCGGTCGATGCGTTGGCAGCGGGCGCCGACGATGAGGACCGCGAGCGCCGGCTGATCATCCTCTCCGCCGGCAATACGGACCGGACGCAACGGCGTCATTATCCCGAATTCCAATATGACAGACACCGTGCATGACCCGGCGCAGGCTGGAATGCGCTGACGGAGTAGCGGGTACACGGAAAAAGACGTGATCGATGCCGCACGCTATCCGGGATGGCAGGCGTTGGCCGAGCGCGGGGACCTGTTCGCCCTGCAGCTGCACCTCACTCACCTGGGGCAAATGGCCGATCAAGCCCGATATTGTCATGGAGGCGGGCAATATGGCGGCGAACGCCGTCGTCGCCGATCCTGACTACATCGACGACGGCCTTCAGCTCCTCAGCACCGCCCACAATTTGTTATGAACCGGCCGCTGACGACGTTCGGCGACACGAGCGCAGCGACTGCGCTCGCGGCGCGTTTTGCGGCGATGGTGTGGGCGAAGTATCCCGCGCTGTCTCCCGAGACAGTTCGGGCTCTGATAATTCACTCCGCCTCCTGGACCCCTGCGATGCTTGGGCGTTTCACTGACGCCGCAGGTGCCGTGGACTATCGGAGCCTCGTGCGCTGCTTCGGTTATGGTGTTCCGAATTTGCGCAAGCTTCTTTCAAGCCTCGATAACTCGCTGACGCTCATCGCGGAGAGCGAGATCCATCCCTTCCACAAGGTGAAAGGGGTCGTGAAGACCCGCGATATGCAGCCCCATCCGCTGCCTTGGCCCCGCGAGGCGCTCACCGCCCTTCAAAATACCGAGTTCGCGATGCGCGTAACTCTCTCGTACTTCGTCGAGCCTAGTCCCGGCGCACGCGGCTGGACGCCGAAATACGGGTACCAGTCGCATGGCCTCCGCTTCGCCGTTCGCAAACCGCTGGAAAGCGAAACCGCATCGAGCAACGCGTTAACAAGTTCGCGCGCGAAGCAGACTACGAGGCCCCCGCGCTCGGGGACCCTGGTTGGCAGTTTGGGATGGTGGAATAAGCGTCCGCACCTCGAAGGTTGGAGCAAGTCGGCCCGCTATTCGCTCGTCGTGACGATCGAAACTCCCGAAGAGGATGTCGACCTCTATACGCCGGTCGCCAATTCAATCGGCGTTCCGATTGTGATTGAGAGTAAGACCGCGCTTTCACGGCGTGGGCTCGCGGCGGCCGAGTAGGCGCCGATCAGGCGCAAATTAATTAGCGCATTCTGTTGCGCCTCGCGAGGACGTCCGGGGAATCAGGCCAGGCGTTGGTGATTCGGGCGGCGCGATTGCAGAGTTCGATCCGGGTCAGGTGCATCAGCTCGTGTAGGGGCAGCACGCGCATTTTCTCCTCCATCGGTTTTCGACCGCGGGGATCGCGGCCTTTCTGGTGGGAGGCGCCTTCGCTCCGGCTGAGGCGGCTGCATCGCTCGCGACCGCAACGGAGAGAAGGAGTGCGCTGGCACAGGCACTTGCGGCGTCGCGCCGAGGACCGGTGCTGTTTGGCCGAAGGAAGGGCGCGACCCGCGGCGTGTAGAGATGAAGGTTGTGCTGCGGATACGGGCTGAGATGCTCACATTAAGGACGGCGAGCGTGGCCCGCCTTGGGCGGCGACTACCAAACTGGCACGCCCGGCTCAGGCCGGCGGCGTCGCAGGATCAAGCAGCGAGAATGCCCGGATCAAAATGCGCTCTGCTGCTCGTGCTACCGCGCCAACGCGCTGGCATCGGTGCTGCGCGGCGCCTGCGCGTCCCGACACGGGTCGCCCTGGTGCTCGATCGCAGCGAGTATGTGCTAATCGTATGCTGGCCGTGCTAAAGGCCGGCGGTGCGTATGTGCCGCTCGCGCCTGACATCCCGGACCGTCGGTTCGAGCTCATCCTGCGGGAGAGCCAGTCGGCGGTTGTGCTGACCGACGATCGGTATCACGCGCGTCTGTCGGAATTGGTCGACGCCGCCCGGCTCAAGGTCGACGTCCTTCCCATCGGGCAAGTCGCGAGCGCACGCACGGCGCGCACCGATCTGGATGCTGTCGCGCCTATACGGCCCGACAACCTCGCTTACGTCATCTACACCTCCGGCACGACCGGCCGACCTAAGGGGGTGATGGTCGAGCATCAATCTGTCGTCAACTACATCCGCAACGCGGGCGACCGCCTGAGCCTGTCTGCCAGCGACATATGCGGCTATTCGACCAATCTCAGCTTCGATCTGACGGTCACGACGACGTTGGCGTGTCTGGCGCTCGGCGGATGCGTCGCCGTCTACACCGCGACACGCGCGATGTGGACGCGTATCGGCGCTTTCTCGTCGAGCAGGGTGTCACGATGATCAAGCTGACGCCGAGCTATTTCGGCCTGGTCGCTGGCGCGTTGCACGAGACGGGCGTCCGCACGGTGGTGCTCGGTGGCGAGAAGCTGAGCCTTGCGGTTCTGGAACGGATCCGGACCCGTTCCGACCAGACGATCACCGTCTATGACGAATACGGACCACCGAGGCGACGGTCGGGACCTGCGCCGCTGTCGTTCACCCGCTGCCAGAGGGCCGCATGCCGAATATCGGCACGCTCTACGCCAACTACGAGGTCCATGTTCTCGATGCCGACATGCGGCCGGTCGAGGTCGGGGAGGTCGGCGAACTGTTCATCGGCGGCGTCGGCCTGGCGCGGGGCTATCTCGGGCAGCCGGACCTGACGGCCGAGCGTTTTCTCGCCGACCCTTTTCCGACCGAAGAGAAAGCCGATTGGTCTCGGCCGGACCGTGGCCTGCGGCTCTATCGCTCCGGAGATCTGGTGCGTCGGCTCCCCGGCGGCGAGCTGGAGTACCTGGGACGCAATGACGACCAAATCAAGATACGCGGATTCCGCGTCGAGCTCGGGGAGGTCGAGCAGGCGATCGAGAGCTACGGGGACGTCGACCGGGCCGTCGTCGTCGCCGGCACCGCGCGCTCGGAACACGAGGCCCGGACCACTGTGGTCGCCTACGTGGTCGCCGGCGAGTTCGGCTGCTCGGAAGAGGCGCTGTCGGAGTATCTGCAGGAGCTGCTTCCAGAGTACATGCTGCCGTCCGCGTATGTCTTCCTCGATGAAATGCCGTTGACGACCAATGGCAAGGTGGACCGGGCCGCGCTGCCCCGAGCGCAGACGGGCCGGGTCGGTGCGTATCGACCGCCGCGCACGGAGCTCGAGCGCACAGTGGCGGAGCTCTGGGCCGAGATGCTCGGGCAGGAGAGCGCTTCCATCGGCGTCACGGACGATTTCTTCCGCCTCGGCGGCGACAGCATCATCGCGCTTCAGGTGCTGGGCCGGCTCCGTCAAGGCCTCGGGGTCGACCTCCCGGTCAACGAGCTGCTCAACCGCCCGACGATCGAAGGCATCTGTGCGTTCCTCGACGGCCAGCTCGCCCAGCAACCGCAGCCGCTCGCCGACGTTCCCGGTGACGCGCCGCTGCTTCCCATACAGGAGTGGTTCTTTCGCAGCGACTTCGCCCGCCCGCACCACTGGAACCAGTCGTTTCTGATCGCGACGCCGCCACTGGACGTGGACCGGCTGCGGCTCTGTGTGCGGGAGCTGGGGCGTCCGCCATGGTGCCTTCCGCGCCCGCTTCGGCCGCAATCCCGCGGGCGAGGTCGTCCAACACGAAGCGGACGATTTCGAGCCTGCGGATCTGGTGGTGTGCTCCCTCGCCGACGCCGACGACATGGAAGCCCGGCTCACCGCCTGGCAAGCGGACTTCGACTTCGAGCACGGTCCGGTCTACCGGATCGGTTACCTAGACGGTCTCGCCGACGGAAGCGCCAGGGTCTTCGTGGCCTGCCGTCACCTCGTGGTCGATGCGATCGGCTGGCGGGTGATCGCCGAGGACCTCGAGGCGCTTTATCACGCGAGGACGCTTCCACCCGTGGGAAGCACCTATCGGCAGTGGGCGATCGCCTTTCGGCAGTACGAGGCGCTCTATCAGGACGAGCGCGCGTACTGGCAGACGGCCTTTTCGATGAACGTGGTTTCGCGCTCGGCGAGTTCGAACGTATCAGAAAGCGCCAGCCCGAAATCGACGAAATAGATCTCCTCGCCGTCGGTGGCGATGTTTTCGAAATGGGCATCCATATGCAGAAGCCCGCGCTCTTTGATGAACACCGTCAACTCCAGCAGTTGAGGTTCCAGGCGAAGCACATCGTCCTCCGACCCCGGAATGCCGGCAGGGCGGTCGCGAAACCACTGCAGCAGGTTGCCCGGGAACGCCTCCAGAAACACCGCAACGCAGTGGGAGGACCGCTCGATCGCCGCATGCCGTGCCGCCACGGCCGGATCGTAGCCCCAGGGGTTCGGCCACACAGGCGTGGGCAACACCGGTCGCGCGATGGGCAGCAAGCGATGGCCGTGCATCAGCGGGAACTGGACGCGCTCGCCCGCCACGACCCACCGGTTGGCGATCTCATGGGCCCCCAGTTCGCGCCGTACGCCGAAGCCCGCCGCCCCGATACGGTAGCCGTAACAGGGCGGCAGGCCGAAGCAGTTCGCCGTGGAAAGCCAGTTGTGCGGCTCGAGTTCGAGATCGGTTACAGGCAGCAGCTTGACGAATGCAGGGCTGCCGCCGCCGGGCAGCGTCAATCGTGCGAAACCGTCGCGGCGCAACGGCTCGGACGCCCCGAGCCACTCGGCCAGGTCCTCGTCGCCGATCGCTTCCAGCGCCGCCGCGATGGTCCGGTGCCGGTCCAGCCGCTCCTCTGGCGTCACGACACTTGCTCACGCTGCTTGAAGGTCATAAGGGGCGGTCGGGATTGACGCGTTTCGTGCGCGTGCTCCTCTGCACTTATCTTGCCCTTCGCCGGGCCTCGTTGGCTTCGCCCTCGGCTGAGCCTGATCTTAGGTCCATCATGAAGAGGTCGCAGTGGGTGGTCACCTCCGAATTCGTCGCGATCGCGGCGAAGATTGCGCACGTGAAAGCTTTGCATTGAGCGGTGTCCATGAATTGGCCGCCAATGTTCTTGCCCTTGAGCTCGAGACCCAACATCCCGGTTTAGATCTCACAGATCCGTTTTCGGTGGCGGCGGGCACCATAACTTAGGATGCGTAGGCTATGATGTCGACCCCTCGCGCGCTCGACGGAGACCATGGCACAGGTCCGGAGTGAACGCAACAGAGACTGGCGCGATTGGTGAGGCGGACCTGGGTGAGTAGCCGCTATGACATATCTGCGCTGCCTCGCGCCGTCTGGGCATGAGCGCTGATGCCCACGCCGCCGCCGGTCCAGGCATGAGCAAAGAGATCGTCCTCGCCGAGGCGTTGCGCGCGCTCTTGCCCACAGACGTCGCCGTTGCCGGGGGCCCTATCGCCAGCGCGCAAGGCCCGCTCTTCGCCATCGAAGAACGGGCTCTGACGACGGCCGTCCATGTGCGGCAGATCGAGTTCCGGGCCGGGCGCAGCTATGCACGTGCCGCACTGCGCCAACTTGGAGTGCCGGATCAGCCCATTGTCCAAGCCGCCGATCGCCGGCCGCTCTGGCCAGACGGCTTTGTCGGCGCGATCTCGCACAGCCGTGCTTTGTGTGCCGCCGCCGCGGCATCCGATGCAAGCTATCTTGGACTCGGGCTCGACCTGGAACCGGCCACGGCGCTCGACCCCGAGCTTATCCCAATCGTCGCCCGCCCCCATGAAAGCGCCGCTCTTTGCCGCCGCGTCGTGACGGAAGACGCCGCGGTGGATTGCGCAAAGCTTCTGTTTTGCGCTAAAGAGTCGGTGTTTAAGGCCTGCTATCCTTTGACTTTAGAATGGCTCGACTTTCAGGACGTTTCGATAGAGTTTCATGCGGCGTCGGATCATTTTACGGCAACGCTCGAGGGCACCCGCGTCCCGCTGCCCGGTGGCCCCCGCATCGACGGGCGCTGGTCGATCGCAGATGGGCATGTGCTAACGGCGATCGCGATACGCTGGCCCGATGCCGGGATGCGCTGACCGCATCAGGTTTCTGAATGGGAAAGAGCCGCCAGCGGATAATACCTGGCCCTCGCGCCAAGAACGCCAAGCGCGATAGCAGCCGGTTATGTCATCGCCGAAGTGGCGGGATTCTCAGGCCGGCCTCGGGCCGGCCATCCACGGCTTTGCTTCGCGCCGGCGTGGAGGACGTCGGGGATGCCCGGCCCAAGGCCGGGCATGACGCGGGGCGAACGGACGCTACCCCTTCTTCCGATACACCAGGAGCGACTTGTACTCGCCGACGCGCTCGACCGGGCGCTCTTTCTCCCAGATCGCGATGACCTTCTTCGCGCTCATCGGGCCGTCCCAGGCAAAGGCGAAGCTCGAGGTGAAGAACAGGATGTGGCCGCCGGGCCGCGTCTTGTCGGTGAGGAGGTTTGCGACATCGAGGTCCGTCGCGCCGCCATAGGCGTCGGTTCGCTCGCCGCGGAACTCGCAGAGGTGGAACAGCGTGACGACGTCGAAGACCGGCAGCAGCTTCGGGTTCACGAGGTAGATGTCGCCGAACACGGCGTTGTAGGTGCGCAGCACCTCGGGCCGCGCGATCGCGAGCTCGATGTATTTCTGGTATTCCTGCGGCGCGGCGGTGATCCCGAGGACCGAGTTGCGGCGACTTTCGCGCGCGCACTCGATGCCGACGTGATGATGGTTGCCGGTGCCGAAATGGTAGATGGTGCTGCCGGTGATCTTCTCGCGGTCGAGCCACTCGATGAAGTGGACGTCGCAGGGGCATTCCTTCTCGCGCAGGTCCCAGGAATCATCCCAGAACAGCAGCTTCGCGGCCTCCGTCATCGCAGTCCTCGTTCCTCGTTCTGCGTCAGGCGCTGACCCGCAGCGGCACGGCGGCGGCGTGGCCGACGAGGCGGGCGCCGCCCCTGGGCGCGCACGAGCCTCAGGCAGCGGTCGTGGAAAGCCTCGGCCTCGGGGCGCTGGCCGACCGAGACGACGGTCGTCGCCGGGAGCTCGCTCTTGACGAGCCGCATCAGCGCCGCCTGGCTGCCCTCGTCGAGCGCCGAGGTCGCCTCGTCGAGGATCGCGATCTGCGGCTTCTGCAGGAACAGCCGCGCGAAGGCGAGGCGCTGGCGCTCGCCGCTCGACAGGATCTGGTCCCAGCGCTCGACGCGGTCGAGCCGGTCGCTCCAGGCCGCAAGCCCGCACTCGTCGAGAATCGCGCCGATCTCGTCGTCGCCGACCTCGAGCTCGAGCGCCGGATAGAGGATCGCCTGCCGCAGCGTCCCGAGCGGCAGGTAGGGCCGCGGCGGCACGAAGGCGATGGCGGTGTCGCGCGGCACCAGGATGCGGCCTGATCCCCACGGCCACAGCCCGGCGATCGCCCGCATCAGCGTCGACTTGCCGGCGCCGGACTCGCCGAGGATCAGCACCTTCTCGCCGGGCTCGATCACGGCGCTCGCGTCGTCGATCAGCACGCGGCCGGCGCGGTCGGCGACGGTCAGGTGCTGGAGCGAAAGACGGCGCTCCGCAACCTCCAGCCGCACGATGCCGCCGGCCTCGTCGAGGCTGCGGTCGAGCTCGTCGGCGGCGTCGACGAGCGCCATGACGCGGCGCGCCGAGGCGTACCACATGGCGATGAACTTGTAGCGGTCGACGAGCCAGGCGAAGGCGACCTGGACCTGGAAGAACGCCGCCGCGAGCTGCGTCACGGCGCCGAGCGTCAGCTCGCCCGAGAGGTATTTCGGCGTCGCAAGCAGCAGCGGCACGACCGGGATCAGCGCGCCCGACGCGTTGGTGATCCAGGTCAGGCGGCCGTGGAGGCGCACCACCGCGAGCCAGCGCCCGACGAGCCTGTCGTAGGAGCGGCCGAGGATGCCGCGCTCGTCCGGCTCGCCGCGGATCAGCGCGATCGATTCCGCGTTCTCGCGCAGCCGCGTCAGTTCAAAGCGGAAGCGCGCCTCGGCCTCGTTCTTGGCCGCGACGCCGGGGACGAGCGGGCGCCCGACATAGACGGTGATCGCCGACATCGTCGCGCCGTAGAGGAGCGCCGCGACGGTCATGTAGGCCGGGATCGTGATCCAGGTCCCGAAAACCTGGAACGAGATCGCGCCGCCGACGGTCCACAGGATGCCGATGAAGGCGACGAAGGAGAGGAGCGCGTTCAGGAGGTCGATCGCGAAATCGACCACCGGCTCGGTCGAGAGGCGGCTCTCGTCGGCGATGCGGTATTCGGGGTTCGCCGGCTCGATCTGGGCAAGGCCGAGCCGGTAGTAGCGCTGGCGGGTCAGCCAGATGCCGGTGAGCCGGTGCACGAGCCATTCGCGCCAGCGCACCTGCAGCGTCTCGCGCGTGACGACGATGAGCACGCCGATGCCGGCAATCACGACGACGAGCCCGGCGAAGGCCGCGACCGCGAGCCCGAGCGTCGCGCCGTCGCGGCGCTCGAGCGCGTCGAAGAAGACGCGGTTCCACTGGTTGACGCCGAGGTTGACGCCGATGTTGGCGATGACGAGCGTGGCGAGCGCGATCGTCAGGAGCCAGGCCCGCCGCGCCGTCGCGCCGCGCCACCAGCCCGAGGTCAGGCGCGCGAACTGGCGCGCCACCTGCCGGTCATAGGTCAGGTCGCGCGGATCGTCCGGTGTGACGATGACGGCCATGTCTCCCCTGGCGCCGGCCCGCCGGGGACCGATCCTGTTATTGAGACCTAAGTATCGGACAGGACGCAATGAATTTTTGGTGAACGATTCCCGCTGTGCGCGTTCACCGCCGGCCGGGCGATGCGGTTCCGGGGCAGCGCAGGTAGACCTGCCGCTTCGTCGGCCCGACGGGCGCGTTTCTCCATCACCAGCCTGTCCGGCGCGGCGAGCGAAAGCCGCGGCCGGGCGCGGAAGCGCTGCCCTTCGCCCTCGCAGGACAGGCGCATGGTCCAGGACCGCGGGCCCTGCGCCTCGATGCTCAGCGCCCGGCACCGCGTCTCGTACCAGAAGAGGCGCTTGCCGGTGATCTCCATGCGGTTCACGCCGTCCTGGTCGCGGCAGGCGGCGATGCCGTCGGCGCCCCAGAGGCCTTCGTAGGGCTGGGGCGCCGGATCCGGCCGCGGCTGCGCCTGAGCCGGCAGAGCGAGGGCGACGCCAATTCCGACAAGAACCAACGCGCATCTTGGCATCGCGTGCACCTCCCGGGCCGACCATCGGCGGAGCCTATGCTGGCTCAGAGAGCATCTGGCGTCGAGTGATATATTACTCTACGGTTCCGCCGGACGGGCGGCGCGCCCGGCGATCTCAAGACCGGCGTTTCGAGGCCGGCCGCAGTCCTACCGGAGGAACCCGATGCCCGTGCTCTCACGTATCCTGACGCGCATTCTCGCAGTCGGCGCCGCCGGCCTTGCGCTTGCGGCCTTGCCGGCCGCCGCCCAGACGAAGCTCAAGTGGGCGCACGTCTACGAGGTCAGCGAGCCCTACCACACGGAAGCCCTGTGGGCGGCCGAGGAGATCAAGAAGCGCACCGACGGCAAGTACGAGATCCAGGTGTTCCCGGCCTCCCAGCTCGGCAACGAACCCAGATCAACGAGGCGCTCGGCCTCGGCACGGTCGACATCATCTACACCGGCGCGGCCTTCGTCGGCGGCGTCCACAAACCGCTGTCGATCTCCAACGCGCCCTACATTTTCCGCGACTTCAATCACTGGAAGGCCTATCGCGCCTCGAAGCTGTTCCGCGGCATCGCCACCGGCTACGAGGCAGAGGACCGGCCACAGCATCGTCGCGCTGACCTACTACGGCGAGCGGCACCTGACGGCGAACAAGGAGATCAAGGGGCCGGACGATCTCAAGGGCATGAAGCTGCGCGTGCCGCAGGCGCCGCTGTACGTCCTGTTCGCCAAGTCGTACGGCGCCAACGCGACGCCGATCGCCTTCGCCGAGGTCTATCTGGCGCTGCAGCAGGGCACCGTCGACGGCCAGGAGAACCCGCTGCCCACCATCATGGCCAAGAAGTTCTACGAGGTGCAGAAGTACATCCACCTCACCGGCCACATCACCGAGTCGCTGGTGACGGCATCGGCCGGCCGCATGCTGGGCAAGCTCACGGACGACGGAGAAGAAGATCTTCGCCGAGGTTCTCACCCAGGCGGCATCCAAGGCGACCGATGCCATCCGCGAGTCGGAGCAGAAGCTGCCCGACGAGTTCGAGAAGCTCGGCAAGCGTGGTCAACGCCCCGATCGCGAAGCCTTCCGCAAGGTTGCGATCCCCGCGCACCTGGGCCCCGAAGCGCTCGCCTTCTGGACCAAGGAACGAGTACGAGCAGCTGCAGGCGCTGACGTAGCGTTGCAGCCTTGCGGGGAGAGGGCTGCGTGCCGGGGCACGTGCGAAGCGCGAAGGGGGGGTGAGGGGCAGGCGACGACCGCAACCGCCGCCTCCTGCACCGCTCGGCTGTGTCGCGCTGCGCTCGACACAGACGTAGACGACCGGCCGCAGCGCTGCGCAAAGTGGGGAGGGAAATGCCAGCAAGTCCAGCACCGCACGCCGCGCCGCGGCCCGACGAGCACCTCATCGTCGTCGAGGACGACCGATCCCGAGATCGAGCATCGGCTGGAGGACTGGATCGCGTTCGCCGTGTTCTGGGCCTGGCGGCCATCGTGTTCCTGCAGTTCTTCACGCGCTACGTGCTCAACGACAGCTCTGGCCTGGACCGAGGAGATCGCCCGCTACGCGCTGATCTGGGTCACCTTCATCGGCGCCGCCGTGGTGATGCGCAAGAATTCGCACATCGCGGTCGAGGTGCTGCTCGCATTTCCTGCCGGCCGGGCCCGGCGCGCGCGTCCTGCTGGCACTGGTGGATACGTCGTCAAGCTCCGGCTTCCTCGGCCTGCTGGCCTATTTCTCGGTCACCATCGTCGAGCGCATGCAGTGGCAGCGCATGGTCATCATCGACCTGCCGATGAGCATCGTCTACGGCGGCGTGGCGCTTCGGCTGCTTCCTCATGCTGTGCGTCAGGTCGTTACGTTTGGCGCAACGCGCGCGACGGCTGGCGCACGGCGCAGACAGTCGATCGGCGAAGGCCTGATCGTCGATTGAGGCTTGCAGATGACGTTGCTGTTTCTTCGTCTTCTTCGTCATCCTGCTGTCGGCGTGCCGATCTTCATGGCGCTGGCGAGTTCCTCGCTGGTCTACACCATTTCATCGCCGGCATTCCCGACTTCGTCATCCTCCATCGCATGGCGGGCGGCGTCGACAGCTTCCCGCTGCTGGCCGTGCCGTTCTTCATCCTGGCCGGCAACCTGATGAATTCCGCCGGCATCACCAACCGCATCTACGACTTCGCCGTCGCCCTCGTCGGCTGGCTCGGGCGGGCTCGGCGCATGTCAACGTGGTCGGCTCGGTGATCTTCGCCGGCATGTCGGGCACGGCGGTGGCCGATGCCGGCGGGCTCGGCACCATCGAGATCAAGGCCATGCGCGACCATGGCTACAAGACCGATTTCGCGGTCGGCGTCACGGCCGCCTCCGCCACCATCGGGCCGATCATTCCGCCCTCGCTGCCCATGGTCATCTTCGGCGTGATGGCCAACGTCTCGATCGGCGTGTTCGCATAGCAGATCGGTCGGTCGAAGCCGCGCAGGCAGCGGGCGGCTCGCCCGTGAACTGTGTATAGAGGCAATGCAACGATCTACCGCACGCCCAGCATCGACCTCCCGTTAAGGACATTATTATGGCATCATATGAGCTAGCCGGCGTAACTGAGAGCCACTCGAACAAGTCGAGTCGGACATTTCATTTTGGGCCGATCGCAAATGTCCGGTCCAAAACGGAGTCCCGACGGAGACTTGCGCGCCGCTACAACTCGTCCGCAAAGCGATCGCGGCGAAATTCACTATCAAAAGGTCGGAAGACCGGCACACGAGCGGGACTTGGCTCGTACGGTAATATCAAATGAGAAAGGGCATTATTTTATCTGGTGGAAAAGGGACGCGACTTTATCCTTTGACGATCGCCGTTTCAAAACAACTGCTGCCCGTCTTTGATAAGCCCATGATCTACTATCCGCTAAGCATTCTTATGCTAGCCGGCATCTGTGACATACTTGTTATTTCCACACCGCACGACATACCGCTGTTCGAGCGTCTACTGGGAGACGGCAGCGATTTTGGAATTCGCCTGAGCTACGCCGTCCGGCGGCTCCAAACGGGCTCGCCGAAGCATTCCTGATCGGAGAAGAATTCATAGGCAATCAGCCTTCCGCACTCATTCTCGGCGACAATATTTTCTACGGCGGGGGGATGACTGAGCTCTGCAACCTTGCCGCATCTCGCGAACTCGGGGCAACAGTGTTCTCCTGTGAGGTCACAGATCCGGAACGCTACGGAGTTGTCTTCTTTGACAAGGCTGGCCGGGCCACAAGCATAGAGGAAAAGCCTCGTCAACCGCGTTCAAGCTGGGCTGTCACTGGGCTTTACTTCTATGACAATCGCGTTGTCGAGTTTGCCCGATCGCTAAAGCCGTCCGCCCGCGGTGAGATTGAAATAACGGACATTAACAGGCGGTATCTGAACGAGGGTACACTCCACGTTGAACGTATAGGGAGAGGATACGCTTGGTTTGACACCGGTACACACGAAAGCCTTCACGAGGCGGGCTCCTTCGTTCGATCAATCGAGCATCGGCAGGGAATCAAGATTGCCTGTCCTGAGGAAATCGCATTTGAACGCGGCTATCTTTCCATTGATCGGGTTCTCGCGCGAGCAGATTTCTTGGGTCCAACGGAATATGCCAAATATCTGCGGGAGCGCGTGAAGAATTTCGCCAGGAGAGACTAGATGATCGTGGGAGAGCTTGAAATTCCTGGCGTCATCGAAATCGTCGTGAACCGTTTTGATGATGAAAGAGGTTTTTTTTCAGAAACATGGAACGCGGCTCATTTTGAACAGCATGGCCTAAATCTGCCTTGGGTTCAGGACAATCATACGTGTTCGCTACTCCCATTTGTTTTGCGAGGTCTTCATTTCCAAACGCCTCCCTTCGCTCAGGATAAGCTTGTGAGAGTGGTGCAGGGCGCAATCTTCGACGTCGCCCTTGACATTCGGCAAGGATCGCCAACTTTCGGGAAGTGGGTTGGGCTAGAAATATCGCGTGAGAAGTGGAATGAGGTTTTTATTCCAAAGGGCTTCGCCCACGGTTTTCTCACGCTGATGCCGAATACAGAAGTTATCTATAAGGTTTCGGCCCCCTTTTCTCCTTTGCACGATCGGTCAATTCGATATGATGACCCAGGCATAAATATCGACTGGCCGCTCGGAGGACGCATCCCTGTCCTCTCAACCAAAGATGCGAGGGCGCCGAAGCTTCGCGAATTGGATACGGGATTCCTTTTCGAATCAGAAGATTGCCAGGGCCGCTCATGAACATCCTAGTCACTGGCGGTGCAGGGTTCATTGGATCGGCGATCTGTCGACATCTAGCTTCGACCACTAGTCATACCATCGTAAATCTAGACAAGCTGACCTACGCAGCTAACCTTTCCTCACTTGTACCTATCGCAGATTGCTCGCGCTATCACTTCGTCAAGGGCGATGTTTGTGATGGCGCCCTTGTCTATTCGCTTCTTGTCGAGCACGGCATCGATGCCATCATGCATTTTGCCGCCGAGAGTCACGTGGATCGCTCGATAGACAGTTCATCGATTTTTGTGAGCACAAATATCGTTGGTACATACACGCTATTGGAAGCAGCGCGACGCTATTGGACCGACGTTCGAGAGAAGGCTGTCGACGGATTCCGTTTCCATCATGTATCGACGGATGAAGTTTTTGGAGACCTTCCCTTCGACGAATTAAAGTTTACGGAAGAAAGCTCGTATCGTCCTTCTTCCCCCTATTCCGCTACAAAGGCCTCTGCAGATCACTTGGTACGATCCTGGCATGCGACCTACGGTTTGCCTGTCATTGTATCCAATTGCTCCAACAACTATGGACCGTTTCAATTCCCCGAGAAATTGATACCGCTAACAATAATTAATGCGCTCGAGGGAAAGCCAATTAGCGTGTATGGCAATGGCCAGAATGTGCGCGATTGGCTTTTCGTCGAAGACCATGCCGAGGCGCATGTGAGGCAATTGTCACGCGAGGTGCAATTGGTCAATCTTACAATGTGGGCGGTAATGCTGAGCGCGAAAATCTCCGTGTCGTACAAACCATCTGCGAGGTCATCGACGAGCGCCGCCCCCTCTCTTCTGGCCGAAGGGCGAAGACCTCATTAGGTTCGTCAAGGACAGACCGGGGCATGATCGACGCTACTCGATTGACACGACTAAGGGTTACGGCTGAATTGGACTGGCGACCCAAGAAAACCTTTGAAGAGGGCATTGTCGCTACAGTCGATTGGTTCACTGGCAAACGAGCGCTGGTGGGTGCCAATTCGTACAGAGCGATACGCGGGCGAAAGGCTTGGAGGAAACTAGTGGCGCTCCGAATCTTGCCACAGGTACAAATGGGCAAATTGTTACTGCTCTAGCCAAGCATGCAGCCAATCTCGAAGGCGTCAAAATATTGACACGGAGGCGTCTGATGTCTTCGATCTCTCTCGCAGGAAGAACGATTCGCCAAATGTTACAAAACACTGGAGCTGATATCGTCGTCAACACCGCAGCTTTCACAGACGTTGAAGCCTGTGAGCGTGACCAAGCGGCATCGGCGCTTCGCGCAAGAAGGGGCGCATCCATAAACACCTAAAGATTGTATCATCGACGACTGGTTTGTCATGGGGGCTTTCTCATAAGAAGAGCATCGTCCCGCTAGAACGTTGGGAAAAAGGGACGATGCTCGGTGCATTTGCCATGCTAACTCACGAATTCGCGGCGCGCCAGATTTCGGGGAGACACTTCCGACTTTGAACTGAAAAAGATAGGGAAGTTTCGGGGGCATGATTCTTTTGCGCCGAATGATGAAGCGGATGATCTGCTTGCGTGGGCCAGTGTCCGGCGCTCTTGGCTACCGATGCTTGTGGACGTAGACAGGCTCGAACCATCCTGTTCTCGCCAGCTGCGCAATTCCCTGGAGTCGTTCAGATCGCATTTACGGCATGGCCGAAAGCGCCGCCTTAACCTGGTGGGTCTCTAAAACTGACGGCCGCAGACCCAGCTCATGAAATTAGCGAACAAATCGCGTTTCAGGGGAGTAGGTATGCCCTCCTTCCCGCGAGGAGGTGATTGCTGGCTCGAAGGGCTTTCTCAAGCGGAGCGAACAAAGGTTCGGTGCCACGATAGGACAGGTGATCAGTGTCCGTATAGAGCCACGCTCCTCGGTCGAAAACCGGACAAACGGTTCCGCCACCGCAGAGGTAATCTATCGAGCGTATAAACTGATTGCCCGGGATAGCGGTCACAACGCTCCGCTCGGTCTCATCGAGCACCGCCCGTCTCGAAATTGCCTCGCTCTGGTTCACCTGCCAGGTCTCTACCCATAACGGCCGTCCAGCGGCGAGCGGGAACCTGACGTTGTCGTTGATTACGATGGTAGAAATGCCAGTGGGAGGCGAGATCGAAAAGAAACCCGGAGAAACCTTGTTTCCAGCGCTTCAATCCGATTCTCAGATTATAGACGTAGATCCTCCGAGAACTGCTGGATCACAACGAGTCGCGCGCCGATCTTGCGCGCATACGCAAGAACCTCGGCAGTGTAGCCGGAGCACGACGGCCGATACGCCACATCTTCGGGGTATTCCGGGACCGAGCAAGCCGAAGCTGTGGCAACGTGAGCCTGCCAGCCCGTGCGCAGTGCAGCGTCTATAAAAACCTGTGATATGGTTCCGGCATGCGAGTCTCCGATGAGAAGGACCTTCGGCGCGTCAGGCGGACCATGGATCCGCATGGCTTAATGCCGAGGGTCCCGCGCTGGCGCTGGCGTTTGTCGTCAAGAAAGGTCGCTCGCAAAGGCGCCGCCGCCTGCAGACGGGCGACGGTGATCGGCACCAAATAGTGGATTGCGATGCAGACCAAAGCCGCCGCGAGAAACGCAGCGGCAAAGCTGATCGAGCGTCGAGGCGCGGCACGTCCCCACGATGTGGCGAACGAAAAGATCCATTCGATCCTGGCATAGGTCGCAACGGCGACGATGATTGAGGCGAGCGCCGCTAACGCTATGGCTCCCGGCGTTGCGAAGAGAATGGCAGCGAAGCCGATCAGGGGACCCTGCCAAAGGTAGATGGAGTATGATCGGTCGCCGAAATAGGTTAGCACTGGTAATGACAGCGTCCGGGCTACGATCCCCACGCTCCCCTGTCGCAACCAACACGGCAGTACCCAAGCACGGAGCCAGCGCTTGATATCCCGGCACGAGCCACGTACTGGATCCGACCTTCAGACCGAACAGCAGCAGGACGAGAGCCGCAACCTGCAGGACCCCAATCACGAGCGCGCTGCGGACCAGCGGCGCGCGGGCAGCCCGGCGATGCTTGCCAGTATGCCGAAGCCGAATTCCCAGAGCTTCGGGTCGGCAGCATGAAGAAGGAGAACGTGCCCGGCAACGAAATCCCCCGCTAGGCTGTGCCAGCTCCCGATCGTGAGGGCGGCAAGAAGCGAAAGAGCCGTTATGGCAGCGACAAGGCCGGTAGCCGCTCGCGTTCCCCAGTTAGCGTGCAGCCTGGACCTCAACCAAGTTATCAACGCGACAACGGATGCGAAGAAGACATAGAACTGAACCTCTACGCTCAATGACCACAAATGCAGCAAAGGGCTGCTCAGGAACGATTGGAAATAATCGGTGGCGTTGTAAAGAAAGTAGATGCTGACCGCCGACGCGAGGGCGGCGACGGCGGTCCCCGGCAGCCTTTCGATCATGCGCCCCGGCGTGTCGATCATGAGACCGATGGCTATGTTCGCCAGCGCGACCAGCGCCATAGGTGGTATGACGCGCCGGAAACGGCGCTCGATGCAGCGAATGAGCTTGAAGTGGTCGGTTGCGGCGATTTCCGATCCAGCGATCTGGGCGACGAGGAAGCCCGAGATCACGAAGAAGATATCGACCCCCAGAAAACCTCCGGGCAGAAGGCCCGAAGCGTGGAACACGACGACGGCAAGCGCTGCTATGGCGCGTAGACCTTGGATATCACGCCGCTTCGAACCGCTGGTGCTTATTGGACCAATGACGCAGCCTCCGTCCCTCTCTCGAATTCGTCGCGAGGCTCCCCGGTCGGGCGCAGACCTTCACGGCGACGTGACGCAGGCGGCCGGTGATCCAGCGGCGAAGCCACCAAGGCTTGCAGCAACCGCACAGGCGGCAATGCGATCGGACGCGCGGTTGTCGTCGCTCGTAAACTCCCGCCGGATGAAGTCCGAGCGGCGCCCGACTTCGTACCGTCTTTCGAGCAGCCGTTCCAGCGTCGGCACCACATCTACGATGTGTATGGGCCGCTAGCGCACACCATCCTCTTCGTAACGGCGATACGGGAACGGTGCACCGGTGATCTCCACCAATATCAGCGGACGTCCAACATCGTTCTGACCATGTTGTGGCATCGGGCATCGATGAACATAAAGATCGATACCATTTGGCGATGCGGGGCGTCCCCGCGAAACACAAGTAACGACCCGTCCATCGTCTTGAAGGCGCGAAACTGCGAGATATCAGTGCCCGACGCGAATGCCTTCTCGCCAGTGCCGGTCAGGATCAGCGCCTTGATCGAACGCTCGCGGACGGATGTTGTTCCGCAAATCTCTGCCATCCGCTTGTACATCGCAAACGTCAGCGCGTTGCGTGCCTGCGGACGGTTGAAGGTCAGATGCGCGATACCGCCTTCGACGACATAGAGCAGGTCTTCGTTGACGGCCGTGGGAGCGTCCATTGCCTCCGCTCTTTCGTTTTATGCACCGATCTAGTCATTGCGCTGGACGGGTCGAACATCAGGATCTACTTTGTGCAAAACTCCCAATTGGAAGATCGTGTCATCTTAGTGGAGTACCTACGACTTGGGGAGCCAGCGATCCAGCGGAAGCCATCGCGTTGATAGATTTTGAAACGACCCGGGGGCTCTGGCCGTATCGCGCTCCACATTTCGCTCCTATGCACCCCATCAGAGTCCGGAACGATTTGTCAGCATGAAGATATATCCCGATACCGTGACAGAATGAATCATGCTTCCTGATTTCACAAGCAAAGCGATGAATTTTAGCCAACTCAAAAGTGATTGGACCAACGCTTCGCGCAGATCCCGAATGGCGGATCACCTCGCCATCCTGATGGCGCATCTCGCTGCCGTGGTCCACCACGATCTTCGGCGTGTTTACGGTACTTTGGCTGATCACACTTGCGACCGTGATCGACGTGCAGCAGTTCTGGGCACAACTTCAGCGCCCGGCATGCTGGCTCCCTGTCGCATTGTTCTGCCTCGCGGCCGTCGGGATGCTTTGGGCCGACGCCCCATGGGGCGCCCGGCTCCATACCGCTCGGATCGATGGTCAAGCTGCTCGCCATTCCACTCCTGATGTATCAGTTCGAGCGCTCCGGAAAAGGACTCACGGTCTTTCTCGCGTTCCTGGCGTCATGCACCGTTCTGCTTGTCCTGTCGTGGCTTAGCTGGTTCGAACCGCGGATCATTCTGGCTTCAGACAAAATCCCCGGCGTTCCCGTCAAGAACTGGATCACGCAGGGCGTCGAGTTCGTGCTTTGCATCTTCGGCGCCGCTGCGCTCGCGATCATCATGTGGCAGAAACAACGGCCCTATGCTGCGACTGGATTCGCCCTGCTCGGCGCCGCCTTCTTCCTCAACATGGCCCTTGTTGCCTCGTCCCGGACATCTCTTGTCTCGCTTCCGGTTCTCCTGCTGGTTTCGACATTGCGATACCTAAAATGGCGCCAGGCACTTGTTCTGTATCTGGCGATTGCCGTTGTCGCGGTGCTCACCTGGTTTCTTGCTCCCAACCTGCGCGAACGCATCGAGAGCATCCAGCAGCAATACATGTTGCGCAGAGCCAGCCAACCTCCGTCGGCCTTCGCCTCGAATACTGGTCCAAGGCGCTCCAGTTCATCCGCAGCGCTCCGCTGATCGGTCACGGCACGGGCTCGATACGAAGTCTGTTCGAGCGTGAAGCCATCGGCAAAACAGTGACGGACGAACAAATCGTCGCCAACCCGCACAACCAGACGCTCTATTTCGCGATCGAGTGGGGCGTGATCGGAGTGATCCTGCTGTATGCGATGTGGAGCGTGCACTTTCTGATGTTTACGGAAATGCGATGGATCTCCTGGCTCGGAATCATCGTGGTCAGCCAGAACATCTTTGATTCCCTGTTCAATTCGCACCTCTCCGACTACGTCGAGGGTTGGATTTACGTGCTCGGCGTGGGCGTGGCCGCCGGCATGGTTTCGAAGGTCCGCAAACCATCCCCGATTGTCGCCTCCGCCACGTGATGTGGCGCCACTGAAGCCCGAGAGCGCAGCTTTTGATCTGTGGGATGAAGCGGTAATGTGCCCGGATCATCGAAATCCGGCGGCTGACAATCGCAGGACCGCCTTTCTCCCCTCTACCGGCCTCGATTTGATCCCACATCCGGGCTGGCCCAAGGTGCGGAGCGACAGATTTGGCGGGCTGAGGCGCTGGCATCAACGCTCGAAGCGGTGCACGCTAGGCGGCGGCTAGCGGCCCCTCTAAGCGCGCGATTTCCAGAAACCACATATCGGCCTTCCCGACACCGGCAATTCCCCAAAAGTCCGGCTTTGGCGCTCACCTCAAAAGGCGCACGCCAGGCCCCGCCCCACTCTTAGCGATGAATTTAACGCCGGCTTTTTCGAGCGCACGCTGAATGGCCGCGGCTGCCTCCCCGGAAATATCCCTTCGAGATTTCTCGAAATCCACAATCGTTGACAGCCCCAGCCCCGCGAGATCGGCGAGTTGCGGCTGGGTGAGGTCAAGGAGCGCCCGGGCGGCTCGGCATTGACCCGGGGTGATGGAATACAATTTCATCTTGACTCGGTCACGTCATCATGGTTCAATAGAAAATGTTGATAACACTATCGCGCTGAGCCTTATCTCAAATTTCACGTTGGAGGACAACTGAGGTGGCTATTTCTCATAAGAAACAAATACTTAATCAGGATCGACGGCACTTTCTCGGCGGCTCCGATGCCCGCATCATCATGGGCAAAGACGAGAAAGCCCTGTTGCAGCTTTGGAAGGAAAAGCGCGGCGAAGCGTCCGGTCCGGACCTTTCGGGAGAACTCATCGTGCAACTCGGGGTGGTCACCGAAGATTTGAACCGGCGCTGGTACGAGCGCAACGCCGGCCATCAGGTCGTTGGCGTTCAGAGTCGCCTCTTCCACCGCTCCATCCCCTGGATGGCGGCGACCCTGGACGGCCTCGTCAAGGAAACGGGAGCCGTCTTTGAGGCCAAGTTCATGCTGCCGTGGTCGTTCTCGGAAGAAGCTGCGGCTGCAAAGCATATGGCTCAGTTGCAGCACAATATGCTGGTGGCCAACACGCGAAAGTCCGTGCTGTCGATCATCAATGGCGGCGGAAAGTGGGTGGAGATTTCGGTCGAAGCCGATCCGATCTATCAGACCGTGTTAATCGCCGTGGAAAAAGTGTTCTGGCACGCCGTAAAGACCGGCGAGCCGCCCGTCTTGTTCGAAGGTGAGCCCCCGAAACCTCGGATTGAGGCCATTCGGATCGTTGACATGAATGTGTCCAATGCCTGGGCCGAGTTCGCTGCGCTCTACCGGCAGACCCGCAGCGCCCATCTCGATCACGAGCGGGCAAAAACTGAACTGAAGGCACTCATGCCGATGGATGCCAAAGAAGCCATGGGCCATGGCATCCGAGCCAAACGTTCAAAATCCGGCGCTGTCACCTTTGACCTCGTCGACCGGGAGGCGTCATATGCGCCGGTCCAGTGAAAACGTCGCAGCGATCGCGACAGCGCTGGCAAAAGCGCAGATTGAACTCTCGAACCCGTCAAAATCAATGTTGGGTTCGGTCTATCCCGGCAACATTCACGAAAGCCCGAAGAATTTCCGCTACGCACCGTTGTCCGGTGGTCTCGAAATTATCCGAAAAGCGCTGGGCGGACAGCAAATTGCCGTCACCCAGACAACAGAGATCGACGCGACCAACGGTCTCATCAATCTCACCACCTTGCTGATCCACACGTCCGGTGAATGGATCTCCTCGGACTGGCCGATTTGCCGGCTCTCGGAGATTTCGGCACCACGGCGCATGGGAGCTGCACTCACATACGCACGGCGCTACGCCCTGTTCACGCTGGTCGGCATTGCCGGCGACGACGATCTCGACGCGCCGGATATGAATCCCGAGACGAGCGCAGCAGAAGCCCAGCAGGTCGCGAAGGTCGCGACTAACCCAGCAAATGGACCTTCCCGCGACAGCCGATCCTCCGCATCCCCGCTGAACGTCCCCGCAGACGTCGAAACAACCCGAACAAGTCTTCTCACTGAAATCGCCGCGCTTCCCACAATGGAACAAATGCAAGCGCGCGCAGCCAACATTCTCAAAGCCAAAAATCGTCTCCCGCCGGAGGATGCCAAACAAATCGAGGCCGCGTTCAGCACGAGAATGGCCGCCTTCGAGAAGATCCAGTCGCAATCCGATTCTGCCGGGATTGATCCGATCGAAGACGAACGTGGAGACAAAACAGTCATCGCGCCGAATGCCGTCGCACCGAAGCGTCGCCGCCGACGAGTCCAAAACGCGGTCCGTGCTAGCGAGCTGGACTTAGAACCCCAAGGAGCCTCAAACTGCCCCAACGATTGAAACACCAGAACCATCAAAAATTGACAAGAGCGTCCTGACCTTCTGCGAGCCTCGTCGCAAGCGCGACAAGCAGCACCTGCGGTTCGTTGCATCCCAACCCTGTCTGATTTGCGGTCGCGCACCATCGGACGCGCATCATCTTCGCTTCGCCCAACCACGCGCCATGGGGCGCAAATCAAGCGACGAATTCGTCGTCCCCTTTTGCCGGACCCATCATCGCCAGAACCACCAGACCGGGCGCGAGGAAACGTGGTGGGCTTTGGCGTCGATCGACCCGCTTGAAGTCGCCGCAAAGCTTTGGAGCAGTAGTCGGGGAAACGCTGAGGGTTCGCCATGAGCGAATGATCGCGGTGTCATTTCGCAGATCTTCCGCCAGCCGGGTTGATACATCTGCCCAGGCAAGTTGCGGCTCGGTAAGGCCCTCGGAAATGGATAGACGCGAAGGTTGATAAGAGATACTTCTGTAAACTAGTTAACTCACCGGGGAGCGTTGTTAGTGGAAAATCCGGTTATCGCGGCTGATGTGACGGCTGAACCTCCGGGCAACTCCAGGGTTTTGTGGATATCATCCCTGGCCTTTGCGCTCGGTTTCGCGGTCTGGGGAATGTTTGCCGCGCTCGCCCCTTTTCTAATCAAGTGGTACGATTTCAGCGCGACCCAGGTGCTTGTCCTGACGGCGATGGAGCCCTTTTTCGCGGCGGCGGTCAGCATTCCGCTCGGCATCTTGACGGACAAGTTCGGCGGCCGGAGCGTTTTCACGCTTGTGCTTCTGAGCCTCACCCTTCCCCTGCTGTTAGGGTACTTCGCCGAGGGCTACTACGCCTTTCTGCTGCTGGGGACGCTGCTCGGACTGGGAGGCGCGAGCTTCGTCGTCGGCAACGCTCATGTATCGTCCTGGTACCCCAAATCCAAGCAGGGCACAGCCCTTGGCATCTTTGGTATGGGCAATGTCGGAATCACCGTCGGCATGGTGACCGTCACTTTCCTGATTACCCGCGTCCTCGTGGGCCCGGATAGCTGGCGCCTGATATTCCCCATCTTCGCCGTCGCAACACTATTGATGGCTCTGGTCTACTGGTTCTTTACGTCCGATCCGCCGAACAGGAAGCTCAAGAACACGTCGCTGCGTGAAATCTTCGCCGTGTACCGTTCGGGCGTGGTGGTATGGCTGGTGCCGTACCTTTACTGGGTCTCGTTTGGCACCCTTACCTTCTTCGCGTCGGCGATGTCGATCTACCTGCTCGACCAGTGGCATGTGGATGCCATCCAGGCGTCCATGGTGTACACCCCGCCATTGGTGATCTGCGTCGCGATCGCCCGGCCCCTGGGCGGCTGGCTGTCCGACCGTTACGATACCTTTAAAATCCTGAGCTGGCTGTTCGGCATCATGGTCGTTCTGGCCCTGCTCATGGCCATGCAGATTTCGCTGCCCGTCGTGCTATTCGCCATGTATGGGCTTGCGCTGCTGTCCGGGGCCGCCGCGGCAGCGGTCATCAAGCTGATCCCGATGTACTTTGTGCATGTCGGTGCGGTCAGCGGACTGGCCAAGGCCGCCGGCGCGGCCTGTGGCTTCACCATGACGATCATCCTGGCCACCAGCAAGGAACTTCTGGGGGGCTACACGCTCGGCTTTGCCATCTGGGCGCTGATGAACGTCGCCGCGTTCTACATCGTGCTTTCGCGGGTTGGCTTCAGGGATACAAAACCGCTCACTGAACAACGGAGCGGGACTCGGGAGATTCTAACGGCGAGATCCAGGGCGTGACCGATCGACGTCGAACACTCTTGCTATTCTCTGCTCGTAACCAGCTCCCGCCCTCGCTGACGGATGTATTCGATGTCCTCCCTCGCTGACCTTCCGGAACTCATCGGCTCTTTCGGTTTCTTCCGCGAGAAGGCCGCGTTCGAACGCGAACACCGAGAAGTCGAAGGTAAACGCCACGAAGATGAAACGCGACGCAGGTACTCGCGCGCGCGCGGTCGGTCGGCGGCGCGCTGTGCCAGTGCTGGCATCGTTAGTGTGCGCGCTTGGCGCCGCATTCTTCGCCCAGGTGACGCCTGCGTCGAGTCAGGCGGCGGCGCAACCGCCGATGCAGGAACAGACGCTGAAGCCGAAGGACGTCTTTAAGGAATGTGCGAATTGTCCGGAGATGGTTGTGGTGCCGGCCGGAAGCTTCACGATGGGGTCGCCGACAAGCGAGCCAGAACGTTCCCCCGAGGAAGGCCCGCAACATATGGTCACGATTGCTCGACCATTTGCAGTCGGCCGGTTTGGGGTGACCTTCGATGAATGGGATGCGTGCGTGACCGATGGCGGCTGCAACGGCTACAAGCCCTCCGATGAAGGCTGGGGCCGTGGCCGCCGCCCAGTGATCAACGTTTCCTGGGACGATGCCCAAGCTTACATCGCTTGGCTGTCGAAAAAGACCGGCAAGTCGTATCGGCTGCTCTCCGGGGCCGAATACGAGTATGCGATGCGCGCCGGGACACAGACGGTCTATCCCTGGGGCAACACCGTCGGCACGAACAATGCCAACTGCCACGCCTGTGGCAGCCAATGGGACGCCAAGCAAACCGCGCCGGTCGGGTCGTTTGCGGCGAACGGGTTCGGTCTTTACGACATGGTGGGCAATGTCCGGGCGTGGACGGAGGATTGCTACCACGACACCTACAGCGGCGCGCCGTCGGACGGCTCGGCTTGGATCGAAGGCGGTAACTGTTATCACCGTGTCGTGCGCGGCGGGTCGTTTCTCCTCGCTCCTGCCTTCCTCCGCTCGGCGAGCCGTTACTGGTTCACCTCCGACTACCGGCTCAGGTACCTTGGTTTCCGGGTCGCTCGAGCGCTTGCACCTTAAATTTCGTTCCTATCAGAGGCATTTCGAGCCGCTCACGCGAACGCGGGAAGCAATAAGCTACCGGATCTACAATCGTGCTTAGTCGGCGTTGGTTTGGCATGTACGCGGCCGCTCAGCCGAGGGTGGTGGCGATGCCGCGTACCACGAGACAACCGGTAGCGGTGTCGCGCAAGGTTCTCGCATCAGCGTGACTCAGCTGGCCGTCTTCATCATCCTGGCTGCACGCTCGGCGTCGACCATAAAATCGCGGGTGATCGGTACCGCCCCACGGTTGATCGATAGCAGCATTTGAAACACCATGTGCGACCCGTGCAAGAATTCAAGTTCGACGGCGGCTAGATAGAATTCCCACATCCGGCAAAATCGCTCGTCGTAGATCGCCCGCTGCCGCAACACCTGTAGCCTAAGACGGCGCTCGGCGTCCCGCTCAGTCGTGGCCGCTGAGGAGTTCGAGCGGCCCCGCCTCACGGTTCAGCCACATAGACGCCCGAAATATCGCGAGCTCCGAGCCTCCGCCGCAAGTGGGAACAGCGGCTCAAGCACCTGCGGTCGCATCCCAACCTGTCTGATTTGCGGTCGCGCCCCGTCGGATGCGCATCATCTTCGCTTCGCCCACCCACGCTATGGGACGCAAATCAAGCGACGAATTCGTAGTCCCCCTTTGTCGGACCCACCATCGCCAAAACCATCAGACCGGGCGCGAGGAAATGTGGTGGGCATCTGTTTCGATCGATCCGCTTGAAGTCGCCGCAAGGCTTTGGCGTATTAGCTGGATTCGCTTGTGCATCGCTGTGATTTATTTAGGGCGTGAACACATGCACTTGGAGCGGACCTCGGACGTCCGCTTGGTCCGCATAGCGGACTGAAGTCGGCCGGGGCTCCATGTCCGAAAAGTGCCAAAACCGGCCTCATGCGACCTGCGTTGGCCCGGATGTTGAACTTCGATTCCCTTGCACATGCATGGCGACAGATCAGCCGCGACGATTGTTCTTTGGTTTGCGTTTCGCATGCGACGCAGTTGCCAGTTGTGGTTGTCCAGGGTGGGCAGGCTTGTTCCGATGCTTGTTTTTCTTCTCGAAGTCCGGCGTCCTACCAGATCTCACGCCACTTTCCTCGCGGGGTTTGCCGTAGCGCTTCTGTTCTGTCGCGCCATCGGAATGGTCGCTGCGATGCGTGCCGCGATCGATGTCTCCGGCTTCGTGCAGAGCGTGATGTGAGCGCCGTTCCGAAGGCGCATGATCCCGGGCGGCGTCCGCCAGCGGCTCGATGCGGATATTGTCTTCCTTGTCCGGACGCCGGACCTTGGCGGCGAAGGATACCGCGACCCGCTCGGAAATTTCGAACTCGGTCGTCGTGTCCAGAACGCGGATCGTGCCGACGTCCTGCTTCTCGATACCGCCGCGGCGACAAATCATCGGCAGGAGCCAGCGCGCTTCCGCGTTCTTCCTGCGTCCAATGGCGGCGCTGAACCAGACCCCGCCCTCGCTCATTCCGTGACGCGCGGATGATTTTCGTGTCTTTGATCGGGGCTCGGCCGAGCGATCGTCGCCGCGCGGCGATCGGATGCCCTTGTCTCGACCGCGATCGTCACGAGGCCGGCCGCTGCTCTGGCCGGGATCGAGAATGTCTTCCGGCGACGGAAGCCGCGCGCGGTACAGCCGGGCGAGCGCCGCGGCGATATCCTCCGGCGAGCGCTGGGCAAGCAAGGCCTGCGCCAGTATCAGATCGTCGTTCGTCGTCTCCTCGGTCAGCAGCGGGATCGCGCAGCATACGCTCCTGATCGAGGTTGCGAATTTCATCGGGCTGGGGAGCCGTGCCCCAGGCGGCATCGATGCCGGCCAAATTCAGCAGCAGTTCAGCGCGCCGCCGTCGCGCCGGCGGCACCAGCAATACGCTGACACCCTTTCGACCGGCCCGGCCGGTACGGCCGGAGCGATGCTGCATGACCTCCGGGTCGTTGGGAATATCCGCGTGGATCACGAGATCGAGGTTCGGCAGATCAATGCCGCGCGCCGCCACATCGGTCGCCACGCAAACTCGGGCACGTCCGTCCCGCAAGGCTTGCAAGGCCTGCGTTCGCTCGTTCTGCGTCAGTTCTCCGGAGAGCGCGACCACCGAGAAGCCGCGCTCCAGAAGTGTCGCCTGCAAATGCCGGACGGCATTTCTGGTGTTGCAAAACACCAGTGCACTCGGCGATTCAAAGAATCGCAAGACGTTGACCACCGCGTGGTCGACATCGCCGGCGGCGATTCTGATGGCGCGGTACTCAATATCGGCATGACCGCCTTCGTCGCCAGCGACCTCAATCCGAAAGGCCTTTTGCTGATATTGCTTTGCCAGCGCGACGATGCCGCGCGGTAAAGTCGCCGAGAATAACAACGTGCGGCGCGTTTCCGGCGTGGTCTTGAGGATAAATTCCATATCCTCGCGAAAACCGAGATCGAGCATTTCATCGGCCTCGTCGAGCACGACCGCCTTCAGTTCCGAGACGTCGAGACGCCCGCGCCGCAGGTGATCGCACAATCGCCCCGGTGTGCCGACCACGATGTGGGCGCCCTCGGCAAGCTCGCGCTGTTCGCGGCGCGGATCCATGCCGCCGACGCACGAGACGACGCGCCCATTCGCGTATTGATAAAGCCATGCGAGTTCGCGATGGACCTGCAAGGCAAGTTCGCGCGTCGGCGCGACGATCAAGGCACGCGGCGCGGCCGCCCGCTCGAACCGCTCGACGCCACCCAGAAGGTTTTTTGCAATGGCCAGCCCGTAGGCGACCGTCTTGCCGGATCCGGTTTGCGCCGAAACAAGAAGGTCGCGATCGACAGCTTCGTCCGCAAGCACGGCGATCTGAACAGGGGTCGGCTGATCGTAGCTGCGCTCGGTTAAAGCTCGGGCGAGTGGCGGAGGTGTGGTCGGAAATGGCACCGGATGACAAACCTTGGTTGGCGTTCAGACCCCATCACATCGAATCGAACGGGATAAAGCTGCGTGCTGGCAGCTGCACAGCCGCATATGTGGGGATTTAATTGAGATGGAAGCGCTTTACGCTAAAAAACGGCAAAAGACCATGGCCCCGGCCTGCCCATATCACGCATGTCGGCGGCTTTTGCGTCGACTAGAGACTGGATCCTACTTCGAACGTTGCGACCAAAACGTCCTTGCAAAACCTGATCGAGCGAATTGGCTCAGAACACGTCGATCGGCGACTGAAAATCGAAGCCGAGCACGAGGCCAGCTGTTTGGACAGGGACTGATCTTTTTCAATCTTGAAAACTGGTACGCAGCGCTGTGGATTGTCAGAACTGCGCTGAAGTTGACCGGACTTTATGGCCGTGCGCGTCGAAACGCTGACCACGTCGTTCTCAAAAAACATAACGTGGCTTTCGCTAATCTTCCCCCGGCATTAGACAATTTCACCATCCTTCACATCAGCGATCTGCATGCCGACATAAGTGTAGGCGCGATGCGTCATCTAGTTAGTGTGGTCGGCGGCCTTCAATACGACATTTGCGTTTTTACCGGCGACTATCGGGCAAGACATATGGTCCATTCGAAAAAAGCCTAAAAACCATCGATGAACTGCAGCGGTGTGGCCTGAACGACGTTCAAAAAATGCGACGGCGTCAAATTACCTGTGGAGAAAGCAAGAATGTCGAGTTGACGCCGAGCGAGATGAATATTCAAGCGGAGCCAGATGAATAAACTCATCTTGATTCGCGGATGGTGCCTTACGAGGATTGGCGAGCGGGATGCCCAAACCGATTATCAAATCATCGCAGTTGCGGTCTTCAGAGCTTGGCCGCTTTCTCGGCGATGCCCCGCTGGTCGGCGACGAGACGCAGGAAGACTACGATGCTTTCTATAACGCCATCGTCAGCACGTTGACGCAGCCTGACATCATCAACGAGCTGTATGTGAAGGATTTCGTGGATTTGTCTTGGCAAATCCGTCGCGAGCGCTTGATATTGGCTGACATCATAAAACTCTTCCAAAAGGAGGTTGTCCTTGACCTATTGAAGACGGCATACAGCAAGCTCAGCGGGCCAATTGAAAGCCTGACAACAGTAAATCGGATTCTCGGCGCCGACCGTGACGCACAGCGCTGGTTAGGTGATCCGGTCGCCCGCAAGGAAATCGACGCAGATTTGCAGGCGCGAGGATATTCGCCGTCGAAGGTATTGGCTCTAGCCTACCTCAAAGGCGCGGCAGAGATCGACGCGGTGGAGCAGCGTATTGCGTCGTACGAAGTCCGAAGAATGATGGCGTCTCGCGAAATCGAACGTCATAGCGAGAAATCTGCACATCAGCTGAAAAGGGCAACAGCCAATCTCATTGAGGGCGAATTGAGCGAATTCAAAGAGGCAGCGGAGTAACATCACTATGGCCTCGGCCCGACAGATCGCCGCCAACCGAAAGAATGCCCAGAAAAGTACCGGACCAAATTCTCAAGCCGGCAGAACAAGGGCAGCGAAGAATGCACTTCAGCATGGATTGGCGAGCACCGACTCACCATTCAGGCACGAAATCGAGGGACTTGCGCACCTTCTTTCGGGGAAGACGGACCAGGCAAATCCAACGTTCGCCAGTGTTGAAGCCGCCCATGCGCAGATAACTCTCTTGCAAGTGAGAAAAGTTAAGGCTGCAATATTCGATCGCTTTTTCAAAAGCGATCGGACTCTTGATGACAGCATTCGGTTGAACGCGGAGTTGAGAAAGATCGAAAGATATGAAAAGCGCGCTTTTTCAAGACGCAAACGAGCAATTCAAAATCTCTAATTCGGCAGAACGAAGCCAATTTTTACGAGTAAAATCAAAGTGGGTTCGTTGTCGTGCTGGATTTTGCCGACAAGGAAGTCTTCCTGACTGTCGTCAGGATGGTATGTGGGAGCAGCCAAAACGGACCATTGCATGCCTTCCGAAATGCCGACGTCGGACATCTCGGCTTCACTCAGGAGGAGGATGCGCCTGCGGACGGTTGAAGGTCAGACGCGCGATACCATCCTTGTGAACGTAGAGCAGCTCTATGTTGACGGCCGTGGAGCGTCCATTGCGTCTGCTCTTTCGTTTTTTGCGCAGATTCTAAGCCGTCAAAGCGCGCGTCGGGGCGCCGCGTTGCAGCGAGCCCCGACGATCGACGCGTTCCAACTCAGGCAACGGCGGCCTTTGGCATCGTGGCAACGTCACGTCCCTTGAGCACGTCCATGGCCGCGGCGACGCCGCCGGCGCGATGCGGCACCTTGGCGAGGTCGAGGCCCATCTCGATGCCAGCCAGCGCTCCCATCAGCATCAGGTCGTTTGCATGGCCGAGATGGCCAATGCGGAACGCCTTGCCCTTGAGCTTGTTGAGACCAGCGCCGAGCGACATGTCGAAATTGTCGAGCACCACCTTGCGGAAGGCGTCGGCGTCGTGTCCGTCAGGCACCATGACGGCGGTCAGCGCCGGCGAATAGGCATGCGGATCCTGACAGACGAGATCCAGCCCCCATGCCTTCACGGCGGCCCGTGTCGCAGCGCCGTGACGCTTGTGGCGGGCCCATACGTTCTCCAGACCCTCCTCCTCCATCATCGCGACCGCGACCTTCAGGCCGTAAAGAAGATTGGTGGCCGGCGTGAAGGGAAACGAGCCCTGCTTGTTGTTGGCGATCATGTCGATGCCAGTCCCAGTAGGACCGCGTCGACGTGTTGGCTTTCGAGGCGGCCAGGGCCTTTTCCGACACCGCATTGAAACCGAGGCCCGGCGGCAGCATCATGCCCTTCTGAGAACCCGCGATCGACACGTCGATACCCCAGGCGTCATGCTCGTATTCAAGCGAGCCAAGGCCGGAGATGGTGTCGACCATCAGCAGCGCCGGATGCCTGATGCGATCGAGAATTTTGCGGACCTCCAAGCGGATAAGTGACGCAGCTCGTCGAGGTTTCGTTGTGCACGATCATGACGGCCTTGATCTTGTGCTCCCGATCGGCCTTGAGCCGCTCCTCGATCAGATCCAGCGGCGCGCCGCGGCGCCAGTCGGTCGGCAGCACATCGACGTCGAGCCTGAACCTGCCGGCCATGGCGAGCCACAGCGTCGCGAACTGGCCGGTCTCCGCCATCAGCACCTTGTCGCCCGGCGACAGCGTGTTGACGATCGCGGCCTCCCAGGCGCCGGTGCCGGACGACGGATAGATGATGACCGGCTGCTTGGTGCGGAAAATCCGCTGGATGCCGGCCAGTACCTCATGGCCCAGCACGGCGAATTCCGGACCGCGATGATCCAGGACGGGCATATCGATGGCCCGCAGCACCCGGTCGGGCACGTTGGTGGGGCCTGGAATCTGGAGAAAATGCCGTCCTGTGTGCAGCGTCATCTGGAGAGTCCTTTCCGGGGGCTTGGCAGAGGTCAAATATCACTATTTGGCGGGGTTGTCTCGCGCCTGCAAGCATCCGTCAATGCTCAAGAATACGGGCCATATCCGCTGACAGCCGCCGAGGAGGCGCAGGTCGCGCGACTGGTCGCGATACGAGTCCGCCAGGCACTGCCTCAACCAGCGACCATTGACAGGGGCTAGGGTCGGCCCGAACATGGCGCTGACCCACATATCGAATTCCGGCTTCATCGGCTCGCAAGCGGCACGCCGGCCATGCCGTTGGCAGCACAGGAGATCGTCCGATGATGACTTTCAGGATTCTGCGGCGTGCAGCCGCCGTGGTTTCGATGGCCGTCTCGGCGCCCGCGCTGGCGCGGTCACCATCACCACAAGCACCACCACCACCACCATCATTCGTCCGCGACCGATATCTATCTCCACAACTACGGGCCCGCCGTCACGCCGGATCAACCCTTCGCCTATTACGACGGACCGGCCCACGTGCGCTGCAAGCAGAGCGCTGCCTCTTATCGCGGACAGGATGGCCGCAGGCATCCCTGCAATTGACTGCCTGGTGCACCCACGGGAACCCGGTTCCCCGTTCGGCCACGTCCAAATCTGTGCATGGAGCGTAGCGCGATCGCATCTGCACGCGTAGGATTGGCGCCATGACAAGAAAAGCCTGTGAGACGATCATGAGTAACCCGGATCAGCGATACGACTACGACCGCTATCGAAAGCTGCTGGCCGAGGCGACGGATGAATCGAAACGGCTGGCGTTCATTGACTTGCTGATCGAGGAAGGCGCGCGGGACCAGCTCACGCGCGACCGGATCAGTCGGCTTGGCCTGACAAAGCCGGTCGAGCGGTCGCGCAGCCGGGAGTAGCTTTCGATACCAACCTCGCGCCGGGTTCATTTGCGCGGAAGATATTTCCAATTAGAAAGTTGGATAGGATGAACATTCCTTCCTTTGCGGACATGCTGATCGCGCATGAGCGCATCAAGCCTCACATCCACCGAACGCCCGTCCTGACTTCGCGCTTTCTCAATGAACTCACCGGAACCGAACTCTTTTTTAAATGCGAGAATCTTCAGAAGGCCGGCGCGTTCAAGGCTCGCGGCGCCTCGAACGCCGTATTCGGTCTGAACGATGCGCAGACCGCGAAGGGTGTGGCGACCCATTCCTCCGGTAACCACGGCACCTGTCTATCCTATGCAGCCGGCCGGCGCGGTATTCCCTGCACGGTTGTGATGCCGCGCACGGCACCTCAGGCCAAGAAAGATGCGGTTCGCGGCTATGGCGGCAAGGTCGTCGAATGCGAGCCCTCAACATCCTCGCGCGAAGCCGTCTTCGCCGAGGTTGTCGCAGAAACGGGCGCCGAGTTCGTCCATCCCTACAACGATCCCCGGGTTATCGCGGGACAGGCGACCTGCTCGAAGGAGCTGGTCGAGCAGGTCGCCCATCTCGATGCGGTCATCGCCCCGATCGGCGGCGGCGGCATGGTGTCGGGCACGTGCCTCACGCTGTCGAATCTCGCTCCGCAAATCAAGATCTACGCAGCCGAGCCCGAGCAGGCCGATGACGCCTATCGCAGCTTCAAGGCCGGTCATATCATCGCCGACGACGCCCCGAACACGGTGGCGGACGGGCTCAAGGTGCCGCTGAAGGACCTCACCTGGCACTTCGTCAGCAAGCACGTCACCGACATCTTCACGGCTTCCGAGCAGGAAATCGTCGATGCGATGAAGCTGATCTGGAAGCGGATGAAGATCATCATGGAGCCGTCGAGTGCTGTACCTCTGGCGACCATCCTGAAGAACCGCGACGTCTTCGCTGGCAAGCGCGTCGGCATGATCATTACCGGGGGCAACGTCGATCTCGACAAGTTGCCTTGGCAGTAGGGAGAACCGCCACATGAACATCGAAGCGCAACTCTCGGACGAAAAGAAGCTCGCCGGCCTTGACGTCGGATATGACGTTCCTGCCCTGCCAGGCATGCGCGAGAGCGAGATTCAGACACCGTGCCTGATCCTTGATCTTGATGCCCTCGAACATAACATCCGCAAGATGGGCGATTACGCCCGGGCGCATAACATTCGCCACCGCGCCCACGGCAAGATGCACAAATCCGTCGACGTACTTCGACTGCAGCAGAAGCTCGGCGGCGCGATCGGCGTCTGCTGTCAGAAAGTCTCCGAGGCAGAGGTCTTCGCCCGAGCCGGCATCAACGACATCCTGGTCTCCAACCAGGTCCGTGACCCGGCCAAGATCGATCGGCTGGCACGGCTACCGCGCTATGGCGCGCGTATCATCGTCTGCCTCGACGACCTCGCGAACGTCGGCGAACTCTCCGCCGCTGCGCAGAAGCACGGCACGACGCTTGATTGCTTCGTGGAGATCGACTGCGGCGCTGGACGCTGCGGCGTGAAGACAACCGCGGATGTGGTCGCGATCGCCAAGGCTATTGCCGCGGCGCCGGGCCTGAAGTTCGCCGGCATCCAGGCCTATCAGGGGGCGATGCAGCATCTCGACAAATACGACGACCGCAAAGCCAAGCTCGATGTTGCGATCGCCCAGGTCAAGGACGCGGTGGAGGCTCTGAAGAAGGAAGGTCTCGAGCCCGAACTCGTCAGCGGCGGCGGCACCGGCAGCTATTATTTCGAGAGCGGCTCGGGCGTCTACAACGAGTTGCAATGCGGCAGCTACGCCTTCATGGACGCCGACTACGGACGCATCCTCGACAAGGACGGCAAGCGCATCGACAAGGGCGAGTGGGAAAACGCGCTCTTCATACTGACCAGCGTCATGAGCCACGCCAAGCCCGACAAGGCGATCTGCGACGCCGGCCTGAAGGCCCAGTCGATCGATTCCGGCCTGCCTTTCGTCTATGGCCGCGACGACGTGAAATACATAAAATGTTCGGACGAGCATGGCGTCATCGACGATCCGAAGGGCTTGTTGAAGGTCAACGAGAAGCTGCGCCTCGTTCCCGGTCACTGCGACCCGACCTGCAACGTCCATGACTGGTATGTCGGCGTGCGCAATGGCGTCGTCGAGACGCTCTGGCCCGTCTCGGCGCGCGGCAAGGCCTATTGAAAATCAAAGGGCGCCTGTGGGCGCCCCACTTTCATCGAGAACCGACGACATGATCATCGTTCCCGAACGGGAGATCGCAGGGCTGCTCACGCCTTCCGACTGCTTCAGCGCCGTCGAAAAGGTTTTCGCCTCCATGGCGAACAGATCAGCCCGCAATTTCCCGGTCATCCGCGAGGCCATCGGTCATGCCGACGCGCTCTACGGCTTCAAATCGGGATTCGATCGCGAGAGCCTCGCGCTGGGCTTAAAGTCAGGCGGGTTCTGGCCGGGTAATATGGCCAAGGGCCTCACCAACCACCAGTCCACGATCTTCCTGTTCGACGCCGATACCGGGCGATGCCGTGCCATTATCGGCGGCAACCTGCTGACGGCGCTTCGCACGGCTGCCGCCTCCGCGATCTCGATCAAATACCTCGCGCGCAAGGATGCCAAAGTGCTCGGCATGATCGGCGCCGGCCACCAGTCGACTTTCCAGTTGCGCGCCGCGCTCGACCAGCGGCCCTTCGAGCGTATTCTTGCCTGGAATTTCCATCCCGAGATGCTCGGCCGTCTCGCGATGGAGGCACAGGAGCATGGCCTTCCCTTCCAAGCTGTCGATCTCGACCGGCTCGGTGCGGAATCCGACGTGATCATTACCATCACCTCGTCTTTCGCGCCGATCCTGAAGGCCGCACAGGTCAAGCCAGGAACGCATCTGGCCTGCATGGGCACGGACACCAAAGGCAAACAGGAGGTCGAGGCCGAGCTCATCGCAGCCGCAACGATCTTCACCGACGAGGTGGCCCAATCCATCACGATCGGCGAGGCCCAGCATGCGATTGCGAAAGGCCTTCTGACCGAGCAGGCGATCGTCGAAATCGGCGCAGTGATCAACGGTGCCCATCCTGGCCGAACCTCGGCGCAGGAGATCACGCTGTTCGACGGAACAGGAGTCGGCCTGCAAGATCTTGCGGTGGCTTCCGCCGCTGTCGAGCGGGCGACCGAGAAGGGCATCGCCAACGAAATCGATTTTTGACGCGGCGGCTTTCAACACCACCGCGGGTTTGCCAATCGGTTGGCGCCACTGGCATCCTTCGGTTGCAGCGAGCCCGCAAGAGATTCGTTGCGTCAGTTGGCGCGCAAAATGCGGGATTAAGATAAACGCGGGTTTGAGCAATTTGCGACAGACATGGTGGGAATAATGCCGGCCTACGACGATCAGAACCTCTTCGCGAAAATTCTTCGCAGCGAGATTCCGTGCTTCAAGGTCTATGAAAATGCGCGCACGTTCGCGTTCCTCGACATCATGCCGCGCTCGCCCGGCCACACGCTGGTGATCCCAAAAGCCCCTGCCCGCGGCATCCTCGATATTTCAGCGGATGATTTCGCAGAGGTCGCG
Source organism: uncultured Alphaproteobacteria bacterium (assembly GCA_963764445.1). GTDB lineage: Bacteria > Pseudomonadota > Alphaproteobacteria > Rhizobiales > Xanthobacteraceae > Nitrobacter. Next base: position 38,383 of record CAVXSV010000012.1, read on the forward strand.
CGAACCGCGAAGACGATCGCGATAGCCGCCATGAAAGCGTTCGACGCGGAGGGGATCATCGTCCAGCAGTTCAGCGAAGCCGCCAGCGGACAGGTGGTATTTCACCTGCACATGCACGTCATGCCGATGACGTCGGGCGTCAAGTTGCTGCCGGCCCAGAGCCGGAAGGAAGACGTCAAGGTGCTGGAGGATCATGCAACCCGGCTGATCGCCGCGCTCGCGCTTATAGGCTTGGCCTACACGCCCGAGGTAACGTTGCAGGATGTCCGGCTGCGCCTTGAGTTCCGGGCCGGCCCTTCGTGCACGATGTGGCCGTTGTTGATGATATAGATGCGCTGGGCCAGCGCCAGCGTCGCCGCGAGGTTCTGTTCCACCAGCACGATGGTCTGACCGGCGGCGGCAAGATCGCGGCACGCCTTCATGAGATCGTTCACGATCACGGGCGCGAGGCCCTCGAACGGCTCGTCGAGCAGGATGATCTTGGGGTCGCGTATCAGCGCGCGCGCGATCGCCAGCATCTGCTGCTCGCCGCCGGAGAGCTCGTTGCCGCGGTTATTCCGCCGCTCCTTGAGCCGCGGGAACATCTCGTAGATGCGATCGAGCGGCCAGCGTTTCGAGGCCGTTAGCCCCGCGATGACAATGTTTTCTTCGACGCTGAGGCTGCCGAAAATGCGGCGCTCCTCATGCACGAGTTGCATGCCCGGCCTGCGCGATCTTGTGGCTCTTGCGGCCGGCGACATCGATGCCGTCGAATATCACGGTGCCGGCGCGCGGCGTAACCACGCCCATCAGGCTCTTCAGCGTCGTGCTCTTGCCCGCGCCGTTGCGCCCGAGCAAGCGCCACGACCTCGTTGCGCTCGACGCGCATCGAGACATCGAAGAGGATATGGGAATCCCCATAATAGCTGTTCAGACCGTTGACCTCGAGCAGGCTCATGCGTCGAGCACTCCGTGCACGCCGCCGAGATAGGCTTCCTGGACCGCGGCGTTGTTCTTGATTTCGTCCGGCGTTCCCTCGACCAGCACCCGGCCTTCCTGCAGCACGGTGACGCGCTCGACCAGTTCGAACAGGGCATCCATGTCGTGGTCGATGATGATCATGGTACGGCCCTTGCTGATCGATTTCAGCAGCTTGACCGTTTCGACGCGCTCACGCGGGCTCATGCCGGCGAGCGGCTCGTCGAGCAGCAGCAGGCTCGGCGAGGTGGCAAGCGCCAGACCGATTTCCAGCCGGCGCTTTTCGCCGTAGGCGAGCTCGGACACCGGCGTGTCCGGCCGTGACGTCAGATTGACGAGTTCAAGCGTGCGCTCGACCTGTTCCGACAAGTCCCGGAATGCTGTCGAGGCTGCGGAACAGGTCGAGGCGGAATTTTCCGCGCAGCTCCGAGAGCGCCGCGATAGTCAGGTTCTCGCGCACGGTCAGCCCGGTGAACAGCTGATTGACCTGATAGCTTTTGGTCAGACCGAGCTGGCAGACGTCGGTGACGTTCATGCCGGTGATATCACGCCCCTCGAACACGATCTTGCCCGACGTCGGCGCGACTTCGCAGGTCAGCATCTTGAAAAAGGTCGACTTGCCGGCGCCGTTCGGGCCGATGATGCCGCGCAACTCGCCATGGTTGACGGTGAAATCGATGTCGCTGTTGGCGAGCAGACCGCCATAGCGCTTGGTCAGGCCGGTCGCCTGCAGGATCGGGCCGGAATAGACCGTCGCTCGCGCGATGCGGCGGCACCATCGGCGTCGGGTCCGGCTCCATCGCGACCTCGGCCTCCGCGACCGCTTGCTCTTCCGCCGCGGTCAAAGCAGGCGCCAGCGCCTCGGCCGGTTCGGCGTGAGCGCGCTTGCCGGTGACAAGCGCGTAGAGATCTGCGATGCCGCCGATGATGCCGCGGCGCAGGAAGCAGACCAGCAACACGAACACACCGCCGAGCACCAGTTTCCAGGCTGCGCCCAGACCGAGAGCCGACTGCAGGAAATCCTGCAGGAACAGCCAGACGGCCGCGCCGACCAGCGGGCCGAACAGCGTGCCGCGGCCGCCGATCGCGGTCTGCATCACGAGCTGACCGGACGTATCGAAGGTGAAGGCATCTGGCGGCATGAATGCCTGCAGCACGCCGAGCAGGCCGCCGGCAAACCCGGCATAGGCGGCCGCGATGACGAAGGCGGTCAGCTTGTAGCCGTGGATGTTGTGGCCGACCGCGGTGGCGCGCAGCGGATTGTCGCGGATCGCGCTGAAGATCGCGCCGACCGGCGAGCGCACGATGCGCAGCGCAATCACGACGCCGACGAAATAGCACAGCGCCAGAAACTGGTAGAGCGACCAGCCGGTGGTGAAGTGGAGCGTGGTGAAGCCGAGATTGAAGCTCGGCGTCGGAACGCCGGGCAATCCGTTCTCGCCGCCGGTCCAGTCGCGCCAGCGGATTGAACTCGACGAAGTAGAAGACTTCCGCGATCGCCACCGTGATCATGGCGAAATAGATGCCGGTCCGCCGCAGCGCGATCAGGCCGACCAGATAGCCGGTGACGGCAGCCGCGATCATGCCGATGATCAGCGCCAGCAACACGTTCGGGAAGCCGGCCCGGGTCAGCAGATAGGCCGCGACGAAGCCGCCGGTGCCGTAGAACGCCGACTGGCCGAACGACAGCAGGCCGGTGAAGCCGAACAGGATGTCGAAGCCGAGGCCGAACAAGCCCCAGACCAGGATGCGGTTCACCGTGTTGGGCGCGAAGCCGAGATGCGGCAGCACGAACGGCGCGACGATCAGGCCGACCGCAGTGAGGATCTCGATCAGGAAACGACGTTGCTTCAGCATCTGACAATCACACTCATTCGCGTCCCTGCGCGCCAAGCAGACCGTGCGGCCGTAGCACCAGCACGAGCGTCATCGCCACGAACAGCATGACGTAGGCATAGCCGGGATTGATCATTGAGGTGATGCTGATGATCTCGCCGGCGATCAGCCCGCCGAGAATGGCGCCGGGGAACGACCCGACGCCGCCGATCACCACGACCACGAAGGTCTGAACCAGGATGTCGTCGCCGATACCGGGCGTCAGCGACACCACCGGCGCGTTGACGATACCGGCAAAGCCGGCGGCCATCGCGCCGATGCCGAACACGATCATGAAGACGCGATAGACGTTGATGCCGAGCGAATCCACCATGACCGAATCTTCAATGCCGGCGCGCACGATCATGCCGAGCCGCGTGCGATAAAGCACGATGAACAGCGCAGCCAGCGCGACGGCGACGATGCCGACGACCGCGAGGCGATAGGTCGGATAAAACATGAAGCCGAGCGACGTGATGCCCTGGAACAGCGGCGGCGGCGGCACCACCAGCGACTGACTCGAAAAAATGAACCGGACGAGCTCGACGAAACAGATGCCGAGCCCGAACGTCACCAGAAGCTGATCCTCATGCGGACGGTGATAGAAATGACGGATGATGACCCGTTCCATCACGATGCCAACGATCATGACAAAGAGCGAGCCCGCGATAACGGCGACAACAAACGAGTCGGTATAGGTGTACGCAGTGTAACCGGCGTAGCCGCCGAGCATGAACATTGCGCCGTGCGCGAGGTTCAGCACGCCGAGCGTGCCGTAGATGATGGTCAAGCCGGAACTGATCAGCGCCAGCAAGGCGCCGAGCGCCAGCCCGTTGAAAAGTTGCGAAACGAAATTTGGCCAATTGATCATGACGCGCAATCGCCGAGCATGTCTGAAAATCTATACTGCTCATCAGTAGCGCACTATCGACATGAAATCGGCGCCGCGGGAGGTATCTGACCGTCCGCGGCGCCGGCATTCATTTTCAATCCTTCAATCAGGTATAGTCGCCGAGGTTGCAGCCGAAGGCGTCCGGCTTCTGCATCAGCCCGTCACCTGGGACGATCTCGACGATGTCGTAGTAATCTTCCTTGTTCTTCATCGTCCTTGGGATCCTTGCCCTTGACGATGATCACAGGCCGCACGCACTGATGGTCTTCCGGCCGGTAGTGGACGTCGCCGAGAAGGGAGGGAATGGTCGCGCCCTTTTCGTAGGCCTTGATGACATCCGGCGGATAGAAGCTGCCGGCTTCCTCGACCATGTGTGCCCAGTGCGCGAAGCTGACGTAGGCGTTTTCCGCGCCCCATTCCGGCTTGTAGCCGTACTTCTTCTCGAACGACTTCGTTGAACATCTTGGCGAGCGGGTACTTGTCCTCGATCGTCCACCAGTAGTCGGTCGCCGCGTAGACGCCCGGCCATCAGGCCGCCGCCCGCTTCGCGCGCGAGGAACGGGATCTGGTAGGGCACGACCAGCTTCATCTTGTCGAGCACGCCGAACTGCTTGGCCTGCTGGATCGACAGCACCGCGTCATGGCCCCAGTTGACGTTGATGAGGACGATCGGCGCCGGAATTGGCGACGTTGAGCAGGTAGGAGGAATAGTCAGGCGCGCCGAGCGGCGAGACCTGGTTGGTCACGGTGGTCCAGCCGGCAGTCCTTGGTCATGTCCTGCATCGACTTGGTCACGGTGTGGCCGTAGGTGTAGTCCGGCGTCAGTAGGCGACTTTCTTGTCCTTGCCGAACTGCTTCACCAGCACCGGCGCGATCGCGGCTGCCGCGGTCTGGCCGAAGAAGCTCTGCCGGAATCCGTAGCGCACGCAATCCTTGCCGGTGGTGTCGTTCGAGCCGGAGATCCCGGCGACGTAGAGCACGTGCTCGCGCTGCGCCAGCTTGTTGAGGGCAACTGCGACCGCGCTCGAGGTCGAGCCGGTCATCAGCACGACCTTGTTTTCGGTGATGAAGCGCTGCTGCGCCTGCACAGCTTCGTTCGGCTTGGCGCCGGAGTCCGCGACCACCAGCTTCACTTCCTTGCCGAGCACGCCCTTCTTGGTCTTCGGCGAAATCTTCTTCATCAGTTCGTGGCCGGAATTGAGATGTTCGACCGCGAGCTCCTAGCCCTTGAGTTCGTCCTCGCCCTGCACGGCGTAGGTGCCGGTGCGCGGCACCGCTACGCCGATGGTCACCGACGAACCGGACGAGCCGGCGGGACAGGTGCCGATCGCCGGCTTGTCATCGGCGAAGGCCGGCATGATCAGACCACCTGGCAACATCACGCCGCCGATCAGGCCCGCGCCGCCCTGCAACAGGGAGCGTCGCGACACCGACGCATTCAATTGCTGCTCAAAAAACTTCTTCATCACCCATAGTCCTCCCAAAATACACCTTGGTGTGGTGTGCAATTTTACTCACCGCCGGATCTACAGACAGGCGGGCGCGCCTGTTAACCATGCCGATCACGGCGCGTGGCCATGCATTACTACAAGTCCCTTCGCCACAGTTCTGTCAATGTCACTTTCGTCGAAGAGAACGGCATTTCCGTTGAAAAATCAGGCTGCTTTACGATATTTGGTAGATTATCCAAGCTACCGTTGCCTGATTAAAAGACACAATGCCGCGGCCATTCCGACGATCGAATTTCAGAGAACAATTTTATTTAAAGGCTTCGACTGGGGCCGCCAGGAGACAAGCACAAAACCAGCCTTGCCGCTGTGCATGCCGCGCTTCGGTCCGGACCATAACGCGACGTCCGGTGATCGAGGCGGGCGCCATTACTTTTATCAGGTTTAGCCGCCGGGAGACGGCGGCTTCGCCAATGACCGCCAACGACCATGTGTCCGGCCTCAAGCCGTTCATCGAACTGACGACACATATTCCCACACCATGGATCGTTCACTGCGATTATGAGGCATTGACGCCACCTGCCATCTCCTTGTCGCTCTCGTCCCCTGCGATCCGCATCAGGTCCGAGGGACTTTCGACTGCAATGCGCCGGTCGAATGTCTTTAGCCAGCCGGCTCTTTCCCAGGCACTGAGAATGCGGCTCGCGGAATAAAGCGTCGTTCCGGCGATATCGGCGACGTCTTTCCGTCGAAGCGGGAAGCCAATGACAATGCCGCGGGCGGTTGTGGCGCCCGCCTGTCGGAGGAGGCGCAACACCGCATGAGCCACGCGGCGCTCCGCACGCTGAGTGGCGAGTTCGCGAACCCGGTGCTGTGTTTCCTGAAGCCGCTGGCCGACGATGCGAACGGCATTGATGGCGATCTGGGGATGGTTGTTCATCAGGTCGAGCAGAGCTTTATCGCTCCAGCTTACTTCGGTTGCATCCGTCAAGGTGTCGGCATCGGCAGGATAGCGCCGATCCGTGAACAAGGAGATCGCACCGAAAATGTCGCCAGGTCCGATGAAGCGCACGACGATCTGTGCGCCATCGCTGCCGGATTGAGAAATCCTGATCCAGCCATCGATAAGGACATGAGCGCGCACGCGTGTTTCACCCTGGTTGAACACACGAAAATCGCGAACAAAAGAGCGTGTACTGGCGGAGGCAAGGACGTCGTCCAGCGCTGCCGTCGGCAAGCCTCGAAAGAGTTCGAGGTTTGAAAGGATCTGCCGAGACAGAGGCGGAGCTTTGCTCATTCGCGAACAGTAATGCGGCCTTGCAGAAAAGGACAGTAAATTGCTTTTGCGCAACCCCTGTCGAATGGCGTTGCCGTACAGCTTGCGGAAGCCCTCACGGTCTCGATCCCAACTCAGCCAATTCCGTCGACAATTTCGCGGATTGCGCTGAAGACGCGGTCGAGTTCGTGCGGCGTGCTGCAGTATGGCGGCATGAGATAGATCGTATTGCCAAGCGGCCGAACCAGCAGCCCGCGACCAAGGAAGTCGTTGTAGAGGCGCGGCCCGATGCCGGCCAAATAGCCAGCGTCATCCGTGGCGATATCAAGTGCGGCGATGGTTCCGATCTGACGGACGTTGCTAAAGCGCCGATCCTCACGAAAGCGATCGAGACCCTGGTTTGCGCGCGCGTGACGGCAGCGATGCGCTCCATCACCGGTTCGTTTTGCCAGATCTCCAGGTTCGCGCAAGCGGCCGCACAGGCGATCGGATTCGCGGTGTAGGAGCTGGAATGGAAGAAGGTCTTGCTGCGATCCGTTGAATAATGCGCATCGAAGATATCCGCGCGGCACAGCGTCACCGCCAGCGGCAGCGAACCGCCGGTCAGGCCCTTGGAGTAACAGGCGATGTCGGGCGTCACGTCAGCCTGCTCGCAGGCGAAGCGCGTTCCGGTGCGGCCCCACCCCGTCATCACTTCGTCGGCGATCAACAGAACGCCGTGGGCCTCGCAGATCCGCTTCATCTCCGCGAGCACCCAGGCCGGATAGATCAGCATGCCGCCGGCGCCGAGGATCAACGGCTCGACGATCAGCGCCGCGACGCCCGCGTTCCGGCACGCCGTCGTGATCGCATCCAGCGTTGCCTGCTCGCGGCCTGCCGCGGGAAAGGGAATCCGCTCCACATCGAACAGCAGCGGGTCGTAGGGCGCGTTGAAGACACCTCGTTCGCCGACCGACATGCCGCCGATGGTGTCGCCGTGATAGGCCCCTTCCAGCGCCAGAATGCGACTGCGCTGCTCGCCGCGGTTCCGCCAGAAGCCGAGCGCCATTTTCAGCGCGACTTCGACCGAGGTCGAGCCGCTATCGGAGAAGAAGACGTAGTCGAGCCCCGGCGGCGTCATCGCGACGAGCTGCCGCGCGAGCTTTTCGGCCGGCTCGTGGGTGAAGCCGGCAAAGATCACCTGATCGAGACGATCGGCCTGATCCTTGATCGCCTGCACGATATGCGGATGACGATGACCGTGCGTCACCACCCACCACGACGAAATCGCATCGAAGATGCGCCGGCCGTCGACGGTCTCGAGCCAGGCGCCCTCGCCCCGGGCGATCGGTATCGCCTCCGGCTGCACCGCATGCTGGGTGAACGGGTGCCATACCGGAGATGCCGACGTCATCAGGCCGGCTCCTTCAGAAAATCGCCGATATCGAAACCGTCGGCAAAAGCCTCGCGCAACGTAGTCGCGGGTCAATGGCGTGACATGCGGCAGACGGCCGAGACGTCGCACCTTGCCCATCTCGGTGATGATCCGTTCGGATTCGACGTTCGCCTCGCCGATGAAGGCGATGCCAAGTATCGCAACGTCGCGCGCGCGCAGCGCCTCGATCGACAACAGACTGTGATTGATGGTGCCAAGTGCCGTTCGGGCGCAGAGCACCACCGGAAGGCGCCACCGCGCCATGAGATCGAGATAGGTGACGTTGCGCGTCAGCGGCACCAACAAACCGCCGGCGCCTTCGATCACCAGGGGACGATCCTTCTCCGGAACCTGCAGCGTCCTGGTGTTCGATGGTCACGCCGTCAAGCTCGGCGGCGAGATGCGGTGACGCCGGCGTCCGCAACCGATAGGCTTCCGGCAACACGCGCTCGGCGGCGAGGCCCGACAGCCGCAGCACGGTTTGCGAGTCCGTTTCGTCGTCCAGTCCCGCCTGGATCGGCTTCCAGTAAAACCCGTCGAGAGCGCCGGCAAGCGCCGCCGAGAAAACCGTCTTGCCGATGCCGGTATCGGTCCCGCTGACAACGATCCGCGTACTCACGCAGCCGACTCGCATGTCTTCTGCCAAAGCCGCGAACAAGTCGGCGACGATCGCCTCGTCGACATTGAGCGTCAACGCGATGCGAAGCCGCGCGGTGCCTTCGGGAACCGTCGGCGGGCGGATCGCCCGGATATCGAAGCCTTTGCGCTGCAATGAGGCCGCCAGCGCAACCGCCGCCTGATCGGCACCGACAATCACCGGAAGAATCTGCGAGCCGGACGGTTCGACATTGCAGCGACGACGCAGTTCGCTTGCCGGCAAATTGCACCAGATGCGCCAGGCGTTCACGCCGCTCGGGATTGGTGCGGGAAATTTCGAGCGCTGCACGCGTCACCGCGGCGATCAGAGGCGACGGCGCCGTGGCAAAGATGAACGGCCGCGCGCGATTGATCAGAAAGTCGCGAATGATCTTCGGTGCAAGAATGAAGCCGCCCGACCGTTCCGAGCGCCTTGCCGCAGGTGTGCAGCGTGATGACGTTGTCGCGGCCCTCGAACGGCGCGGCAAGCCCCCGCCCCTGCGGCCCGAGCACACCCGTCGCGTGCGCTTCGTCGATCACGACCATCGCATCGTGACGGTCCGCAACGGCAAACAGCTCAGCCAGATTCGGGCTATCGCCGTCCATGCTGTAGAGGCTTTCGACCGACAACCAGGGCCGGCCCTTGCCGCCGGCCGCGCGCCATCGCACGATCGCGGCATCAAACGCATCGATATTGTTGTGCGGAACTCCGACGGATTCAGCGCGGCCACGACGAACGCCTTCATGGACGCTGGCGTGGATCAGTTCGTCATGCACGACGAGATCGCCGCGCTGCGGCAGCGTCGAGAAGATGGCAAAGTTGGCGACATAGCCACCGCCGAAATAGAGCGCCGATTCAGCGCCGAAGATAGGCTGCCGCTTCGCGTTCCAGCGCTTCATGTTCAGGATGATTGCCGCGCAACAGACGTGATCCACCCGACCCGATCGGCACTCCTCGCGCCAGCGCATCGACAGCAGCTTGTCGCAATTCCGCGGATTCAGCCAATCCAAGATAGTCGTTCGATGCGAAATCGATGCCCGAGCGCCCGCGCAGCGTCCGGAGACGACCCCGGTCCGCGAGCGACTGTAAATCTGTCGTATAAATCTCGTGCATCATCATGTCTCCGCCAGAGCCGACGCATCGAGCTTACCTCACCAGCGGACGGCAGCCGTCGCTACAAGCTAACTCCGGTCGGCACATCGTAAGTCGGCTGCAAATCGCAGATCCCGAAGCGGTCTGCACCCGCTTCGTCGATTCCTGGTATAGATCATGCGCCTTGTAGGCTGCGAGTTCCGCCTCGCTGTCGAACTCACCATAAACCACAACGTCGATGTCGTTGCCGAGCTGATCGGTCTTTCGGTTGCGCGACGACCTCGAGCCGGCGCGCATGCGGGATTGTGCGCAAGAGGCGACAGACCGTCGATCATTTTGTCGATATCGCCCTTGTCTTTCGCGGTGAATAAAACGATGTGACGAATCATGGCTGGCCGTAGGGTAGAGAGGGTGATCCAGGCCGCATGACTATCTTGCCATCAGGTCCAACGCAACGCTAACGACGCAGGGCACGATATCCGATGCAGGGAGCAGCAATTTCACGAGCCGGGACATCCTGTTGAATGTTCCGCGAAATACTGCCCATATGAGCTTTCTTCAATGTCCGCACCGGACGCACCCGATCTCAGTGCATGAGCACGTTCGATGATGACCGCTTGCGATGAGTGATCCGCTTGTCAAATCCAAGGTACCCATGCATTCGGCGTCTCCGGCCTCCCCACAGGCAATTGCGGCGGACCTCATTGCGCTACTGGTGGCGGTGACTGCCGGAGATCCCCGTGTTCTGACAATCCAGGATCAGAATGCGCTGCCATCGGGTCCGTTCGAACTGGCTCATCGCTCGCTGCAATCGGGACTTGCGGGCTTGGGTCGAACGCCAGACAGGGCTGCCGCTAGGCTATGTCGAGCAGCTTTACACCTTCGCGGATCGGGATCGCACCGGCGCCGCCGACCAGCGCGTCATCTCGATCAGTTATCTCGGCCTCACCCGCGAGCAGGCCGGGTCCAACCAATATGAGACGAGTTGGCGCAGTTGGTATGATTATTTCCCTTGGGAGGACCATCGCCTCGGTACGCCAATGATGGAGAAAACGCTGCGGTCCGGCCTCGCGGCGTGGATCGCAGCAGCACCGGACCGGACAGCGCGAAGCAATCGCCGGCAGCGAGCGGCGAGGCTGTTTGGTTTGGACGACCACATCTGGAACGAGGAACTCGTCCTGCAAAGGTACGAGCTGTATGTACGAGGCACGACTGATCCCGGAAGCTCTCCGTGGCGATGGCCCGCCCGCTCCGACGGCTATCGCCGCGTCCGTGCCGGGTGATCCCATGATCCTCGACCATCGACGGATTCTGGCAACCGGCATCGCCAGACTTCGCGCCAAGATCAAATACCGCCCTGTCGTATTCGAATTAATGCCCGAGACGTTCACATTGCTGCAATTGCAACGGTGCGTTGAAGCTCTGGCGGGAAAACTTGTGCATAAACCGAACTTTCGTCGTTTGATCGAGCAGCAGGAGCTGGTGGAGGATACCGGCGAGACCAGCCAGGAGACCGGGGGACGGCCAGCAAAACTTTTCCGTTTCCGCCGCGCCGTGTTGGCTGAGCGTGCGATTGCCGGGACCAAATTACCCGTATCGGGGACTTGACAACACTTATACTCAACATCAGTATAATAGACGCCCGATTGGAGTATAATCATGTCGTCCGTTTTGGAACTGCGACCATCGGCCCAAATCTATCCCGAAAGTGCGGCACGCGATCCCCCGGATCGAATGGCCCGCTTTCGCCGAGGACGTCGATGCGATCATCGAGCTGAAGAAGCGCCGCAACGCAGTCGTTCTTGCACATAACTATCAGACGCCGGAGATCTTCCACGGCGTGGCCGATATCGTTGGCGACAGCCTCGCGCTGGCCCGCAAGGCAACGGAGGTGGAAGCCGACGTGATTGTGCTCGCTGGCGTGCACTTCATGGCCGAAACAGCCAAATTGCTGAATCCGTCAAAGACGGTCCTGATTCCTGACACTGGCGCCGGCTGCTCACTCGCCGAGTCGATCACGCCCGAGGATGTGCGACTTCTACGAAAAACCTATCCCGGTATTCCGATCGTCACTTACGTGAACACCTCGGCCGCGGTGAAGGCCGAGTCGGACATCTGCTGCACGTCGGGCAATGCAAAGGCCGTTGTCGAGTCCCTCGGCGTCGAACGTGTCATCATGCTGCCCGACGAATTTCTGGCGAAGAACATCGCTGCCGAAACCCACGTCAAGATCATCGCCTGGACCGGACATTGCGAGGTGCACGAGCGCTTCAGCGCCGACGAGGTGCGGCAGTTGCGCGACGATTACCCCGGCGTGGTCGTGCTGGCGCATCCGGAATGCCCGCCGGAGGTTGTCGCGGAAGCCGATTTCGCCGGATCGACCGCCGCCATGGCTTCCTATGTCGCTACCCGACGGCCGCCCGGGTCGTGCTCCTGACGGAATGCTCGATGAGCGACAATGTCGCCGCTGATCATCCTGACCTGGAGTTCATTCGTCCCTGCAATCTGTGCCCGCATATGAAGAGGATCACGCTCGGTAATATCCGCCATGCGCTGGAGACGATGCAGCACGAGGTCACGATCGACCCGGGCATCGCTGCGCGCGCACGCCTCGCTGTCGAGCGAATGCTATCGGTCGGATGACCGCGCTGCATGACACCAACGGCGCCGCGGTCGTCATCGGCGGCGGCCTTGCTGGCCTGATGACAGCGCTCGCGCTGGCGCCGCGACCGGTGCTGCTTTTGAGCAGCGCGGCGTTGGGCCTCGAGACATCGAGCATCCTCGCGCAAGGCGGCATTGCCGCGAGCATCGGACCGGACGACAACGCATCGCTGCATCTGGCCGACACTCTCGCCGCCGGTGACGGGCTTTGCGACCAGCGCGTTGCTGCGGCAATCCTCGCCGGTGCGCCTGCTGCGATCGAGCGGCTTATGCAGCTCGGCGTGGTTTTCGATCGCGATACCGACGGCAACCTCGCTCTTGGTCTTGAGGCAGCCCACTCACGCCGCCGGATTGTCCATGCCGGAGGTGATGCGAGCGGCCATGACATCATTCGCACCCTGGTCCGCAAGGTCTATGAGACGCCTTCGATCACTGTATGCGAGGCGACCAGCGCGCAGCGATTGATCGTCGAGGACAATACGGTGAGAGGGGTCGTCTGCCAGACCGAGCGTGATCTGGTTGCTTACGCCACCGATCACGTCGTCATCGCGACCGGAGGCATCGGCGGATTATTTCTGCATGGAACCAATCCGGCGGGATCGTGCGGACAAGGACTAGCGCTCGCGGCGCGCGCCGGCGCGACTATGGCCGATCTCGAATTTATCCAGTTTCATCCGACCGCGCTCGATACCGGCTCCTTCCCGCTGAAACTGATCAGCGAGGCGGTGCGCGGCGAAGGTGCGACTCTCATCGACGAAAATGGCGATCGTTTCATGGCGGACACGCCCGGCGCCGAGCTTGCGCCTCGCGATGTCGTCGCGCGCGCCGTCTGGCGACATATGGCGGCAGAACATCGGGTCTTTCTCGATGCGCGGGACCTGCGAGGGATCGACTTCACCCGACGCTTCCCGGCGATCACCTCGTTTTGTCGCAATGCAGGGATCGATCCCGTGACACAGCCGATCCCGGTCCGTCCCGCCGCGCATTATCACATGGGTGGAATTTCCGTCGATAAACACGGAAGGACATCCGTTGACGGTCTCTGGGCCTGCGGTGAGGTCGCTTGCACCGGCCTTCATGGCGCAAACCGGCTCGCCAGCAATTCGCTTCTGGAGGCGGTGGTGTGCGCCGGTCTGGTCGCTCAGGATATCGCCGCCACGGTGCCTGCGAAAGCGACCTCTCCCCAGAATGACGGATGCAGGCGTCGGCTGCGATCCGACCTTGATCCGGCCGATTCTGTCGCGCGCCGCCGGAGTGTTGCGCGATGGCGACAGAGCTGCGTGCAGCCGCACGCGCGCTCTTACCGCTCGCCACCTCGCAGCAGGCAGCAGGCGACCCAGCCATCGTCGCCCTGATGATCGTGATCGCCGCGCTTCGCCGTGAAGAAACCCGCGGCGCCCATGCGCGCACCGACTGTCCCGAGCGAGCAATCCGAGCGACGCGAACGACATTACGGCTTTGCGACGCGTTCGACGCCGCACAAGACTACGTTCCCGATTTGGTTAGTTAGCTCGTACGCAAGGAACACAATGTCGCTCCCTGCCCTCCCTCGCATCATGATCGAACCATTGGTTCGTATGGCCTTGCTTGAAGACATCGGCCGCGCGGGCGATCTCACGACCGACGCGATCGTACCAGTTGGCCACCGGGCCACGACCCATGTTGTCGCTCGCCAGCGAGGCACCGTTGCCGGGCTCGATCTTGCTCGGCTCGCCTTCGAACTCATCGACCCGACAATCGAGATGCGTGTCGAGCACGAAGATGGTGCGGTCGTCGAGCCCGGGCGACGTGATCGCGACCTTGTCGGGTCCGGCGCGGGGCATTTTGACGGCGGAGCGGGTCGCATTGAATTACCTGTGCCGCTTGAGCGGAATCGCCACGGCGACAGCGTCCGTTGTCACCGCGGTTCAAGACCACAAGACGAAAGTGGTCTGCACCCGCAAGACGACGCCCGGATTACGCGCGATCGAAAAATACGCGGTTCGCGTCGGCGGAGGCAGCAACCATCGGTTCGGTCTCGACGATGCCGTTCTCATCAAGGACAATCATGTTGCCATCGCCGGCAGCGTCACCGAAGCGCTGAAGCGCGCAAAGAGCAGCGTCGGCCATCTCGTCAAGATCGAACTGGAAGTGGATACGCTCGATCAATTGCGCGAAGCACTCGATCAAGGTGTCGATGCCGTGCTGCTCGATAACATGACCGCCGAGATGTCTCCGGGAAGCCGTTGCGATGGTCGCCGGTCGCGCGGTGACCGAAGCCTCCGGCCGTATCACGCCGGCGACAGCGTCAGCGGTCGCTTCAACGGGCGTCGATCTGATTTCGATCGGCTGGCTCACGCACAGCGTCGGCATTCTCGACATCGGCCTTGATTTCAAAGATCAAGCAAGCCGCTGATGCATCGCTGCGGCGAATGTCAGTATTCAGAAACAAACGCCAGCTTCGAGGATTGACAGGCGAAGCCGATCAGAACTCTGTACAAGACTTGCGCAGCTATTCTTGTGCTTCGTACTGCGCGAGCTTCGACATTGCGGTCAGCCGACCCAATTTGTTGGCTTAATCTCGCCTTGCGAAACGCTCAATAGTCCTTGACCACCAAATCTTGATTTCGTTCGGAACACGTGTGAAGGGCAATAAAAATCCTAGCCAGAAAAAAGACAAGCCGAGCAATACACCCAGGTTCACGGCATCTGGTGTTTTGGCCGTTCGAAGCGTTTGGAAATAAGCAAGCGCAAAGTAAAAGCAAAACAATACGCTCACGCTTAGAATTAGAAACCTTTTAGGACGCGGTCTTACGAGCCTGCCAACAAATTGACCCGCTTGATATCCGACCATTACTCCAACCGCTGTTACGAGTCGGAACATTGAGAGTTCTGGAGGAATAAAAAATCCATAACTCAAAACAAGTCCGACGACGCCAAATACAATAGTCAGCATTAAATTCATTTGCGGAAGCCAGCGATGATATGTCGCCGGTAAGGATAGGCTCCAATTTTTTCGCGATCAAGAACAACCAGATCGACGGTTACTGCAGTGCGCCGAAACAGCCTGCCGGCAATGCTTGGGGCATTTGTCTGCGAACTCATGGACCCTGAACGCCGCTGTCGGATGTAGCTATCTATGTGGACCACCTTTGTTGGCTAGGTTTGTGTAGCAAGACGGCCTCTAAGCTCCTGATTGCTTAGAGTTTTCAGATTTTCAACGGTTCGGGTTATGCTTGGCGCTCCCCTAGGGGACTCAGTATGTGGCATGAAGTGAGCCCCAGAGCGTTCCCAGGGTGCTTGTGCTTTTTCCAGCCGATTGGCTCACACTTGCTCGCGTTCCTAGCTGGAAGTGCGCTCGTGAAGCCGCGAAGCCGGAATCAACCAACACGAGGATGAGACGAAAGCAGTTCCTCTCCTGAAGAACCTTTCTCTACCGCTGCAATGCCCTAATTCGCCAACTGTATCTTATGCCTGAACACTGCCCGCCATGCTCAATGCTCACTGATACGGTATCCGATACCAGGTTCGGTCAGGATAATCCGAGGATCGTCGGCTTTGTCTTCGATTTTCTGTCGTAACTGGCCAATATAGACGCGCAGATACTGGGTATCCGAGGTATGTGCGACCCCCCAGACCGCCGCGAGGATTTGCCGGTGGGTGAGGACCCTCCCGGCATTTTTCGCAAGGAACGACAGAAGTTCGAATTCCTTTGGGGTCAGCTTCAATTCGACTCCCGCACGTGTCACGCGGTGCCGCACAGCATCGACCTCGAAGTCGCCGACGCGCAGCAACGGCGTCTCTGCCTCCCTCTGCATGCGGTGCCGCAACGCGGCGCGCATCCGCGCCATCAGTTCGCCAACGTTGAAGGGCTTGTTGACATAGTCGTCGGCTCCGAGATCGAGCGACTCGATCTTTTCGGCCTCACGGTCGCGCGCGGAGAGAACGATTACAGGCACATCCGACCATTCGCGCACGCGGCGAATCACATCCTTGCCATCGCCGTCGGGAAGTCCGAGATCGAGCAGCACAACATCCGGCGCGTCGGCGGCGATGCTCTTGACAGCATCTGCAACGGTAGCGGCGCTCGACATGTCATAGCCATTGGCTTCGAGCGCGGGCTTGAGGAAGCGAAGGATCGCCGCCTCGTCGTCAACGACCAGTACCCGAAGCCCTGCTCTCACGTTGCGGCATCCTCTCGCGGGAAAAGCATCACGAACCTGCATCCGGGCTTTCCATTTACCGGATTCTCTATCGCAATCGAGCCGCCATGAGCTTCCATAATTCCTCTTGCGATCGCAAGACCGAGGCCCGTGCCCTGCCCGCCGTCGCGCACTTCGTCCGCTCCGCTTCCCGTGACGAACCGATCGAAAATGTGCGGTAGAATGTCAGACGAGATTCCGGGCCCGTCGTCGGTCACGCGCACGGCAATTCCTGACGACCCGGCCTGCGCATCGATCACGATATGCGTATCCTTTGACGTATGTACGACCGCATTCGCAACGACGTTGCCGATCGCTTGCTCCGCCAGCGCAGCGTCGGCGCGAACCAATGGAAGTCCGGACAGCATCGCGATGTCGATGCGTTGCATCGCGCCACGCCGCCGCACGGCGCTGGCCACGCGCTGGACAATTTCGCGAAGGTCGATCCAGTCGCGGCGCAATTCAAGCGCGCCAGCATCGATGCGAGTGATCGCAAGCAGGTTGCGGACCATCTCATCGAGTTCTTCGCTCTCCTGCTTGATCTGCCCGAGCAGATCGGTCTGGGCGGCGGCGTCAAGCCTGTCGCCGTAGCTCAGCAGGCTGGTCGCTGCACCAAGAATGGAGGACAATGGCGTCCGGAAATCGTGGGAGATCGACGCCAGCAGCGTGTTGCGAACGCGCTCGGTTTCGGTCGCCGTCTTGGCTGCTACCATCTCGCTTGCCAACGCCGCCCGGTCCAGCGCCGCAGCGGTCTGCTCGGATAGCGTGTCGAGCAAGGCGCGCGACTCCGAATCGAAGGGTGGCGTCGCCTCGTCCTTCGCGACCCCGATCACGCCGAGGGTTTTGTCGCCGATCCGCAGCGGGACGAAATACCACGGGATGATCGGCAACGTCCCAGTGTCGGCGCCCGCGGGCTCCGCATGGTTGTAGGCCCAGCGCGCCGCCGTCGTGGCCGCGGTATCCAGCGCGTCTTCCGGCGGCCAGGACGCGGTCAGAGCAAGATCGCCGCCTTCGGCCAGCAGCACCACGACCGGTCGCGCCAGACTTGCATGAATCTCTCCAGCCGCGCCTTCGGCGATGCCGTCCCGTGTCGCGAGTCCCGAAAGGCGACGCGTGAATTCGTAGAGCCGGCGCATGGCGCGGACCCGGTTCGCGGATACACGCGCCTGATCCCGCACCCGGCCCGCCATCGCGGAGGTAACGATCGCTACAACGAGAAAGATGACCAACGCCAGCAATTCATAGGGCTCGGCAATCGTGAAGTTGTAGAGCGGCGGAATGAAGAAGAAGTTGTAGACGAAGAACGACAGCAACGAGGCGTAGATCGCGGGCCAGACGCCGAAGTTGATGGCGCTCACCAGTACCGACAGCATGAACACCATCGACAGATTCGGGATCGGCGTCACTTCGGTCAATATTTTTCCTACGGCGAGCGCCGCCGCCACCGCCAAGGTGGCGTAAAGAAACTGAAGCGCGCGCAGCGGACTCCTATTGTGCAGCAACCAGCCCGACGCCGGTTCGGGCACATCGCTTTCTCGCGTGACCAGATGAATGGCGATGTCCTGCGTTCGCCGGACCAGTTCGTGCGGCAGCGATCGGCGCAGCAGTTCGCTGAGAAAACCGCCGCGCGAGCGGCCGACCACGATCTGGGTGACATTTTCGAACTTCGCAAAGCGCAGCAGCTCCGCAGGAAGATCGGCGCTCGTCAGGGTTTGCGTCTCTGCGCCCAGACTTTCCGCCAGCTTCATCGTTTCATCGAGACGTTGACGGGCCGCACTATTGAGGCTGCCACCGGGCCGCTCGACCGTCACCGCGATCCATGGTGCATCCATCAGGTCTGCAAGCCGTTTGGCGGTGCGCACCACGGTCGGCGACACCGGATCGGGGCCAATGCAGGCCAGGATGCGTTCGCCGGCTGCCCACGGCCCGTCGATGGCCTGCGCCTGCATGCGTTCGATCAGCGAGGCATCCACCCGCTCGGCGGCGCGGCGCATAGCCAACTCGCGCAGCGCCGTCAGATTTTGCGGCTTGAAGAAATTTTCGACGGCGCGCGCGGCGGTATCCTGAACGTAGACCTTGCCCTCGGCGAGACGCTTCAAGAGTTCGTCCGGCGGAAAGTCGACCAGCACGACTTCGTCGGCCAGATCGAAGACCTTGTCCGGCACGGTTTCGCGCACCCGGACCTTGCTGATCTTCTGCACGACATCGTTGAGGCCTTCGAGATGCTGGATGTTCAGGGTTGTCCAGATATCGATGCCCGCGTGCAGCAATTCGGCGATGTCCAGCCAGCGCTTGGGGTGCCGGCTGCCGGGCACGTTGGTGTGGGCATATTCGTCGACCAGCAGCAGGCCAGGCTTGCGCACCCGCGCGGCGTCGAGATCGAACTCGTGCATCACCTGATTGCGATAGACGATCGGTTGGCGCGGAAGCACCTCGAAACCATCGAGCATCTGATCGGTCTCGCGGCGGCCGTGGGTCTCCACCAGCCCGGCGACAACGTCGCGGCCACCGGCGAGCTCGCTGCGTGCCGCCGCCAGCATCGCGTAGGTCTTGCCGACGCCCGGCGCGGCGCCGAGAAAAATCTTCAGATGGCCGCGCCCCTCCTTTTTGGCGAGGGCCAGCAGCGCGTCGGGTGAGGCTCGTGTGGCCGGCTCGCCGGACATGCGGCTCCTCTGTCTTGGTGGATCAGGACGCCGCCATTCTATCCAGCGCCAGGTTCAGCTTCAGCACATTTACGCGCGGCTCTCCAAGGAAGCCAAGGTCACGCCCCTCGGTCTGGCTGTCGATCAGGGCGCGAATTTGCGCTTCCGGCAGGTTCCGGGCTTTCGTAACCCGCGACGCTTGAAACTGGGCGGCTTCCGGTGAAATATCGGGATCAAGGCCACTGCCGGACGTGGTCACAAGATCGACCGGGACCGGCACCGAGGGATTTTGCGCTTTCAGGGTTGCGAGATCCTTCCGGAGGCGATCAGCCAGCGCCTTGCTGGTGGGCCCGAGATTGGATCCCATCGAATTGACCGCGTTGTAGGGAGCCGGCACGGTCTTTGAGGCGGCGTCCTTCGGATCAGGGGCCGTCGTCGCCGAGGGACGGCCGTGAAAATACCTATCCGCCACGAACTCCTGGCCGATCAAGGCGGAGCCGACGATCTTGCCGCCCTGCGCGATCAGACTACCCTGCGACTGGTAGGGAAACAGCACCTGCGCGGCGCCGGTCATCGCCAGCGGATAGATCAGGCCAGTGATGATGGTCAGGGCGACGAGGATGACAATGGCCGGACGCAATTCTTTCAACATGACAACCTCTCAAGCGAGATGCAAAGCGGTGACCGCGAGATCGATGGCCTTGATGCCGACAAAGGGAAGAACCACGCCGCCGAGCGCATAGACCAGCAGGTTGCGCCGTAACAGCGCGGCTGCGCCGATCGGACGATACTTGACGCCTTTCAATGCCAGCGGGATCAGCGCGATGATGATCAGGGCGTTGAAGATAATCGCCGACAGGATCGCGCTCTGCGGCGTCGACAGATGCATAATGTTCAGCACACCGAGTTGCGGATAGAACGCCGCGAACATCGCCGGGATGATGGCGAAGTATTTGGCGACGTCGTTGGCGATGGAAAACGTCGTCAGCGCGCCACGCGTCATCAGGAGCTGCTTGCCGATCTCCACGACCTCGATCAGCTTAGTCGGATCGGAATCGAGATCCACCATGTTGCCGGCCTCGCGCGCGGCCTGGGTGCCGCTCTGCATAGCGACCCCGACATCCGCCTGCGCCAGTGCGGGCGCGTCGTTGGTGCCGTCGCCGCACATGGCGATCAGCCGGCCGTCGGCCTGTTCGCCGCGAATATAGCGCAGCTTGTCTTCGGGCGTGGCCTCCGCGATGAAATCGTCGACGCCCGCCTCCGATGCGATCGAGGCCGCCGTGACCGGATTGTCGCCGGTGATCATCACCGTCTTGATCCCCATTCGGCGCAACGCCGCGAACCGCTCCTTGACGTCGGGCTTCACCACGTCCTTCAGGTGAATGACGCCGACGATGCGGTCGCCGTCCGCCAGTCCCAGCGGCGTTCCGCCGGTCCGGGCGATTCTGTCCACGGCCGCGCGAAAGGCCGGCGGCTCGGCAATATCGTGCCCGGCCGCGTCGCGTGCGAATTTCAGGACCGAGTTCGATTGCTCCCTTGCGTAGCTTGCGGCCGCCCATGTCGACACCGGATAAGCGCGTCGTGGCGGAGAACGGAATGAAGGTCGCGCCGGCAGCGGGCTCGCGTGAGATGTGGTACTTGTCCTGCACCAGCGTGATGATCGAGCGGCCTTCGGCGGTTTCATCGGCATCGCTTGCCAGCAACGCAATTCGTGCCGCGTCCTGTTCGCTGACGCCCGGCGCTGGAATGATCTCCGTCGCCAGCCGGTTGCCGAAGGTGATGGTGCCGGTCTTGTCGAGCAGCAGGGTATCGACGTCGCCCGCCGCCTCGACGGCGCGTCCAGACATCGCCAGCACGTTGAACCTCACCAGACGATCCATACCGGCAATGCCGATCGCCGACAGCAGCGCACCGATGGTGGTCGGAATCAGCGTGACGAACAAGGCCACTAGTATGACGACGGAAATCGTGCCGCTTGCATAGGCGACATAGCTCGGGATCGTCGCCGTCGCGAATACGAAGATGATGGTGAGCCCGATCAGCAGGATGTTCAGCGCGATTTCGTTTGGCGTCTTCTGGCGTTCGGCGCCCTCGACCAGCCTGATCATGCGGTCGAGAAAGGAAGAGCCCGGCGACGACGTGATGCGGATCACGATGCGGTCGGAGATGACGGTGGTCCCGCCGGTCACTGCCGAACGATCGCCGCCGGATTCCCGGATCACCGGCGCGGATTCGCCGGTCACCGCCGCTTCGTTGACCGACGCGATGCCCTCGATCACGTCACCGTCGCCTGGAATGATGTCGCCGGCTTCGCACACCACCAGATCGCCGGCCTCAAGCACGTCGGCCGAAACGCCCTCGAATAGCTCGCGGTTGTCGGGCATCAGCAGACGCTTGGCGCGAGTCTGGGTGCGCGTACTACGCAGTGCGTCCGCCTGCGCCTTTCCCCTGCCCTCTGCCACGGCTTCCGCGAGATTCGCGAACAGCACCGTGAACCACAGCCAGATCACAATTTGCAGCTCGAACGCGATCGGCTGCCCCGTCAGGATATCGCGCACCAATAGGACGCTGGTGAGAATCGTCACCACCTCCAGGACGAACATCACGGGGTTTTTGACCAGCGTACGCGGATCGAGCTTCACGAAGGCCTGGCCGATCGCGGGAAATACGATCGAAGAGTCGAACAGCGCCGTCGCCGGCATCCGTTTGCGAAGTTTGAGAGTATCCATGGGAGGACTCCGATGTGTCTAGAACAGCCTTCCGGACTGCATCGCGAGATGCTCGACGATCGGGCCAAGCGCGAGCGCCGGAAAGAAGGTCAAGCCACCGACAATGAGAATGACGCCGACCAGAAGACCAACGAACAGCCCGCCCGTGGTCGGAAACGTTCCGCTCGATGCAGCGACGGTCTTCTTCGCAGCGAGCGAACCGGCGATCGCCATGGCCGGCACGATCATCCAGAAGCGACCGACGAACATCGCGACCGCGCCTGCGAGATTGTAGAAGAACGTGTTGCCCGTCAGCCCGGCAAAAGCCGAGCCGTTGTTGGCGGCCTGCGAGGTGAAGGCGTACAACACTTCGCTGAAACCGTGCGGCCCGGCATTGCCCATTGATGCCACAGCGGGCGGATAGACCACCGCGATGGCCGTCCAGCCCAGCATCATCAGCGGCAGGACCAGAATGGCGAGCATCGCCATCTTGACCTCGCGAGCCTCGATCTTCTTGCCGACGTATTCCGGCGTGCGACCGACCATCAAGCCGGCGATGAACATGGTGACGATGACGAACAACAGCATTCCATAGAGACCGGCGCCCACGCCGCCAACGACGATCTCGCCGAGCTCCATGTTGATCAGCGGGATCATGCCGCCGAGCGCGGTGAAGGAATCATGCATGGCGTTGACCGCGCCGCATGAGGCCGCCGTGGTGACAACCGCGAATAGCGCCGACGCGACGATGCCAAAACGCACCTCCTTGCCTTCCATGTTGCCGCCCGTGAGGCCGAGCCCGTTCAGCAACGCTGTACCGTTGGCCTCAGCCCAGTAGCAAATGGTGACGCCCACGATGAACAGCACGCCCATTGCCGTAAGGATAGCCCAACCCTGGCGCTGGTTGCCGACCATGCGGCCGAACACGTTTGTCATGGCCGCACCGAGCACGAAGATCGAAATCATCTGCACGTAGTTCGACAGCGCCGTCGGATTCTCGAACGGATGCGCGGCGTTGGCGTTGAAGAAACCTCCACCATTGGTGCCGAGCAGCTTGATCGCGACCTGCGATGCCACCGGACCGACCGCGATAGTCTGCCGGCCACCTTCAAGCGTGGTCGCGTCGACGTAAGCGCCAACCGTTTGCGGAATGCCTTGCCAGACCAGAAGCAGCGTGAGCGGGACACAGATCGGCAGCAGGACATAGAGCGTGCATCTGGTGATATCGACCCAGAAATTGCCCACCGTTCGCACGGAGGTGCGGGCGAAGCCGCGGATCAACGCGACCGCCAGCACGATACCGGTCGCCGCCGACAGGAAATTCTGATGGGTCAAGCCCAGCATCTGCACGAGATACGACATGGTACTTTCGCCGCCGTAGTTCTGCCAGTTGGTGTTGGTGATAAAGCTGATTGCGGTGTTGAACGACAGGTCGGGCGCGACAGCCGATTGGCCGGCCGGATTGAACGGCAGCGGGCCCTGCAACCGCATGAGGATGTACAGAAAGAGAAAGCCCGCCGCATGAAACAGCAGCATCGAGATGGTGTACGTCAGCCAGTGCTGCTCACGCGCCGGGTCAACGCCGGCCGCTCGGTAAACCGCGGTTTCCAGCGGCCTCAGGATCGGCGAGAGGAACGTGGGCTCCCCGTTGAAGACGCGCGTCATATATCCGCCGAGCAGCGGCGCCAGGGCGACAACGATGGCGCAGAACAGCAAGATTTGCGCCCAGCCAAAAACGGTCATGACCCACCTCCTAGAACCGTTCCGGGAACAGCAGCGCGTAGGTGAGATAGATCAACAGCCCCACGGTCACGAGCGCGGCCAGGGAATAGTCGATGGACATGAGGCACCTCTTCAAAGCCTGTCGCAGGCGACGGCGTAGCCGATCGTCAGCGCGAAGAGGGCAAAGCTAATGCTGAGCATGAGCAGATCGAGCATGGAAACTCCCTCCAGATGTGGAGCTTCAATGCAGATAGGCCGATGCAAATAAGGAAACGATGTGGATTTTCGGGTCCGCGCATAAAGGTGATATAAAGAGCACAGATAAAGATCAGAGGTCGACTTGGATCTTAAGCGGACCTAACAGAAATTGAATCGACCGAGGGTGTTCCTATCCACGGCATCCATCATTTTTCCGTTGAAATACTGCGCCTCCTGTCGGCGATCCGTCGACTCGTTGCCTCAACTCCTATGGATCGAGCGGGAAGGAAGTAAAGGGAGACGTTGATCGCGTTCACGACCGGACGTGACTACGATGATCTGATCGTGGGCTTGCGGCGCCCGAAAACGGCGGGGATTTTATTGGCGCTCCCTAGGGGAATTGAACCCCTGTTTCAGCCTTGAGAGGGCTGGAAAGATTTTCATCAATTGTTCACGCACGTTCGTCACTTCTAAATAATTTCAACAGCTTACTAGAATCTCGTTCGTCACTGGTCACCGCCGTACGCCGATGTATATTCGACGGATATTCGACGAGTCGGGGGCGGAGGCGATGACAAAGACACTCACAGAGGCTCAGATTACGACTGCGAAGGCGCGCTCCAAACTGGGCGCTGGCGTGCACTGGCGCCGCCTCGATGCCGAGGCGCACCTTGGCTAACCTGCCGGGTGAACCTTGCGTGTTGGTCATGTGTCATCCCATCAAGAACGCGACGCAAGACAATCTATTACCGCGAGGTGGCGGAGCGTTCCTGGCCGAAGTGGACGGCAACCTCACCTGCTGGAAGACCGGTTCGCTCATAAATCTTTATTGGCAGGGAAAGTTTCGTGGTCCTGATTTTGCGCCGGTCTCATTTCAGCTTGAGGGTGTCACATCATCACACCTCAGGGACAGCAAGGGGCGACAAATTCCTAGCGTCATCGCTCGATCGATGACTGGAAATGAGACGAGCCGAGCTGAGGCTGGTGCGCGGCCTGACGAAAGCGCGTTGTTAATTGCAGTCGCAGACCATGAGCGGGCTTCGTATTCCGACCTTGCCGTGGCCTTGGGCTGGATATCAGCTAAGGGCAAGAACAAGGCCAAAGTGAAGCGATGCGCCGATCGACTGAAAGCGGACAAGCTAGTGGAGCCTGACCGCTGTGGCACTCTTTGTCTCACAGAAAAGGGTGAAACGGAGGTGAAACGGCTGCGAGCTATCAGCGCCAACCAATGAGCGTTTCACAACGATCGAAACGATTGAAACGCTCTGAAACGAGAGCAATAAAAGCCCAAGGGTTGAAAGGGCTTATTCGATACGGAGACCGTGAAACGGTTGAAACTGCGGCGGGTTCGGTGGACACAGCATCGTGGTGCGTCTCAGTGGCCGGAATCACTCCGGTGGGGAGCGTGGCGGCCAGCCGGTGGTGGGCGGTGGCTGACGGTCACGGTGGTCTTGCTATGAGGGGGGCTTTTCCGACACGCACTCTGAAAAAGAGTCCCAAATCGCGCGTTCAGAGATGGCTTTTAGCTACGCTTGCTCAGGTGCTTACGCCGAAAAACACGGTCTGTTTATGCGCCTATTTATCGAGTCCTCTTGCGCCACTTTTTTCCCAACCATTCGCCGGTGGGGTAGTGGCTATGGTTACGGTAGACGGAAGTCATTGTGATGCTGCTTCCAGTTGGCTGGTTACAAGAACCATGTCGCGTAACCATGCGCGGCACGCGGAATTTTTCGGACTCCAGAAAGCGGTTACGGCTCACTGCGAGCCACCGCCTGAATTTCCTGACTCTAACACCGCCCACGTAACCAGACGTCGAAACGGCGGAGAGCGGCGTCGTTTCGTCGCGTCCGATGTTTCGCCCGATCGCCCCTCACGCGTTCCGCAATCACCGCGGGGCGGCCGGACTGGCGAGTAACCTGCGTAACCGACGGGTGAATTTTTTGCCGTAATCGTAGCTCTGCTTGATTATAGGCGAATGGTTACGCTGGCTGATCCATCTGATTATCGGCGTGCGAACATGTGTGGTACCGCAACGATCGGGCAAGGCGACGAGATCCGTCGCGGGCTTATCCTCGTTCAGCGGCTATTTCGAATGAAAGCCGCGTGACATCCTTCATTTTCAATCCTTTGGACTCAACTAAGCCGTGAACCCATAATCTGCCGGGCGGACGTCTTGCAGCCGCGACCAATTTTGCATTGCGCTAAATGACGCGAAGCGCCAATAGCGGAAGTTCCGATGTCTCACGTAAACAAAGGCCGATGTTCTCTCGATCAGCCAATAAGCGGCTACAGTCCCGATTGCATAGGTTGCAATTATGTCGAAGGTGCCTACGGTCTTCTGGATAACAGCGGGCTCAAGGCGCAGTGCCATAGTTCGTCGAACCGCCCAGCCTGCTGCTAGAGCCGCCGCCACGAACGATAGTTGTCCTGCCTCCACACCGAGATTGAAGAAGAGCAGAGCGACTGGAATGGCATGATGCGGCAGTCCGACTTCGGCCAACGCGCCAGCAAAGCCAAATCCGTGCAAAAGGCCGAAGCAGAATGCAATCAGCCAGGGCCAACGCGCGGCGAGCGAGGGCTGCCCGCGGCGGTCATTCACAATCTCGACGGCGACCAGTACAATGCTGAGCGCTATCGCAGCCTCGATTGGCGGCCCAGGCACGCTGACGATAAGTCGCCGCTACAAGCGTAATGCTGTGCGCGAGGGTGAAAGCCGTCACGGTCAAGACAACGCGGCGCCAATTGCGGACCAGAATTACGAGCGAGAGAACGAACAGCAGATGGTCGAAGCCGAAAAGGATATGTTCGACTCCCAGGCGAAAATAGCTGGCCGCGACCTCACCAGCGGCGGGCGTGGCCTCAACGACAAACGACGTCCTCGTGGGCGTCAACCGTTCAGTCTGCACAGCGCCACCCAGCGTTTCTATGCGGGCCAGTACGTCGGTTGACGTGGCCGAAAGCCCCTGAATGTCGATAGTAAGCCCGGTCAGCCCGCCAGCCCGGTGGATGCTGCGGCGTTCGACATAAGCCCCGTTGCCGAACGATGCTCGTGGAGGCGCCGTATCCTGGGCGCCGTCCGGTAACGCCAAATAAATTCCAAGCCTGAAGTCTTCACTCTGCGCAGGTATCTTGAACAGCAGATTGTAGGTGTCGGACGCGGTCTGACGGATTTCGAGGTAGCCGGGCCGAAGCTCATCGGCACATGCTGGTCCCACCAGCAATCCACCCAACACCCAGAGCCACACCAAAAACCGAATCATGGACGCGCGGCCGTAGTCTTGGGCGGCACTTCGTCGATGGTGATCTCATACCGGTCTCGCAACGATCGGAACAGTTTCTGTTCCGCCTCGCTCCGGCGTGCGTTGGTCCACTCACGGACGACCGCTGCCCTGACCGCATCCAGTGGCGGCACGCCACCATAGCTGCGATCTGTTGCGAAGACGAAATGCTGTCCGAACGACGAAGCGATGGGCCCATGCCATCGCCCCAGCTCGACGGAAAAAACCCGTCGAGCGAAGCCGTCGCCGAATGTGCTGGCTACGTCTCGCGGTGAGACGGCATTGAACTCCGCACCGAGCAGGAATGGATCGCCAAGCTCAGCGGCACTCGACGGGGTGGCTGCTCCGGAAACTGCGGCGCCGACCTGCTTCAAATCCCGATCGATCGTATCGGCGCGGCGCGTTGGGCTAAGAAACACGTGGTTAAAGGATAGGCGGTCTTCTGTTCGGAAACGGTCTGGATTGGTAGCAAGAAAGCTCCCAAGTTCGATTTCGGAAGGCTCGGGGACCGAAATTTCTTCGGCCAGAAATTCCATCTTCTGCCGCACACGGCGTCGGATGACGACATCATCGCGATCAAGTCCGGCTGCCCTTCCCGCACGGTAGAAGACTTCGTCCCGGATATAATTCTCGATCAGGTTTTCCAATTCCTCCTTGCTCGGAGGGCGCCGCCACGTCCTGGAAAATCCATCGGCGAGGTTGGCGATCTGTATAGTGGAAACGACAATCTTTTCCGGCGCCTCTGCGCCTCGTTTGTCCACGAGCGGATAGATGGTGAACAGGATAGTGCCCAGCACCAAGAATTGAAGCAGCGGTTCTCTCAGCAGCCTAGAGATCAAGGCGTGTACCAGATCGGTGACGTATAGGCGCGCTCGGTCGTGGTCATTGGAGCTTCCGCAGGCATCTTGATGTTAAAGTACTTCGCGTCATAAGCGGTCCAGCGGGGCGTCGGAATTTCAATTACCCGCACATAGTAGAAGGCGCGCAACGCCGGATCGAACTCCGGATCCTTCCATACCGTAAGCATTTCACCGGCACCGATTGTATTGGTCCATGTTGCGTTGGCGACGTCAACCGTGCTGCCGACTGCGGCCCTGCTGCGGCCGTCGGCGTCGATCTTGCGGCCTCCCGAAACTGCGACGTCGTAGATGCGCTCCTGCGTCTGGCCGTCCTTGCCGAGCCAGCCCTTGATGATCTGAATGCGGTCTAGGTTAGCGCCGATGGGATCCTTCAACGCAGCCACGAAGAAAGTGGGCGACTTTCCGGCCGGAGCGTTGCTCAGGTCTCCGCCCATTGGCACGCCCTTGGTATAACCAACCCGCGCCGGCGTGCGATTATTGGCGTCGCCGGCCTCAAAATCCCAGCCGCCGAAGAAGCGAACCACCATGCGCGGCCCAGTTGTGGCATAGGTCTCCCTCCGTTTCATCGCATCGAAGATCGCCTCGCGGGTGTTTTCAGTCGCCCATACTGCCGCGTAGCCGGAGGCCGTCGTCTCCCAGCCCATGATGACGGCCTTGTCGGTCTTGACGAAAGGATGCGTTGCGCGGTCGGGGCTTGGCTCGGAGGAAGACGTCTTGCCGAAGAAGTTGTCCTCTTCAACAGCCGCCAGGCCCGTATGCGCATCGGTACTGCCGACCAGGCCGAACTTGTAGGGATTGACGCCGAGTTCGGCCTCCATCTTCAGGCCGTTCTTCAGCGCCGAGCGAGTGTACTCAAACTCCAGCATCTCCGGCTTCTTTACCTCGGTTAAATCGAGGTTGCCCTTATCCCAGCGCTCGAAATTCGCAAATTCGTCATTGGGCGAAAGGAACGGATGGGTCTCACCGTCACCCTTGATCTGCGTGGTTTCGTAAAGCGGTTCCCAGCGCATCCGGTTCTCGGCATACTCGCGGTCGATGCGCTTGCCGTTGAACGACTCGATGATCGGAAACATCCGGCCATTGCTCAGATTGCCGTTGTGCGCCAGCGCAAGGATTTCGGCGCCGGTTTTTTCCTCGCACATCGCCATCCACTTCCAGAGGTCGCGCGGATTGGTACTGCCGAGCGGCGGCAGCGTTGTGAAGGGTTCGACGAGGCTCGCCTTGGCGCCGCCATCGCGCCAGATGACGTTGCGATGGAGATTGTTGCCGCCAGCGTTCGAGGTCCATTCATAGCCGATGAAGGCGGTGAAGCGGCCGGGATCGTCGGCTTCTTCGGCGGCCTTGATGGTTTCGCGCCAGGCGCTGCGATAGGCAGCCGTGCCCGGTATCGGAAAGCCCTTCGGCATTTGGCCCCTTCCGAAGCTGGTGATGATATCGATCGCCGCGGCGGCGCCCTTACCGGAATTAATCTGGTCGTACCACTTCCTTCCCTGTGGCGTGGCGAGCAAGCCGGGATCGCCGCCGATCAGTTGGGGGAAAAAGCCCATCCCGTCCGAGTGATCGGTGACAACCAGGAAATCCAGCGGTCGCGAGAGCTTGGCGCGTTGCCCGCTGGAGGCGATGACCTCCTCACCCTTGGCAAAACGATAGGCTTCCTTTGGCCCGAGCCGCGCGCCGAATGCGCCCGCGTCCATCGAAAACGAGGTGTGCGTATGCGTATCGCCGAAATACGGTCGCGAGGGGAAATTGCGACCCGAATAGGGCGAGTATGGTGGCTTCGCGGGAAACACCTTGTCGGCAGCTGCTTTGTCGAGCGTCCCGATGTCGGTGGTTGCACTTTGCGCGATAGCGTTTGTCGCAAATAGGCTTGCAGCGAGTGCGCCGATCAGCGCAGTCCCGGAGATGGCGAACAAGCGGCTCATTGTTTGGCTCCTTTTGCTCAGACGCAGAGACGTTTTATCAATCGCAGCACCAAGGTTAATTCTTCCCAGATTGATGCAAAATCGCAAAATCGAAATAGAAATCAATCACGTGATCTTATGACGTTATTTTATTTTGTCACTAGCCGCATGGTTGCGCCACCGTTCGGGTTGGCGTCATTGGCGAGATCGAGAATGTCAGCCCGGCAGTCCAACCGGAGGGCGGTTTTCGGCGGCGATCCGCCGTAGGCTTTCAGGTTGAGATAGCCTTACCTGTCGCCGACAGGGGACAATAACCGAATTGCGGACCAATACCGAATATGCGCGAACGGAAGCCGCCGAGGATCGGGCTCGCGCCAAAGTCGTCAGTGAGCCGTTGGTAGCCGTAGCCGTGTGCAGTACCTTGGCATTGAGTTCGAGAACCCTGGAAGACGTCTAGATAGCGCCTAAAACGTGGAGCAGGCACCCAATGAGACACGATCCGGCCAGCACATAAAGCATGCCGATATTGAATCGGAAAATCGCGACCGCAGCGGCCAACACCAAGACCAATGCGGGAATGTCCACGCTGGAGAGGACCGGCATTCCAAAGGACAAGCCGAATGAGTGAACCGGTATCACCTCGCGGAACAGGGTGTGGATCGCGAACCAGATCGACAGATTGAGAATGACGCCGACCACCGCTGCCGTGATCGCCGATAGTGCACCGGCCAGGCTCTTGTTGTCCTGCATGGCTTCGATGACGGGTGCCCCCAAAAATATCCAAGAGGAAGCACGGCGTGAATGTCACCCAGGTGGCCAGCAGCCCTCCGAGTACACCAGCCAACATTGGAGACATTGATCCGGCATCGCGGAATGCCGCCATGAAGCCCACGAACTGTAGCACCATGATCAGTGGACCTGGAGTTGTCTCGGCCATACCAAGCCCGTCAAGCATTTCGCGCGGCTGGACCCAGTGATAATGCTCGACAGCCTGTTGGGCGACGTAGGCCAGCACGGCATATGCACCGCCGAACGTCACCATCGCCATTTTGCTGAAGAACACGGCAATCTGGCTGAACACATTGGCCTGGCCGAGTGTAGCCAAATAACATTACAGGCCGTCGGATTGGTGACCTACCTCCCGTGAGGGGGCGAATGAGGGAGCACGCGTTTGCAGAAAACCGGATGCTTATTGATCCTCTTTGTCGGCCCTACGCATGACATCCTGAATGGCATCATCCGGCAGTGGCCGCTGCAGCGCCCTCGCCTCATCCCATGGCGCTAGCGTCCCGCTCCTAATGGGTCGTCAGGCTCACCGGACATGGCCTTCGAGTGGATCGGCTCGACGATGGTGTTGGGCAATGTCGTCAGGAAGGCATAGACCTGTTGCTGCCCCGCTACCGCTTCGATTTCGTCTCGCGATCAGCGTTGAAAGCCGTCCAGATGCCCGAAGGCGAACGCCGGCCGCCCTCGGAAAATCGATCGTTGAACCCGAAGAACATCCTGCCGATCGTTTTCCTGAGGTGGAGATCGACGTTGCGGCGCGCATCATCAAAGCCAACATGATGACCGGTCGAGATACGACCTTACTCTATCTGCTCCAGGTCAAGTTCCGGAAGCGACGATCCGCAAGCGTCCTCGCCGTATCCTGACGCGAAGCGGATGCACATAAAACTAAAAAACTGAAGTGGCTCGATAACAACCCGCAATTGAAAGGGCCGATTGACACACCGTGCGCTGTTAAGCTTGAGACTGCGACATGAAGAAGTGGTTCAAGACCCCGACCAACGCACGCTACGCTTGGCTTTATTTTCTGATGTTTGGAGGAGCTTACTCGGCCCTCTGCATTTTCGGCGCCCTCACGGCAAACGATAAGATCTTGTCGCTGATCTGGCCTGCTAACCCATTCATGCTCGGTATGCTCGTGCGCTTTCCTTTATTGGCGCATCCCCTGGGCTGGGTCGCTTGTCTTGCCGGATTAGCGATTGCGGTTCCGATTATCGGTTGCGGGGTTATGACAGGCGCAGGTCTGGCCGCATATAATTTCGGCGTCGTCATCATCGGCTATGTCTTGCTATCCTTGCTCGATCGGGTCGACCAGCGTCTCAAGCGCCTGACTTCGGTCTTCTATCTTCTGTTTGCGGTGGGCGCCGCGTCCATATTTGCTGGCGTTATTGGCTCAATCCTGATCGGTCCTTTATTCCACGACCCGACAGCAGTAAGTTCCTTTCGGTACTGGTTTTCCGTCGAGCTCTTAAACCAGCTCGCGTTTTTGCCGATGATCCTGTCTTATCCGGAAGGCCGGAAATGGGGGCGACGGCAACTGCCGCAGCCGACCTTTCACGATCAAGCGCCGATTATTGTGTTGGTCCTCTCGGCCATCACGGGAATCTTTTTCGGAGGAATGGGGGCTCTCGCATTCCCTGTACCGGCCCTTCTGTGGTGCGCAATTTCCTATCGCGTGTTTCTGACGGCCTTACTGACCTTCGTATTCTGCATATGGGTTATCATGGCGACAACGTTGGGCTACGTTGACGCATCGCATCTCGATCAATCGCAAGTGTTGTCGATCAGCATGGGAGCTGCCCTTATTTCCCTCGGCCCGCTAATCATCTCGACGACCACTGCGACAAGAAATGAAATCCTGGACCAGCTAAGGCACCTCGCGGTCGAGCGTGAGATTGTGGCCAATGAACTCGATCATCGGATCAAGAACCTGTTCGCGCTCGTCAATGGGCTGATCAGCCTGTCGGTCCGTGGCAACCCCGAGATGAAACCGCTGGCAGACACACTGAGAAACCGGCTTGTGGCCTTACATCATGCGCATGGTCTTATTCGCGCCGGGAGCGCGTCGTCTGGCGCACCCAGAAGATCCACTTCACTAAAGGAGCTCATCGGCACCGTGCTTCGGCCTTATGAGGGTGCTGACGACAAACATTTCGTCGTCGATGGCGATGAAGTGTTCATCGATAGTGGAGTGGTCACTCCGCTAGCCCTCGTTTTCCACGAACTGGCGACAAATTCGACCAAGTATGGTGCGTTGAATGGTCGGGACGGCGCCTTAAGCGTCCATATCAGCCGGGACATTGACGACCTGCGTATCACGTGGACCGAGAGGGGCCCGATGACGACAGATTACATTGTTGCCGCGGAAAGTGGCTTTGGTTCGAAGCTTCTGGATCTTGTAATCGACCAATTGCAAGGCAGCTACGCTCGCAGCTGTACGGAAGGCGGCACGGATATCGAGATCATTCTGCCGGGCAAACTGTTTAGCGACATCCCATCCAATCCCATCTTGTCGTCGTAGATCATCGCGAAACTGCATATGACTGCCGCAACCGGTTCTGCGGTGGCGGTGCCATGCCCCAGCGCATCGCACTGCCGACTTGCGGTTGATCACGCGGAACAAAAGGTGTTTCTTCTAGGTTCGTGGTGATGATGGCGAGCTTGCACACGACTAACTTTTCTTCGGAGCCGTAAGCCGGCGCATGTAATAGCCTTGCTTGTGAACGGCGAGACTGATTTCGTCGCTGACGCTGATTACCCGTTTCTTGCTCTTGCGCCATCGACTTGATGCATCACCGAGCGGGATCGAAAATCCTTTGCGCACGACCAGCAAAACACGCCTATCGCTTAGATACACGTCAAACATCGCGGCGGCCCCCCAGCCCAAGATCAGCATAGCGCCGTCGAGCCGAAATGAGCGTTGCGCGAATACAACAGTGATGCAGGTTTCCCGCCGCCCCCCAGCCCTTCCAGTACGATGCGGATCTTCTCTTCCGCCGAATACTCCCGGCGGGTCTGACGCCGGATGTCCTTCGGCACTTGTTCTGCCGGCACTTTGCCCGGCCCGGATTTCCGGTTCATCTTCGCTCCTTGCGGCTACGATGAACCAGAAATCCTCCTTCCGTGAAGTCCCTCTATTGTCTCATGGGCGCTGACGGCAGACAGTGGAGAACCACAATGGCTATCGTGCCCGGCGGAGACCATGACGAAATTACCGAGGAGTTCAGCCAGATTGATATGGACAAGGAGGGTAAGCTGAGGATTGTTAGCAAAGACGAGGCGACACACCTTCATCATGCGTATGTGGTTTGAGCTGATGAAAGAGGCGACTGGCGGGACGCAGGAGCAGCCAGTATCCGCTATCCCCGGGCTGAACGTTGCTAGGAAGCGCGGCATTTAGTTGCCAAAGAAGCTGATTTGGCGCGGTTCATCCTCCCAACCGTAGGCCATCATGGCGGGTTGCGGTGCGCGCGCAGGTTCAGTCTCCGGTGTAGCTTCCAGTTGCTGTTTCGGTTCGATCTGATGTTTTGTGTCCATCTTCTGTTTCGCCGCTATTTTTCTGGCTTTACGCTCGGCATATCGCTTTTTACGAGCCCGTTCCTCTGCGTCAGCCTTTTTAGTGTCCACCGCCTCGGGCTTCTTTAAGTCCACCTTCTCCACCTGCTGTTCAGGAGCAATGACCTCTACTGAGGCCGGTTCCGGGGGCAATGCCGCTGGTTCGGGCGTTGGAGCCGCTTCAGCCGTGGTCGGTAAAACGACGCGCGCAGGTTCGATTTGATGCGCAGCAAGGCGGGTTCGCCCGGGTGTATCATTCAGGGCGGTTTTCGCTACCATGAGACCACCTCCAAAGCCCACGCCGAGGATGACGAATGTGGTTCCAATTCCTGCAAAGAATGCGCGCGTGCTCGAAGCCATAAGGACCGTCTCCAATGTACGGGAACGAACGCGCGAATCACGAGAAAGGTTTCCCAAAGATCGGTAAAAAGAGCAGCCTTTCCTGAGCTTGGGATGTCGCGTTCAAGCCAGGCGATACGCAAGCGCCACCAGAGCTGTATTGGTATTTCAATAACGCCGTACCGCGACTAACCGCGTCGTCCAGATCCGAACCGAATATTTCAAGCTCTGCGAGTCGGCCAACGTAACCACCACCTCGAGCTTGACGTAGGTCATCAGCATCCATTGGTTACGAAGAGAGCATCTCCGTGGTCTGCATTTTATACCTGGCAAATCAGCTAAGCCGCGGGTGCGCGCCCAATGCCGCAGTGCGATTGTCCCCGATAGTTATTGCCTTAGACCGTGGCTGAGCAAATTCCAAAAATATCCGCTTGCAATCGTAAACGGGCCGGCCATCGGCAGCCAGAGTTTCCGCAAAACTACCAAGTAAATCATGAGCATTGCCGCCCAACTTCCTTTTCGGATTCGATCAAATGGACGCGTAACCAGTTTTCGAATCGTGGAAGCTCGATAAAAGCCGGCGCCCCACGGTTAAATAGAAATAGGCGGAGACACGGAGACACTCGCAAAAAGCCGTGACTTACTGCCACGGGCACCGCCGCTAAAAAGAATGAGGCATCGGATTCGATTCGCCGTCAGGAGAACGTTCCGAAATCACTGCCAAATAATTCCACAGGCATATGCTCCGGGATCTGAGGCTTTGATGGCAAGGAGGTCGAGGCATGAGGATACTTATAGTCGCTCGGGACGACCTTGGCACTCTGTAACTCGGGAGCATTCATTGCGGCAGCACACGCGAAACCCAGGCGGGTCATCATCGTCACGCCTGCAACTCCGGAACCCTACTGGGACTCGTATATCGTTCCACGATATCGGTATCGCCAGGAGGATGATCGAGTTGATCCATGCGGCGGACCGGTAGTGCCGGTCGTGCGCTATGGGTCTCAAGAGACAACCGTTTCGTTGTGGCTGGCGAATGATTTGGGCCTTGGACAGGTGCATGGTCGAGACTGGCCGTGCAGAGGTCGAGGCCTTTATTAAGCAAAAACAAGCCGGAGGATGAAGCCTGCCCATCTGCTGCGAGGACGAAGCGGCGACGAACTTCTTCGTTGAGCTGTCCTACGTTCACCCCGGGCGCGAGGGTGTTGGCGCGGAATGTTAGGCGACAGTGATTTTCGCACGGCCAACTTACTGGACGGACGGATTGTAGCACGCGAATCGTAGGGAGCGTAGCCAGGGCGTCGTTCTGAAGTGCCAGGCAGGCTGGCTTGAACCGGCGCTTCGCCGAATTGACCTGCTTCCGGTGTTGGCGATGGGAAGAACGCTGGGTAAAAGACATCCCCTTGCGGACGAAGCGGGTGGCCAGGTCCTTCCCAAGGGATTTCACGTCGCGAAGATATAAGAACAAATCGAAAAAGGTCCTGAAAAGCTCTCCGCAACATCGCCGTGCTGCGACCGGGAAAGGTCGCGCCTCCCTATTCACTCATCAGGTTTTTTAACATCGCATCGCAAGCGACTTCGGCATCGTCGAACGACTTTGGTGAGCCTATGATCTTGATGGCGCCACGTCCTCCGTAAAGCGGACGCCATGACGCCACGTAGCCCGGCCTTCCGTGAAATCCCGGACCGGCAAAACTTTCGAAAAAACTGATCGCGAATGAATAACCGTCGCTATCTGCGCTCCATATTGCCATCTGCCCGACAAACGCCGAAATTCGAGGGGCATTCAATCACTCACCTCTCCGGTAGCTGGTGAAACGTCGCGCCAATCCATCGCTAGCGACGCCGAGCAGCCATTCTGTTGGCGAGATCTCAGGTGCGAGGCATCACGCACTCCAAATGCAACACACTGAAAGTAATGGCTCTCCGCAAAAATGGCAGCTTAGGACGTTAAAATCTCCAAGCCACCGAGCGAAGTCCCTTAAGCACCGCGCATGTGAGCAACTAAGTGCGGTTGATGACTTAACTGCATATTTTTTGAGGCGGTTGAGCTTCTTCTGTAACCGCTCTTGTCGGGGCGCATTTCTGGCGCCAACCCCGTTTCACGATTTCCCGCTACGCATCGGACCAGCCGAATTACGACTTCGCCCGCGTTGCTCAGGGTCAGGAGTGCCGCTCGACTATGGCAACGACCGGCGGCAGCGGGTGGAACCTGCCGCGCGGCGGCGACCTTTTGAGGATATTTGCAATGGCGTGTTCCGGTTTAATTTATGCAGTTATAAAGTGGCGCGCTTGTCGCTTGCGTTACAGTGCGCGGGGGAGCCCACCTCTCCTCGCCAGCAGTTCACCTAGATCGACACCGCGGGTGGCGGCGTTGCCCAGAATTGGTGTCGCCGGCCATGATGCCGCGGTCTCGGGCCAGCAGATATCCAGTCAAAACGGGACATCCGGTCCCGCCGAAACCAATGAGCTGCCCGATGACGCGCCTCGGCTGACTCACTCCCTATTGTTCTGAGCCAACATTGTTCGTGCGCGCGATGATTGAAGCCGTTTGGCACCAGCCCAGGGACAGGTCCCTGTGGGCGGCACAGTTCGCGCTGTGAGGATGCGCGAAGCCTTGCCGTTGTTACTCCTGTTCGGGCGCAAACTCCGACTTGTTCCCCTCTAGATTGCGGCACGAAACACCTTAGTCGGGTCAATGATGCCCTTGTCGCGGCTCAGCGGCGCCTTCTTCGAGCGGCTTCTAAACCGTAGGTCAGGTCGATGGCAGCGTTACACCCGGCCGGCCAAGCGCTGAAGGACCATCCGCATTTTCAAGAGCCGTAGGAACGACCTGAGGTCCTTCTCGTTCTCAACGCGATGAGGAGAAGAAGCGATGGTCACTAGACGGGAGAGCGGTACATCCGAGAGGCCCAGGGCGGATGGCCCGACGATTGTGTCGCTGATGGCTTTGGTCGGCATTGCGCTCGCGTCGGAGTATCTACTCCAGGCCAACAAGCGCGAAGGCCCCCCGTTGATGGCCCATGTTCAAAGCGCCGCCAGCGAACTAACGGAAAAAGGCGAGCGCGGGCGCGAGCCGATCACCACCGCCGAGATTCCGCCGCGTGGTAGGAAGGACATTCTGATGCGCATCTACGCGAACGTCTCGAAGCATCGGCTGTTGGCGCTCGCGGGGGGCGTGACCTATTACAGCATCCTCGCCATCTTTCCTGCCATCGCTGCTTTGGTCGCGATGTATGGTCTCTTCTCGGACCCGACCACGATCACAAAGCACCTCTATCAACTCGGCGGTTTTCTGCCCGGCGGAGCCATCGACGTCGCCCGAGAGCAGCTCACCCGCGTGGCTTCAAAGGGCTCACAGACGCTCGGTCTCACCTTCCTCGTCGGATTGGCCACCTCGCTTTGGAGCGCGAACGCGGCGATGAAGTCCCTGTTCGACACGATGAACATTGTGCATGGCGAAAACGAGAAGCGCGGCTTCGTCAAGCTGAATGTCATCTCGCTCGGCTTCACGATGGGCGGCGTCTTGTTCCTGCTCGGCGCACTCGGCTCGATCGTCGTCGTTCCCGTAATTCTCAACTATGTCGGCCTATCCGAAGCCGGCGACCTTCTTCTTCGCATTGGTAGATGGCCCGCGATGTATCTCGCGCTTACGTTAGCTCTTGCTGTCATCTACCGTTATGGCCCTAGTCGCGAGTGGGCGCGGTGGCGCTGGATCACTTGGGGAAGCGCAATCGCCGCCCTGCTCTGGCTCGCGTTATCTGGCCTTTTTTCCTGGTACGCCGCCAATTTCGGCAAGTTCAATGAGACCTACGGCTCGCTCGGCGCCGTCATCGGATTCATGACGTGGCTTTGGATCTCTGCTATCGTCGTCCTCCTAGGCGCTGAGATTGACGCCGAAATGGAGCATCAAACCTCGCGCGACACCACGACCGGATCGCCGAGGGCTATAGGCTCGCGAGTGACCGATACCATGGGTGCGGCACAGAGCCGCGTGAATGACCAATTTTTTGATGCTTCCGACATGAACTGATGACGAACACCTTTTCGCTGTAGTAAGCTATCCCTATGACTGAGGCTTCAATTTCTTGACCAAGGCAGGACGGGATGCGCCTGGTATCGCCGGTCACCTTTCCGAGGAGATATGCCAACGGCCAGTGAACGTCGGCGACGCCAAGAATAATCCTCCGAGGATTGCCATCACGCATAGCTTTTCGCGGCGGGCCATTCTCACCACCATTCCCTGGTTTTCTTCATGCTGCTGCGGTGACGGCCATGACACGATCCGTAGAGGTGTTGCGAGGCGAGTCTGGGCGCAGCTCGCAGCGACGGTTGATCGATTAAGGGAGCAGATCACCGACACGGCAGTTACTTTCGGCAGCGATATCCTCAGTCGCTTAGAGCATCCTGGGAACGACACGCGTCTGTAGCCATTGAGCCAGGGTTGTTGCGTTGGAGTACCGGCCATGGCCGGGTCGTCTCCAACAAATGTCCAACGGGATGGAGTAAACAATGGAAAAAAGGTCCTCGCCTAAAATCCCTGAGCGGGTAATTCTTGGACCTGACCAGCTTCGACAAGGAATTGAGCGACTGCAACGCCAAATCGGCGAACTGGAGGCCTTCGATCCCTCCTCCGTCAGAGTGCGCTGGGCTACCGAAACCCGGGCCATTCAGGCGGCAATTGCCGAGACGTTGGCTAAAACGTTCGGAAACGGAACGTCGGACTACAACCTGTACGCGACAGCAGCCCGATTAGACCACGCGCCTGAGTACCTCAGCGGGCGCCCGCCCGCGGAAACTGTGGTCGAATGGATCCAAGATGGAAAAGCAAAGTCTCTCGCCCTCCTTAAACAAGCAGTAAAGCGCCTGCAAGACGACCTCGCTGAACTTGGGGAGAAACCCGCTGCTGACCAAGCGTCAGCCTCGGAACACGCTTCGTCTGACCCTGTCGCAAGAGAGGACAGAGATGGGGCTGAAGGCGAAATAAAAATGAAGCTTCGGCTTATAAGTGCGGCGGCCCTTTTTCTTTCAACATGCGTGTTAATTTTCCAACCGCGAAAAGTGAAAACAAAGGCGCAAGACCCGAGGGGGGCTGTTTCTTGCAAAAAGTGCGGCGCGGAGATTGTTGTTTCCAATCCGTCAACAATTCAGAACTTCAGCGCGAAGTGCCCCGCTTGTGGGACTAGTAATTCTTACAATCAGACTGACCTTAAGCTTGCGTAAAAATGGCAACCGCAGCAGCTGGCCCGTCTCGCGGTAAGAGCCATCGACCGCCGGTGCCGCCCACGCTGAGCATTGGCTTGCTAGCAACGGGATCATTGTCCGTCGAGTTGATGCGTTTGCGTTCGGCGAGGATCGCCTCCGGTCGGCCAACTAGGCGTCATCCGGTTTGACGTTTCTCTCATGTCGCGGCGAATTTCCCAACTCGGAAATTGATTGCTCTCTTCCAAAACAATCTGCTGTGGTATTCGACATCTTCGGCGAACGCCAGCTCTGTCCCAGGAAGCACGCAGACCGCTACGGCGGGCGCACTTTCAGATGCGAAGCCGCGAGTCGAAGTCCCGCGGAATCTGGTGCGTCTCTCCAACTTGGGCTGGGCGCGTTTCTACAGCGTGGAGACTATAGTCACACATCGGATTGCTCCTCGTTCGAGATAGCGAACCCGCGCCACTTAGAGGCGCAGGCCTCTATCGGAGTGGATAGTGTCTTCTAAGCTATCGCTTTGTCGGGCGCGATTGGATGGCCTGCGACGATCGTCTTTATCACAAATGCGTCAGACCAGGCGCTCCTGTAACCTGTGTCTCTCTCGCGATACGAAGCGGCGACGGCTTCTTTTGCGCACAAGTTCTTTACCGTCGCGCCCCAACGCGATTGACGCAACCATTCACGTTGCCACCGGCGTTATGGCGGACCGCAGCGCGCCACCGGACGAGGTCTGAGCACGACGCCATCCCTTCCAACGCAATGGGCGGGATAACCAACGTATTGGCAGTACACGACCGCCTTGGCTGGCGCTGGATTGAGAGTGAGCCCTGTAAGCCCAGCAGGGCGCTAGCAGCAACCGGCAACTGTCGATGATCGAAAGACGCTTCCTCCGATGCATGGCGGTCTCCTCTTCGCGCTTGCCTGAAAGGTGGCGGAAGCCGCCTCAGGTGCTCCGGCCGCAGCGGCGCCGACCGCAGCGGCGGCCCATATCAACGCCGCTTCATCGAGTTGGACGACGAGAGAGTCGCCCAAAAACCTCGGCTTCGGCCATCTGGCGCGCTTCGTGCGTCAATGCGCTGGCGTTAGTTTCAGCATCAATCTCGCGGTCAAGCGCCGCGATCAACGCATCTCGATGCAGCCATGAGATGCGCGATGGTGGATTGTCTTGCGACTGGCGGCCGACCGCGATGACGGCGGCGTGGCCTTTCTCCACGACGGCCTCGCCCTGCTGCGCTTCGAGGATGATGCCGACCGACATGGTCGGTATGTCCGCTGCCCGCACGGCAAACGGAACCTAAAGCGGAGCGCACGCCTGCCGCCGGCCGTGGCCCATGATCAGCAACCCCTAGAGAAGTCGGAACGAGATTGTCGGAACCGCGACAAGGTCCATCGCCGCGATACCGTCAGCATGGTTTTGCGAAGAAAAGTCCTCCATGATTATGAGGTGAAAGATTTTCGTTCGCATTGAAGGAGGTTGGGGTTATGAGCGTTAAGTTAAATGCCCTCAAGGTCGCCCTTCAAGGCGGTGATCTGGTTCAGATCGTAAATTTTGACGTGAAGTCTATGATCCTGGCGACTTTTCTGAAGTCGAGCATAGCGATGCAGTCTGGCACCGCGGCCGATAAACCGCTCGACTTTGCGGACCTTGCCGATAGAGCAAGGAGATCAGCGCCTTGCCTTTGTGCTCTGCAAGAGTTGTAGATTAGGGAGCTTGCAATTTGAGCGTCGCTTTCACAAAAGAAGAGAGTGCTGAAACGGCATCCGAGACGCTTCTGCCTGATCGTCCAATTTCATCTCATCCGAACCTTGTTACCGCGGCAGGATTAAAGGCTCTTGAGTTTCAACTTCAACAGGCGCGCGAGGCATACGAGATGGCGCAGAAGGTAGAAGACGCGAATGAACGGCGGCGGCAAGCTGCAATGCCTTTGCGAGATTGTCGCTACTTCATCGCAAGGGTCCGAACTGCTCAGGTAATTCCAGATCCTACATCAGCCGACGTTGTCGCCTTTGGTAGCAAGGTGACTTTCAGCCGGAGTGACGGGCGTGTGCAAACGTACCGCATCGTCGGTGAGGATGAAGCGGATCCCAAGGAGGGTTCGATCTCCTTTGTATCGCCCGTAGCGCAATCTCTGATGGGCAAAGCCGTAGGAGACGAGGTGGGATCGAGGAGTCAAGAACTAGTGATTATTGCCATTTCGTAGCAGCGAGCAGCGGGTGCTATATGACGGCCTCGAATGCCTTTGCATTAGACTTCGTCGATACTATCGCATCTCCCAAATGTCTGGGGGTTACAGTGCAACGTTCGGCCGCTGTCTCCAAATAGCACCGCATCGAGTTAAACCTATACTTGGACTATATGTCGTAATCGCCGCCGTATCGCCGCCGCCCCAAATGCTTCGCGGTCATGGCCACCGAGTCCGGGCAATCAAAGTTCGTTTGGCGGCGGGAACCGGCTGAAGGGGAGCGGGCACGGATTTTTGTCCGTAAGTCCTGCTTGGCCGTTTCTCAACCGACGCGAGCATCACGACTGCCAGGGTCATCGCCGACGAGCCCGCGGAACGATTCATCAGAGCCGGAGTTCGCTTTGCAAACAAACGATAAGGCGGTGACGGCCATGACACGATCCGTTGAGGAATTGAGATGCGAGTCCGAGCGTAACCGGGCGCAGCTTGCGGCGACGGTCGATCGACTAAGGGAGCAGATCACCGACACGGCAGAAGACCTGCGCTACAAGGTCTCACCGCAAGGGATCAAGTCGGAGGTCTCCGAGTTCGTCAGCCGCAAAACCCATAGTTGGCTTGATGCGCTCAAGCAGCAGGCCATGGAAAATCCGATGCAGGCGATCGCCGCCGGGACCGCGGTTGCGGTGCCCGCCCTGCGGCTGGCACGGGGATTTCCGCTTCCTCTCTTGATGATCGGCGCAGGCCTTGCCCTGACGTCGAAGTCCATGCGCGCCCGCGCAGCGGACGCGGCCGCTCCGGCGGTGGAAAAGGTCAAGGAAATGGCAGGTGAGGCCGCCGAGCGCGTTCAATCGTTCGGCGAGGATGCGGTTGACGCGGCCTCCCAGGCAGGGCGCCGGGCTACCGACAGGGTAAGCGAGGCCCAAGCTAGGGCGGCCGGAATAGCCAACGACCTCAGTGACCGGGCGGCGCGGACCACCGACAGAATGAAGGCCGGCCTGGATGCCGCCTCGGAAACCGCGAAAGCCAAGATCGAGCAGGTTCGCTCGACCGTACGCGACAAGGCTACTGCGGCCCCGGAAACCGCCCGGCAGATGATCGGTGACAATGCCGCCGTGATCGCCGGCCTGGGAGTTGCGATTGGCGCGATCATAGCGGCTTCCCTTCCCGCACACCCAGGCGGAGGCCGCCGTCATCGGCAAGGCGAGTGTCGGCGTGAAGCGCGCCGCTGGCAAGGCGGTCCAATCCGGATTCGAGGCTGCCAAGGATGCGGTGCTGTCGGCGGGCGATGCCGCCGCAAAGAGCATGTCCCAGGCGGATCTCGGCAACAGAGCCAGCCACATGACGGGATATGTCCGAAAGACTGAAGGATGCAGCCGACGACATCGTATCCGCGGCGTTCAATCCCTCTCAAACCAAAGAGAACCCGTCATGAGCGAATTTGATACCCATATCCGGCAAGCCGCTTCTCAGGCGGCAAAACTCGATTTCGTCCCAACGTCTGAAGGACCAAATCGCTGATGCAGGCGCCGATGTCAGGCAACGCGCGGGCGATGCGCTGCGGGCGTCAACGAATGTCGCGCGCGACAAGTTCAAGGAGGCCTCCGACGCTGCCGCGGAGGTGGCGGAGAAAGCCGCGGATCACTTCCAGGACAAGGCCGAGGCGCAGCAGCGCTCTGGAGCGGACTTCGTAGACCGGCTTGCTGAGAACATGCGGCAAGCTGCCCATGCATTCGACAACGACGTGCCGTTTGCCGCGCGCGGCATCCATTCGGCCGCCGACTACGTGGAAGACGCTGCGGAGAAGATTCGCAACGGGACCTTCCGCGATCTCGTTGACGGGGCCTCCGACTTCGCGAAGCGGCAGCCGGCTGCCTTCCTCGGACTGTCCGTGCTCGCCGGCTTCGCAGCCGTGCGTTTCTTTAGAGCTTCGGAGAAACACAGCATATCCTCGCACGAGGAGGATGCGTGATGAGCACCCAATCCGATCTTGGGACGATCTCTACCCTCCTCGGCGATGCGCTTTCGCAGTCCGCCAAGCTTTTCCAGAATGAGGTCGATCTCGCCAAGGCCGAACTCGGCGAGAAGCTCCAGCAGGTCGGTTGGGCAATCGGTTTCTTCGCAGCGGCCGCTGTTCTGGTCATTCCCGCGCTCGTCATGGCCCTGTTTGCGCTGTCGGCCGCCTTGATGGAAGCCGGCTGGTCGCAGCCGAGTTCATACCTTGTCTCCGCGGTCGTCGCCGCAGCGGTTGCCGGCGCGTTGTTTGCTGTTGGCTTGAACCGGCTGGACGCGCGCAACTTGGCGCCTCGCGAAACGATGCGTCAGCTGGAGAAGGATAAGGTCACCGTGAAGGAAATGGTGCAGATGAGCAATTTTCTGGACAATCTGAAGGAAGCGGTTCGCGAAAATCCGCTTTCTGCCGCGCTGATCGGCGGCGGCGCGCTATGGCTCTTGATTGGTAACGAGAGGCTGAAGAACGCGGCAGCTTCGGCGAGCGCGGCAACCGCACCGCTCGCCGATATTGGTGCCAAGTCTGCGGTCGAGCGCGCCCAAATTCACGAACAGTCCGCCGACCGCTCCGGAAATCGACCACGGATCATTGCAGCACGGCGGCACATAGGTTGCGCGAGGCCACGAGCGCGGCATCAGAGGCTGCATCCGGCGCCGCAAACGCGATCAAAGATCGGTTCGGAGAAGGGGTTACTTACGCGCAGAGAGAGTTTGAGCAAGGCGGCCGAGGCGCTTCCCCCGAAGGAGACCATGGCGAAGGTCCAATCCTCCCTTTCCGA
Organism: uncultured Alphaproteobacteria bacterium; assembly: GCA_963764445.1. GTDB lineage: Bacteria > Pseudomonadota > Alphaproteobacteria > Rhizobiales > Xanthobacteraceae > Nitrobacter. The sequence goes on from CAVXSV010000012.1 coordinate 82,979, forward strand.
TCTGCTCGAGAGACAGCCGCTGGTGCTCGGCGCCATAGGTTTGGCGGTCGGTGTGGCGGTCGCAGGTGCGTTCACTGCGTCGGATCTCGAAAATGAATGGGTCGGTGAAGTCAGTGACCGCGTCAAAGAGGACCTGAAGGCGCGTGCCGGAGCGGTCTCGCAAAGCGCGCGGGAGGCTTCCGACACGCTAAAGGCCGAACTTGGTGACATCGGATCGGAAGCCGCGGATCGACTTCACGAGGCCGGCCGCAACGCGATGAATGCAGCCCGTGGGAAGGCGAGCGCGTAACTTCGAACCACCTCGACCGAGAGAGCGCGCCGAGGTGCGGCTTCCTCGCATAAAGTTGACCCAGAACTGAAGTCGGTCTGTTTTGACGGAGGAAAACCATGAGCCGAGGAATGCCATCCCTGACTGCTCTGCTCGGACTGCTCGCGATCGCGGGCTATCAGAACAGGGACAAGCTGGCGGAAATGCTCAGCGGAACCGGATCGGGCATCCAAACCAGTGGACAGCCGCAAGCCCGGTCGGGTGGCCTTCTCGGCAACCTGTCGGGCATGATCGGCGGCGCCGGCGTGGGCGGTCTTCTCAACGGCGGTCTCGGAGAGCTCCTGGATCGCTTCAAGCAGAACGGCCAAGGGGATGCCGCCCAATCCTGGGTCAATGACGGCCCCAATAAGGACATCTCGCCGCCGCAGCTCAAGCAGGCGATTGGGCCGGATATCTTGGCTGCGCTGGAGCAGCAGACCGGTCTTTCGCAGGACGAACTGGTTGCGCGGCTATCGCGTGAGCTTCCGACGGCCGTGGATAAGTATACGCCCGGCGGACGCTTGCCGGATCTGAATGCCTAACTTTCTAAGATCGGGAGAAGCCCAAGATGAGTGTGATATGGACGATTATCATTGGCTTTATAGCGGGCGTCATTGCCAAGTTCGTCATGCCTGGCGACAACGAGCCCTCGGGATTCATCCTCACCACGATCTTAGGCATCGTGGGAGCCTTTGTTGCAACCTATCTCGGGCAGTCGCTCGGATGGTACCGCCCCGGCGAAGGTGCTGGTCTCGTCGGCGCGATCGTCGGTGCGGTCATTGTATTGGTCATTTACGGATTCGTAGCCGGCAGGCGTCGAACAATTTGAGGCCGCTGCCGAGAGGATCTCTCTTCATCGAAGCGGCGAAATCGCAGACGTCGTGAGCAGATGCCAATTTAGGGTTGGCGCTAACTACGACCGTCCTGACCGGGGCAACATCCACTTGGTGGACAGTCTATCGTGTATTAACCTTGCTCCGCGCGGAACTGACGTTGGAAACCTTTGATCCGATGGGCATGCCACGGTCACCCCGAACCAGGGGCGCGCCGGTGGCTCAAGCCGGAGGCCGCTGCTTGATTTCCGTAACTTGCAGAGTACACGCCCTTAACGGATAGCCTCGACCCCAACGTGGAGCTTAACGTCAATGGCTGATCAGCATCAGGTGAACACTATAATCGCAACCGCAATTTGCGAATGTAGCGACGGACCTCCCGGACGGAAGACAGGCCCGGAAGAAGCCAAGCAAATGGCTAAATGCATAATCGAAGCGCTGGCGGACGCCGGGCTCGAGATTCGCTTTCGCGAAAACTCTTAGCGCTCAGGAAACATCTCAAACAGTGCAATGCGACGCCACGTGCGCCTATTTATTGAGTTCTCTTGCGCCGCTTTTTCCTCACATTCGCCGGTGGCTAGTTGCGATGGTTACGATAGACGGATGCCGTGTAATGCTGCTTCCAGTTGGGTGGTTACGAGTAACCATTCGCGTATCACCTGGACTTTTCGGACATTTGGTACATGTGGCTGCCTTACCTTATCCGACTTTTTTGTCCCGCTTTCCAGCGGCAAGATGCTTGCTTCAGCTCGCAAAACAAAGCCAAGCGCGACACTCTGAATGAGTGGGGTAAGGCAATTAATAGCACTGGAGGACTTCGGACAATGGGCTTGGGATGTGGCGTTCAAGCCAAGCGATACGCACGGCGTTGTCCGCAGGCCCGCAAGCGCCACCAGAGCTGTGTTGGTAGTTCAATAACGCCATACCACGACGGTACACTCGTCGTGGAGATCCGAATCGTTTCTCGGATCGGTGTGAAAGCTCAGCGTCTACTTTGCCACCCTGTCGCAGGTGACTTTCTTCCTTTCATCATGCGGTAATTTACTTAAGAGGTATGATGTCGGTTTTTCGGACGGTGGTTAGCGTAACCGCGCGGTAGTGGCCTCCTCTGGATTTTTGGGACTTTGCCATACGACGCGACTGGCCTAGCCCGCGCATCCAGAACACAAGCACTAAAGGAGAATATCAGATGCCGACCCTCTACACGATGCCTGGCACTTGTTCGCTTTCGCCGAACATTGCCGTCGCGTGGCTCGACGCCCCGGTCGAAATCCATAACATCCCGTATGGCGACCAGAAAAAGGAATATTATCTCGCCATCAATCCTCGGGGGCAGGTGCCGGCGCTGCGCTTCGAAGACGGGGACGTGCTGACCGAGGCAGCGGCGATCCTCGCTTGGCTTGGCGCGACCTACGGCGAGGAGGGCTACGCCCGCGATAGCCGGCTCGGCCGCAAGGAGGCCGAGGCGCTGGCCTACATGACTTCGGAAGTCCATGCGACTTATGGCGGCCACTTTAACACCCAAAAATTTGCCGAGAGCGAGGCGGCGCAGGAAGAGGTCAAGCGCAAGACTTATGAGAAACTCGCCAGTCACTACGAGCTGTTGAATGGCATTCTGAGCGAGAATGGCGGCAAATGGTATCTCGGCCAGCGCTCTTTCGCTGACACCTTCCTCTATGTGCTGACGCGCTGGATCGAGAAGACGCCGCTGTCTATCAACGATTATCTGGCCCTGAAAGCGCACCGCGCTCATATGGAGGCGGATGAGGGTGTGAAACAAGCACTCGCGCGGCAGGCCATGGAGCCGATCGGATGAGCGAGGAAAAAATGAGCTGGCCGGCCTTGCCCTATAACGATTGGGCCGAAACATGCTCTGCCTCCATCTGTGGACGCGCGGCGGGGTGGATGAGGCGATGTTCTACTCCTACGCCTATCCGATGCCCGACGGCTTCGCCGACCGCTCCGTCGAGCCGGCGGCGGCCCGCTTCGACCAGAAGCTTGGAGACTTTCTGCTGCCTTATGAGGCGGTCCGGACAAGCCCCGATCCTCAGGAGAACCTCATGAGCTTCCTGCAATCGACGTACGAAGCGGCAGCGGACCTAGCCGATTGGGACAGGCAGGCGCTCGAATGCGACCTGGGCACCCCCCGGATTCCCACTGGTCATTCCAAAGCGCATCACCCTCCTTCGCCGATCGCCAAAGATCAGCGCTGAACTTAATTTTGCGCTTGCTGGCTTCCCAACCTTAACCCATCAGGGTCCATCGTCTTGCCATAACCACCTGCGGCGTGCCGCGGGCCAAGAAACGTGTCTAGGCGTCGTAACAAGTTTCGTGCTTGCCAGCTCCTTGATCGGTCCTACAACGCCATTGGAACGCGAGAAAACGAGCCAGCCGTGCGCAGGATTGAACATCAAGGTTTTCTGTTGCTGCTTGTAGCCGTCACGCTGGCTTTCGCCTGGGTTCTGCAACCGTTCTATGGCGCTGTGCTCTGGGCGATCGTCGTGGCGGTGATTTTTGCGCCAGCTTATCGAAGGCTGCTCACATCGATGCCCGACCGCCGAAGCCTTGCTGCCGCGGTCACCGTTCTGATCATTATTGCGATCGTCATTCTGCCGCTTGCGATGATCACGATCTCCCTGGTCCAGGAAGCATCGACCGTGCTCGCGAAGTACCAGTCCGGCGAGTACAGTTTCGGCAGCTACCTGCAGCGGACACTCGACGTCCTACCGGCCTGGGCAACCGGACTGATCGAGCGGTTCAACCTGACGGATTTTTCCGCCCTGCGCGAACGGCTCGCGGCCGGCCTCATGAAAGGGGGGCAAGTTCTCGCCCCGCAGGCGCTTAGCATCGGGGTGAACACGTTCGACTTCATGATCGGTCTCGGCATCATGCTCTATCTTCTGTTCTTCCTACTGCGGGACGGCAGAGCGCTTGCTGAACAGATCAAGAAGGCCATTCCACTCCACAGCGACCAGAAGGCCGCGCTTTTCACGAGATTCGCTGACGTCGTTGCGCCACCGTAAAAGGTGGCATTGTGGTCGCCATCGTCCAGGGTGCGCTCGGCGGCATCGCGTTCTGGTTCCTCGGATTCCACGCGGCGCTGCTATGGGCCGTGGTGATGGCGATCCTGTCGCTGATCCCTGCGGTCGGCGCCGCGCTGGTCTGGCTTCCGGTTGCAATCTACTTCTTAGCGACCGGCGCCGTATGGCAGGGGATCGGGTTGGTCCTGTATGGCGTGCTCGTGATCGGACTGGTGGACAATCTGCTCCGCCCATTCCTGGTCGGCAAGGGCACCAAACTGCCGGACTACGTGGTGCTGATCTCCACGCTCGGCGGCATCGAAGTCTTCGGCCTAAACGGTTTCGTCATCGGCCCGCTGATCGCGGCAATGTTCATGGTGAGCTGGGAAATATTTTCGGCATCGCGGGGAGCGGTGCAGGACGACCCCTAGCTACGGCGCGGCGAAGCGCCCTTGCATGTGCCTTGGCGCGGGCTCGCGGTCGCTTTCCGAGGCAACCGTGGCATTTGGTATCGCGATCAGCATAATCTGGCAATGAACGATACATGGCGGGGTATTCTTCGGCAGTTGCTTACGCTCGGCACCAAGGTAACCACCTTCAACGTAACCACAGCAGCCGGTGTAACCGACGCGATCGCGCCAAGATTTCCGGATACTTCGGACCGATTATCGGCTGACTGTCGCGCGGCCAGTCAGGCTCGCCCTCGACCCGCTTCGCCAGACGATGTGCTACGCTTTGCCAGGTGCCTTCAAGAAGGGAGCACTCGACGTCAAGCTGCAACTAAAGTCGATTGACAGTACTGGTCCGGAAAGAGCAGGGCAGCGGTAATCCCTACCGCGCGAAGGCCTACCACACCGCGGCTGACAGCCTTGCCGCCCCTTCACAACCGCTAGATCGCATCATTGCAGCGGGCACGCTCACCTCGGGGACGCAATTGCCGATATCATTACCAAGCTTCACCAGACGGGTTCGCATCCCAGTCTTGAGAAGCTGCGCAAGAGTGCCCTTCGCACCCCGCTCGGCGATGAAGGAGTTGGCGAGCTACTGGTCGAGCGCCGTACAGCGAGCATTCGACGTCCGGGTGCAAAGCATGTGAACGCGAGGTTTGCTACTTTTGCCGATGGAGTTGATCGGCGTTATGGGTACGGTACCTTTGAGTATTTCGCCGCGCGAACCGGACAATCAACATTGTGGCATTCAATGAGCTACTTAAGCACGCTCGAAGTGTTGGTGGGCTAGTGAGTGAGTTGACGTTTCTCTTTGACGGCCCGGAGCGGGCTGAACGGTCCATTCTCCTAGCGCATGGCGCCGGCGCCCCAATGGAATCGCCGTCCCTCACAGCGACAGCGAAAGCCCTGGCGGGGTCCGGCTTTCGCGTTGCTCGTTTCGAATTCGCCTATATGGCTGGCCGACGAACAGGAGCGCGAAAGCCGCCTCCGCGCGCTGAAAAGCTCAATCCCGAATATGTCACTGCCGTCGGTGCGCTCGGCGCCAAAGGACCGCTTATCATCGGCGGCAAGTCGATGGGCGGCCGCGTGGCAAGCATGGTCGCCGACGAGCTTTTCGCCTCCGGTAGGATCCGCGGTCTGCTCTGCCTCAGTTATCCATTTCACCCGCCGGCCAAGCCTGAGCAGCTGCGCACCAAACACCTTGTGGACGTGAAGACGCCGACTTTGATCGTGCAGGGTACGCGCGACCCGTTCGGCACCAAGGAGGAGGTTTCGACCTACCCGCTATCACCTTCCATCGAAATTCTATGGCTCGAGGACGGCGACCACGATCTGAGGCCTCGCAAGAGCGTCTCCGGATTTTCGTCGGCCGACCATCTCAAGGCCATGGCCGAAGCGGTATCGGCGTGGGCTGCGCGGATCACGAGTTGAGGGGACACCATGAAAATCGCGACCTTAAACGTCAACGGCGTCCACGGACGCCTATCGGTGCTTTTGCGCTGGCTCGGGCAGGCCTAACCAAACGTCGTCTGCTTGCAGGAATTGAAAGCGCCCGACGAGCGCTTTCCGGTCGGTGGGATCGAGAAGGCGGGGTACGGCTCGATGCATGGCCAGAAGACTTGGGACGGTGTTGCAATTCTCTCACGCGGCCGCACGCCGATCGAGACGCGCCGCAGATTGCCAGGCGATTCCGATGACAACCAAAGCCGCTATATCGAGGCAGGTCGATGGGATGATTGTCGCCTGCCTCTATCTGCCGAACGGCAATCCCGTGCCGGACCGAAGTTCGATTACAAATTGCGATGGTTCCGGCGGCTGACGGACCACGCGGCGGAGCTACTCGCGCTCGAAGTGCCCGTCATCCTCGCAGAGCGATTACAACGTCTAAACCAACTAGGCATCTGCCCGACAAATCCCGTTTCACCCTGGGAACCCCAATACGGTGCGGCAAGCGTGGCGATCAGTACAAAAAGGCCAGCCGCCAATTCGATGCGCGACTTTCGGCCGCGACTATGTCGGACGCTGCAGGCCCGGAGAGGACATCCACTCCTCGACATGCGCCGCTGCGTCCGCCTGCTGTGCCTTCCGAAGGAGTGATACTCGGCTCGAGGCCGTGCGGCAGGCTCTCGGCCTCGTTGCGCAACCGCGCGGCCTCTTTGGAATGCAGATCGAAAGAGGATGAGACGAAACTGAAAATCGGAATGGGCATGCGTTCCTCCAAGAGGAACGGTGGAGCGCGATGCGGCGTTCCACCGGTTGCCAGCACCGTAATCGCGGTGGTGCAAAGTGTCTTCCGCCTGAAAGACAACTGCTAATTGAGGACGATGCTGGCGGGGTCCGTCAGCTCGGTTGAAATTCCCTGGGCGAAGGAAATTTCCCGACGCAAATTATCGCAAGTCCTGCACATCGCTCGCTTCGCATTTAGGCGGGACGCGCCCTGCTCTCAGTCATCGATAGAAGCCACGGACGGGGCGAATGTACGCTACCGCGCATTACGTTTTTTTTATTTTCGAGGGCCCGACGTGGAAGAACCCTTCTTCCATTGCGCCCAATGCGTCCCTTTGCCCTTCTCGGAAGGGGTGCATCCGCTCCCCGCCGAACTCCTTGCGTAACATCTCGGCGTGCTCCTCAATGGCGAACATGAACACCTGATAGAACTTGTTCTCGGACATCACCAAGTGGCCGTGTCGCGATAGCGACAGCTCGCGCTCCTCACAGAAACTCCTGACCGTATGGAAGTGCTGGCCGGGGCACTTCTCCTGCCCAAGCGCGACCCAGTATCTGCAGACCTGTTTGGCTTCGCGAAGTGTCGCGGGTCACCCCGACTTGCGCAGCTCGATTTTGGCAGCACCCGCCCGCTTGCCGTTTGTTAGGCCGCCCTGAGCCGCGGGAGGTACTGACTGAGGCTTAGCGGTAGGGGCTTCCTTTCGACTACTCCACGAAGCGCCCGTGGTGTCTGACACTGCACCGGCTGTTTGCTTGCCTAAGCCGACAGCAAGATTCCCGCCACCCACGCCATTCGTTATGCAAACGGGCGGAACTGAAGACCGTCGAAGATGAACTGTACGGCAAGTCCCGCTAGCAGCACGCCTGATATTCTTCCGACGACATCCGCTCCGGTCTGTCCCAGAAAACTGACCAGCACGTCGGCGGCGCGCATCGCAATGTAGGTGAGGATTAGACACAATCCGATCATGAGGAGGATGGATGCGTCCTCGGCCCAGCCTTCCGCACGACCGGTCAATAGCACGACGGCCGAGAGCGCGCCTGGACTGGCGATCAGCGGGAAAGCAAGCGGAAACACTGCGATGTCGCCCGGCTTTTCCGCGTCTCGCCGTTCCTCTTCATTGATCGAGGAAAGGCCGGGGCTCGAAAACGTCAGTGTCAATGCCTGCAGAAATAGCAGGATGCCGCCCGCAACCCGGAATGCCGGCAGTCGAGACGTGCGTTCGGGCCGACGCCGATTACCGCCGATCGCGAAAAGCAGCAGCATCAGACCCGCGATGGCGACAGAACGACGGGCGAGGTTCCGTCGTTCATTGTGGTGTATGCCCGTGGTGAGACCGGCAAATATGACCGCTGTCTCAATCGGTCCGATCGTAACGAAGAGCGTAACCAGGCTCGACAGAATGCTTGAAGGAAGCTGCATCGGAATTCACAGCGTACTGCTACTTGATCGATAATCCGATAACCCTGGGGCTTGCCGTATTAACTGCTGATGGATCCGGCCGGTTCACCAGATAGAGTTCACCGGCAACCAGCATCACCGCAGCGATCACCAGAACCAACAGGCACAGCACTAAATCGTATGGATCATCCATCACATTCGGAATGCTCGTATCGAAGGGGCCCTTGCCTTGGCTATCCGTCGTGAGCTCTGCTGATGAATAACCGCGGATCCGCAGATCAGTTGCCTATCGCCGACAGGAGGCCTTGTGAAGGCGATGGCTCCGCGGCATCGAACGTCGTCACAGGAATTTCGTTCCTCATTTCCTGGCGCCTCGCGGCTGGCGCCGGTGTAAACCTGAGAAGGGGCTTCGGCCCCATTCCCCCGGGCTCCGCTCGCCAAATTTTTTATCGTGGACTTGAAACCAGCTCGGGTTTTTGTAGTTTTTGACGTGCCGCCACAGGGCGGCTGCGGTGCTTTGCCCCCGGTTGGGCACCGGTTGTGTCCGGTGCCTCATACCCAACTTCTCTTTGGAGGACTTGGCCTATGCGCACATATGATTTTTTGCCCCTCCGATCGACCATCGAATTCGATCGCTTGCTGAACCTCGCCGAAAAACAACGCGCGGCCGAAGAACCCTTTCCGCCCTACAATATTGAACGGCTCGCCGAGGACCGGTACCAGTTCTCCTTTTTGAAACTTCGATGAGAAGGACGCCGGTGGATATGGAACGGGCTTGGATGGCGCTCGGAACGCAATTGAGCTGGCTGAGGAGGCAGCGGACCTTAGTGCGCGCGAAGGCTATTTAAAAGTGGCACGCGAATTTTTGGCGCAGGCTGACGTTGACGAGTGGGCCAAGCGCCAGCGTCCGACAGTCATTCTCGCGGTAGAAGAATGACCTGGCGGCGGGAAACAAATTGGATTGCCAGTTGAACGCGATCGCCCGCAGAGTCACCAGATTACGTTGCGGCCTTGAGCATGGGCGCCGATAGCAACCTCTTCCATCAGGGTGCTGCAAAGGAAAGCGATGATCCCAACGACGTGCTGCCACGAGGGCCAAGCCTGGCGTTGTCCTTCCTTTCTCCTCGAAGAGATCGCCGAGCAGCATCAGAGGCCGACACGTCAGTGTTCTGAAGGGGATACGCTATAAACGGAGCTGGCGCATGTATGCCTGAATGGGGCGGTGATGGATACGATCATTTTGTTGATTTGTAATGACGGCGCACTTATGAGACATCCGCTGGTCGATTATAGTCGTTCACGGAGAACCTCGTAAGGTGCCTTTCCGTTGAATGCACCGTGAGGTCGGGAGAGGTTGTAGAACTGCTCCCATTCGGAGAGCCTTGCTCGAAGGTCCACATCGTCGGTGTATGTCAGGAGCTGATAGAACTCCTGCTGATCAGTGCGATGCGACCGCTCGACCTTGCCGTTCAGCTGAGGCGAAGCTGGTTTGATGTAGGCATGGCGAATGCCCATGTCTTCGACATGCCAGTGGAATTGGGCCTGGAATTCATGGCCATTGTCCGTTCGCACCTCGCGGATACGGAACGGGAATTTGTTGATGATGGTATTGATGAAGTCGATCGCGTTTGACTGATTGTGCCGATCGTAGATTTTCAAGGCGCGAATGCGCGTGGCATCGTCGATAGCCGTGTACTGGTAGCGCTTCACGGGCTTTCCGTCTTTGCCCTCGAATTTCAAGAACTTGACGTCGACCTGGATCTGGTGACCCGGCACCTGTTTCTGATATCGCTGGGTGTGGATCTTGCGGACACGCGTGCCGCCGGGCAACCGGCTGAGGCCATGACGCCTGAGAATGCGATACACGCCTGCATCGGAGATGGTGATGGCGTGATAGCGCGCCAGATACCAGACGATGCGTATTGGCCCCAGGCGGTAGGTTTTCCGCAGATACAGCACCTTCTCGACGATCTCTGGAGCCGTTCGGTTGGCAGGATTCTCGGAGCTGTCTTGCGGTTTTCGAGGCCCGCCAGGCCATGCTGCCGATAGGCAGTTCGCCAGCGATAGAAGCTGGCCCGCCCAACGCCGAAATATCGGCAAGCCTTGCCGACATCGCCAATCTTGTCAGCGTGTTGGAGCACCCGCAGCTTATGGTCCACATCGCGCCTGAACTTGTGCATCCCGATCATCCTTCCTGCCTTAGCTCAAGAGAAAGGATGTCTCGCAAGTCCGTACATTCCTACACGCGCTCAACCATCCACTTCTGGATCAAAGAATACC
>CAVXSV010000013.1:0-25109 GCA_963764445.1 uncultured Alphaproteobacteria bacterium
AGAACGGCTTCGCCGAACGGCTGATCGGATCGATCCGGCGCGAGTGTTTGGACCATATCATTGTCTTGGGCGAGGCGCATCTGCGCCGAATTCTGAAATCCTATGCTGACTATTACAACGGCGTCAGAACGCACCGATCGTGGAACGAAGATGCGCCGGTCTCGCGTCAAATTCAGCGGACCGGAAGCATCAAATCACACGCCCTCCTTGGCGGACTGCATCACCACTACGTCCGGGTTTGAGCTATCGGTACACGCAGCTGTCGTTTCCCGCCAAACTTCTGGATGAAGTTTCAGGACCAAATTGTTTGCGGAAAACAATCGATGTCGGAAAATTGCTTAGCTCTCGCTGTCGAGCCGGGCCAAGTCTCTCAGAACCGACGCGATCAAATCGCGGTGGTGTGAATCTTGTGCACTCAACGTCGCAGAATAAAGGTTCAGGACATACCGCGCTTTCGCTGCCACGTCGGGCCACGACACCGCCGGCACCTCCAGCAATTGCGTCTCGATCTGCGATTTCTGATCACGCAGGACCGCGGCATGCGCTTCGGCATCAACGAGCAGCCGGCGCAAGCTTGTCGCTTTTTGTGCGGCCATGCCGCGATGGGAATCAAGCTCGACTGGCTTGTCAGACATCCGATGCCGCCGCGTCGCGGTATTGAGCATCCGCGAGATCGAAAGAGGTAATCGCAAGCATCTCCACGGAATGATGATGCGGCGACGCGCTCGGCACCATGATCATGGTGGAGACACGCCGAAAGCTTGGAAAGGAAAGACCTTCGATCATCTCGTCGTCGGTAACAACCTCATAGGCGCCGGGAGGAAGCACACGATCGATGCCCTTGATCCGCGCTGAGTGGGCGAAGGTCACTGTTTCGCGCCGCGTTCTCGTAGTCATGAGATAGGCCCTGCGATAACGTGATACTGCCGCATCAGAAGACCGCGCGCGCTTCCGGCACGGATAGCCATCGCTTTATTTCACCAACATCACGATAGTTTGCGCGATATTGGCAACAATGGCCTGGTCGTCGGTGATCCGGAACGCGGCTTCTGTCGTGGCACTTCTGATCATCACCGAAGCGATGATCGCCACGCATCAAGCCGCTGTACCTTGGTTTACTTGCCAAGCCATGCAGGACGGGCACCCTTCCAAGGGGGAAGCGCATCCCATTCGGACGCTCTCATGCGGCGCTCTTCGTCTCCAATTTTTATGAACACGAAGGGCGCATCATCTTGCCCGGTTTTGGACCCGACGAAGATGGCGGCCGAACCATATGCATCTCTCACAATCGCTGTATTAGCCATGAATGCCGCCCTATATTCGCGATCTCGGATTCCGAGACGACAGCCATTCGTTGATCTGGATCGCCGCCTCAGTGTTGTGCGCTTTAGCGACCAGCGCTTCGCGCTCGATGCCGGGCTCAAGCCGGTGCGCAGCTTTGTGAACATTGATGGCGGATTGAGCTAAGCGCTCTTTAAGCGAAGAAACGGTGGTTTTATTGCTGGTATGGGGCATTTGGTAAACTCCCTGTCCGGATAGGCGGGAGCGCTAAGAGCTCTCATTCACCGATAACAGCCGATGGCAGCGCGGTGATTTCTAAATAATGCGCCCAAAGCGGCAGGACACCTAATCAATTCGCGTCTGCTACTTTACACCACACCGAGATGATCGGTCTGCGCCTCGGTTTATTGCCCAAAAGCCGCAGCTTGCGCCCATCGTGGGTCTGCGCCTCGACGAAGTCGTAGCTCCAGACATGGTTACGATGCTGCGGCCTCAAACGGATGCAGAATCCGTCGTTGAGCCAGAGCCGACCCCGTGGCTTCTGGCGGCGCATCCACACCCGCTACGACCGATGCGCCCATACCTTCTTGTCAGCCATCTGCATCGCCGCTGCCGTCATCTTTTGGCTCTGATCAATGAGTCCCGTAGGTCAGGATATTGCGGTGCACCCCGCTATTCTTGGACCTGATGCTGGTAATTCAGGCTCAGGGCAAGCATAGTTGCGGCATCACAATTCCGGATGGACTCATCGGCGTCGATGATGTGGACTCTCCTCCGGTCAACGCGGGTGATTTGCGGAAATGTTGTTCGGACAACCGGAGTCCCGCCATGTCTCCCAGCGAATCAACCCCCCGACACACCTTCGATTCCGCCGAAATGGGCGTCATCGCGCATCTCTACCGCGGCGAAGTCTATCGCTCGACGATCTGGCGAACGCGGCTCGACAACACGACCAATTGGTCGATCGTCACGATGGGCATCGCGTTGTCGACGACCTTTTCGAGCCCGGAGGCGTCACCCCTGCCCCTTGTGCTGGTAGGGCTCCTCCTTGCCGTGTTTCTCGGCATGGAGGCGCGGCGCTATCGCTATTTCAATGTCTGGCGCGCCCGGGCTCGCTGGCTGGAGATAAATTTCTATGCGCCAATATTCACCGGTGAAGCACGCGACGATAGCTGGCAGGTGATTCTCGCACGCGACTACACGGTGCCGCGCCACCACATTTCGTTTGTCCGCGCGGCTGGGCGGCGTTTGCGTCGCAACTACGTCTGGATTTTCGCCATCCAGGCAATCGCCTATTACGGCAAGATAGCCATCCATCCGACGCCTGCGGCGACCCTGGCCGAATATTCCGATCGCGCCGCCGTCGGACCGATTCCCGGCTGGATCGTTCTGATGACAGGCTTTGCCTACTATTTCGGCTGGCTGGCGTTCGCGCTCGGCACGATGTGGCTCGACCAACGCCAGCACGACGCCAAGGGCGACAAGGTGGCGATGGGTTAAGCAGGAGGTTGGGCGCCTGCCCAACCCGCCATGGTCGGGCGATCGACTTGACGCCAAAGCGTCCACAAACGTGCTTGTCAGTGAGCGGCGCTGCGGGTGATCGCTGTGACAATCCAGGACGACGAATTGAGCTCATGGGATGCGAGGTTGCCGGCAACCACGATCAGCGTTGCAGCGAGCACCAGTCGTAACGCCGTTTCCGGTACGCGGTGCGCACAATAGCTGCCAAGTAAAATGCCGGGCAGGGAGCCCACCAGCAGCACGCCCATGAGGTGCCAGTCGATCGCGCCCGTCGCCCACCAGTGTCCGATGCCCGCGACCAGCGTCAACGGCACCGCGTGCGCGATGTCGGAGGCGACAATGCGCGCCATCGGCAGCAGCGGGTAAAGCAGCAGAAGCGTGGTGACGCCCACCGCGCCGGCCCCGACCGAAGAAATCGAGACCAGCACGCCAAGCACAACGCCTACCAGCACGGTCACGCGGGCAGTGGTGCGGGGGTCGACCTGCTGAAAACGAGAGCGATAGCGCTGCATGATTGCGTTGCGGAAGATCAGCGACGCTGCGGTGAGCAGGAGCGCAAAACAGAGCACCAGGTTGACCAGGCTGCGCGAGGATTCGCCGCTCAGATCAAGCTGCCACAGAACAACGAGCGTCAGGATGCTTGCCGGGATGCTGCCGCCGGCAAGTCGGAACACGGCCGGCCAGTGGATACTCCCCGCCCAGCCGTGCGCCACGCTGCCACCAGTCTTGGTGGCAGCGGCGTAGAGGAGATCGGTGCCGACCGCGGTCGGCGGATGGATGCCGAACAGCAGGATCAGCAACGGAGTCATCAGTGAGCCACCGCCCACACCCGTCATGCCAACCAGAAGGCCGACGCCGAAGCCCGAAACCACATAGAGGGGATCGATCATGAGCATGTACACATTCTCAGCGAGGAGAGCGTGCGCTCTGGTCGGCTGAACGCTGCTTCAGGATACGGCTATCTCCCACTTGGACCCGCCCGGTGGTCCAGTGTTCCTGCCATCCGTGCGGGCACTATATCTCGACTTCGAGACCGACCTCTACGACCTGGGCGGGCGGAACCCCGAAATACGCGACCGGGAGATTGGCGTTGAGGTGCATCATGGCGAACGTTCGGGGTTTCCATGAAGCCGAAATGGAGCAGGACGCGGGTGATGCCAGCACCGACCGGCACTAGCAGTGCTGTTGAAGAAGGCCTGATTTGGGTTGTCGAGGTGCCGGTTTGTTTTTGAGCATTTGTTGCGCTGGCTCGAAGCGAAGCTCGGGAGCGCCCGCTCGTTGGCCTCATGTGGCGAGCAGCTTCGGAAGCCGAACGAGGTTGTAGGCGACCGCGGCAAAGGTGAAGGCGCCTCCCATGCGGTCGGTGCCCCGCAGCATCGGCCTTCGCATACCGCCGACGGTCTTCATCCAGCCGAACGCCTCTTCGATCTGCTTGCGGATCCGCTGGCTCGCGGCAAAGCCGGGATGGCGTGTCGTGCGCGCGTCGACCGCTGAGCGGCCGAACCGACGCGTCGTGTTTTGCGCCACATGCGGTCGCACGGGTTGGCGGAGTTCGGGGAATTTGCTGTTCGCCTCTGTCGTTAACAATCAGATCGTTTGCATCGACGATTTAGACCGTCGAAGAGCAAACATCCGCATCGACGATATTCTTGGTCTTGTCACCTCGCTTCGAGACGAACGCCACTGCAATGTGGTGTTGCTCCTGAACGAGGAGAAGCTCGACGATAAGGATAACTTCGACTGTCATTTCGAGAAGGCAATCGACAGCAAGCTAATTTTTGCACCATCGGCGTCAGACTCAGTCGAGCACGGCATCACATCGAAGGACGATATTGGGAAGGAAGTGTCACTGCGTCAGCAGGGTTGGCAATTTTCGGGGTTTGATGGTGGCATGTCCGGGAGGATGACAGCGACCGCGTTTGTCAGGTCCGATCATGCAGAAGTGCAGGAATGATGATTTCTTCTGCGACCTAAGCACTGGTGCCGTCGCACCCGATCGGTTGTATAGTTGAAAAACGGGAGGCTGTGCTGCATTGCATCAAGTGCGCCTGAACCCAGCAACGGAGGTCCGCCATGAAAGTCAAAGACGTGATGCACAAGGGTGTCGATTGGGTCAGCCCCAACACCCCCGTCACCGAACTCGCGAAATTGATGCGGGGACATGACATCGGCTGTATTCCGATCGGGGAGGACGACCGACTGATCGGGATGGTAACCGACCGCGACATCGTCTGCAAAGGGCTTGCGAACAATGACTTCGATGCCGGCCGCGCGACAGCGCGCGATGTGATGACCGAAGGCATCCATTGTTGCCGAGAGGACGATGACCTCGCAAAGGCGGTTCATCACATGGAGAAGTTGCAGCTTCGCAGGCTGCCGGTGATCAACAAGAGCAAGCGGATGGTCGGCATGGTCAGTCTGGGCGACGTCAGCCATTCTGCGTCAGGTGATTTACTGTCCGAGTGCATCAAGAGCGTTTCGGCCCATCACTGAACCACTGCCGGCGCTCCTTTGCGATTGCCGCCAAGCCGCACGACTTGGCGACTATGGGTTTCTGCGCGCCGACGTGCCACCCGTCCGAGATCAGTTCATGCTTAGACCGGTAAAGCGATCCCGAGGTTCCCGCTCCGCTGCGGCTGAGCAACGAACTGTCGCGGATCACCGTGACGTATCGCTCCCCGGCGGAAATGACGATCGCGCCGAACAGCTCCCGGATTGGCACTCCGCGCTAGGTCAAGCAGATCGCGCGCAGCATCAGCACCTTCGGATTTTTGATCCCGATCGTCGTCGATGAGGTTGGTCGCGTTTTGGTCGGCGTCGGCCGCCTGCTGGCGGGCCTCGACCTGGTTACACCGAGGTTCCGACCATTCAGGTGTCGCACTTGAGCGACGCGCAGAAGACCGCCTTTGCCATCGCCGATAACCAGCTCGCGACGACGCGACGATCCCGCTCGGCGGCGGAATGATCAAGTACGACTGGTTCCAACATTTCGGTCTTGCCGCCCCGCCCGCGTGGCCTCAATTTTGAAATCCCGGTTGGCCTATTTCGACCAGCGCCCGGCTTTTTGGCTGCCCTGGAGCCTAGGCAGGTGAACCAGCGGGAGCGATTTAATTCGCGTTTGAGATCCCTGCGGCGTATAGTTGCACCATCACCGCTCCGCCTCCCACGCATTACCGGTGACAGAGAGTGTTGCGCTCCCGCCTATTCGAGGGGAAGCATCATGTACCAGTCTCAACGTCTGTGGTCCACCATTCCACCGGTTGCGTTTGGGCGCCCCGCCTGTCCGAAGTGCAAGGCCGATATGATGCTCACCAGCATCGAGCCAGCACGCCCGGGCGTCGACTTGCATACGTTTGAATGTGCTGCCTGCGATCACGTATTTACAGCCCTTGCCGCGTATGAAGATCCGATGAAGTCCAAGGCCCTTGGACGCTGGCTTCAAGGCGATTTGCACCCGCCGACGTAAGGCGCGCGCCGTAGAATTGCGCACAAGAGGACGCTCAACGATCGTATCGACTACACTGATAGACGCCTGCACCATCGCGGGTGTGGGTGCGCTATCTCGAAAGAGGAGCAAATCCAATGTGTGATTATAGCCTGCATGAAGTGGCTTCGCGTCCGGCCAAAACTGGAGAGACGCTCATCACCACAACGTTTCGCGGCGCAGAGACCAGGGGGTTTGCTGCCGAAGCAGAGCCCGAAGTGGCGGTCTGTCTGCTCCCTGGGACCGAACTAGCCTTCGCAGACGCAGTGAGGTACGACGACAACTGGGGCTGGAAAAAGAGTACGAGCGTCAGAGTTGCTCGTTTTCGCAAAGTCAAGCCAGATGTTTCATATCGGCATCATGATGCGATCGAGTTTCCAGACGGAAGCACCGTGCTTGTGACACAGCTCAGGAACGGCCAGCGAGCGACCGTGCTGCAACTACCTATAGGAGCTCAGGTGTCGGAGCGTTCGCCTAAGGCCGCAACGCCTGCTGAAGCACACGAGACCGCAGCGGCTTCTGCGGTTTGAAATCAGTGACTGCCCGCCGGAGATGAACTGACACCTATCGGTCATCATCCGGATGAACCCCTACGCAAGGCGCGTGACCTTTCGCGTTTCGGTCAGCTTGATCACGTGCACGGGCCAAGGCCCGACGCGAGTTTACGTAACGCGCCGGGCCGCCCCAATCGGTTGCCTCCCTGTGTGTACCGAAAACTTATCCGAGTTGATGAGGTGATGACATCACCTAAACTGGCGAAATGATCGGGCTGCTCTGTTTCGCTTTGGCCGTCCTGGCCTTACCATTCAAGTCGAAGTTGCGGCTTGAAGCTGAGAACGCGGCGCTTCGACATCAGTTGATTGTTTTGCGGCGCAAGCTGCGTGGCCGTGCTCGACTCGCAAACAGCGATCGTTGGTTCTTTGTCCAGCTTTATCGCTGGTTCCCGTCTATCCTTCAAGTTCTTGCAATCATCCGCCCCGAGACGCTCATCCACTGGCACCGGCCTGGCTTTCGCTGCTATTGGCGCTGGAAGTCACGATCTTTGGGAGGTCGGCCGCAGATCGAGACGGGACTGCGCGCGTTGATCCGGCAGATGAGCATCGAAAATCCGCTTTCAAGCGTCGCCAAGTACATGGTCAAACGGTGAGGACCGCCAAGCCAAGTGGTGGCGGACCTTTCTGCGTAATCACGCGCCGGATATTGCCGCTATGGACTTGTTTGTCCCGACTATCGGTTTCGACCTGCTCTATGCCTTCGTCATCGTCCGGCTCGACCGCAGACCTCGTCTGGATCAACGTCACAACAAACCCGACAGCGGAGTGAATTGCGCGTCAGATAACGGAGGCCTTCCCTTGGGATGATGCCCCAAAATACCTCATCCGCGATTGGGATCAAATCCATGGCGCGGTTGTCACACGTCGATTGCGCGCCATGGGCATTCGGGACAAGCCTACCGCACCGGCTTCACCCTGGCAGAATGGCTTCGCCGAACGGCTGATCGGATCGATCCGGCGCGAGTGTTTGGACCACATCATTGTTTTGGGCGAGGCGCCTCTGCGCCGAATTTTGAAATTCTATGCTGACTATTACAACGGCGTCAGAACGCACCGATCATTGAACGAAGATGCGCCGGTCTCTCGTCAAATTCAGCGGACCGGAAGCATCAAATCACACGCCGTCCTTGGCGGACTTCATCACCACTACGTCCGGGTTTGAGCTTTCGGTACACACACGGGCCATAAGGCGGCGGTTAGTCTGTACGTCGTGCGCTCGGCTAATCAGACAGGCGGAGAAGTCGGCTACAAACGACACAGAGGAAGAAACAGGAGAGTTTTATCCATGATTGAGGGGATCAGCGCAATCACGCTGGCCACACACGAAATGCCGCGAGCTGTTCGATTCTACCGCGCGCTGGGGTTTGAAGTCCTGCATGGCAGCGAAGAGTCGTCATTCACTAGCTTTCGAGCAGGGGCGGGCTATCTGAACCTCATCGCGCAGCCTGCCGAGCGTCGCTGGTCCTGGTGGGGCCGCGTTATCTTCTACGTCACCGATGTTGATGCACTCTATGAACGTGCGCTCGCAGCAGGGTGCCAGCCAACCACCGCACCCCGCGATGCCGAGTGGGGTGAGCGCTTCTTCCACCTGATTGACCCCGACGGTCACGAACTCAGTTTCGCTCGGCGCTTGCTTCCAGCTTGTCCAATAGCAGCTCGAAGCAGCCTGCCATTCCAAGAGGTGCTGGGAGCGCGTATGGTGCTCCGATGAACAGTGGTCGCCGCAATCTGGCGAGTTCGAGTCATGGTAGCAACAAACGGTCGCACCGTCACCGTGTTCGGCGGAACCGGCTTTCTCGGTCGCCGCATCGTTCAGCGTCTGCGCTATCGCGGATTTCCTGTTCGGGTCGCGTCAAGGCATCCGGATCAGGGGAACAGACTGTTCGGCCCTGATGATCCACAACTTCAATCCGCCCGGGCCAACATTCACGACGAGCGGTCAGTTGCGGATGCGCTTGCTGGCGCTTACGGCGTTGTAAATGCGGTTAGTCTTTACGTCGAGAATGGACGAGAGACCTTTCATTCGGTGCACGTCGAGTCGGCTCAACGGGTAGCAGCGCAAGCGCACCGGGCCGGAGTCGAACGGTTCGTTCACGTTTCAGGAATTGGTGCCGATACCGCCTCACAATCACAATACATCCGAAAGCGCGGCGAAGGCGAATTGGCGGTCCAAGCCGCGTTCGTCGGTGCACTTTTAGTCCGCCCGGCGGTGATGTTCGGACCAGACGACGCGTTTCTCACCACCATCCTCAAGCTCCTCCGCCAGCTTCCAATCTATCCGATGTTTGGCCACGGCCTGACCAGGTTGCAGCCGGCCTATGTGGAGGATGTTGCGGAGGCGATTGGCCGGGTCATGCAGCACGCCGAGACGCCTTCAACGATATTCGAGTTCGGAGGCCCTCGGGTCTACTCTTACGAGGAATTTCTCAGAGCTATTGCGCACCAAGCAGGTCTAGCGCCCCTGCTGATTCCAATCCCGTTTGCCGTTTGGCACGCACTCGCATGGGCCTCCGAAATGTTTCCGGGTCCACTCCTCACTCGCAATCAAGTGGAACTGATGCAGATCGATACGGTGTCATCACCGGAGATGCCTGGATTTATTGAACTTGGGATTTCGCCGCACTCGGTCGATGCAATTCTCCAGAGGATATTATCGAACTGCGAATGAAAGAGGCTCCTCGGTCAATCCGCTTCAACGGCTGACTGGTTCGCGCGGATGCGCGATACTTTCGCGCGAGGCATCAAGTGTATCGTTCTGGTGTAACTTGCGCAAAAACGAAGATAACTGAAAAAATGCTTCAACAAACCACGGACCGCCCCCCGCGACGATCCGCGCCTCTTGAGAGAGGAGGTGAGCATCATGCGCATTCAACATTGGCAAAGACGTTGCCGGCCTCCCGGGCGAACGGGCCGGTGACGATGGAGACCTCATTTCAGATATTTGCGCGTCACGATCGGCAACTGGCGCTCCAGATCAGCCGCCATGGAAAGCTCTTCCTGCAAAATGCGTTCGCAAACCGCTTGTGTTTGCGTGTCGCCGACCGCTTCGGCCGCAGCGATCAATACTCGGTATGCCGCCGCCTCCATGTGCTCGAACGTATAGCTCGCCATCGCCCCTTTGACGATTTCGTCCTCGACAAACATGCCGCTCATGCCTTGGCCGAAAGCGACCGTCTTCGCGGCCAGATCTTTCAAGATTGAAGTATCGCCGCCGCGGCGCTTGATACATTCCTCCAGCGCTTCAGCCTGCCTCTTTGTCTCGGCCAGATGGCTTTCGATCCGCGCCTTGACATCCGGGTAGTCGCCGGTCCGGCTTGCCAAGCTCGTTAGCATGGTCACAGCTTGTTCCTCCATTGCGTGGGTGTTGCGAAGCCACGCCATGAGGTTTGCTTCGACCTTATTCATATTCAATACCTCGCTTGACTGCTCAAACAGAATGGCCCGACCGGGTCTCGACGGGCCGTAGGGACGACAGGGCCGCGCGTCCTGAGCACTTCAATACCGGGTGGCGCCGTAACGTTCCTTTTGAGCCTCCATAAAGCGGGACGTTTAAAGCACCCAGGTTGAGCGCCGCACGGCAGGCTTTGATGCGGACCTCACCGCTATCGTTCGGCACGTCCCGCTCAAGCCGGATGTCTGGCAAAGCGGCGATCTCACCCATGGATTTTACCTCCAAAAATGAGCTAAGATTTGCCGAAATGCGGAGAAGCGCCGATGGTCGGAACACGAACTCTCACAGAGATCGAGGCCCGGATTGACATCATTCGGGACAATATCCGGCAATTGATCGAACAGGCGGCAGCGACGTCAGGGGCTCAAACCGAAGCCTTGGTGTCAGATAGGATCGCTCAACAAACGGAAGAACTGGAACGACTAACCAACGAGCGGGACGCGCTTGCAAAGAAAACGAGTTGACTGGCACCTCCTTGGGAGCGCTTTCGCGCACCCGGCATGTGAAACGGCACAGGGGTCCGATCGCTGCAGGTGCCGGCAGTAACGCCATAAAGACAATCGAAAAAAAGCCGATCGGCGTGGGGTCACGATCGGCACCGATCGTGACCCCACGCCGACGTAGATTCCGTTACTTGTCACAAGGAGTTACCGCTGTAGCTTCAAGGGGCTTTGTTCAGCGCCGGTTTACATTCACGCTCGGCCGCTTCACCGGCGTGAAGGGTCCGGGCCTTATCATCCTGATTCCGGTCGTGCAGCAGATGGTGAGGGTCGATCTCAGGGTGGTGATGCAGGAAGTGCCACCGCAGGAGGTGATTTCGCGCGACAACGTCTCGGTTAAGGTGAACGCCGTTCTCTACTTCCGCATCATCGATCCCGAGCGCGCGATCATCAAGGTCGGCAATTACATGGCCGCGACCAGCCAGCTGGCACAGACCACGCTGCGATCAGTGTTCGGCAAGCACGAACTAGACGAGATGCTCGCAGAACGGGACAGACTTATTGCCGACATCCAGGAGAGTTCTTGATCAGCAAACCGACGTTTGGGGCAAGGCGATTATTTTGTGATTACAGTCGCCTAGGGATTTGCTTGGGTGCCGCCCCAGGGTACCATTTCCGTGTGACAAGCGCCCGGTGTTCTCCGCTGCGCTTCAACCCCCGTATAGATAGTTCGGCAGCCACAGCGTCATCCCGGGCCAGAGGTACATGATGACCATGCACAGGATGACGATCAGCATGTAGGGCATCATGCCGGCGAAGATCTGGTTGAGCGTGACATGCTTCGGTGCGACGCCCTTGAGGTAGAACGCCGACATCGCAACCGGCGGTGACAGGAACGCCGCCTGCAAGTTTACGAACACCAGCGTCCCCCACAGGATCGGGTCGATGTTGAAGTGCTTCAGCATCGGCAGAAAGATCGGCACGAAGATGATGATGATCTCGGTCCATTCGAGCGGCCAGCCGAGTACGAAGATGATCGCCTGCGACAGGAGCATGAACTGCACAGATGTCATGTTGAGCGAGAGTACCCATCGCTCAAGCAGCGCCTGCCCGCCGAGAATCGCGAACACCGCCGAGAACAGCGCCGAGCCGACGAACAGCCAGCACACCATCGCGGTGGTCTTCGCGGTTAGGAACACCGCTTCCTTGGTACGCTTCCAGTCGAGCGTGCGGGCTTGCACCGCTAGCAAGAATGCGCCAAAGGCGCCAACGGCGGCGGACTCGGTCGCGGTGCAGATTCCGAACAGGATTACGGCGAGCACGACGACGGTGAGAATGCCGAGCGGCATAGTCGACGAGGTCAGCAGTTTCACAACCGAGAGCCGCTCGGCGTTGAACCTCCAGTAGTAACGGACCTGCAACAGCGCGCAAACAGCCGTGATGCCCCAGAACCAGAGGTAGAATTCGAGTCCTGGCCCCAGTTCAGCGGGCGTGGCCTCGTTCGTAACCAGCTCTGGCGTGCCCAATTGCTGCACTCCGGTTACCACGAGTTCGATGGCAGCCTGCTGGTGAATAACGACGTACCACCAGACGGTGGCCATCGTGCCGGTGACGATCATGAACGGCACTAGCGTGTAACCGAAACTTGAGAGCAGCATCCAGTAGCTGACCCGACGGCCTTCCACGTCGATTTGTCTTGCCCTCGACGGCGAGAGCAGCCCCTTAATCAGCGAGATCAGGATCGTTTGCGAACGATAGGTATCCTCGAACTTCGACAGCCACACCGGCACCGGAACCTTCGTTTGGTCCTCCGGCAATGGCGGGGCGATCTTCGGATTGATCATCGCCCAGGCGACTACGTAAATGAGATACAGGAACGACAGAAAGAAGCCCGGGAACATCGCCGCCGCATACAGCTTGACGATCGACTGACCGGCGACCGCGGCATAGACGATGATCATGACCGACGGCGGAATCAGAATGCCGAGCGTGTCGCCGGCCGTGATGACGCCGGAGGCGAGCTTCACGTCGTACCCCGCCTTGAGCATGGGATTAAATGCGATGACGCCCATCAGCACCACCACCGCGCCGACGAGGCCGCTCGCGATCCCCCAAAACGTGCAGACGATCAGGGTAGCGACCGCAAGCGAAGCCGGCACGCGGCGGAACGCGAGCTGGATCGAGTAGAACATCTTGTCGACTAGCGCGCCGCGCTCCATCACGTAACCCATCAGCACGAACAGCGGGATGGAAATCAGGACGTCGTTGGTCATGGCGCCGTAGGTGCGCTCAACCATCAAATCGAACACGCGGTTGTCGGTCCAGGAATGCATCGGGTCATGGAACGCGATGTAGCCAAAAAATATGCCCAGGCCCATCAGCGTGAACGCTGTCGGGAAGCCCATCATGATCACAACCACGATGAGCGTGAGCATCAGGAGCCCGAGTGCCGGATCGCTCATGTGTTCACGTCCCGGCCCATACCGCGCTGGCGCGCACTCTCGTCGATTTCATGCGTCCGCTCGATGGCGATCTTGCGCGACTCCTCGTCGACATACTCGCTGTTAGCGAGCTGCTGCTCGATGACGTCGATCTCCGCGACGTCCTTGAGTCGGCTGGGCCATTCGCCGGTCCGCAGGCAGACGACGCAACGCACGATCTCGGCGACGCCTTGCAGCATCACCAGCGCGCCGGCGATGGGGATCACGGACTTGAATTGATAAACCGGCGGCCCGTCTGCTGTCACATTCGAATGTTCCGCGATCCGCCACGAGTTGGCAGCATAGTCAAAGCCCGCATATATGAGGGCGGCGATACCAGGGATAAAAAAACCGCATATAGTACGAGGTCCAGCCACGCCTGCATGCGCGGTCGCATCGAGCTGTAAAGGAAGTCGCCGCGGACATGAGCGTTCTGCGCCAGCGTGTAGGCGCCGCACAGCATGAACGCGGTGCCGTTGTGCCTGTCGCAAATCAAATCCGAAGATATAGGTGATGCAGCCCGCCCAGGACCGGACGGCAAAGAATGTGTCCGGCCCGCTCAACGTTGCGCGAGACCGGCGAATCCTTCTCCAAGGATAGATGCGTGCGAGCCTCGTTGTAATAATTCATATACGACAGCAGCACGTGACGAAGATGCCGCTCGCCGAACACAACAACGTGGTCAAGGCACTCCCGTCGGATCGAACCGATCAGTCGTTCAGCATATCCGTTTTGCCATGGGGAACGTGGCGACGTCGGTCGATCGCGAATACCCATCGATCGAAGTCTTCGGATGAAGACCTCGCCATAGGCTCCATCGCGATCGCGGATCAGATAGCAGGGAGTCTGGTCCCAGCCACACGCTTGCGTGATCTGATTTGCGATCCATTCGGCGGTCGGATGCGCTGTAACGCCAAACCATAAAATCTGTCGTCGACCATGCCCGATGATTAACAAGCCATAGAGCAAGCGAAATGAGATCGTCGGTACGACGAACAAATCCATCGCCGCGATGCCGTCGGCATGATTGCGGAGGAACGTCTTCCAACCCTGGGACGGCGGGCCTCTCCGCCTGGCCATATACTTGGCCACGCTGGTCTGTCCGATTTCGATGCCGAGCTTGAGAAGCTCGCCATGAATTCGTGGCGCTCCCCAGAGTGGATTGGCGATGCTCATCTCGCGGATCAGCTCACGTATTTCCAGCGCCACCGTCGGCCGGCCGCCGCGGGCGCGCGATTTCCAGCGCCAGTACGATCTGAACCCGGCGCGATGCCAGCGGACAACCGTCTCCGGCTTCACAATTGCCAACGCTTCGCGAATTTTAGGGAACAGCCAATAGAGACCAACGAAAATCAACCGGTCGATGGCGCTGAAGGCGTGTTTCGTCGGCGCTGTTCGCCGCAGAACGTTTATTTGCTGTCGTAGCGCCCAAATCTCTGCCTCAAGCGTTGCCCGCGACCGAAACAGATCGACAACCGTCCAACCAATGAGCCTGCAAAGGTCCCTCATGATACGACAGCATCGCCCGATTCTCCGTCAACCGCCAGCCAGATGAGGTTTGCGACAGGGACAACGGTGAGCGAGGAGACGTCGGACGATCTCGAATGCCGATGGATCGAACCCGGCGTTTGAATATTTCGCCGTATGCGCCATCGCGATCCCGGATCAGGTAACGAGGGATTTGCTCCCAGCCACACGCCTCCGTCAGTTGATTGGCGATCCATTCGGCCGTCGGTTGCGCGGTGACCCCAAACCACAGGATTTTCCGCCTGTCCTTATCGCAAATCAAATCCGGGTATATTGATGGTGCAGTCCGCCCAGGATCGGACGACAGAGAATGCGTCCAGCTGTCTCGGCGGCGCGTGACATCGGCGCGTCCTTGTTCAATGACAAATGGGTGCGCGTGCCGTTGTAGTAGCTCATGTACGAGAGCAGCACGTGGCGCAGATGGCGTTCGCCGAATACCACGATATGATCAATGCATTCCCTGCGGATCGAACCGATCAGCCGTTCGGCGTACGCATTTTGCCACGGTGAGCGAGGAGAAGTCGGGCGATCTCGAATGCCGATCGACCGAACCCGGCGGATGAATATCTCACCATAGGCTCGATCGCGATCCCGGATCAGGTAACGAGGGATTTGCTCCCAGCCACACGCTTGAGTGAGCTGATTGGCGATCCATTCGGCCGTCGGATGCGCGGTCACTCCAAACCACAGGATCTGCCGCCGGCCATGGCCCATGATCAGCAGGCCGTAGAGCGGACGAAAGGAGATTGTCGGCACCACGAAAAGGTCCATCGCGGCGATACCGTCAGCGTGGTTACGAAGGAACGTCTTCCAGCCTTGCGACGGAGGGGCCCTCCTCCGCGCCATATACTTGGCCACGCTGGTCTGGCCGATATCGATGCCAAGCTTGAGCAACTCGCCATGGATTCTCGGCGCTCCCCACAACGGATTGGCGATGCTCATCTCGCGGATCAGCCGGCGAATTTCCAACGGCACAGCCGGTCGACCGCAGCGATGCCTCGATTTCCAGCGCCAATACGATCTGAAACCGGCACGATGCCAACGGATCACGGTGTCCGGTCGGACGATCGCCAGTGCATCATACATCTTGGGAAACAGTCGGCAGACACCTCCCAATATCAGTCTGTCAATCGAGATGAAGGGAGGTCTCTTGGGACGGGTTCGCCGCAACACATTGATTTGTTGCCTCAAGATCAGAATTTCTGCCTCAAGCGCAACTCGTGACCGCAGCAGGTCGATCACCATTCCAAAGATCAGTCTGCACAAATCCAACATCGAGCAGCAGCATTGCCCGATTCTCGATCAACCGCCAGCCGGATGGGGTTTGCGACAGGGACCGGCTAGCTCTGAAACTTCAGCGCGAAAGTCGGTGAGTTTACCCGTTCTTTGACCATTGAAGCGCCCCTGAGGGCGCCTAAATAAGCCCTAAGGCGACGCTTGAATACGGGAGCGCCACATGGCCCCGCGTATCGTCCTTGCAGCGCTAGCGATGGCATTTGTTATCGCCGCCGCAGCTGCAACTGTCACCACCGTCAGGCAATTCAACGGCCAATTCTACGCGGCGACAAGGACTAATCATCCGAGTTAAGGCAATGGACCCTCTCAAATCGATGTCCATGGACGAAGCGCCTGCCGGTGATACGAGGCGATCAGCTGGTCGGCATTGTGACGAGAACCTACAGAATGATCAAAAAGAAAGGTCGAAGGCCAACTTCGGGAGAAGAAATGGCAACCGCTCTCGACCGTTGGGACGAGGAAGGCGGAGCACAGGACGTGGCGTGGCCTTTACCCTATGAAGCCAACGATTTGCGCGACGTGGAGCGCAGAGTTCTGGAATATCTGGGTGCCGCCCTTGTCAGCGAATGGAATGATCTGGCTACTGACGTCCAGCGCAGGCTCTTCGAGCACGCGGCCTCGGGCAAATCGCACGACGCCACCCTGTTGAAAACGCGGATCGCCCGTTTCCTGCACGATCATAAAGACGCATCGGGGTAAGCGCTAAATTCCTGCGAGCGCTGAAGGTGCGACGATCGCGTCCAAACCATTAAAGTGATCCAGTATTCTCATCGGGACGGGCATCTGGTTGAATTCGCCTCAATGGGGGCGCCGCTTTGTCCTTCTGCCAGTTCAACTCGAGCGCAAGAGCGTACGCTCAGGGTTCAAGCTCGCCGTGCACCAGGATGAAGCGCGGTTTGTGAACCCAAAGCTTCCAGCAATGTTGTGCAAATGCGAGAAAGGTAGCCACTTTAAGTCCGGACGCGGCGGTGCACAACGGCTGCAGTTTAGTCAGCATTCCCTTTCCGAAAGCGCCGATACCTTGGCCGGGGCTGCTCAATAAGCACCTCGTTACCTAGAATCTTGGGAACGAGTTCGTCCCTCACAACCTTCTCCATCACAACCTGCACAAGCTTGGTACGGGAAATTCCGCGTTCTTTTGCCGTCTCCTGGAGATACCAATCTCCAAAGGAATAACGACATTCTTGATGGTCATAAAATCTCCCCCCGCGTAATGTTTTGGCGTCTAAATTCTCTCCTCTACTGACCAGCAAATTTGGCGAGAATCGGTTAGCTTCATGGCAGGCGCTAGCCTGAGTGGGGCTGAACGAGGTTATGCCACACCCACCCGCTACTGGCCTGCCCCCATCGGGTGGTCCGGGTTGATGGGGCATTCAAGGCCTACGTGCCTGAGCGAGGCGCCGCTTGCGTGTCATCGTCCGGCTCGACCGCAGAGACCTCGTCTGGATCAACGTCACAACAAACCCGACAGCGGAGTGGATTGCTCGTCAGATCACGGAGGCCTTCCCTTGGGATAATGCCCCAAAATACCTCATCCGCGATCGGAATCAAATCTATGGCGCGGTCTTCACACGCCGATTGCGCGCCATGGGCATCCGGGACAAGCCCGCTGCACCAGCTTCACCTTGGCAAAATGGCTTTGCCGAACGGCTGATCGGATCGATCCGGCGTGAGTGTGTGGACCACATCGTTGTCTTGGGCGAGGCGCATCTGCGCCGGATTCTGAAATCCTATGCTGATTATTACAACGGCGTCAGAACGCACCGATCGTTGAACAAAGATGCGCCGATCTCTCGCCCAATTCAGCGGACCGGAAGCATCAAATCACACGCCATCCTTGGCGGACTTCATCATCACTACGTCC
This sequence comes from uncultured Alphaproteobacteria bacterium, assembly GCA_963764445.1. Taxonomy (GTDB): domain Bacteria; phylum Pseudomonadota; class Alphaproteobacteria; order Rhizobiales; family Xanthobacteraceae; genus Nitrobacter. The sequence goes on from CAVXSV010000013.1 coordinate 17,899, forward strand.
GGGTTTAGGTTTTCGGTACACACAGGGGCCAAGTGGCTCGTCGGGACAAGGGATCCGACAAGGTTCTTGCGTCCAGCGAGTGTTTAGTTTGCTGGCATGGTATCGGGTGGCTTGCGAAGGACTGCTTCAAGTTGGTCGGACGGGTGCTTGTACCAGGCTTCGCAGTAGGCGCTGCAGAATGGAGCGTGGGGCCGTACCATTCCGAACGGCCCAGGGCAGAACTCGCAGACCCGTCTTGCTCGTGGAGGCTTGGGTTTCAGTAGCCACATGGCTTACGCTCCTCGGTTGTGGAGGCGTGCGGCGAGGCCCGATTATCGTTTAAGCAAGGAAGGTGAAATCACTATTCACCTCTGCTACCGAGCCGCACATTCCAAAACCGAGGAATTGAACTGGCTACCTATATTCTAACACGGGTTCATCCTGCCTCGATATACGGCTTTCTTCTTAGACTTCAGGGGCTCTGCACAAGCTCGTTTTGATTCCGGCCGACGTAATGGCGAGTTAGGCCGAACGCTTGTTGCCAAGTAAGCGCAACCCTTTTTCTCTCTAGGGTCAGGACTTATTGATCAGAGCCAGAAGATGACGGCTGCTGCGATGCAGATGGCAGACATGAAGGTATGTGCGCATCTATCGTAACGGGTGTGGATGCGCCGCCAGTCCTTGAGCCTGCCGAACGTATTTTCGATCTTGTGCCGTTCGCGATAGAGAATGCGGTCATGTTCGATCGGCTTTGCGCGGTTGGACTTCGATGGGATGCAGGCCGTGATACCCCGGACCGCGAGCGCCTGGCGGAACCAGTCGGCGTCGTAGCCCTTGTCGCCGAGCAACTGCTTCGCGGGCGGCAGCGCATCGACCATCAACGCGGCCCCCTTGTAATCGCTCATCTGGCCTTCGCTAAGCAGCATGATGACCGGACGTCCCTGACCATCACATACGGCGTGCAGCTTCGAGTTCAGGCCGCCCTTCGTGCGCCCGATACGTCGGGGAACAGGCCCTTTTTAAAAGGCTTGCGGCGGTGCGATGCGCCTTCAGATGGGTGGCGTCGATCATTAACCGCTTCGGGGTGCCGCCCTTACGGGCCAGTTCGGCAAATATCTTGTTGAACACACCAAGACGGCTCCAGCGCACGAACCGATTGTAGACGGTCTTGTGCGGACCATACTCACGCGGCGCATCGCGCCAGCGCAGACCGTTCCTGATGACGAAAATGATGCCGCTGATCACCCGCTGGTCATCAACCCTCGCAACTCCGTGCGACAAAGGAAAATACGGTTCGATCCGGCGCATCTGCGCCTCGGTCAGCAGAAACAAATCGGACATTGCGGCGTCTCCCAACAACGCCAATGAATCAGTCCAAACGCCTCTCCGCAAGAAAATTAATGGGTCCTGAGCCTAGACATAATGACCTCCTCAGTTGTGGAGGCGTACGGCTACAGCGGGTACCGTGGGAGAACTGCGGTCCTCGCCGCACAGTTCCAAAACCGAAGAAGCGAACCGTCTGCGGCTATTGTCGCATGGGTTTAAGCGGCAGCTCGGCCAGTGCGCCCAGCCGTCGGAAACCAGATAGCGTCGGTCGCCGGTCCGAATCGCTAAATTAAACCGTACTTCAAGTTTAGGTTAGAATGATCATCGCCCCTCCCTGGCTACTATCGATGACTGAGAGCGCAATTGGCTCCCGCCTGATCTTGCGGTGGCGCTATGTGCGACAAGTGCGGTGATATCCAAAACCAGATCGCTCAATACAATCGATTTCTAAACCAGAACTTGGATCCGCTGACACAAGAGTGGATGAGGGCGGCCGTAACCGAGCTAGAAGAGCGCAAAGCCAAATTGCATTGAGGCGGCCTCAGCAACCAGTTCACGCTACTCACGAGTTTAGGGGCGGCGATTTTCGCAACTACGAGACCCAGCGGACTTGCCTTTTTGTTCTCCTGCGCGCAGGAGGCCTCTAATGGACTTGATCTCTATTCGAGATGAGTTGTGCCAAATGCGCCGCCAGATCCAGAGGCAGCGCAAAGAAATCCGAAAACTCCAGCTGGCCGGCGTTCCGACCCTGTCCGCCGAGGAGCTGCTGGCGCGGATGCAAGCTAGGGTCATCGCGCTTCGCCAGGAACGAGCTCGGCAGGTGGACGAGCGGCGCCGGCAAAACCCAGCCGCGGATAAGGTCAATAAGCGGCCATTCCAGAAGCGCATCCGATGAGTACCTACAGGCGCATACTTCGCGGCGCCGATCAGACCTGCAGATATTGGGTCGCGCTTGAGGAGGAGAAGTGTATCGGCGAGCACTTCCACACGCTCAGGAATTTCTGCGAGGAGCGCGGGCTGTCCCTGTCGCGGCACGGGCACTCAGTGATGTCCGAGCACAAGTTCTATCAGGTCTTCATGGTAGAGGAGCACGCGGAGATTTTCAGTTCGGCGGCGAGCGGATCCACCCTTCCGAGAAGGGACGAGGGACGCGTTGGTCCCAATGGAACAAGGGTTCTAACGAGAAACCCGATCGCTAAAATTTTACTAGCGTTTGGCCTGCCGGCGGAAGACACTTTGCACCGCCAGCCCTTACGTTGCTTGGCAACCGGTGAGACGCGGCGCGCTCCCACCGTTCCTCCTGGAGGAACGCATTCACAATCCCCTTTTCAGACTCGTCCTTTCCTCTTTCGATTTGCACTCCAAGGAGGCGGAGCGGTTGCGCGGCGAGGCTGAGAGCCTGCCGCATGGTTGTGTGTACCGAAAACCGTAACCGAGTTGATGACGTGATGGAATCGCCTAAGCTGGCGGAATGATCGGGCTGCTCTGTTTCGTTCTGGCCGTGCTGGCCTCACCATTCAAGTCGAAGTTGCGGCCTGAAGCCGAGAATGCAGTTGTGTGTACCGAAAGCCATATCCGAGCTGATCGGACGATCGATCGCCCGATCATGTGTTTGGGGAAGAGCGGATAACATTATCGTCTTGACAAGAAAACCAAGCACGCTCAGCCTTCTAATCTGTCCTGCTAAAGCGGGCAGCGGTCAGCGCCAAGCAAACAGCGTTGGCATGTTCTGAAACTTCGGAGGGTCTTGGATGACTCCACCGGGTATAATTGCCGCATTAACCGCTGCCGCATTTGTTCGGGCTTCAGCGTAGCGGCTCCACGCGAACAGCACGCTGGGAGCGGCCTATTGGGCCTCATCAGTAAGGCACGGCCCTCGTTGGCCCCTCTCGGCGCGGACTACATGACGATGGTCCAGGCCAACGGAAGGGTTTGGCCTGGAGGCGCTGAGGGTTGACCCAGGAGGACTTAGGCGAGCGCGCCTACGCAATGCCGACGCTGTTGTGCCTGTCGGAAATCAAATTCAGATATATTGGTGATGCAGTCCGCCAAGGAGGGCGTGTGATTTGATGCTTCCGGTCCGCTGAATTTGACGAGAGACCGGCTGTGTATGCCGAAAACCTCATCCGAGTTGATGATGTGACGGAATCGCCTAAGCTGGTGGAATGATCGGGCTGCTCTGTTTCGCTCTGGCCGTCCTGGCCTCGCCATTCAAGTCGAATTTTCGACTTGAGGCTGAGAATGCGGTGCTGCGACATCAGTTGATTGTCTTGAGGCGTAGGTTGCATGGTCGCGTCCGGCTCACGAACCATGATCGCTGGTTCTTTATCCAGCTGTATCGCTGGTTTCCGTCGATCCTGCAGGTTCTCACGATCATCCGGCCCGAGACGCTGGTCCGTTGGCATAGGGCCGGCTTTCGCTGCTACTGGCGTTGGAAGTCGTGCCCATTGGGAGGGCGACCGCAGATCGAGACGAAGCTGCGCGTCTTGATCCGGCGGATGAGCGTGGAAAATCCGCTTTGGGGCGCGCCACGTATCCATGGCGAACTGCTCAAGCTTGGGTTTGAGGTGGCGCAATCGAGCGTTGCCAAGTACATGGTCAAGCGGCGCGGGCCGCCCAGCCAGGGATGGCGAACCTTCTTGCGCAATCACGCGCCGGATATTGCCGCGATGGACCTGTTCGTTGTTCCAACTATCGGTTTCGATCTGCTCTATGCCTTCGTCATCGTCCGGCTGGACCGCAGAGAGCTCATCTGGATCAACGCCACGGCAAATCCGACGGCAGAATGGGTTACGCGTCAAATCACGGAGGCCTTTCCTTGGGATGAGGCTCCGCACTACTTGATCCGCGATCGCGACCGGATCTATGGCAGCGTTGTCACCCGCCGATTGCGCGCCATGGGCATCCGGGACAAGCCTACCGCACCAGCTTCGCCCTGGCAGAATGGCTTTGCCGAACGGCTGATCGGATCGATCCGGCGTGAGTGTGTGGACCACATCATTGTTTTGGGCGAGGCGCATCTGCGCCGGATACTCAAATCTTATGCCAAATATTACAACCGTGTCAGAACGCATCGATCCCTGAACAAGGATGCGCCGGTTTCTCGCCCGGTTCAGCGAACCGGTGTGATCAGTTCACGCGCCATCCTGGGCGGGCTGCATCACCAGTATGTTCGTGTTTAGATTTTCGGTACACACAGCGATGAGGGAGCACGCGCTTGCAGAAAATCGGATGCAGGCTCGCCGTTGGCTTGGACACTTGCGGGTAACCTCTGTTACGATCGGATCCATCAGTCTTTTTGAACAAATCAAAGTATCGACGAAAAGCCGTGAGCAGTGCAAATGACGATAAGAGCCCGCTGATCAATCTCCTCACCTGCATCGTATGTGAAGTGACGATGAATCTTGAAAAAAGTTCCCCCGACGCAGAGGGGACCGACCTGGTTCAATATCGCTGCGAACTGTGTGGCAGGATTGAGCGAGTGCGACTGTTCCGCCGAAGTCGAGATGCAGCGACCTGAAGAAAAATGGGCATTGCCTGTCGTTTAAAGGAAAGTGGGTCACAATCGCGGCTCATAGCATCCGGTGTTTATCGCAATCTTTTTGCAAGGTGGCCCACCGACAGAGCGAGAAATGACAAGCGATCTCCGAATGAGGGAGCACGTGCTCGCAGAAAATCGTATGCTTATTGGATCTAGCCGCAGTGCACTTGATGCACTTGATCGACAGCGTGATTGCACGCGGAGTTTGCCTGCGAAACGCCGACGGCGTGAAGCAGGCTTTATTGCGACATGCTGATCATTGGAAGGTGGGGTATGGCGAGAAAACGCATCGGCATTCTCACGGGCGGCGGCGACGTCCCTGGCCTCAATGCAATCATCAAGACCGTGACTTATCGCGGCAGTGAGGACGACATCGAGGTCGTGGGTCTCCGCCGTGGTTGGGAGGCGCTGACGCACCTGAACCTCGCGGACCCGACCAGCAGGTCTCACTACCTCATCCCGCTGAACCGTGAAAACACGCGCACCATAGACCGGCGCGGCGGCACCGTGCTGCACTCGAGCCGAACCAATCCGTCCAAAATGAAAAAGTTACCCGACCATCTCGTCGGCACTGACCTTCCAGTCACCACGAATACCAACGGCGGCACCGAAACCAGGACCTGGGACCTGACCGGCCAGGTGCTCGCGAACTTGTCAGGACTAGGCATCGAACACCTGATCGCCATTGGCGGCGACGACACGCTTAGTTATGCGGCCAGGCTCGACGAACTGGGCGTCAAGATCATCGCGATCCCGAAGACGATGGACAATGACGTTCGCAACACCGAGTACTGCATTGGCTTCTCGACCGCGATCACCCGCGCCAGCGATGCCATCCAGCGGCAGCGCACCACTATCGGCTCCCACGAGCGCATTGGTATTTTCCGGGTCTTTGGCCGCGATGCCGGATTTACGGCACTCTATACCGCGTACGCGACCTCGATCCGGTGCGTCATACCGGAGTACAAGGTCGATCTCGACAAGCTGATCCAGTTGCTCCTCGAGGACAAGCGAGGCAACCCAAGCAACTACGCGCTGATTGTGCTCAGCGAGGGTGCCGAGTGGGAGGGCTACAAAGTGCAGGAATATGGCGAGCCTGACTCCTACGGTCACCGCAAGAAGGCGAGCGTCGCCGAAGTGCTTGCCGACGAGATCAAACGGCGCGCCGGCGAGGAGACTATCGTCTCTGACCTCACCTATGACCTGCGATCGGGCGATCCGGACTTCATCGACAAGCTCGTCGCCCTGACTTTCGGTAACATGGCCTACGATGCGGTCTTGGAAGGCAGGACCGGCCTGATGTCGGCGTTGGTAGAGGGCCGCTACGACCTGGTGCCCATCCCTGACGCCAAGCTTGGGCCGCGCAAATTGGACGTGGCCAGCACGTACAACACGGAGCGCTACCGTCCCCTCTACGCCAACAAGCGGGGGCTACCGATCTTTCTCAACCGTGCGTCATAGCTCACCGTGGTGTTGACCGTGACCCGCTCAAGGTCGCGCGTGCGCAACGCGCCAATGTCGTGCGCCCGGGCGCCGAGGCCAGCAGCAGTTCCAGTTTGTCGCCGAGCCGCTTGCGCCAATGGCTCAGGTCGCTTCGCTCGTGCGAGAACACGATTTTTCTTGTTGGTGAGCGCTACGGCCCGCCTCTCGACGCTGTGCTTGCACACGTAGCGGATGAGCCTTTAACGAACACATCAGACTTTATATTCACCAAAACTTCCCCGGCGATGATTTCGGGGTCTCCAAGATTAAGGTCATGCATGCTTGCTTGAACAAACTCCAGTACTTTATTGTTCGCCGCATTCGCGCTTTCGCGGTCCTCGAATATCATCACGGCGACACCGACGCCTTCGCCCCCGTCCAGCACATAATAGGATATGAATCCGTGTGATTCCCTTAGGATCTGACCGATGCCGCTTTTGGCGCGGCGGGCAGCATCCGCAACCGAACGAACGTTGGTGAACTTTCGAATGAATGTGTACATCGGGTCTCCCATGCGTCCAGTCCCACGCATCAAAGCATACGGGTCGCTGCTGGACTAGGGCCGACTTCCGAGATGATACAGACAAGCCCCGTTCCGGCCTTCGAGGTCCGCGTTACCTCGGTGGTCTCAACCGATCGCCGCAACGATTTATCTTAAAGAAGAGGTGGAGTGTATGGTTGAACACACTTTGCAACGCCGCCAAAGCATTGCATGCATCGGGCTAGCGCACAGGGGGTAAGCAGCGAAACAAGTGAGCCGCCGCCGATAACCGCCGATCATCCTGCCACGGCGTCGTCAACTTTACGGAAAACGGTGCGGCCAGTTTTTTCCTAAAATTAAGTCGAGAATTGCGAGGTGAAATATATTTATACAAGGCAGTCG
>CAVXSV010000014.1:0-31321 GCA_963764445.1 uncultured Alphaproteobacteria bacterium
GGTCAACGTCAGCGATCCTTTGGCGCACATGCTATGTTCAACCGCACCTGAGGCGGCTCCCGCCACCTTTCAGTTCCGCAAGCGCGAAGAGGAGACCGCCATGCACCCGAGGAAGCGTCTTTCGATCAAGTCCGCGACAGTTGGCGGGATTGCTGCCAGCGTCCTGTTGGGGCTTACAGGGCTCACTCTCAATCCAGTGCCAGCCAAGGCGGTCGTGTACTGCCAATACGTCGGTTATCCCGCCCATTGCGTCGCAAGGGCTGGCGTCGTGCTCGGGGCTCGTCCGGTGGCGCGCGCTGCGGTGCGTCATTCCGCCGGTGGCAACTTAAATGGTGGCGTCAATCGCGTTGGGGTGCGGCGGTAAAGCACTTGTTTGCAAGTCAAAAGAGAGAAAGAAGCCGTCACTACTTCGTATCGGCGGGGCTTTTTTTTGGTGCCGGAACGGCATGACCCACAGTTGGTATGTCACTTTTGAAGTGCCAACCGACGGCACGCTGTCAAGGCGGCGACATCCGCGCTTAACAAAGACGTTTGAAACCGAAGCAGAGGCTAAGAACTTTGCGCGAAGCAAATTCAACGAGGGATTGATCGTTAGTGCGGGGACCAACAACCCCCACCTGCCGAGAGTATCAATCCCGTCGCTGGAAATTCCAGTATGGCTTGAACCGCGCGGCGAAGTTGATCCAGATCAATAAGGAGGCTCTCGACGTTTGGTGACATGGTTTGACAGGGCAGCAAACCGGGAGCCTGAAAATGAGCAAACGTTCGGAGCCGAAAGAGGTCTGTCGTCGCAGCGCACTTGCTTTCCTTGGATACGCGGCTGTATTTGGACTGGTTGCTTCGTCTTCAGTGCTCACGGTCTCGCAAGCTGAAGCCCAAGCCACTCCACCGCCCGCGACGCCCACAACGCCGCCAACGGATGCCGTGAAGTCTGGCACGGAGCGGCGTCAGGACCGGCGAAGCGGGCGTGCGGAACAACGACAGGAACGACGAACAGGACGCGCAGAGCGGCGTCAGGAGCGGCGCACAGGACGCGACGAGCGACGGAACACGCGCCACGGCACCACCACCACCGAGCCAACAAAGTAAATCATCCGTTTGCGCCGATAAGGCAATCGGGCCGCGTGTTCGTCGTCAGATAATTTGAGACTGATTAGGCTTTCGAGAAGGGAGGCTCTGGCTCATCAGGGTTAGAGTTTAAGCGGCCTGCAGTCGATGCTGCAAGCGGCGGTTTGCGATGGTGGCGAGCTTGATGCGTTTGCGTTCTGCGAGGATCGTCTCGGCTCTGCCAAAGTAGACGTCGGCCGGTGTGAGGTTTTCGATGCTCTCATGATAGCGGACGTGATTGTAGTGTTCGACGAAGGCGTGATCTGCCGTTCGAGATCTCCGGGCAGATAGTAGTTGTCGAGCAGAATGCGGTTCTTCAGGGTCTGGTGCCAGCGCTCGATCTTTCCCTGGGTCTGGGGATGATACGGGGCACCGCGCACATGCTGCATGCCCTTGTCTTCGAGCCACTTGGTCAGATCGTCTGCCATGTAGCTCGAACCATTGTCGCTGAGAAGCCTCGGCCGGTGCGCGACGGTGATGTGGTCAAGGCCCGATGCCGCCAGCGCCTGGTCGAGCGTGGCCGTGACATCGGAGGCGCACATCGTGGGACCGAGCCTCCAGGTCACGATGTAACGCGAGAAGTCGTCGAGCACGGTCGAGAGGTAGTACCAACCCCAGCCGGTGATTTTGAGGTAGGTAAGTCGGTCTGCCAGAGCTGGTTGATGGCGGTGGTCTTGTCCTTGAACTCGTTCGCCGCCTTGATCACCACATAGGCCGGGCTGGTAATGAGATCGTGTGCCTTCAGCAGTCGATAAACCGAAGCCTCCTTCTCTCGTCGGTGAGCCGACAAAGCCAAATGAAGAAATTCGCCAGCGGACCATTTCAGTTGAGCGCTCCTCTGAAAACAAAGCTTCAGGCGAGGCAGAACTGAAATCGTCCTTGACCAAACCCTTTGAGTTTTCCGGAAAGGGCGGCGCTAGTCATGCGGCCACAACGAAAGATCCGTGTCACATTCCGAAGAATCGAAACATCTTAAAGTTCGCGCCATGGGCAATCTAAAATGGGAGGTTACTCAACCGCCATGGGAAGAGCGGGTGCTAAATCTGACGTATCTCGACAATGAGGTGATATGTAAAATCGAAACGCAAGATCGCGCCAATCATAAATCCATTCAGCTTAAGGCCATAGTGAAGCAAAAAGATATTGTGCTTGAAGCATCAAGAAAGGGCTTGCCCGTGTTTCGAAGGATTACCCAAAAGAAGTTGATGAATATTGTGGTGGCAAAGGCCCTCTCTAGGGAAGCCTCATACAATGGGACAGTGACGTTTTCAGAATCGGTATTCTAGATTGAAGACTGAACAATCCTTAGAGGGCTTATTGCCCGAGCGCATATTTTCAAACAATCCGATGATGCGGAGAGCGCTCATAGGACGGATAGCCAGAAAGGAACTAAAGGACAATGCCCGATTGCTCGAAGATGACAGGGTAGTCAACTACATCGATTTCCGTGAGCGTATTTCGCTCGAAAAACTCAAGAGCCTGTCTGAGCGATCTTTTAGCCGCGTGAGCCTATATAGAGTCTGGGGACGTAGAAAACCGGTTTGGGCTTTCGGGTCACGCGAAGACCAGCGGCCGAGAAAATTAAGAGCTTCGTTGATTCAATCTGTAATATTGAAGGTGCGCAGAGAGGTACCGAGATTCCTTTCGACGTGTACGAAGGGAAGATCGCCTAGCCGAGATCGGCCTCGCAGACCTGTGCGATTATCGCGTGCGCAGAGCGCGCCTTGTCATAGGGTGACGTTTTGTTTAAATCCTAGAATCCAGCGATGAAATGCGCTGCCGCCTTTCCCGTATAGCTGCACGTTCTGAAAAGAACCTTTCAAAACTCTCGCTGCCGAGCACTGAAGCGCAATCGAAATCAGGCTTAGCGAAAATTTTCGCTAAGCACTCCGTGCGGATGCTAGCGAGACTGGCAATCCCCATGAGAGGACGGACAGGTTGGGCAGGTCGGCTCGCAACCTGTCCGCAAGTTATCGCTGTGCCGCAAGGGTTTGGACTGGTTGGACACGTTGTCGGCCATTCCCATTTTATATATCCCGCTGCCGCCATATCTACGGGTATTCCCCTTTTTATCTCTATAGATTTTTTAACCTGTCCAACCAGTCCAACCAGTCCAACCAGTCCAACCAGTCCAAAGCACTGCGGCAGAGGCACAACTTACGGACGGGTTGCTTTTAGACCTGTCCAACCTGTCCGTACTGTTGCTCGCTTGTGGTTATCGCGCGTGGCCACCCTTGTGATTAAGCATATCCATCACGTCATGCTTAACAGGAGCCCGCGCGTCCCTTAGATGGTGCAATCAACCCCGACGCCACAGCCACGAGCCAAACGCTGCACGGCCAAACGACTTACGAGATTCTGTTATTTGACCGCCGATTTTTTCGATCCTAGTGTGGCTTCACCTTCGACGTAGAACTGTTTCCCTGAGTTTTTCGCAAAGCTTCAGGAGAACAGTATCGAAGCGGGGGGCTACCGGACGTAAGCTAGATTCCGGGTCAGGGTTTGTCCGACTTGTCTTTGACATGGGCAGCCCACATCGGTCGTGGCGGAAGCCATAGTGACATGAGGCAATGGCGTGACCGCTGTTGCCGGGGGTACCGAACTCTTTAGGCTCAACGCCGACAATACTGGCGTTGTTTCATCTCAATTGCGATGGAAGCGCTTCAGCGCGCCTGAAGGACTCGAGCTATGTCCATTTCCGATTCTGACTCTCGATTCAAGAATTCCATTCGAAGTTCGTGGGCACGACCTGCGATTGGCAGCCGAAGCAATCGGTTGAGAGGGGATTCGTGAGTGCGTCGGCCAGATGCGAGGATAGTAGCCGTGGTTTCAATGGATTCGAAAATTGCCCGAGGCGACCTTTGCACTCAGGCTAGCGCCTGCCACGGAGCTAACAGAATCTCGCCACCTTCGGTGGTCAGTAGGGGGACGAATAAGATGCCAAAACATCCCGTGGGGGGAGATATTATGACCATCAAGAATGTCGTTATTCCTTTGGAGATTGAGTATCTCCAGGAGGCGGCGAAAGAACGCGGAATTTCCCGTACCAAGCTTGTGCAGGTTGTGATGGAGAAGGTTGTGAGGGACGAACTTGTTCCCAAGATTCTAGGTAACGAGGTATCTGTTGAGCAGCCCCGGCCAAGGTATCGGCGCTTTCGGAAAGGGAATGCTGACTAAACTGCGGCCATTCTGCACCGGCCGCGTCCGCCTACCTTTTTCGGATTTGCACAACATTGCTGCTAGTCCTCGGCTCGCAATAGGACGCCCATGCGTCCATGAGCTTGCGGCGCTTCTCTAGCGCATCGGAACGGCGATAGGCTTGCTCTGCCTTGTCGCCGATGACGTGAGCAAGCGCTGTCTCCACGACTTCACGCGGGAAGCTGGAAACGTTGCCTTGGCCAAACTAACCGCCGCAGCGAAGGAGGCCCTGGACCATTATGTGAGGCATGGCGAATTAGTCGTCACCTCCCGTGCGACGTTTGACTCATCGTCGCTAAAAGCCATCGTTCAGCAGTTTGGCAAGCGGCTCATCTTTCCGCAGTTCAAGCCATACTTTGAGGACGACAAAAACAAGGTCCTGATCGATCCTCTTGCGAAAACGGTTCAAGGAAGTAACGGCTGGACTAACTGATTTTACTATGCCTGGAAACAAGCCGACAAAAACGGCAATGACCGCTGCTCTTCGCGCCTACGAGGAGGCCAGACCAGACATTTGCAGCCCAGAGGAAAGTTCCGATCTGTTCTACGGAACGCAAAAAGGCACGCGGGAAACTTGATCCATTTGTCCAATGGATTTATCTCCCGGCAGTAAAAGACGCGTCGGAAGAAGCTGAGGAAGCAGGAAACACCGCCCTTGGTAAACTTCTCCAGCGCACTGTCCGTCAGAAGGTCAACTTCGATGAAGCGCTTGACGCTTTGCGTGCAAAGACGAGGTTGGAATACGACGCGCTTTTGGAAAAAGAACAGGCGACTTTGGGTGAGCTATCAAAAAGCCTTGCCGATCGCTTGGCCATCTTCGCACATCCAGATGCAAGCGTGGCGGTCGAATGGCTGCAAGGAAGCGAAAAATCCGTTTCTATCGGCGATCCACGCGCTACCATTAGGGCACAAGAAGGAGCCTTCAAGGGTAGCATGACGCGATTTGGGCACGGCCTTCAACGGTCATTTCTACTGACAATTTTGCAAGAACTTGCATCAGTCGAGTTGGGTAGCGATGTTGAGCGCCCAACATTGATACTTGGCTGCGAAGAGCCCGAGCTTTACCAACACCCTCCGCAAGCGAGATACCTTTGGGACCCATTCATCCTGCGCCTCCATATCGTTCGCGATAGGACTGCGCGCGGATGACAGCAGTGTTTGCCGAAATCCGGCGATGATGAGTTTGGTGATCTAACTTTCTTTCATGTCGTTTCGGTTAGGCGCTCGAAGCCGTTGCCGAGCAACGCAGGGAAGCCATTCCCGGAATGGATCCGGCCTGGTTTTCCGTCGATCGTGCGTATCGGCTCTGCTGAGCCAAGTTGGTTCGGTAATTGTCTTTTTACATTGCGGAAACTCACGTACAGCTTCGAATGGCGCGTTGTGACATGGGAGCAGAAAATGAAAGAGAAAAAAGACATCGTCGAAAATTGGCTTCCGCGTTACACAGGCACGCCACTTGATGAATTTGGACAGTATATTCTTTTGACGAATTTCGGCGGTTACGTCGCATGGTTCGCCGCTCACCATGACGTATCGATCAGGGGCGGGGATCGACCGATGCCCAACGTGACGGCCGATGGAATTACCTTGATTAATTTCGGCATGGGAAGCCCGAATGCCGCAACCGTGATGGATTTATTGAGCGCTATTTCGCCAAAGGCTGTTCTATTTCTCGGGAAGTGTGGCGGCTTGAAGCGCAAGAATCAGACGGGTGATTTGATTTTGCCGATTGCGGCTATTCGCGGCGAAGGCACCTCGAATGATTACCTGCCGCCGGAGGTCCCCGCGCTGCCCGCATTCCAGCTGCAACGCGCGGTGTCAACTATGATCCGCGACCTGGGTCACGACTATTGGACCGGCACGGTGTACACCACCAACCGTCGTGTCTGGGAGCACGATGACGTCTTTAAGGAGCGGTTGCGTCGCACACGGAGTATGGCGATCGATATGGAGACCGCGACGATCTTTGCCGCTGGATTTGCCAACCACATTCCGACCGGGGCGTTGCTTCTCGTGTCCGACCAGCCCATGATCCTTGACGGGGTGAAGACCGAAGCATCGGATCTGGTGGTAACCGAGAATTATGTCGAGACGCATATCAAGGTGGGGATAGAGGCCCTCAAGCTGGTACGGCGTCACGGCCGCAGCGTGAAGCATCTACGCTTTGAAAGCGATTTCGACGGGCCGCATGAGCCATAGAGGCAGAGAAAGTTAGATGGGTGTCGCCATGTTGCTGATCGAAGTCACCGCGCTGCGAGGTCGTCCAGCGCGATACGACTGTGGGCCACGAGCGGGCGTGTCCGTGATGGAATGTGCTTGCACAACTATATGGGATGCCCCGAATAGTCGAGAAACGGTTTCCGGATTAAAGGCAGTCACTGCGCTCCTGATCGTTGACTGGTGTTTCCAGGTTGACGTCCGCAGGGACGAAGGCGATCGGTCCATTGATTTCAAGGAGGCGGATAGGAGCAGTGCAACGTGGTGCTCGTAGTCAATTTTGATTTCAGCTCGCGCCATCTTTAGATCGCCATCGTAGTCGTAGCTCAAGACAGTCGCAGGAAATAATCGTCGTGGTTACTGAGCATCAGTCGGGACTTCGGCCAGCGTTTCAAAGTCAATGTAACAAGTTCGATACAATCTTGCTGTCGGGGCCACGGTCTTCGTTGTCATCCAAAGATAACTTTTGGCTCTTGGTGGCGTCGATCCGCATCTGATGGATGAAGTCGAGCAACGAACAAAGCAGATCGAAACGACCGTGAATGTCGCCAATCGCCTAAGTCAGATTGGAAATGGACAATTCGAGACGGGTGAAAACGCAGGCTATGAAAGCACCTTTTGGAGAGCTTGATTGAGGATTCGGCGCAACTTTATCAATTGTTTTTCTAGGTCGTACGAACCCTACGCCGGCTGCAGGATATCTCATGCCTCGTCCTCCCCATCCCCGCTCATAATTTTTGAGCAGACGTTTCTCCAGGGTGAGATCGGCCACGAGTTCCTTCAAGGCAGAGGTTCACGGCGAAGGTCCTTCACTTCGCCGAAGGTTGCGGCGCGTGCCGTATCGCCCACCAACGCGTCTGTTGGTAGCTCCTTGGACATCGACCCAAGCGGCCATTAGCCGGATCATCGTCACGTAAGCTTGATAGGCCTGAGCAAGAAAATTGAGAATAATCCTATATGATCTGTAAGACTTACTTATCATTATTAGTTCGGCATGAAACGCGTTGCTGCCAGCAATCCGTTACCGTCGTTTGTTCCGGCGAGGACTTCGCTGGCATAACCCGAAACAATTGATTTTTGGGGGAAGGACGATGCGAATAGCGACAGGACTAATCCTAGCGGGCGCAATCGCCATCTGTGCCGTTGGCGCAGTATGGTTGAAGATTCCAACTCTGCGCGCCAGCCTAGCACCGAGTGCCGTGCCAGATCGCACTGCCGCCTCGGTCCCCGTTCCCGCGATCGCTCCCGTTCTCGCTACGATCCCAACCCTGCAAAGTAACCGCTCTGCCGGCCCAGCGCCTCGCCGCGGCGCAACCGGCAAGAGCCACTTGCAATAATCCGAGCGCGCTCGGCGTCGCACGCACCGTCGAGATCGACACGACCGGTGGCCCCGGATTTGGCTTCGAGCATTTCAAACAGCTCGATTTCCTGCGCGACAAGGAAGTGGTGCTGACATTCGACGACGGCCCATGGCCGCTCAATACGCCCGCCGTCCTCAAGGCACTGGTGGATGAATGCACGACCGGTATTTTCTTCTCGATCGGCAAGCACGCGACTTACCACCCGGAAATCCTGAAGCAGGTTTACGCGGCCGGGCACACCGTCGGATCTCACACATGGTCACACGCCACCCTCACCAATAAGAAACTCACGGAGGATCAGCGCAAGGAGGAGATCGAAAAAGGTTTCAGTGCGGTGAAGTGGGCCTTGGGCGGTGTTTCCCCGGCTCCGTTCTTCCGTTTCCCGGCGCTGCAGCATCCGCCGGAAATGGTGACCTATCTCGGCGAGCGCAATATCGCGATGTTCTCCTGCGATCTCGACTCCTTCGACTTCAAGGCGCGCAATGCGCAAGCCGTCATTGATGTGACGATAAAGAAGCTCAACAAGGTCGGCAAAGGCATCATCCTGATGCATGATTTCCACAAGCACACGGCGGAAGCCCTGCCCGAACTTTTGAGGCGGCTGAAAGCCGGCGGATACAAGGTCGTGGCGATGCGCTCCAAGGCGCCGGTGCAGACCCTGCTGCAATACGACGAAGAGCTTTTGAAAAACGCGAAGTTGCCGACCGTAAGCTCCCGGCCGGTTTCCAGCGTCGTCCAGTCGATTTCAGAATAAGATCCTGTAATCGACGGCGGCTGCTAATGCGGAATACTGCGAAGAGGGTAAAAGTTCACTCGCTGTCGGCATGGTCGGGCTGCGACACCATTTGAGCGTGCGGGTTTCGCACGGAAGGCGACCAGTGCGGTTCGTCGGCACCTCAACCTCGCCGACGAGCGAGACCGAACCGCCGCGACTGCGCCCAGGCGTCACGATGCCCTCGGCGATCAATTTATCCTTCAGGCCCTTGTACCTGGGTCCCATCGCAGGGCTTCGCGCAGGCGAGGCGCTCGTTGCCAGCGGAGCCGCCAAGCTCTGTCAACGCCGCCACGATGTGCTTGAACAGCCATCCCGCTTTGCCTCATTTCTTTTCGCCGGAACGGGTCGCTTTCCTAGCGAGCGCCCAACGCCAGACGGCTCCGGTTCACCCCACCCCGGTTGGGGCCGCTTTCGGAGTCTTTGCCTTTAAAGGCGCATTTCCCACATTATTTATTTGATTGGGGCACTGCACTGGAGGCCGAGATGAAATCAGAGTTCTTGAGCATGTTCGGAATACCACCCACCGATTGCGAAATCGAAGCATGCAGCTGCCCGCGCGTTGCCGCGTACATTGTCGGAGGCTGCGGATCGGCTCGCCGGATCTGCCATTGCCCGAGAATTGTTCGGCGAGCTCTTCGTCGAGCATTTTGCCATGACACGGCAATGGGAAGAGCGCGAATTCCGCAAGGCGATCACCGATTGGGAACTTGCCCGCTATTTTGAGATCATCTGAAACCCGACGCATTCCAAGAGTGACATCGTGAACGATACCCGGCCCAAATCATATCATCTTCGACTGGAGCATTGAGAGCCGTCCATGCACGTTCAAATCACTGGAGCCTGGAATTTTCCGACGCGCGTCGTTGCGGGACCCGGGCGCATCGCCGAGTTGCCGGATCTCTGCCGGGCTCATGGCATCACCAGGCCATTGCTTGTCACGGATGCAGGACTCGCCAAGTCCGACATGATCGCGAGCATCGCGCGGCGCGTGCGCGAGGCGGGAATCCCGATCAGCATCTTCTCCGATGTCAAAGGCAATCCGGTCGAGTCCAACCTGACGGCCGGCGTTGTGGCGTTCAAGCAGGGTGGTCACGACGGCGTTGTCGCGGTCGGCGGTGGCTCGGCACTCGACGTCGGCAAGTGCGTGGCGTTCATGGTGGCCCAGTCGCGGCCGGTCTTTGATTTCGAGGATGTCGGCGACTGGTGGACACGGGCCAACACCGACGGCGTCGCCCCCATCATCGCGGTGCCTACCACCGCCGGCACCGGCTCTGAGGTCGGGCGCGCCAGCGTGATCACCCGCGAAGACACGCACGAAAAGAAAATCATCTTTCACCCCTTGATGATGCCGAAGGTCGCCGTCGAGGACCCGGAGCTCGCGGTCGGCCTGCCGCCGTTTCTGACCATGGCGACGGGCATGGATGCGCTGGCGCACTGCTTCGAGGCCTATTGTGTGAAAGCCTTTCATCCGCTCGCCGACGGCGTGGCGCTGGAGGGCATCAAGATCGTCGACACCTATTTGCCACGCGCCGTCGCTGACGGTAGCGACCTGGAAGCTCGCGCCTACATGTTCGCGGCGGCGTCGATGGGAGCCACGGCTTTCCAGAAAGGGCTCGGCGCGATCCATTCGGTGTCGCACCCCATCGGCGCACGATACGATACGCACCATGGTCTCACCAACGGCGTCATCTTCCCCTACGTAATGGTGTGCAACAGGAAAGCCATCGCCGACAAGATCCCGCACATTGCCCGCGCACTCGACCTGCCGGGCCGTGATTTCGATACTGTGCTGAACTGGGTTATGACCTTGCGGAAGAATCTTGGGGTACCGCACACGCTGGCGGAGCTCGGCGTCAAGGAAGCAGATGCCGAAACGATTGCGAAGGATGCGGTCAAGGATCCGACCGCTGGCACCAATCCCCGGTCACTGACCGAAGCCGAGTTCGAGCAACTCACGCTAGCCGCGATCCGCGGTGACCTCGGGAGATAGGCTTGCTGCGGTTATTGGTTCTTGAGGGCAACTCTCCACCCGGCCGCCGCCGGATTGCGCAAACTGCGGGCGCGACTCCGGGGGAGAGTTACGCCGATCTACTCCGGACCCTGGCCCCCCAAGCGGCGGTCGATATTTATCTTGGAGCTGACGAAAGCGCTTCGCCGCCTCAGCCAATCGATGCCTATCACGGCGTTGCCATCACCGGCTCGTCGCTCAACATCTACCAGCGCGAATGCACTCGTCAATAACCATGGCTTTCTAATCTCCGTCAATGACTGGGCGGAGATGGGCGTCAACCGATCACGGAATATCCCCGAGATCACCAAGGCGATGTTCAGCACCCATATGGACACCTCTTAATGTTGAAGAAAAGCGCGTCGGTATGATCACTCTGATCTACTATAACGGCAGTAACGGGCTCGATGTGATCGTCGGTCACACTGACACGCACATCAACCGCCTAGTTGAGCACACCCTGAAGGAGCTTGAACCGAGCTCTACGCCGAACCTGCAGGGGCCGGATGAACCGCCTATCGGTCGTCCAGAGGACGGGTACGGGTGGAGATCTTTCCGCAAGCTGGCGTGGGCGAGATAGGAAGCCCTGGCCGAGCTGCTCGCCGAGATCGGGTATCGGGCGAAGTCAGAGAGGGCAAGGTCCGCCATCCGTTATGAAGTCAATGCGCTCTCATGCGCTGATTAGCGGCCGTAGCTTCAGTCCCGCTTTCTGTGCCCTCAGGCCCCGTCGATCGGGCGTCCGTCAATGGCGCGTCGGATCACCTGGCGGACCTTCGCGTTAGACAGGAACAGGTCGTGGTTGATAATGCCCCAGCCCTGCGCCGAGGCGTCGATGACGCGCAGCCCAAGCCGCGCAAGCTTGGCCTTTTCGGCGGCGCCGACGCGGGTGATGCCGCCGGCCAGGAAGCCCGAGACGGCCAGCGCGCGGTCGTTGGTAGCGGTGACGACCGTGATCTTCCCTGCGAGCGGGCCGATGCGCGCGACCGAGGAGGTGAAGACATCGAGGTCGATATCGGGCGAGGCGAAGACCACGGCCCCGATGCGCTCGCCTGCAGCCGGCTGCCGCGCGTAGATCTGGCGCAGCGCCTCCATCGTCAGCATGGTGCCGATCGAGTGCGCCACGACGTGAATGCGGCCAGTGGTTGGGCTCGCCATCAGCCCGGTCAAGACTTGATCAAGCGCGTCGCGCGACCACATCGCGCTCTCTCGGTCGTAGCCGTAGTCGAACAGGCTCGCTTTCGACGGCCAGGAGAACACCATGGTCTCGCCGCGGAAGCGGATGCCTTCAGAGATCCGGGCCGCGTCGAGCGCCGCGCTTTCAAAGGTCTGGTTGAAGCCGTGCACGTAGATGAGCACGTCACGGGTGCCGCCTGGCTCGGCGTAGAGGTCGCCGATTTGGCTGGCTGGCTCAATCGCATCGAGGCGCCAATCGTCCAGCCCGACGGCGTTGAGTGAGAAGCGACCCTCGCTTGGCGGTGTGAGCTTGGCGCGAGCGACGCTCAGTCTCGCGGCTCGCTCCGACCCATACCAGGGCCTGACGCGCGCACCGTTCACGGGCTTGCGTGTGGTGGCGACGAGAAGCGTCGGATTGGTGGAGAGTTCGGCGGCGTCGAAGGTCGCACCGCCGGAGGAGAGCAGCGTCGCTGGCGCAGCCGCCGACGGACGCGCAGAGCGTCAACGTGCAGGCGGCGATTGCAAGCGCGCGCAACACGGCGCGGCGGCAGGCGAGCGACGGTTGGTGAACATGATGTGACAATATGCAGGTGACCCCACGATCGGTGCGTGGTGCAGCGCAATCGCGGCGAGAATGCGGTCACTGTGGACATCTGCGGGCGGAACTTTGCCGCGGCCGTTGCGTCCGTCGTTCTCGCCGCCTCAGGAGCTTATCCAAGAGGTGCGGAACGGCTTTCCGGCACGGTGTTAAAAGGGAGTGTGGCTGTCGATGAAGAGGAGACGAAGTTTATGCCCTCATAAGGCATGGGAACATAGTCCCCCTTCACGACTTGGTGTGCATCATCTCATGGAGGCACACGTGGCCAAAAAACCTAAACTGCTGAGCGATTTGTTTCATGCCACTCTAAAGGACATCTATTTTGCTGAAAAGAAAATTCTGACCACTTTGCCAAAGATGGCTAAGGCGGCACAATCAAAGGATCTCAAAGCGGCTTTTGTGAAACACGAACGAGAAACCCGTGGGCAGGTCAAGCGGCTCGAACAGGTCTTCAAGATCTTCGGGAAAAAGCCGCAGGCCAAAAAGTGCGAAGCGATCATGGGCATTACCAAAGAGGGTACCGAGATCATGACCGACTTCAAGGGAATGCCCGCCCTGGATGCCGGCTTAACGGCTGCCGCCCAGGCGGTCGAACATTACGAAATGTCGCGGTACGGCACCCTCAAGACTTGGGCCACCGAATTGGGAATGCCTGATGCGGCAGACCTGTTGGATGCGACGCTGAAGGAAGAAAAGGCGACCGACCTAGCTTTGACCTCCCTCGCCAAATCCGTCGTAAATGTGGAAGCGGAAGCCGAGCTTTAACGTTCATTCCAGCAGTCCCTCGGACGTTTCCGGCGGGCTGCTCGGGGACGAAACGCAAGGATAACTGCCATCCGCTCAATGAGGCTCATAAAACGAGGCGCAAACTTTGACGGGGTCGCCGTCAGGGAGACCGGCGACCCCTGATCGAACGGTACGCACGGCTGGAACCGACCGATCCCTCGACTACGCCGATGATAAAGCACCTTGGAGCCGCGGCTACGCAGTTCGTGACTTGATCCTAACAGGGCGGATGAGAAGGGCGACGATCGGCGTCAGCTTTCAAGCTTTGCGCTGATGAATCTCCGTCCAAGCTAGCCGGCATCGGCGCATCGTAGAGACCGTCGCCGAGAAAACTCTGTCGGGCCTCGCCATGGTGAGCCGCTTTCCGAGTTAAACGAAGCCGCCGAGCTGTTCGGTCTGACGCTTTGCTTGCTTTCATACCGTAGAGACGCGCGACCGGCTCAAACGTTCAGTCGCCGTCGTTCTTCGACGCTTCCGCAGAATGAAGGGGGCCAGGAACTTTCCATCCAGAGGTGTGACACTTCGCCCACTCGAAGATCTCATGTTCCCGTCGGCATAGAAGCTAGGATGGCGGCGGCTTCTTATTGTCGTAATCCCCTTCGGTAGCCTGCTAGCGGCCGGAGTGGTCACGTTGGCCGTTGGACGTCCAATGATGGACTAATCCAATGAAGTGTCCCGAAAAAGAAAAGAAGGCGTAGCGTGGCTGACGAAGAGATTGATTTCAATGCTCATGCGATATTGCGTAAATGGCCCTCCTTAAATAACGAGCGTATCCCTAACGCATGGGGGGCTGTACCTTACCTTATTTGCGAAGGAACGCTTGTGGACTGCATTCGAAAATTTGCGTCATATCCGGTTCACACTCGCCATCTGTATGAAATCCACGTCACAACGAAGCCCGGTACGGCAGCTGTAGTACTTCCCCAAGAGCAGATTAATGAACTTGCTCGCTTCCAACTTTATTTGATCTCACTAGAAAAGCTCTTCCTGAAGAGTGCCGTCTAAGTCCAGCGGGGACACCAGAGCGCTCGGCGATCGTGCCGACGTGAATGTCGTCATAAAAGATGCGCCAGGTACGGAGGCGGGGACGTTAGCTATCCGCACCCGCTCAAGCTTGAGGCTAATGATTCCCGTCCGGGTGTTGCCTGTGGCAAGCGTCTAGGAAACGCAATTTCTGCGGCGTACGGAAAAGGGAGCCGCACGCTGATGTTCAGCTTGTGATGAGCGTCTTGGTAAGGTTGAAAAACATCTGCCGCCAGATTGTCTGCCGTCAGCACCCCTGAGACAAATTGAGGGACTTTCCGGAGGGAGGATTTCTGGTTCATCGTAGCCGCAAGGAGCGAAGATGAAACGGAAATCCGGGCCGGGCAAAGTGCCGGCGGAACGAGTGCTGAAGGACATCCGGCGTCAGACCCGCCGGCAGTATTCAGCGGAAAAGAAGATCCGCATCGTACTGGAAGGGCTGCGCGGTGAAGAGAACATCTCTGACTTTTGCCGCCGCGAGGGCATCGCCGCCTCGATGTATTACGGCTGGTCCAAGGACTTGCTGGAGGCCGGTAAACGCCGATTGGCGGGCGATACGGCCCGCGCCGCACCCCCCGGCGAAGTGAAAGACCTTCGCCGTGTGACTCTGCTTTGAAGGAGGTCGTGGCCGATCTCACCCTGGAGAACCGCCTGCTTAAAAAAAGCATGAGCGGGGATGGGGAGGACGAGGCATGAGATATCCTGCATCCGAGAAGGCCGACGCTTCTTCCGGGTGTTGTCGAGACGCTTGTGGATATGAGAGGCTGAACGCACAATTTCTCGGCGATCACCGCGTCTTGCCAAACGGGCCTCGCCGTATGGAAACGGGTCCCTTCTGTTCGTCTGGTTCATCCCTCATCTGCAAATCAGAACAGATCAAGTATGCGAGAAATGGACGCTTACATTGCCGCGTTGCCGCGGTCGGCATTCCCTGCTTGGGGTTTTCCTTTCCCTGTTAATCGAACTATTTTCCCTGATACGTTCAATAGGGAATTGCTCGGGAAGTGACTGCAGCACAGTGGTTTCTTGCTGCTCATATCGTCCATATGGCCAAATAATTGCGAAATTCCCTGTAAAATTCCCTGTTAGCAGGGAATTCCGGTACAGAGACCGGTTCGCATCCCACTGCGTCCGCCACCATCCAGTCTACAGTTTTGTCGTTGCATTGAGACTGGTAGGAAAGGCCCGCCGCTGGCGGGGGTTTTTTGTTCCTGGTTTGGTGGTTGGCTGTCTCCGTTCGTGGATCTGTCGATTTTCGGTCCCTGTCTCCAGTCGAAAAATTTCCGTTCCTGGCAGGGTTCCCATCAGCTGATAATAAACACCCTGCTGCCGTCGTCGCGCGGATACCGGCGCGTGACCAAGGCCGGAAAATATGCCAGTCGAGTTGGTCGTCGCGAACGGATGGGTATTTGTTTTGCTGTGAAAAAGGTTGTTTCTTTTGGCGCCTCGATCGCTTCACTGGATTGAACCGGGAAAGATCCCGCCCTGCTTCGTTTGATCTGCCACGATTTCGCGTGCGAAGGATCAATCCTGCGGAGGTGTCGATTGAGAGGTGAGAGTTGCAAAGCGCCGAACAGAGCGCTCCAATCACGCCTCGATTGTTTGATCGCGTCGACGGTCGCACGACCGTGGGGTGCGCGGACAGCAACGTCAACAGGTCGATCTGAACGAGACCAACCAATCCCACGCAACGTTGGTGCGCGCAGCCGCCGTTCCGACGAACATAACTAAAGCGTGGGCAATCCAAGCTTCATATATTGTTTCGACCACGCGGGCGGTGCATCGCGTAGTTCTGCGATGCCTATGCCTCGGGGCAGGCGACCCTCGATTGCGGCCTTGACCAATGGCGGCGCGAGGAAAGCCATCGACAGCGTGAGATTGATTTGTCGAATGCTGCAATTTTGCCTGACCGCAATCTCTTCGATTGTTAATCGTCCGGAGACGATCTCGTCCAGCCATCGCCGGCCGCGTGCGATGGCTGTCCCTACCGCAAACCATATCCGGCTGGTAGTTGATTGAGAATCGGGTGATGCTGTTGCGTGATGTTGGACCTGTGCAGACTGATCTGGCGGATGTTCACGGATCTTTTCCGGTCGCGAGCTACGCTTGAGGCCGAGATTTTGGTATTGAGGCAACAAATCAATGTGCTTCGGCGAGGGGCGCCTCGCAAGCTCGCTTTCAACCCAATTGACCGACTGATTTTCATTGGTCTTTACCGGTTGTTCCCTCAGACCTGTCGTGCGCTTGCGATCGTTAAGCCGGACACGGTTATAAGATGGCACCGCGCGGGCTTCCGATCGTATTGGCGCTGGAAATCGCGACGCCGCTGCGGCCGACCAACGGTGCCGTTGGAAATTCGCCGGCTGATCCGCGAGATGAGCCTCGCCAACCCGTTGTGGGGAGCGCCGAGAATCCATGGCGAGTTGCTCAAGCTTGGCATCGAGATCGGCCAGACCAGCGTCGCCAAGTATATGGCGCGGAGGAGGGCCCCTCCGTCACAAGGATGGAGGACTTTCCTTCGCAACCATGCTGACGGTATCGCGGCGATGGACCTTTTCGTGGTTCCGACAATCTCGTTCCGACTGCTCTATGGGTTGCTGATCATGGGCCACGGCCGGCGGCAGATCCTGTGGTTTGGGGTCACCGCGCATCCGACGGCCGAATGGATCGCCAATCAACTGACGGAGGCGTGTGGCTGGGAGCAAATCCCACGTTACCTGATCCGGGATCGCGATGGCGCATACGGCGAGATATTCATCCGCCGGGTTCGATCCATCGGTATTCGAGATCGTCCGACGTCTCCTCGCTCACCCTGGCAAAATGCGTATGCTGAACGGCTGATCGGGTCGATCCGCAGGGAATGCATTGATCATATCGTCATATTTGGCGAACGCCATCTGCGCCACGTGCTGCTGTCGTACATGACCTACTACAACGGCACGCGCACCCATTTGTCATTGAACAAGGACGCGCCGATATCACGCGCCGCCGAGACAGCCGGACGCATTCTCTGTCGTCCGATCCTGGGCGGACTGCACCATCAATATATTCGGATTTGATTTGCGATAAGGACAGCCGTTTCAGATCATCGAGGGTCAGCGATGTCGAGGTGGCTCGATTTTGAGAACGCGTACTTAAAGAGACTGTTCGGGCCGACGCATCGGTCAGAATGTCGTTGGGATCAATGTCGAACTCAGGCGCCTGAAGACCCTGCTTTTTGTAATCATCTCGCAGCCGTTCGCAAAGTGCGATGTAGTCGAGCGCCGCGTCGAACAGTTTATCGTTTCGTGAACGCTCGTCGCGCTCGGCAAGCCGCACGCCGGTAACAAATTCCCTCTGGGCTTTGAGGTCGCCGCCGACCGCGGCCATACCCTGGCGGCGCACGGCAATCTCGATCAGTCTTCAGCTGACTGACCTTGCCGGCCTCGGTAATGCGAAGCTTTCGCTGTGCTTCGGCGAGATAGGCCTTGCCCAGGGGCGAGCAGTCAGCTGCCTTGGTTGATGACTTCGGCGGCCGGCCAAGGACATTGCCCGATTGCCCTTTTCTGAACTGGTGAGTTGCGGGGGGATTGCGGTACCCGACCTTCGGGCGGTCTTCCGCTTCGCTGTCGTCAGGCATCGGTCGGCTCCTCGGAGTGTTGGCGCACGGCGGCGTCGGCCACGGTGGCGAATTCTTGCCCAGTGGTCTCCAACCGACCGGTGTCCCTGTCGCAAACCCCATCCAGCTGGCGGTTGATCGAAATCGGGCGATGCTGCTGCTTGATGTTAGATTTGTGCAGACTGATCTTTGGAATGGTGATGGACCTGCTGCGGTCGCGAGTAGCGCTTGAGGCAGAAGTTCTGGTCTTGAGGCAACAAATCAATGTGCTGCGGCGAACCCGTCCCAGGAGACCTCCCTTCATCTCGATTGACCGATTGATATTGGGAGGGTTGCCGACTGTTTCCCAAGATGTATGATGCACTGGCAATCGTCCGACCGGACACCGTGATCCGTTGGCATCGTGCCGGTTTCAGATGTATTGGCGCTGGAAATCGAGCCGCCGCTGCGGTCGACCGCTGTGCCGTTGGAAATTCGCCGGCTGATCCGCGAGATGAGCATGCCAATCCGTTGTGGGGAGCGCGCGGATCCTGCAAAAAGGCCGTTAAAGGCTATTAAGGTTGACGGGCGAGGAAATTGGTACACATGAAGCGACTGTGATGGAGGCTCGCGCGCGCGCAGCAGTTAAGCCAAGCGCGAAATATTTCTATTTCTATATGGCACTGTCCTGCGCCGCCGTCGCCTTCTTAGGCTTCGCTCCAACCTATTGGCTGCCGATGGCAGCTAGAACGTTCAAGTCGAACCCGATCATCCACATCCATGGATTGGTCTTCTTCTCCTGGACTTTGTATTTTTCCTTTCAGACTTGGCTCGCCGCATCGGGAAGGATCGCAAGACATCGAGCGGTCGGTTTGGTCGGGATATCTTTCGCGACTGCGATGACCATCTTCGGAACGCTGGCGACCATCAATGCCATGAAGGTCGCGGCATCGTTAGGTCTGAAGGACGAGGGGATTGCATTTGCTATCGTCCCGTTCAGCGACCTCCTGTTCTTTGCTGTTGTGGTTATGTTGGCGATCGGAGCCGTGAAAAGGCCCGAGGCCCATAAGCGATTAATGCTCCTTGCCGCGATCTCGATCTTAGATGCGGCAGTAGCTCGCTGGTTTCTTACTTTTCTTGCACCCCCCGGCCCATCTGGACCGCCACAGGTCGCGGTAACAATTCCTCCGGCCTTGGTCGCTTATCTGCTGCTCGTTGTCGCTATGATGTTCGATTGGCGCACCCGGGGGCGCCCACGCACCGCGTTTATGTAATCGGCGGTGCGGTGCTGGTCGTAGGCAGCAGCTGCTGGCTTTACCAATCAGCGCCACAGCGTTCTGGCATTTGTTTGCAGGTGGAATATTGACGCTCGCTCAATAAGCAGAAGGACGGGGAGACCCGCCACGACCGGCGCGTTCAGCGCTCAATGAGGTAGCCTTAGCCTTCAACACGCTGGGATAAACTCACTGCCGGCAGATGCTGACTAATATCGACAACCTCTGTACTCAGAGGGACAAGATCAAGAAGGACTTCAAAACCAACGCTCCTCGGTGGCCGGAGTTGGTGAGTGTGGGACTATCCCGAAGGCGGACAATTCGCCCTCGCCGTCCCAGGCGATGAGGAAATAGTGGCCGAGGTTGAGAGATTCTTCGGCAGAGAACTCTCTCGCTATAACCATGCGGTCTTTTACGAGCACATCCCCTACATCGTGTTCTTCTTCTTCGCTGAGAAGTCAGATTTGAATCGGCACAGGGGTCAGATCGCTGCAGGTGCCGGCAGTAACGCCATAAAGACAATCGGAAAAAAGCCGATCGGAGTGGGGTCACGATCGGCGCCGATATCGTGACCCCACTCCGACGTAGATTCCGTTACTTGTCACAAGGAGTTGCCGCTGTAGCTTCAAGGGGCTTTGTTCAACGCCGGTTTACAAAAGGGATCGGACCGGCAGCTAAAGATCGGCCGCGCGTCTGGCTACCGTGCGCTTGAGGTCAGGAGCACCTGGCGCCCTCTCTGGGTTTCCTCAACAGCACCTCAGCCGGGTTCTCGCGTGATGCGGGGCCTCGCCGGACGGGCGAGGGGAAGTTCTTCGCATCCGTCACGCCATACCGTTCGAATTCGTGATCCATTTAATTGTCACAAGGCGAATACAGCCACTCAGTAAATCGTTACGTCTTGCTCTGCCGTCTTAACGCCGTTTGACTTGAGGTTTCCGCGAGACGCTGAGACAACGCAATATACCTCGGCGGTATTGTCTCCCCACCACTCGCAGTCATTCAAAGTTTTCGCGTTCACGAGCACCCCCGTGTTGAAGCAGTGTGGATTGGTATCATGAATTGCAAGCTGGAAGCTCTGGTCGGTCTTCAGCTTATCGTCGGAGAACCAATCTGCATCAAGGACATCGATCTTGATCGTAAGTAGCTGTTCACCGAGCAATTTAAGCGCTTCAGCATTCAATTGGATTGTTCCGCCAACAGTTAAATTGAGATCGTCGTTCTTTTGTCTATTGGGATTGTTGACGACCATCCATGCGGCCAGCATCGTTATTTTAGCAACCATCACGACCTCCCTTTATTTCTCAATCTAGGTTTGCCGGATGAATCATGTTTTAAACTGGGGACGTTGTCCCGATACAAGTGCTGATGAGCTTAATCGAGCGCACGCGGAGCCATTAGAAAGCACCTCAATCGTGGAACTCACTTGATTCAGATTTTAGCGTGCTCCAAGCATTGGCAATAAGCATCGGCCGTGAGGCAACACCCAGGATCATTTGAAGCCCCGCGCGGGTCGGGTGACAGGCTCCGGGCGCCGCTCGAAGCGAATCCGATCTCCTACGGCAGAATTGCAAATGCACGCGCCGGGAATCCCAAACCCTTGCGCACCTTCGGCCAGGTCACGACGATCAGCGCGCCCTTCGACGGCGCCTTGTCGAGATTGGCCATCACCTCGATCTGATAATGGCCGTGCTGCAGGATGTACGTCTCCGACTCCATCTTGTCCGTGGTGTCGGTGTCCATGGCTTCGTGGCCGGTGGCGGTGACGCCGCGCTGCTCGTAGAGGAACTTGATCGTCTCGAACGCCCACGCCGGGAATGGACTGCGCTTGAAGCGTTCGGGGTTGCTGTCCCAGTCCTTGGACATGTCGGTGCGCAGCGCGACGAACGAACCGCGCGGCACGCGGCCGTGCTTCTTCTCCCATGACTTCAAATCGACCAGCGAGAAAGCGTGATTGGGATCGCTCGCGAGATACGGCGTGTCGTCGAGCACGATCAGCGGCAGGATCATCTGCTTGAGCGGGATTTCGTCCATGGTGATCCCCTTCTCGTCGAAATGCGCCGGCGGATCGACGTGCGTGCCGTACTGCCCGGCCATCTCGTAGATCGTGGTGCGGAAACCGTCGTCCTTGATCGTGTAGGGCTTCTTCGTTTTCGGGTCGGCGGCGGGCGTCATCCTGGCCTGGCCGAAGCCGGACCAGACCGGCGTCGTGGCGTCGAAGCTGTGCGTGAGATCGACGAATTGTTTGCTTTGGATGACGCGATAGGCGCGCTCGAGCGCGCTCGCGGGAAACGCGGGTGTGCAGAGCGAAGCGGCAAGCGCTGCGACGGAAAGGATGGCGATAACGCGAAGCATCGGCGTCATTGCGGTCTCCCTGATAGATGCACAATCATAGCAGCGTCGGCTGGCGTCGGGCAAGCAAGCTCCGTGCGGCTTGCGATGGTCGTCGATGAGTATGGGATCCTTCAGGGCTCGGGATGACGTCGGCACACGACGTGTTCGACCGTCTTGTCTTTCACGAACCCGACGACGGGAAACCAGCCGCGCTGCACGGTCTTGATCTTCAGCCAGCCCTCGTTGCGGTCAGAGCGGTAGGGAGCTGCGGCGTACTTGGAGATGATACCTTTCCAGTTGAGCTTTGCGACGCGCGCGAACATCTCCTGTAGCGCACCGGCGCGTACAGCCCGCAGCGCTCGAGCAGTTCTTTGAGCAGCCGTTTGCGCTCTATCTACGGGGCAGGCCGCGCAGATCATAGCCGTCGAGGTACAGCAGATCGAAGGCGTAGTATTCGCTGCGCCGACCTTTGATGATGAAGCGGTTGGGCGGCTCTGCAAGTCTGCTAAAGCCACGGACACGCGAAGATGATCAGCAGCTTGCGCGGAAAGAGCATCGACGGGTCGATGAATTTCAGCAGCGATATGGACTTGGCGCCGTATCGGCGCCGGACGATGATCCAAGGCCCTCGAACCCCGATTAGCCCCTAGCTGAACTCAAGCTCACGAAAACTGATGCGCGAAGACGGCACGATAAAGTTTGATATTCATAAGGGCGTCTGGCTGAGGGGATAATCCGTGTTCGGTGTTAAGTCTCGGACGTTGCTGCATCGAACAGTCCCTCGATTGCGGAAGTTCGGTGGAACGAGTGCCACGCACGATCGCAACATCGAAATTCTGACCGCCGGAGGGGATGCAGCTCCTGGCGATGGCGGTGGCCAGACGGGTCTTCGGCGCCTTCGGGATGCCAGGTCCGCCAGCTGAAACGATGATCGCGTCAAGCGCCGGACCTCGCGCATTGCCACCAACACAGCCGGGTCATGCACGCCGCGCTGCTCGACCTGCTGGGTCACCATGTGCTGGCGGGCGCCGGTGAGATCGGCGACGTCGAGCATGGCGCAGTTCGTCTATTTGGTCTGGCTGTGGGCGCCACCCGGACGTGAGATACCCGTCAGGGCTTCGCCCGCTGCACCGTCGCCGGATCTCACAGCAATATCGCCCAGCGAGAGGATGCCAACCAATTGCTTGTCGCGATTAAGTACCGGCAGGCGGCGCACTTGGATTTCACCCATGTTAGGCGTCACCTCGTCGATCTCCTGATCATAGAAGCAGTATTTCACGTCGTCGGTCATGACCTCGCGTACCTTGGTTTTCGGCCCCTTGCCTTGGGCCACCGCGCGCACCGCGATGTCGCGGTCAGTAATCATCCCAACAAGGCGGTTGTTTTCACCGACCGGAATCACACCGGCATCGAGGTCGGCCATCAGTCGCGCAGCTTGCTCGATGGTTTCATTGGGATTAGCAACGCGCACATCGCGCGTCATCGCTTCCTGCACCTGCATTGCGGAACTCCTTGTTGCTGCTTTCTGGATCGGCCTCGGGCAAGGGAGTGATATCCGCTGCTCCACCGATGTCGGGGCAACGATTCGACTAACCGAGGGTTCCTCTACAACCGGCTTTTTGCTGCCTGTATCACGGTTCAAATGTTCCAGATAATGATGTGAGAGGATGTCTTGGCATTTCCCGGTGCTTCATGCGGTCCGCGATCGCGTACCGGTGGAGCTTGAGCCGATCTCGGCGCCTCGCGTCGCCGCGCGAACGCCGACACCGTGCGACGACCAGATCGGCGCCAAGCTCAAGATCATTTACAAGCTACGGCGCGGGGCAAATAGACGGTCCTCAATCGCCGGTAAACCATGTACGGCGGTGCCCAGGCCCTCTCAGGGCCCGTTTCCTCCAGGATTGGCCGCGCGGTTCACTTTCGATGGGCGGCGCCAATCCGTAGGCGGCCGCAATCTCGACGACCTCGACCATGCATCAAATCGTGCTGCGGATTCCGCTTTGTCGGCTTACCCGTTTTGCCTTCGTTCCGATTTTTCAACGCCAAAGCGCCGGTGAAAAGGGGTCTCTGAAGTCGACGAGCCATCGCGCCCTCCGCTCGAGGAATTATGGCCGACGGAGTGCAACCATTTCGGCAGGCAATGCGACGTCGCCGACCCCACCTAAGCGGTCGATCGTCAATCCAACAGGCGGTCAATGCGCGGGGCACGCAAGACATGGAACGTTTAGCAGCTTGGAACGATGGAACGACCGCTGCAAATCACCTTCAGGGGTATGGACACTTCGCCGGCGCTGGAC
Source organism: uncultured Alphaproteobacteria bacterium (assembly GCA_963764445.1). Classification (GTDB taxonomy): domain Bacteria; phylum Pseudomonadota; class Alphaproteobacteria; order Rhizobiales; family Xanthobacteraceae; genus Nitrobacter. The sequence continues at coordinate 23,726 of CAVXSV010000014.1, forward strand.
GCTCTGATCCGCGAGCGCGTCCGTCGTCTTGAGGTTTTGTATCCACGGCTCACAGGTTGCCGTGTTGTCGTCGAGGTACTGCGTCGGGGCTCGGAATCAGCAAAGGTGCCTCTCGCGATTTCCGTCGAAGCCGATGTGCCGGGGATGGAGCCAATCCTTGGAAAGGATCAGGCAAAACGGCGTGCGGCAAAGGAGGATCATACGGCGGCGGTGACCTCGCGCTCGAACTGGGCAAAAGATAGCAACACATTGAGGGTCAGGCGTCCCATTGAGGTGGTGGTATTGAACTGTTGGGTCACCGAGACGAACGACACGCCGTGGGAATCGAATAGTTCGACCAGCTTGGCAAAGTCGGCCAGCGATCTCGTCAGCCGATCGACTTTATAAACGACAATGACATTGACCTTGCCATCCCTGATGTCGGCCAGCAATTGCTGGAGGGCAGGGCGATCGGTCGACCCGCCTGAGAATCCACCGTCGTCATAGCGGGTTCTTATCATAGACCAGCTGGCATGTGCCTGGCTGCGGATATAGGCCTGCGCCGCATCGAACTGGGCATCCAGCGAGTTGAACTCCTGATCCAGCCCGGCGTCGGTCGAGACCCGGGTATAGATCGCGCAACGAACGACTTTGCTGGGTGCTGCCGCCGTCACGAAACGTCTTTGCTGATGGATGCTGATCTAGGGTCTGGACTCATAACCAGTAACTGACAGCCGCAGCGATGCAGACGGCTGCGAGGAAATTGATTGCGAGACGGTCGTATCTGGTGGCGATGCGACGGAAGTCCTTCAGGCGACAGAACATGCGCTCGATGGCGTTGCGGCTTCGATAGAGGACGGGCGAGAAGCAATTCTTCCAGCGTCGGTTCGCCTTGGGCGGGATGTTCGGCATCGCACCCTTTCCCTCGACCTGTCGGCGGATGGCATCGCTGTCATAACCCTTGTCGCCGTGCAGGATCGCGGAACGTGGCATCTCTTCGAGCAGAACCGCTCCGGCGGTGCAATCGGCTATCTGACCCCCGGTCAGCAAGAACGCGACGGGACGACACTCGGCGTCGGTCAGAGCATGGATCTTCGTGGTCCGCCCGCCGCGCGATCGGCCGATGGCCTGCTGATGTTCCCCCCTTTGCCGCCAGATGCGCATCGATGCGCCTTCACGGCCGAGCTATCGATCAGGACCTGCGCAGGAGGGCCGCCGGCCGTTGCGAGTGCGTGGAATATGTCTACCCATACGCCCTTCGCTGCCCAGCGGACGAAGCGATTGTAGAGTGTTTTGCGCGGACCATAGACCTCCGGCGCATCGATCCAGCGCCCACCGGACTTCAGCACCTGGATGATGCCACTGATGACCCGCCGATCATCGACCCGTGGCTTGCCGCGCGTATCGTTAGGCAGAAGCGGCTCAAGCCGAGCGAACTGATCCTTCGTTAGCCAAAAGTAATCGCGACTTATGAGGGGCCTCCTGTCGGAGACCGTGAATCACAAATTCAGCGCAGAAGGAATTGCTTTATGGGTCCCGACCCTAATCTTGTCCCGCAACCCAAAGAACCGATGTCCGTTCCATCGTGTGCCGGTGATGGCGAAGGCGACGGCCGTCAGGCTGTCGAAGGTTCTGCCGTTCCAGGCAAAGCCGTCAGCCATCACCATGGCCCGCTGCGGCCGTCCATTCCATTCGCGCATCAAAATGGTACCGACCCTGAGGTCGGCCCTGCGCTGCGACAGTTCAGTCGTCAGTCGTCCAGCCTCCACCCTGCTGCCGCCGCCAAGTTGTTTGAGAAGCCGGATTGTATCGGCGGCGAGATCGCCAAGCTCGTCGGCCAGCAACCGATAGACCAGAATGCCGAATAGGAGATGTCGGGGCAAATGCGGCGGCGGCGGCCTCCGGCATCGGGCTCGCAATCCCGCCAGATCGAGATCGCGCAAATGCGCGATCTCTCGTTGCAGCGACGCTCTCTCCGCAGGCCTGCGTGCTCTTGAGGCGGACCGTGGCATTAGCATCACGCCGCGCGGCCTGCGTTGGATGAGCCAACAGATAGTGCACCGTTATTTTTGATCCGGTACACGCGGCCGGCGTCACCCGCTTCAGAGATGAGGTTGAGGCCGAGCTTTTTACGAACAACGCCCGCGAGGAATCCCCGTACGGAATGCGGTTGCCAACCGGTCGCACCAGCCATCGCAGCGATCGTCGCACCGGCCGGTGCCCGCAGCATGGCAATCACGCCGTCCTGTTTGCTGTCGGCCCGCAGCTTGCCAACCAACTTCAGCGCATCCATCGGAGACTGCGATTTTGGTTTGCCCGCTGGGACCTTGCGCACCGTCCGTCGCACAGCAACATTGCGTTGCCTGGGCTTCCTCTTTTTGGATCGAGAGGTGGCGCTGCGCTTCGAAACAGTCTTTGTCATCGGGACCTTCTCCGGTTAAGGCAGCGACATCGCCGCCACCACGGAAACCCCGTTACAGCCTTAAGGCCGACGGGGCAGGTCCAATCCCAGGACACGTTACGCCTGGCACGGCGACAGTAACGCTCCGTTCAACCAGCATTGCCAGTGGTTTCTGCGCAGTAGTATTGCGAGTTGCGGATTTCCCATCAAATCGGCAAGGAGCGAAACGGACTCAGCGCGGCCATCCTTGAGGCCGGGAGAGCTACGTGGAGCTTGGCCGCCAGCTTGGTGTTCCGACACCGACGCACAGCTTGATTTATGCGATGCTGAAGCCCTACATCATCATGGGTCCGCCTAACTGAGCAATCCTGCTGTCACCGTTGACCAAAGCGAGGGACCGTGGAGCGTTGACGGTCAAGTGGCGGCGGCCCTAGTTAGCGACTTCTTTCATTTCGGGTGACAATGAATGTTAATTGGCGCGCCAAAAGAGATCAAAGACAACGAATTTCGTGTCGGCTTGACGCCTGCCACAGTTGCCGAGCTCACGCATCACGGCCACGGGGTTATTGTTGAGAAGTCCGCTGGCATCGGCTCGGGTCTGACAAACGACGAATATCGAACTGCCGGAGCTAAAATCGTCGACACACCACAGGAAATATTTGCTCGCGCTGAAATGGTCGTAAAAGTGAAAGAGCCGCAGGACTGCGAGCGCAAGATGTTGCGGCCAGGTCAAATTTTGTTCACTTATCTGCATCTCGCACCTGATTTGGTGCAGACACAGGACTTGGTCTCCAGCGGCTCTGTCTGTATCGCGTATGAGACCGTCACCGCCTCGTCAGGAGGGCTTCCACTCCTCACGCCGATGTCGGAAGTCGCTGGGCGCCTCGCGCCGCAAGTCGGCGCCCATGCGCTGGAAAAAGAGTCGGGTGGGCGTGGTGTTCTCCTGGGCGGCGTCCCCGGCGCTCCGGCAGCAGATGTGCTGATCATAGGCGGCGGCGTCTCCGGCACTAACGCCGCGACGATCGCGCTCGGCATGGGCGCTCAGGTGACGATTCTCGACCGATCGCTCGAAGTTCTGCGTCGCCTTGCGAACCAGTTCGACGGCCGCGCACGCACGATCTTCTCGACGCGCGCTGTGATCGCTGACCTCGTCTCTAAAGCTGATCTCGTAATCGGCGCAGTGCTCGTGCCAGGGGCTTCCGCGCCAAAACTCATTACTCGCACAATGCTAAAGACGATGAAGCAAGGCTGCGTGTTCGTCGACATCGCCATCGACCAGGGCGGATGTGCCGAAACGTCGAGGCCGACGACGCATTCCAATCCGACCTTTGTGGTCGATGGAGTGGTCCATTATTGCGTTGCCAATATGCCGGGAGCGGTGGCGCGCACATCGACCTTTGCGCTCAACAACGCAACCCTGCCCTTCACGTTGCAGCTTGCCGACAACGGTTGGCACCAAGCTTTGAAGGACGACATCCATTTGCGTAACGGCCTCAATGTCTGCGACGGCAAGATCACCTGCAAGCCGGTGGCAGAGGCGCACGGACTTGAGTTTACTCCGGCGGAGGCGTTCATCGACTGAAGGACTGCAGTCGGAGTCCTTTCTGACCTGGAGCCGTCCACACCTGGCACTTATTGTATTTCGGCGCGGGGTCTCGACCATGATCGGCAAGGGGGTCCCATCATTCCAACTCAACGAAATCAATGGGCTGAAGGGGTCCCCATGATGCCGATGGGGGTCATTTTTCGATCAGCATTCACAATGAAATTCCCAAATCTAGACCAGATACAGGGCGAGAATCACGCTTTTGGCATTGGTAAATTCCAGGGTTTCCAAATCGACGAACTCAAGGTTTATGGTGGTGGAATAATCGTATCTGCAAAGTGCAACACAGAACTATTGCTAGAATTCGTGTCCGATTTATTTGGGTGGCTCAGAAGTGAATTCGATCTGGAACAAGCTAAAATTCTTGAACCAGAGATGTATTTTGAAAGTGGACTGACCTTGCTTCTGTCCTGTCGCCCCCCAAACGAGTTTCGACTGTAATCGAAAAAGCGTTAGCCCGGCAGGCCGATTATCAGGCGACCGGAATAACCTACGAGACCGATTCAGAGGGACTAAAAACACGCCGCCTCCCGGTCCGTTTCGCGGTTGAGCGCCGGTGGCGCTCCCCTTCTCTACGAACGTATTTTACAGCTCCGCTCCTTTAACCAGCGCCGATCACTTGTCTCTGCTGTCCTCCTTGGAGGCCTTAGCAGACTGATCCTTAGTCTGCTTCTTTGGCACTGGATCGCGGTCAGGCTTCTCCCCCGTCGCGATGTCTATGATCGACTTGGCGAGCTGAATTCGGGTCGCGGGGGCGCTGGGGCTTGCGCTCATGACTCGGAGCGCCGCCTTCGCCCTCCCATTCGGAGAGCGCCGCTGCCTTCATGGTTTCGTCTGTCGGTGGTTTGGGGCGTTTGTCTGTCATTTGCCTTCCGCAATCCTCAGCCTGCCTTCGTGCGTTAGTCGAAGTCCACCCGACAATTCCTGTATGTACCCTAATTGGATTAGCCGGTCCTTGTGTTCGACTGGGATTGCATGGTGCGTCAAACCCTTGGCGCAGTGCTCCAATGAGGCGAACTCTTCGCGCGTTAATGGTGGTGCAGATAAGCCTTGTACCATCCACCGAATATGCGCCTACGGCGAGCCGGTTCAAGACAGTATACCTGCCACAATCAAACTGACCCACTACCGACCACTCCGTGGGTGCCGGTCATGCCAACGGCGGCTTTGGCTGGAATCGGCAGTGCTTTGGGCTCGCTGCGACTGCACGTGAAGCCCTCCCCTTCGATCGAGGGACTCGAACCGATCATTGGCAGACATCCGAATGCGGGCGCCACCTCTCGCTGTTCGTCCGATTGCAAAGGAAATTCCGGTCGCTGTCCGATACCGCAGGAGATATTCGGAATGACCAGCGGGATGGGTGATGTAATCAGCGCCCTTTTGAGTTCCGAGAGGGCTTGGAATCGGCATTCAAGGTCTCCTCAGGCATCAAGCGCCCCCGTGCCAGCTTTTGCCGGTTTGACGGACCTGAGCGCAGTGGCCAGTTAGCAGGGCAAAGAAGCGCGAGCATCGTCAGCCCCGGAAATCACGAACCACGATTCGCGTAGGATTTCTAATGGCGCCTTTGGGGTGTGCGGCGCAGCAGGGAATGGACAGTTGCGCTACTGACTGGTGAAATGGGAGTGACGGTATGATCAAGCTTCAGCGCATCGGCGACGTGGTTGAGGTCGAGCATCCGTCGCCCGGCCGTCCTAGCCGCTATCGTCCCACGGGAGCTGGTCGGTCGAATACGGATCTCAAGGGCGACCCGCTAACGGTCCGCAGCCTCAGTTCGGCGCTCACCAGCACAGCGAACTATCGAATGACCATTTGCGCGGTCAAGCAGGCAAGCTATTGCAGCCTCGCATTCGAGGCAACGTCGATCCTCTCTGTGCCAAGGCGGAAACCCTGATCAGGAGCCAACGTGATCTGGCATCGCAAATGATCTGCCGACTCGATTGGCGGGACTTCGAGACCTTGATCGATTTGATCTTTGCCCGAGGCGGGTGGCAACGGCAAAGCGCGGTGGGAGGGCACCAGGCCGATGTGGATATGGTGCTGACGCAACCGACCACAAACGAGGTTGCCTGGGTTGTAGGAATGTACGGACTTGCGAGACATCCTTTCTCTTGAGCTAAGGCAGGAAGGATGATCGGGATGCACAAGTTCAGGCGCGATGTGGACCATAAGCTGCGGGTGCTCCAACACGCTGACAAGATTGGCGATGTCGGCAAGGCTTGCCGATATTTCGGCGTTGGGCGGGCCAGCTTCTATCGCTGGCGAACTGCCTATCGGCAGCATGACCTGGCGGGCCTCGAAAACCGCAAGACAGCTCCGAAGAATCCTGCCAACCGAACGGCTCCAGAGATCGTCGAGAAGGTGCTGTATCTGCGGAAAACCTACCGCCTGGGGCCAATACGCATCGTCTGGTAACGCAAAGCTCCGTGATGTCGGAAGCAGCAGCGCCGGCATCCTCCGGTGAGATAAGCTTAATCTGCAAGTTCGCAAAGTTTTTGATCGGCTTCTCAAAGTCCAGCCCGCTCGCACCGGACATCTCGGTCGCTCTGCCAACCAACGTGTTGAGCAGCCAGCGGTCGTCGCGAGTAAGTCCGGTGAGAATGTCAATCTCGCGCGCGAAGTTCAAAAACTCATTGGATTCTATTATTCCTTTAAGGTACTGACCGTTCTCCTGAAAATAGCGTGCCGTGAAATATTCCCGAAGGCAGCGAAAGCGGAACGACACCTTGGAGCCTTCGTCGTCGTCGAACTGAACAAACACGCCGCTGCGAATCAATCCAGCAATGAACGCGGAGGCGTCGTGAGTCCAAGAACGGCTTTTGATGAACTGGATGGTGAAATCGAGAAGCTCGTTTTTGCCGATGTAATCGCTCCCCTGTTGCACCATCTCATGCGCGAGGTGAGACAAAAATTTGTCATTGATAAGAAAGTCCATCGCGCCGCGGTCTAAGTCGGTAGGATTGGACCTATTCAGATTGGCTTCGACGAACCTTTGAAGCAATGACGCTTCGTTTAGCTGCCCTAGCGTGTTTTCCTTCTCGACGGTCCAAAGAACCATTGAAACAACGTGGGCGGTTTTTGGAAGGTTGAACAAATCCAATTTTGATAACACCGCCTCAACATTCTTATTGGAATGCAGTCCCGCTGGCTCTAGCCAGCGACGAGTTAGCTCGCGAATTCCTGCTCGCTTCATCGGGTGAATGAAGAGATCGGTGTGCTCCGTCTCGATGTTTTCAGGAATACCCGCTTTCACCGTCGCGACCTGATCTTGATCGGACAGAACGATGTATTTGTTGCGTGGATATACTTTTATAAATCCATCAACCATCGCGATCTTGCGCCTGTGCGCCGAGGGCCGGTCCTGGCACGGCCTTCACCGTCATGCTCTCATGACCATGATCGCTTACGCCTTTTTACAGCACCGCCGCATCGCCACAGCGGCCCGGAAAAAAAGAATCAACGGCCCACCGCCACAGCCGAGTTTGCCGGCCGTGCGCCACGCCATCATCGAACTCATTCTTCGACCACCAAATCAGCGATGCCCATACTGCAGAAGACAAGTCGGCGAAATGCAACGGCGTGAATAAATCTGCCAAAGTAGTGCTAGGCGGGG
>CAVXSV010000015.1:0-61270 GCA_963764445.1 uncultured Alphaproteobacteria bacterium
CCCTAGGCCCCTCGGCTTTCGCCTACTTACCGTTCGCCAGCCTATTGTCCGTTTGCTCCCCCAAGGACGCACCTGCTATTCGATTGTCAACGAACGCGGCTCTACCTCTATGCTACCAAACCTGCGCCAGTCGTCCAGTCGACTATCCCCAGGTGTACCAGACGACCGCTTGCGCCATGCTACAATCGGTACATGAAGAAGAAACAACCGCAGTCAAAGCAGGCTAAGGTTTCATTGCAAGCGTGGGAGTTGGTGCGCCGTGTCGCCTACCACAAGCACCGGACCATGAAAGAAGTGTGGGACGAATTAGCCGCTAAGCACGCAAAGAGCTTATGACTCACCCCTTGTTAGAACCCGCGCAGATAAGCAATCAAGGTGCAGGCCACGCTCCGAATCCAAACTGCAACAGTTGCAAAGGCCAAGGCTTCACCTATCGCGCGTTCAGCACTCCCAATTACCCCCACCAAAACAAGATCGAGCACTGGGCGCGCACCTGTCCGTGCAAACTTCCCCGCGTACCGCGCTGAGCCGTACTCGCCCGGCATGAAGCAGTGGTTTTGCCATTCTCATAACGGCGCGGCGTCAATTAGGGCTTCGGATTAGTCTCAGTTTTGAAGCGTCCAACCAAGCGCTCGCCGTCCCACAATTCTACGTGACGGGCTATCTTCTTTGCAGCTTCAATCGCCTGAGCGTCATCTGCGGACACCACAACTGTGCCGGTCAGGATGTGGCCTCTGTCGCTGAGTATGTAGACGCGATAGTCGGTCATGCTGTCAGATCTACAGACGCTCCTTGCAAAAAATGCGCCCGGTTTTGCGACCAGGCGCGGGACTTGAAGGAGGACTTATTTAATCTTGCTGTTCGGGTCTGGGATGTCGGGCTTTCCTGGGCTCGGCTTCACCGTATTGCTGCTCTCAGGCATCTTGTCCCTGCCCTGGTCGCCATTCTCGTCCTTGCCGCCGGAGGTCGAAGTCCCGCTCCCGTGCATGGTGTCCGGCGTCATCCCTGAGGTGTCCTTAGTGGAATTCGTGGAGGGGGCCGGGTGCGTGGTCTGCGCGAAGGCGAGCGAACCTGAGAGGACGAACGCTGTGGCCAACGCAATGGTAGCTAACTTCATAAATATCTCCTTGGGATGAGTGCCGGTGCTTGAGCCTCTGAGGGGCGCGAAGCTCCAAGTATAAAGCCAATGGGGAGAGAATGTTCCCGTCCGGAACTGTTTTGGAACTTTCAATTCCTTACAGCGTTCCGGTTTTTCGCGGATGAACTGAAATGGCTAGACGCGGATCGGGTCTCGCTATGACATCCTCACTTCTTTTTTGCCTTGGCATTCTTGGCAAGGAAGGTCTCGCAGGAGAGGATAAGTTGGCGCGCGTAAATCCGTGATGCATCAATCACGCTCTGTCTGCTCACACCAAAGCCCATATAGAGCGAATGGAGGATGGCAAGCACTACGACGACAAGCAATCGAAGTGTGGTGTCGTCATCGGTATTGAGCGGAAATCTCCTGTATAGAAAGAACATACAAAGCAGTATGAGGACGAGGTTCAGTGTGAGTGCAGGCCACTTTAAGCCGAACAAATTGCGCCGAAAACCATACGTAATGTTCTCGGCGAAAAGCACGCCGAATTTGTTTACGTTGCGGGTGTTCTCTCGCAGCCATCCGCCGCTGCGTTCATAGAAACCGTCGCCCGCTTTCAAGTCCTGCTGCTCTTGCAGCTCAGTCGGAACCGGCTGATTAATCTTCGACGCTAGAAACGGGCGATACTGTTCTTTGCTGGCGGTATCGAATGTCTTGTCCGAGTAGCGAAGCATCACCACTGACGGCTTCCCACCCGACTCGTCGTATATCCGCTGCTCAATACGCTTCCCGAGGCGACGCGCCGTGTCAGCGGCAGCGAATACAAGTACGGGGATGGCTGTCGACGCGACGACCGTAGTCAGCCCAAACCTGCTCCATGATATCAGGATTGCAAGTGCAACAAGGCCCGGAATGGTCGCGAGAAGCGCCGGGTAATAGCGCGCCTTCACGCTATAGGCGTCGAGGATCTTGAGCATCAATCATCCTCAACGTCATAAGAGAAAGGCTCAATTGCAAGCGGCGTTCCTCGGCTCTTGAAGCCCCAATGCCGTCGTATCCACCCAGTGCGTCCGACAGAGACAGAATAGCCCCGTCGAATAAAAGCGTTTTTGACTTTCTTGCGCGGGTGGTCAGCCTTTTTTGCGCCCACCATTACATACGCCCGACCTCTCTCCTCCGCACCGGCATTCGGCCGTCCCAGCCATGCATCCAGAACGGCTGGGGTGACGTTACGCCGACTGCCTTGATGCGGAATTTGTACGAGATCGGGCGGGCTAAGCCTTCCGTAGCGCTGCATAGTTTGCCGCCTCCGCAAGTGCCTCCGGGCCTGCATCAGCCGTCAAAAGGAGGTTGTGGTTTTCGTGCGAGACGAGCTGTACGACACTTGTCTCATTTGACGCTGAGGTGGCAGGCGGATTCGCATCGAGCGTTTCGATTTGCAGAGTTTCCTTTAGCCGATCGAGCACGCCTTTTGCGATTTCAAATAGTCCCCGCGCGCCAGTTGCAGTGTCGCTTTTATATGGCGGTGGGGTCTTATCGAGGTCTGGGATCAGTTCCAGATATCGTTCACGCGAGGGCGCAAGTACCAGGCTGGGGCCGATCTGCGCCCCTCGAAAAACCTCCTTGGGCTCCATCCCGCGAGCCCGCGCCAATTGTTCGAGCTCAACGAGATATTTGTGCTCACCACGAACGAATTCTATCCAGTTGTCGATCTTCCATTTTCCGTGAAATTCATCGATGACTTCGTGCGCGTACAGCCACGGTCGGGTTCATCCACAACGCACCGACCTTGAAGCGTTTAAAGATTGGGATCAGCCCCGCCGCATGGTCGTTGTCGGCGTGCGAAACGATCATGTTGTGGATGGTGACGTCTCGCCCATAGTTCTCTTCAATGTGCGCAATCACGCTCTCGCCGACCGACGTATAACCGCCATCCGTCAGGTTAAGCCAATATTGGTTGTCCTCGCCCCATTGGACTAGGATTGCATCACCGTCGCTGTCGCCGACCGGCATCAACTCAATGGCCAAAGACATAGTCCGCTCCCAATCGAGCCACGAAAACTGATTCGTCGTTTCTGGATCGTAGGACTATAGCCACAACCGGGGCGTGAGTCGTGGGTGCGAGGCCTATCCGCTTAGACTGATGATCCTTCCTCTATTTGAGGAGTTTAGGAGGGCAAGTCTAGGAATGGTCGGCGGAGCGGGGGTCGAACCCGCAAGTTCCTGACGGAACGACAGATTTTAAGTCTGTTGCGTCTACCAGTTTCGCCATCCGCCGGTGATTTTAAGTCCCTTGCGTCTACCGATTCCGCCATGCCCGCGTCGGTGTTCGACGGCGATACCTAGCGCGGTTTCGCGCCGAGGGGAATCACCCGCAAACCAAAAAGGCGCGCTTCTGTGAAGAAACAGGCGTTTCCAGCTTGGGCCCTGCCCGGCTGACAGGGTTCGCGGCAAACGACAACACCGGCATCACGCAGCCTTCTTCCGTTGCAGCGCCTCGCGGATCAGGGGCAGCCGGTCGTTGCCGAAATACATGTCGGTCTTGTTGAGGAAGATCGTCGGCGACCCGAACGCGCCACGCGCGATCGCCTCGTCGGTGCTGGCCCTGAGTTCGTTCTTGACGCCTTCATCGCTGATGCCGGTCAGCAGCTTCTCCGGATCGATATCGAGCGATTTGCAAATCTCGGCCAGCACCGGCTCGCGCGAGATGTCCTTATCATCGCGCCAATAAGCCTCGAACACCGCCCTGGCGAAAGGCACCATCGGGTCGTTACCGAGCCAGAGACAGCCGCGCATAGCCTTGACGCTGTTCACCGGAAACACCGTCGGCGGCATCTTGATCGCGAGACCCGCCGACTGCGCCCAATCTGCAAGATCCTTTTTCATGTAATGGGCCTTCGGCACCACGGGCTTTTCCCGCGAGGCATAGACGCTCGGGTTGATGGAATTGAAAATCCCACCGACCAAAATCGGCCGCCATGAGATTTTCTCGCCAAAATCTTTCGCCAGCGGCTGGATGTTGTGAAAGGCGAGATAGGTCCACGGACTGGAGCAGTCGAAGAAAAACTCGATCATGGGCGGTTCCTTGCGAACTCGCGATAGTTGCCGCCTCGCCCATTCTGCGCCGAGCGAAGCAATGCAAAACGGTAAAGACTGGATTGCTTGGTCGCAAGGGTCGCCTCGCCATGGCCAAGCGTGTACGCGCCGTGCAAAGCGTGGCAGATAGGTCTGCCAAAACTAACCACGGGAGGCCCTTCATGCTGTTCCCCGCCACCAACGCCGGTTCACTGCCGAAACCCGAATGGCTGGCCGAACCCAACGTGCTGTGGGCGCCATGGAAGTCTGAAGGCGCCGAGCTCGCCCGCGCCAAACGCGACGCCACGCTGCTTGCGGTCAAGCTGCAGGAAGATGCGGGGATCGACATCGTCACCGATGGCGAACAGGCGCGCCACCATTTCGTGCACGGCTTTCTTGCCAACATCGAAGGCATCGACTTCGCGCACAAGGTCGAAATGGGAATCCGCAATGACCGCTACAAGGCAATGGTGCCGCAGGTGGTCGCGCCGCTGCGGCTCAAGGGCCGCGTCCATGCCGAGGAGGCCCGCGCCGCGCGTGCTCATACGAAGAACAAGCTGAAGTTCACCCTGCCCGGCCCGATGACGCTGATCGATACCATCGCCGACAAACACTACGGTGACCGCATCAAGATGGCGTTCGCGTTTGCCGAACTCTTGAACGAAGAAGCCAAGGCGTTGCAGGCCGACGGCATCGAGGTGATCCAGTTCGACGAGCCCGCGTTCAATGTCTACATGGATCAGGTCCGCGATTGGGGCGTCAAGGCGCTGGAGTGCGCCGCTCAGGGACTGACCTGCACCACGGCGGTGCACATCTGCTACGGCTACGGCATCAAAGCTAACACCGACTGGAAGAAAACACTTGGCAGCGAGTGGCGGCAATACGAGGAGACTTTTCCAGTCATTGCAACAAGCTCGATTCAGCAGGTCGCGGTGGAATGCCGCAACTCGCGGGTGCCGCTGGAACTGCTCGGCCTGCTCAAGGGCAAGGTGATCCAGGCCGGCGTCATCGACGTCGCCACCGACGAGATCGAGATGCCCGAAGACGTCGTCAAGACCATCGAAGCCGTGATGAAGTATGTGCCTAAGGACCATATTATCGCCACCACCAACTGTGGCATGGCGCCCATGCGCCGCGAGATCGCGGAAGCGAAATTGCAAGCGCTCGGCGCCGGCGCAAAGCTGGCGCGAGCGAGGCTGGCGTAAATGCCGTCAGCGACGAAGCCCAGCTCGTCATGCAAGCGACGGCAAGACTGGATTGTTCGCGCTCCCATGCAGCGCGGGCCGATAGCCAGCCATCAGCGCACGCACAGTCGACGGTGGCGTGATCAGTCGCGCGTCGGCGAATGGCGCGTCAGCCTCGCGATAGCCATCGAACGTCCAGCGCAATAGCCGCCCGCTTGCGATTAGAAAGCTGCCGCCGCTCGCCTGCACCATCGCACCGTCGGGCAATTCATCGAGCGGCGTCGGCAGCGGGTGCAGCCGCTTGGCGCGGCCGTCGAGTCGTTCCGTATGAAGCAGAGCGTCGATCTCAGGCGCGTGGACGAGCTCGCTGGTGCGATTGCCGCGCTGCCACGCGGCCCGAAACGCGTGGGCGTCTGCGCGCCGACAATAGAAGCACGGCCGATGCCCGGCGGCGAACGCCGTCGCCTCGTCGAGAAAGAACAGTTCAGTCCAGCTTCGAGTGCCCATCACATCGCGGCGGCGGCCACGGAATTCGCAGACGCAGACGATCCAGGCTTTCGTCGTCCAGCGCCGTTTCAGCAACATGCGCGTCGCGGGATTGTGGATGATACCGCGATTGCCGGTGAACGTGCCGCGCTGCGGCGTTGCAACGATATCACCTAGCGGCGTGACGCGGTTCTGAAGCGGCGTGGCGCCGCCCCTTCACGCCGCGCCATCGCGCAACGGCGGAGCGAAGGCAAGGCCGAGATCCCACGGAAAGTAAATCCAGGTGTCCTGCGAGACCTCGGTGATGAACGTATCGACCAGCGGCTTGCCGAGCGGCTTGGCGTAGACGGTGGCGAAATGCGCATCCGGAATCATGGCCCGCACCACGCGCGCGGTCGCGCCGGTATCGACGAGATCGTCCACAATCAGAAGGCCCTTGCCGGTGCCACCGCCCAGCTTCGCGGTCGCGTCGGAAATGCCTTTCAGCACCTTCAATTGGCTTTGTCGGCTGTGATCGTAGCTCGCGATACACACGGTATCGATGACGCGAACGCCGAGTTCGCGCGCCACGATCGCCGCAGGCACAAGGCCGCCGCGGGTGATCGCGACCACTGCGTGGAACGGTCCGGTCTCGTTCAGCCGCCAAGTGAGCGCGCGGCAGTCGCGATGGAATTGATCCCACGAGACGGGAAAGGCCTTATCGGGAGTCTTGTTTGCGGTCACTTGGTTTTTCCCTCATTCCGGACCACTAGCGGCACTCGCGAGTGAACCCGGAATATCGTTTCATCATATCCGGATTCCGGGTCTGCGCGAGCAAAGCGCAGTTGGAATACGGGATACCGCCTACTGTGCCGCCTTGAGCCCCGCCAGCATTGCCTTCACCGCATCCATCGCCGCCGTCAGCTTGGCCTGATCGCGCGAGCGCACCACAAGGCTCGTGTTCGGGGTGCCGTTCTCGTCGAGGAATGGATAGCTGCCAATGAAGGTGTCCGGATGCGCCTCGGCGATCGTGCGCAGCGGCGTGCCGACATCGCCCTCGCGGGCATTTGCACGCACTGATTCCGACAACATCCGCGTGCCCGACTGCAGCGTCGGCGCGACGATGTCCATCATCGCCTGCATGATCGAGGGCACACCCGCCATGACGATGACGTTGCCGATTTTGAAACCAGGCGCCAGAATGGTCGCGCTCTGGATCAGTTCGGCGCCATCAGGAATGCGCGTCATCCGCAGTCGCGCCTCGTTCAACTCGCCCGGATTCTTGAAGCGCTCCTTAAACCGCGCCACCACCTCGGGGTGATGATCGATACCGACGCCGAAGGCTTTTGCGACGCTGTCGGCGGTGATGTCGTCATGGGTCGGTCCTATACCGCCGGTGGTGAAGACGTAGGTGTAACGCCTGCGAAGCGCGTTCAGGGCGGCGACGATATCGGCCTCGTCGTCGGAAACGACGCGAACCTCCTTGAGGTCGATTCCAATGTTGGTCAGGTATTCGGCGATGAAGCCGATGTTCTTGTCCTTGGTCCGCCCGGACAGTATTTCGTCGCCGATCACCAGAATACCCGCGGTGATGATGTCACTCATGACTTCCCCTTGCCGTCAACGGAAACCTTATCCTCGTCCGCGAGCCGTCCCCGCGTCATCGATTGAAGAGACGACGGTTTGCTGCCGGAACAAGCACCGTCCCGCCTTTTGCAGCACGGGCCGGAACATGCATAGCAAATGCCCGCCGTGAATACATATCGCGCCGACGCGAGCCTTGCTACCATCCTGTCAGATTCCAAAATTTGGCCGGGCGCGCTGCGCCGCGCACAGAACATTCGCCCTGCAAAGAACGGTCCGAAGCAAAACTAAACGCGGAACATAGCGGGAAACGAAGATGGCTGCAGACAAGATCGCGATTGTAACAGGCGCAGGTACTGGCGTGGGACGCGCAGCATCTCTGGCGCTGATGAAGATCGGCTACACCGTCGTGCTGGCAGGTCGGCGCCTCAATATGCTGGAGGAGACGCAAAAGCTCGGCGCCGAATTCGGCGGCAAGAGCCTGCCGATCTCAGCCGACATGACCGACGCCAGGTCGATCGCGGCGCTGTTCGCCAAGACGATAGAGAGATATGCCCGCCTCGACCTGCTGTTCAACAATGCCGGCATGGGCACACGGGCGATACCGTTCGAGGACCTCAAGCTGGAGCAGTGGCAGGCGGTGGTCGATACCAACCTCACCGCGCCGTTCCTCTGCACCCAGCACGCCTTCCGCATTATGAAAGCCCAGACCCCGCGCGGCGGCCGCATCATCAACAACGGCTCGATCTCGGCGCACGCGCCACGGCCGTTCTCGGCGGCCTACACATCGACCAAGCATGCCATCACCGGCCTGACCAAGGCCACTAGCCTCGACGGCCGCGCCTACGACATCGCCGTCGGCCAGATCGATATCGGCAATGCCGCAACTCCGATGACAGAGCGCATGGTCGACGGCGTGTTGCAGCCAGATGGCAGGAAGATGCCGGAGCCGCGCATGGATGCGAAAGCCGTCGGCGATGCTATCGCTTACATGGCGCAGTCTGCCGCTCGACGCCAATGTGCTGTTCATGACGGTGATGGCGACCAAGATGCCGTTCGTGGGACGGGGGTAATTGATTTCCTACTCCAACCGCTCGACATCGCGTAGCGTCGGGAACAGCCTCATCCAGAGCAGCGCCACCACCACCGTTCCGACGCCGCCGAGCACGGCGGCCGGCATCGCGCCGAGCAGCGCGGCGGTGACGCCACTCTCGAACTGACCGAGTTGGTTCGATGCATTGATGAACAGGAAATTCACCGCACCGACGCGGCCACGCATCGCATCCGGCGTTTGCGAGCTGCACCAGCGATAAGCGGATCACGACACTGATGGTGTCCGCAGCGCCCATGATCGCGAGCGCCAGCAGCGACAGCCACAACCACCACGACAGCGCGAACACCACCGTGGCTACGCCGAACACGATCACCGCCTGGAACATCCGCATCCCGACTCGGCGATCGATGTTGTGCCGGGCCAGCACGACGGTCATCAAGAGCGCACCGACCGCCGGTGCGGCGCGCAGGATTTCGAGTCCCCACGGCCCCGTATGCAGGATGTCGCGCGCATAGATCGGCAGCAGCGCGGTCGCGCCGCCAAGCAGCACCGCGAACAGATCGAGCGAGATGGTGCCGAGGATCGCCGGGTTCGCCCAGACGAATTTGAAACCGGCATAGAGATCGTCGGAGTCGGGCGAGGTCGCATCGGCGGGACGATGTTCGAGCGTCGACCATGACGATCGCGAGGCCGCCAATCAGCCAACAGCCGGCCATGATGACGTAAGGCAGACCGGGCGCGATCGCGTACGCAAAGCCGCCGAGCGCAGGGCCGGCGATGGTCGCAAGTTCGCCGAAGCCGCTCGAGGTCGCGGTCGCGCGTTGCAGGATGCCAGTCGGCACCACGGCTGGCAGCAGCGCGGTCGCGCCGCCGGACTTTCGAAATGCGCCGGCGCGTGCCCACGACCAGCATGGCGAGAAAAATCTCGGGCACCGTCAGCCAGCCGGCATAAGTGCCCCACGCCAGGAACACCGCTGTCAGACCTTCGGCGATCTGGCTGAACTGCAAGACGCGCTTGCGGTCGAAACGATCCACCGCATTGCCCGCGACGAAAACAAGAACAGCGGTTGGAAGGAACTGGACCAGACCGATCATGCCGAGAACGGACGCGCTCGACGTCATCTCATAGACTTGCCAGCCCGACCGCAACTGCGGCGACCTGACTGGCGAAGCGGGGAAACGTGCGCGCGACGAGATAAAATACAAAGGGTCTATGGCGCAGCAAAGATCCGGATTGGCGGCAACGGTGGTCATCGTCAGGGAAGAACCCGGTTCGCGGCACGCTCTGTCGCGCCAGCGCCGTTGCAGCGTCAAGCAGCGAACCCGCATCTCAGTTCCGCAAAAGCCGACGCGCTCGATCCGCGGTCAAAACTCATCATGCTCGACGCGATGTGCGACGTCGCGCGACGCCGGCTGATCCGCGCGCATCCCATCGCGGAAGGCCAGCCGCGCCTGATCACGGCAGCAACGCTCAGTGCAGCCGGAACACACCGTCTACCGCGCGCAGTTCCGCAGGCTTGATGAGCTTCGAATGCGCGACTGTCACCGAGAACAGCGGCCCATCGAGCTGCTTCTCCCAAAAAGCGAGGAAGTCGCGCAGCGCCGGGAATTTCGGAAACATGTCGTAGTTTTGCCAGACGTAGCTTTGCAGCAGCCACTGCCGGTCCGGACGGCGATACAGGATTTCAGCCGTGGTCAGGCCGTAACCCAGAACCTGTCTGCGAAAGTCGTTCGAAACGACCCCGCCGGATTGCACTTCACGCTTCGAGACCATGCCAACCTCCTTGGGGAGGTAGCGTTATCGGCAAAAAATGGCGACCGGTTTTGCGGTAACGCTCCAATCCCTCGATGGATCCGCTTTCGGGACCAACAACCAGATGGCCACCATCCCACAGCGGGTCATGAAGAAAATGTGACGCACAACACGCCAATCACAAGTCTAAAAGTTCAATAAAGTGTTAAATAAATTCAGTGCTGGCAGCGGCTTACCGCGTCTGCTAACGGTGTGACGCGCGGCGTTAAGACTGACCAACGAGTTTTGGCGCTCGTTAGTCCCGAGTGCTAAAAAATCTGCTTCAGGCCTTGCCCGCACCTTATACGCGGCTTATGTCCTGACTCGGTCGCCCTGGCACTCATCGAGCGCGACTGCCAAATTCAGAAACATCGTCTATCTTCAGAAACTTAGGAGGACTGCATGAAATTCCGTCCGCTTCACGACCGCGTCGTGGTCAAGCGCATCGACGCCGAAGAGAAGACCGCTGGCGGCATTATCATTCCGGATACGGTCAAGGAAAAGCCCTCGCAGGGCGAAATCACAGCCGTCGGGCCTGGTGGCCGTGACGAGGCCGGCAAGCTGATCCCGATCGATCTCAAGGTCGGCGACCGCGTGCTGTTCGGCAAGTGGTCCGGCACCGAGGTCAAGATCGACGGTCAGGATCTCCTGATCATGAAGGAGAGCGACATCATGGGCGTTCTCACCGATATCGCGCTCGCCCAAGAAGAAGGCCGCGTAACTCGCGCACGTCATCCTGAGGTGCTGGCGCAGCCGGCGTCTCGAAGGATGACCGATCAGTCCTCCGTCATCCCTCGAGGCTCGCCGCAAGAGCTCCTCCAGCCGAACGAAGTCCTTCGGCGGGTATGACGGGATCCAAAACATCCAAAGGAACAACCCCACATGTCAGCCAAAGAAGTCAAATTCGGCGTCGACGCCCGCGACAAGATGCTGCGCGGCGTCGAAGATCCTCGCCAATGCGGTGAAGGTCACGCTCGGCCCCAAGGGCCGCAACGTCGTGCTCGACAAGTCGTTCGGCGCACCCCGCATCACTAAGGACGGCGTCACCGTCGCCAAGGAAATCGAGCTTGAGGACAAGTTCGAGAACATGGGCGCGCAGATGGTGCGCGAAGTCGCCTCCAAGTCCGCGGATGCTGCCGGTGACGGCACCACCACCGCGACGGTGCTCGCCGCTGCGATCGTCCGTGAAGGCGCCAAGTCGGTTGCCGCCGGCATGAACCCGATGGATCTGAAGCGCGGCATCGACCTCGCGGTGGAAGCCGTGGTCGCCGACCTCGTCAAGAACTCCAAGAAGGTCACCTCGAACGACGAAATCGCCCAGGTCGGCACCATCTCCGCCAACGGCGACGCCGAGATCGGCAAGTTCCTCGCCGACGCCATGAAGAAGGTCGGCAACGAGGGCGTCATCACGGTTGAAGAAGCCAAGTCGCTCGAAACCGAACTCGATGTCGTCGAAGGCATGCAGTTCGACCGCGGCTACATTTCGCCCTACTTCGTCACCAACGCCGACAAGATGCGCGTTGAGATGGACGACGCCTACATTCTCATCAACGAGAAGAAGCTCTCCTCGCTGAACGAACTGCTGCCGCTGCTAGAGGCCGTGGTGCAGACCGGCAAGCCGCTGGTCATCGTCGCGGAAGACGTCGAAGGCGAAGCGCTCGCCACCCTCGTCGTCAACCGTCTGCGTGGTGGCCTCAAGGTCGCAGCCGTCAAGGCTCCGGGCTTCGGCGATCGCCGCAAGGCCATGCTGCAGGACATCGCCATCCTGACCGGCGGTCAGGCGATCAGCGAAGATCTCGGCATCAAGCTCGAGAACGTCACGCTCGCCATGCTCGGCCGCGCCAAGAAGGTGATGATCGACAAGGAGAACACCACCATCGTCAACGGCTCCGGCAAGAAGGCCGACATCGAGGCGCGCGTGAACCAGATCAAGGCGCAGATCGAGGAAACCACCTCGGACTACGACCGTGAGAAGCTTCAGGAGCGTCTGGCCAAGCTCGCAGGCGGCGTCGCGGTGATCCGCGTCGGCGGCGCGACCGAAGTCGAAGTCAAGGAGCGCAAGGATCGCGTTGATGACGCGATGCATGCGACCCGTGCGGCGGTTGAAGAAGGCATCGTACCGGGCGGCGGCGTCGCCCTGCTGCGCGCCTCCGAGCAGCTCAAGCGCATCAAGACCCAGAACGACGACCAGAAGACCGGCGTCGAGATCGTGCGCAAGGCGCTCTCCGCGCCGGCCCGCCAGATCGCGATCAACGCAGGCGAAGACGGCAGCGTCATCGTCGGCAAGATCCTCGAGAAGGAGCAGTATTCGTACGGCTTCGACTCGCAGACCGGCGAATACGTCAACATGATCTCGAAGGGCATCATCGACCCGACCAAGGTCGTTCGTGCGGCGATCCAGAACGCGGCTTCGGTCGCGGCCCTCTTGATCACCACCGAAGCGATGATCGCCGAACTGCCCAAGAAGGGCGGCGCTGGCGGCGGCGGCATGCCTCCGGGCGGCGGCGGCATGGGCGGTATGGATTTCTGATCCATACTTGTCCCGGACGCGGTGCGGCGTTCTTCACGCCGCTCCGCAGAGCCAGGACGTTCAGGCGCAGTCTACGAAATGCAAAACCCCGGCAGCGATGCCGGGGTTTTTTGTTTTGCCTTAACCACACAACAATTGATTGCAACCGCCGATTGAGTTCGGCAATCTATGAACATGAGCGATATTTCAGCGACTATAAGGCTGCGCCCGACGCGAATTGGCTTTCTTGTAAAGCCAACCGATTTGGCGTCGATACGCGCCATAATGCGTTACAACACATGCATTTGAGGTGGAGCATTTAATCCGATCATTCCCGTCTATCGAACGCCGCCCAAAGAGTGGAAGCAGGATCATTTTCGGCGCGTGACCGGAAAGGAGGTGGCGCAAGGCTACGTCCGATTTTTCGAACCAGACGTCTATGTCGAAGCTGAAAAGGGACTACTAGAGCAAGTAGGTCTCAATGCAATTCGAGAGCCATACACGATCGACCCACACATTATCACCCTCAAAGAGCTCTTGAAGCCCGAAGGGAAACGAAGTTGGTCAGAGCCCGCCTTCGGGCTCAATATCAGCGACGTTCTGAAACACATCTATCGGACGGAGCGAAGGTTCGTTCTCAGAGATGAGCGCGAAGCTAAATTGGTAAGGCCTGAACCACACAGTTTAGTGTCTGAAGTGTTGTTTGGCGTCCATCCCACCCAAAAGCACGCATCGTACATTTCCAGAAATTACAAAAAGGCCTTCAAGGCTGAAGAGCTAGAAGCGAATCCAAAAACATGGCTTCGTGTATTCAGGAAAGCCGCAGAAACGCCCCTAGGGATTACAAACTTCGATTTGGATGTTCAACGCTATTGGCACCATGACCCGGTCGTATTTGTGTTCGATCCGCGCGGTAAGACTGCATTCGGCTCCAGGTGGATATTCCATAGATCGATAACATCGGTCCCAAGACGCTTTTTCAGGACTCAACAATTCAATGTACTGATTCAATCCCGAATAGTGCTTCGTAAACACCCATCCTTCACTTCCGATGACAATGCGGTCTCCCAAACCAATATGCGGCCACGAAATATCGAACGTATTAAAAGGAAGAACGGTCGCGAATTTTTGCGGACCGTACGTCGAAAGCTTAATCACATTTGCAAAACGATGATGGCGACCGCCATACCGGCTCGCGAATGGCGGCGAGAGAGTTTCAACGGAAATGGAGCGTTC
The DNA here is from genome assembly GCA_963764445.1 of uncultured Alphaproteobacteria bacterium. Classification (GTDB taxonomy): domain Bacteria; phylum Pseudomonadota; class Alphaproteobacteria; order Rhizobiales; family Xanthobacteraceae; genus Nitrobacter. The sequence goes on from CAVXSV010000015.1 coordinate 13,978, forward strand.
TTTCTCTTTTTTCTCCGGGACGGTTACTGATTTTTCTTGAGCAGTGATTTTTGCGCGCGAGTATCGCGGTCCTTGGTTCTCCGGGCGGTAAATCCAAATCGGATTGCGCCATGGTTTAACGGACAACGCTCCTAGAGCGAAGACCAGAAGGTAGCTTTGCAAGCGATTCTTTCAAGCGATCTTCGGAAATAGAGCGCGCAAATTCAATAGTCGCATTATGCCTCAAACCTTGAGGACCATCTTGTATAGGCCGATGTTCGCGCTTGAGAAAATCGAAGATATCTTTAGCGAGCGTCTCGCGTTCTTGTCTGATTGTAAGACGCATGGTTTTTGAACGGCTCGCCAGCCTTTTCCCATGTATTTGAGAGATGATGGGTGCCCATCGATTGGTTTCGCGCACGTAACGCAGAGCCTCTATCTCGATATGCCTTCCTTTTATACTTGGCGAGATGCACAATTTAGGCGCCGTATGAATAGGCGCGGGTAAATGCGGGGATCAAACAACAGGTAAATGCATTCCGTAAAACCCTAGTCTAGATGGAACGAAGAGTGTCTGCGACCGCTCTGCATTTCGCCGCGCTTCATGCAGGCTACGACGCCGCCCCCTACCCCTTTTTAGACATCTCATCCGCCCGCCTCTGCAACTCCGCGTCGCTGACGTCCTCGATGTGCGTGCCTATGTACCATTGATTGCCGCCGGGATCGGTGACGCCGCCGGAGCGGTCGCCGTAGAACATGTCGCTCGGCGCCATGATCTCCTTGCCGCCGGCCTTGATCGCGGCGGCGTAGACCTCGTCGACGTTCGGCACGTAGACATAGAGCATCGTCTGTAGCGCCTTGGCGCGCTCGGACGAATTGCTGATCATCACCCGGGCATCGCCTATGCGCAGCGTGGCGTGTCTCAGCTTGCCGTCCGGCTGTCGCAGCGGCGCATGATCGAACTCCGCCTTGAACGCCTTCTGCATGAAGGCGATGACGGCGTCGGCGTCGTCAGCCACAAGAAACGGCGTGACGGTGTGATATCCATCCGGAACGGGCTTGGCTTTTCCAGGCATGCTGCTTCCTCCTGCTTGCGGATTGTCACGGGTCACGACGGAATGACGTCCGCCGCCTGTCTCAACGCACGACCTGTGAAGACGTTTCATGGCTTTTGGCTGCACAATTACCGTTAGGTAATCGGGCGGAAAGGGCGCATCATCCGGAGATGTTCGACTATGGCGCCAGCGCGGACCTCTATACGAAGCGTTCGGGCATGAAGGCGAACCGGAAGACGATATATCGCCGCTTCTCGAATGCGGCCGACGCGATTCACTTCGCCGTTGAGCACCTGTCGCCTGAACTGCTTCAGAATGCATTGCTTGAAGTCAACGAAAAGCGGTTTACCGCGGACCAGATTCGCAGCCTCTATGACGACACCACTTTTCCACTGCCGCGAAATATACGGAGCGGATCATGACGACGCGAACGCGGCGGGAAACAGTTTACTTCAAACATCCCTTCAACATGAAAGGCGTCGGCCGCCTGCTGCCCCCCGGCCCTTACGAGATCGTCACCGACGAAGAGATGATCGAAGGACTGTCGTTTCCCTGCTTTCGCCGCGTCGCCACCATGATCATGGTGCCGGGCGCAACCGCGCACACCGCGGCGATGGAAATGGTGTCCATCAGTTCGGTCGATCTGTCGGACGCGCAGCGCGACGATGCGAGTGCATCACGTGAATGATACTCCGGTCGATCTTGACAAGCATCGCGGCATGGCCGCGCAAAAGGCCACCGATATCCGCCGCGTGCTGGCAGAGGTCGAGGTCAACGCGAAGGTGCTTCGTGATCAGCAAGGCATTCTCGAAATCGAACTGTTGGCGGCTCCGGCCACATCGTGGGCCGAGGCGGCGGCGAAGGCTCGTTATGTGCTGACCCTGTATGCCGCGAAGTTCCGCCGACACCGATACCCGTCATCGCGACCTGGTAGCGGCCGTGATTGCGGACTTCGCCAGGCTCTCCGATGAGAGCTGAGGGCGAACAGGTTCGGCCAGGCGCGCCCTGCTCCGAAGCGTCGCGCTGAGCGTAACATCGGGCGCTGTGCTCGCTACAGAAAAGGAAACAATGTCATGACACTGACGCGCGGAGCCATTGGTAGGTTCGAATACGACCGCATGGTCGTGCTGTTTTCGATGATGAACGACAAGGTGGAAATCCCCTGCGCCATCAGCACCGACGCGCTGGACAGCCTGGAAAAATCCGGGCGCATCGCGCCCGCCCAGCGCGCGGCTCAGTTCGAGCGATTACGCGACCGGATCGAGGACTGCGCCATTCGCAAGTTCCAGATGTCGGAATTCGAGGGCAAGCCGCCCGGTCTCATCCTGCGCACCACCGACTTTCGCTGAAGCGGCAGCGCGACGTCTGAATGCTTACGGCCGTAGCTCCGGCGGCAGCGGGTCGAGCACGTCTCCCTTTGGCTCCGCCACCACGTCGATCCCGAAGGTATCGACCGTCAGCGGCCCGCGCTTGCGTTCCAGCGTTGCAACCCTCTCAACGTGATCGAAAGACTGCACGACCCGTGGCCAGTTGTCCGTTCCGTCATCGACATAGAGCAGCTTGCCCGCAAGCTGGTCCGCTCCCGGCTGCGGACCGTTGATCCAGCGGATGCGCTCAAAACGCTGCACCACGCAAGTGCCCGTCGGCAGATAGAACGAAAGCCAGCCCGTGACGCCATAGCTTTGAGCGAGCACGCAATGCGCGCCGGTTTTCACGCGCAGAGCCTCGATGTCGGCGGCAAGCCCGCGCCAGCCGACGCCGACGCTGCGCACCGAGGCATCGCGCCGATACCCAGAGAGAAGGCCGGTGTTCACCTGCACCACCAGTCCCACGAACATCGCAACGCCCACCGGTGTTGCCCAGCGGCGGCAAGCATCGGCGATATGCCGGCCGCGCGGCTGCCAGCCCGTGATGTCGGCAGCCACCGCCGCCGCGATCGCCAGCGCCGGATAGACCGGTCCGAACCAGTTGGCCTCGACGCGGCCATGCAACGAATGCCAGATGAAGTAGATCGTCAGCGTCCAGACCGTCGCGCTGATCAGCGTCCGCGCGGCCCACGTGCCCTCGTCGCGCCTCCACAATGCAACCAGCCCCATCGCGGCGAGACCAAACACTGGCGGCGTCGCGAAGGCGATCTGCGTCGGGATCAGCTCGACGATGTAGCGCAAGGTGAATTCGTTGGCGCGCGCGCGGCCGAACTGCTTGGCGAACGACACCCAATGGTGATCGGCGTTCCAGATCAGGACCGGCGAAAATATCGCCAGCGCGACGAGCCCGCCGAGATAGGGCCACGGCGATTTCAACCAGCGCCGCAACTCCGGCACGGCCAACAGCCAGATCAGGATCACCGGACCGAAGAACAGCGCGGTATATTTCGACAGCAGTGCCGCGCCGACGGCCGCGCCCACCGCGAGCCACCACGCCCCGCGTCCGGTCACGAGTAGCTCGGCGAGACACAGCAGCACGAAACTCGATGCCGCCATCAGCGGCGCGTCCGGCGTCACGATCACGGTACCGGCGGCAACCATCAGCATGGCGTTGAGAAGAATGGTTGCCGACGCCGCCGCTCGCGCGCTATCGAACAGCAGCACGGTCGCGCGATAGACCGCAAAACTCATCGGCAGCGCCAGCAGGACCGAGACCAGCCGCACGCCGAATTCGGTGTCACCCGCGATCATGGTGCCGAGCCGGATCACGATCGCCACCATCGGCGGATGATCGTAATAGCCGCCGGCCAGATGCTTCGACCATGTCCAGTAATAAGCTTCGTCGAACGTGAGCGGCGTCAGCGCCGCGCACACGAGTCGCAACGCCACCAGCGCCAGCACCGTGAGAACAACAGCTCGAACGGACCGCGTCTCGGTCAGACGCATCGCCGTGCTATCGCCTGCGCCAGACGAACAGGCTGGATACCGCGTAGTTCCAAACCACGCCCATCAGCGCACCGGCGGCGCCCGCCAGCCACCAGATCGGCTCCTGATCGTAGACCGAGAACGCGACGCCGACATTGGCGAGCAGACCGACGCCGCACACCACATAGAACAGCAGAAGGCCGCGCAGAATCCCGAGCCCCTTCAGGCGCTGGTCGCGATAGGTCAGGAAATTGTTGAGCAGGAAATTGCTGGTCATCGCCAGGACCGCGCCAAAGGCCTGCGATTGGGGAAACGGCCATCGCAATGCTTCAAGCGCGACAAACAGGCCGGCGAAATGCACCACGACGCCGACCGATCCGACCAGCGCGAACAGCAGGAACCGCAATGAGACCGCATCATGCGTCAGCTTCGCCAGCACAAGACCGAGGAAATCGAGCGCGACCATCGAATCCAGCTTGCTCTCGCCATGCAGCCGCGCGCCGAACGTGTAGGGAATTTCCGTGATGCGCAACGCGCCATGCGCGGTCGCAACCACGTCCAGCAGGATCTTGAAGCCCTGGGTCGAAAGTTCGGGTGCGAGTTGTTCGAAACGGTCGCGGCGAATCATGAAAAAGCCGCTCATGGGGTCGGCGATCTCGACGCGCAGCAGCCGTTTCGCGACCGATGTCGCCAGCATGCTGAAGCCCGCACGCTGCTTGTCGAAGCTGTCGGCGCTGCCCCCTTCGATATAGCGGCTGCCGACGACGAGGTCGGCAGCATTGCTTTCCAGAAGTGCGAGCATCTGCGGCAACCGGGTTTCGTCATGCTGAAGGTCGGCATCCATCACCGCGGCGCACGGTGCACTCGATGCCAGAATGCCCTCGATGCACGCGCCCGACAGGCCGCGCCGCCCGATCCGCCTGATGCAGCGAACGCGCGGATCTTGCGCAGCCAGTTTCCGCACCACATCGGAGGTCCCGTCGGGGGAATTGTCGTCGACATAGATGACTTCCCACGCGGCTCCCGTCAGCGCGGCGTCCAGCTTCCGGTACAGCGCAACCACGTTGTCGCGCTCGTTGAAGGTCGGCACGACGACTGAGAGCTGACGCGGCATTCTGGTTGATAGATCGACCGGCCCCGGTCTCATGGCTTCATTCATGGCGCCAGCATATATCCGTGGCAGTCGCCGATGCCAAGGTGACCGGCGTCAAGATCGCTAAATCGCGCGTTCAAGCCGGAAAATCATCCAAAAGCCGAAAATGTATGGAAATCAGGCCCAAAATGCCAACGACCACGAACAACATGGCGCGCGTACATCCGGCGCTGCCGAGTTATCCCGTGGTCGTCCCGGCGATGGAGCGGGAACTTCAACATCGCCGTTGCCATTGACATAGATACGGCCGCAACATCCGCAAGGGGCACATCGCATGGCAGGCGCGGCAGGCAAGATCTACATCGGCGTCGGAGGCTGGACCTTCGCCCCATGGCGCGGCGTTTTTTACCCGGCCAAGCTGACGCAAGCGAAGGAGCTCGAATACGCCGCCTCACAACTCACTTCGATCGAGATCAACGGTACCTACTACGGATCGCAAAAGCCCGAGAGCTTTCGCAAGTGGGCCCGCGAGGTGCCCGACGGCTTTGTGTTCTCGCTGAAAGGGCCGCGCTTCGCCACCAACCGCCGAGTGCTGGCCGAGGCCGGCAATTCGGTGAAGCGCTTCTACGACTTCGGCGTTCTTGAACTGGGCGACCGGCTCGGCCCGGTGCTGTGGCAGTTCGCGCCCACCAAAAAATTCGACGAAGCCGACTTCGGCAAGTTCCTCGAGCTGTTGCCGCGGAAGCTGGAGGGCCGTACGCTGCGCCATGTAGTCGAAGTCCGGCACGACAGCTTCTGCACGCCGGACTTTATCGCCCTGCTGCGAAAATTCGAAGTGCCGGTTGTGTTCGCCGAACACGGAACGTATCCGACGATCGCCGATATCGCCGCGGATTTTGTCTATGCGCGTCTGCAAAAGGGCACCGACGAGATCAAGACCTGCTATCCTCCGAAGCAACTCGATGCCTGGGCTAAGCGATTTCAGACCTGGGCCGAAGGTGGCGAGCCGGACGACCTGCCGCGCCTTGACAAGACCAAGCCGAGCAAAACACCGCGCGACGTGTTCGCGTACGTGATCCACGAAGGCAAGATACGTGCGCCCGCAGGCGCGATGGAGTTGATCGCGCGAGTCAAGTGACAGGAAGTCGACAGCAGATGTGAGGACGGCTCCCCGCCTCGGTCTTTGTCGCGCGTTCCCACATTGTTCCTCTAGACGCGCACCCGGGCCCTTCTACTATCAGTAGTTGTACGTATGTGGCGTTTGGGCTTGTGGGGGCTCGGTGCGTTGGGGAGCGTCGCGCGTAGTATGTTTGGCCGCCTTGCTGGCGTGCGCAGCCATGGATCGGTCATTGGCCCAGCCGGCTGTTGCCGAGCCGCCTCTGATCGACAATCTCAGCGGCGGCTCCAAACCCGAACGCCTTCTGTTTTTCAGCGGCGTCGATCTTTGGCGCAACGGACAGGCCGGCTATGGCGGAATGGTGTTGGCGCCGCAGGGTGACCTGAACCAGGACGGCTTTCTCATCCGCCTGTTTATGTCCGACGATTTCGAACGGTACGACACACCGACACAGCGTTTCTCTACCAACATCTTCCGCGCCTCGGTCATGCCGGGCTGGCGCATCAAGCGCGGCAATGTCGAGATCAAGATATTCGCCGGACCGGCCCTCGAAATCCATGCGTTGAAACCCGACAATCCGGCTGACCCGCTGCACGGCAGCCATTTCGGCGCCCGCATTGCGACCGAGTTATGGTGGGAGCCGACGCCCGCGATCATGGTGGCGGCCGCCGCCTCGGCCATGACGGTCGGATCGGAATACAGCGCCCGCGCGGCGGCAGGTTGGCGCCTCCTCGACCGGTTCTGGGCCGGGCCTGAAGTCTCCATATCTGCCGACGAATTCAGTACACAGTACCGGATCGGCGCCCACCTCACGGGCTTCAAGACCGGCACCCTGGAATGGTCTCTAGGCTCTGGTTTCGTTGAGGACAGCTTTCACCGCAGCGGCATCTATGGACGCATCGGCGTTCTGACTCGGCAGTAATCGGGACTTCGCCGAGCGGCATTGCTCGTCGCTGAAATCGCCGAGCACCCTGCAATATGCACCCGCGGCGTCCTGGAGCTAATCCAGTGTGCGGCGGAATCTCGTGACAGCGATAATCATAGCGACCAGCATCAGCGCCAGCAACGCGAGCGCGTCGTATTGCACGTTTTGCAGCGTCGCTCCCTTCAGCATGATGGCGCGGACAATCCGGACGTAGTGCGTCAGTGGCAGGCCCTCCCCGATATACTGCGCCCAGACCGGCATGCCGGCGAACGGAAACATGAAGCCGGACAGCAGGATGCTTGGCAGGAAGAACATCATCGACATTTGCATGGCCTGAAGCTGATTCTGCACGATGGTCGAGAACGTGTATCCGATCGCGAGATTGGTTGTGATGAACAACGTCGACAGCAATGCCAGCAGCGTCAGGCTTCCGTCGATGGGAACTCCGAAAAGCAGCACCCCGATGCCGATGATCAACGTCGCCTGAATGAATCCCACCAGCACGTAAGGCAGGATCTTGCCAAGCATCACCTCGACCGGCGTGATCGGCATGGACAGCAGGCTCTCCATGGTGCCGCGCTCGATCTCCCGGGTCACCGAGAGCGCCGTGAAGATCAGCATGGTCATGGTCAGGATGGTGCCGACGAGGCCGGGCACGATGTTGAGCCGCGACGAAGCCGCCGGATTGTAGCGCGCATGCGCCCGGATTTCGAACGGCGGATCAGGTGGATCGCCGATAAATAGATCGTGCGCGAGCGCGGTCTGCACGATCGGGCCGAGCGCGCTCAACGCGGAGCCCGCGGCGACGGGATCGGTGGCGTCGGCGGCAACCAGTAACGCCGGGCGGTCACCGCGCCGCACGCTTCGCTCGAAGCCGCGCGGAATCTCGACGCCGAACAACACCTTGCCGGATTTCAGGAGATTGTCGAAGGTATCGACGTCGTGCACCTGCTGCGTGAAGCGGAAATAGGATGTGTTCTCCAACGCCTTGAGAATCGAGCGCGCGAGGTCGCTGTCCTCCTGCATCAGAACCGCGGTCGGCAGATGGCGCGGCGTGGTGTTGATGGCATAGCCGAACAGCAAAAGCTGCATCACTGGAATCATCACGATCATCGCGAACGACACCCGGTCCCGCCGGAGCTGGATGAACTCTTTCACCAGCATGGCGTAGCTGCGCCGCCAGAAACCGAACCGCATCTCCCTTTCGGCGGAATGATCGTCCGCGGCGCTCATTGGAAATTGTCCTTCGAACGGCTCATCAGCTCAATGAACACGTCTTCCAGCGACGGCTCGCTCTGCTGCCAGTCCAGATCTTCGCGGGCGCGATACTGCGCGATCGTCGCTTCGAGCGCAGCCTTGTCGCGGCCGGATACGTGCAGACTGGTACCGAACGGCGCGGCCATGTCAATTCCCGGCCTCCCCGCAAGTTCAGCCGACAGCGCATTGAGGTCGCCGCCCGTGACCGTATAGGTCGTCAGTGCAGATTTCGCGATTACCTCGTCCACGGTGCCGTGCGCGAGCAGATGCCCGTAGGCGATGTAGGCGATCTCATGACAGCGTTCGGCTTCGTCCATGTAGTGCGTCGAGACCAGCACCGTCAGGCCGTCCGCGGCCAGCGCATGAATCTCATTCCAGAATTCACGCCGCGCCTTGGGATCGACGCCGGCGGTCGGCTCGTCCAACAGCAAGAGTTGCGGGTTCGGCAGCGTACAGGCGCCCAGCGCGAGGCGCTGCTTCCAACCGCCGGACAACTCGCCGGCAAGCTGCTCCTCCCGGCCGTTGAGACCGAGCCGCTTGATCATCGCACGCGCCGCGCCCGGCGCATCGCGCACGCCATAGAGCCGCGCGACGAACTCCAGATTCTCGCGCACCGACAGGTCCTGATACAGGCTGAAGCGCTGGGTCATGTAGCCGACCCTGCGCTTGATCTTGTCGGCGTCGCGGCGGATGTCGTAGCCGAGGCAAGTGCCCTCGCCGCTGTCCGGCGTCAGTAGCCCGCAAAGCATGCGGATGGTGGTGGTCTTGCCGGAACCGTTGGGACCGAGAAAGCCATAGATCATTCCGCGCTTCACCTGCATGGACAGATCGTGCACGACCTCGCGGCCGTTGAACGACTTCGACAGGCCGGAAACCTTGATTGCGACGTCGGATGCTTTCACGGCTGCCTGGTTCATGGTGCGCCCTCAATGCGTCGCGGCGTCGAGCTGAACAGTGATCGGCTGCCCGACGCGGACACTGTCCGGCCTGTTGGGTCGCGCCTGAATCAGGAACACCAGCTTGTTGCGCTCCTCGAGGCTGTAGATCACCGGCGGCGTGTATTCGGCCTGGGTGGCGATGAAATAAATCTTTGCCGTCAGATCGGGCGCACAGTTGTCGCAGGTGATGCGGACGTCTTGCCCGATCCTGAGTTTCGGCAAATCTGGCTCGGGTACAAAAAACCGGATCTTCATGTTGCCCGGCGGCATGATCGAAAGCACCGGCCGTTGCGCGGGCACCATCTCGCCTTCGCGAAAATAGATTTGCTGGATGGTCCCTGCGACCGGTGCAAAGCCCTTGCGCCGCGACAGCCGCGTCTGCGAGGTGTTGACTCGCGCCTCGGCGACACGCAGCGTCGAGATCGCGGAATCCAGACTCGCCTGCGTACCGGAACCGGTCCTGCTCAGCGACGCCGCGCGATCATACGTCTGCTGCGCATTCGCCTGCGTCGCCTTGTTCTGGTTGAGATCGGCCTGTTGCAAGTCATCGTCGACTGAATAAAGCGCCGCCCCGGTCTGGACAGCGTCGCCCTCGCGCGTGTTCAGTTTGATGATGCGGCCACTCTCATCGGGGCTGACAAAAATCATGTCGGCCTCGACCCAGCCTTGATAACCCGGCGGCAGCTTCTGACCGCAACCGGCAACGAGAACCGCCAGCGCCAACGCGGCGCTGACACGCACGATGACGCGCTGCGGGATCATGAAACTCTCCGTTCGCCAAAAATCAGATCGAGATGGACCTTCAGCATTGCCATGGCGTCGAGCGGAGCATGCCGGCCGAACAGGCCCTGCCACATCACAGCAACCATGGCGGGCGCAACGACGATCTGCGGGAAGTCGGCAAGACGCGCATTGCGGATTTCGCCCCGTGCGATACCGTATTCGATCAGCTTGCGCATGCCCGCGATGCCGCGCGAAACGACTTCGCGATAGTAGAAATCGGCGAGAGATGGAAAGCGCGCGCCCTCTGCCATGATCAAGCGAACGATGTCGCCGCGCTTGGTCTGCGCAACGTCACGCACAAAAGTCTCGGCGAATTGTTCGAGAACGTCGCGCGCCGATCCACCTGCTGCTGGCGTAGCCATCAGATTTCCGATTAACGGCACAAGCGCCGTTCTCACCAACTCCTGAAACAGCGCCTCCTTGTCCTTGAAGTGCAGATAGATCGTGCCCTTGGCGACGCCTGCCCGCTTCGCCACGTCGTCGAGGCGGGTAGCCGCAAAGCCGCGCGTGGTGAATTCATCCAGGCCCGCCGCGATGATCGCCGTGCGCCGCTCCGCCGCGCGTTCCGCGCGGTTCGCGGGCTTGGACGTCTTGCCGGTCTGTGTGGACGTCGTCGAACCGGCCTTGCTTGCGGCAGATCGGCCACTGGCCGATTTCGCCGCAACCGTCTTTCGTCGTCGGGGTTTTGCAGTTGTCATGGTCTTGAATATGACTGACCAGTCAGTCATATTCAAGACGCGATTTTGTACGAACCATCAATCCGCTGTGATGCGGACCTATCTGTCTGAACAAGCTAGTAAATTTCCATCACACGCCCGGAACTCCACGGACCTGGACCCGGGATGATCTGGAACTGAACCACTTCGTCAGTGCGAGTTCGAGAAAGAGTGCAAAGCCAATTTTGCTCCTAGCAAAGCGACGAAGCAATTCAGCCTTATCTGGATCGCTCCGTTCACGATGACGAGTTGCGGAATGAACTTCGGAGTCGGAGACGGCAGCCGCAACGGTTGCCGGCGATCAGCCGCGTTGCACCGCCGTCAGTGCCTGAGGCGTATCAATATCGAGGAACGCACCCTGACCTTCAACCGCGACTTCCGCCACGGCCTCGCCATGAAGCGCGATCAGATGGCGCCCGCCGGTGTCACCGTCGAGCGACATCAGTTCGCCAAAGAACCGTCCCGACCACAGCACGGGATTGCCGCGACTACCATCGCTGACGGGGACCGCAATCAGCATGCCGCGATCCGGCGCAAAGGCCGCGATCAGCCGATCAAGGAGGCGCGCGTCGATCAGCGGCATGTCGCCGAGGCAGATCAAGGCGCCGCCAGCCTCTTTCGGTACCGCACCGATTCCGGCCTTCACCGAACTGGCGAGGCCCGTGGTAAAATCCGGATTATACACGAACGTGACGTTCAACCCCCGCAGCGCGCGCTCGACCTCCGCGGCCTGATGGCCGGTGACGACGGTAACGCTTGATGCCTTCGAGGCCAGCACTTGCTCGGTCACGATGCGGACCAGCGGCTTGCCGCGCAGTTCCGCCAAAAGCTTGTTGGGGCCGCCCATGCGGGTCGAGCGCCCGGCGGCGAGGATCACCGCCGCGATACTACGGTTGCTGTCGGTCACCGCCGGAATACGTGGCTGTGGCCGCGTCACGATTTCCATCAGCAGACCGCCCACCCCCATTCCGGTGAGGTCGCGCCGCGCGACCTTCAATCCGGCGAGCAAGCGCATCAGGACCCAATCGAACCCGTTTTCAACGGGAGAGCGTGCGCAACCCGGCGCGCCCAGCACCGGCACGCCGCGCGCATTTCCGATCAGAAGCAGATTGCCTGGGTCGACAGGCATGCCGAAATGCTCGACCACGCCGCCGGCATTCGTGAGAGCCGCAGGAATGACATCGCGGCGGTCGGCGATCGCAGACGCACCGAAGACGATGACAAGTTCGGCGCCGAGATCGAGCATGTCCTTGATCGCCGCCGACAGCACGGCTTCGTCGTGCGGCACGCGCCGCTCGGCGATGATCGTGGCTCCGGTCGGCGCGAGACGTTCGGTCGTCACGCGCAACGTCTTGTCGATCACTTTCGGCGCCAGGCCAGGGAGCATGGTCGAGACGATGCCGACGCGCTTAATGCGGTACGGCGCAACGCGCAACACATCGCGACCCGCCGCCGCTACCGCCGCATCACGCAGCTTCGCTTCGACGCCGAACGGAATCAGCTTGACGGTAGCGATCATCTCGCCTTGGACCACCGGCTTGTGGGCCGAGAGCGTCGCAAACGTGATGGCCTCGTCGACATTGTTGATGCGGTTGACCGCCGCGCGATTAATTACCAGCACGCCGGCGCGCGCCGCGAACAGGTTGGCACGGCCGGTGAAGGCTCGCTCCACCATGACGCCATCGCCGGCGACCGCATTCGCGACATCCGCCGCCGCCACATCCTCGGACACATCGCCGTCCTCGAGGCGGGCCACGACGACGTCCTTCACGCCCGCCCTGTTCAGGGCCTCCACCTCCAAAGGCCCTATGGTGGTGCCCTTCTTGAGCACGAAAGTGCCCTGACGGAGCGTATGAACGGTGACACTGCCGATCGCATCGGCCGGAGTGGCGGGGCCAAATTTCATGCCGCGCTCGCTTTCGGCAGCCGCAGCTGCGCCGTGATTTCCGCCATGATGGCCACGGCGATCTCGGAGGGCGAGATCGCGCCGATCTTCAGTCCAATCGGCGCATGGATGCGCGCGATATCAGCGTCAGAAGCGCCTTGTGCTTTCAGGCGGCCGGCGCGCGCGCCGTGGGTCTTCTGCGAGCCTAACGCACCGATATAGAAGCAATCGCGGTCAAATGCGTGCAGCAGCGCCGGATCGTCGATCTTGGGGTCGTGAGTGATCGCGATGAAGGCGGTATAGTGATCGACCTTGAGCGGCGGCAGTGCGACCTCGGGCCATTCGGCGATCAACGGCACATTGGGAAACCGTTCCGGACTCGCAAATGCCGTGCGCGGATCGACCACGGTGACGTCGTAGCCGAGCGAACGCGCCAGCGGCGCCAGCGCTTGGCTGATGTGAACCGCACCGACGATCACAAGCTTCGCGGTCGGCGCATAGACGTTCAGGAACAGCTTCCGGCCATCGACTTCAACCGTCCCGCTCTTGCCCATTCGCAGACGCTTGTCCAGTTCCGTATGCAGAGGATCGCCAGCGAAGTTGGCAGCCTTCACGATGCGCTGTTCGCCGTTACCGACATCGGTCACCACGATCACGGGCCGCCGCGCGGCACGCTCTGTATTGACCTCTGCAAGCGTGGCAAGTTTCACGGTTAGCCGACCTTCTCGACGAACACACGGATGGTGCCGCCGCAGGACAGTCCGACCGTCCACGCGGTCTCGTCGGCGACACCGAATTCCAGCATTTTAGGCGTGCCGCTGGAGATCACATCCAGCGCCTCGGTCACCACGGCGCCTTCGACGCATCCGCCGGAGACCGAGCCGAGAAACGTGCCGTCGTCGTTGATGACGAGGCTCGAACCCGCCGGACGCGGGGCCGAGCCCCAGGTTTCGATGACGGTTGCGAGCGCGACGCCGTGGCCGGCCCTCCGCCAGTCTTCGGCCGCTTTCAGAATATCCTCATCACGATCGAGCATGACGGCCACTCTTTCAAGCTGCGGGGCGCAGGGGATCGCGACGGTGCGGTACCGCCGGGGATAGCGCAGCAATTAGTCCCTCGATAGATAACAAATTATGCACCGGACGAAATTCGTCAACGTGCGGCAGCATCATTTTGATTCCCTGCGCCTTTGGTTCGAAGCCTTCATAGCGCAACAGCGGGTTAAGCCAGATCAGCCGGCGGCAAGATCGGTGCAGCCGATCCATCTCGAACGCCAGTTTCGAGTCGGCCTCGCGCTCCAGCCCGTCGGAGATCAGCAGCACAATGGCGCCCTGCCCGAGCACGCGGCGGCCCCACAGCTTGTTGAAATTGTGCAGCGAGGTCGCGATCCGCGTTCCGCCGGCCCAGTCATGGACCACGGACGAACAGGCGGCCAGCGCCTCGTCCGGATCCCGCGTCCGCAGCGCGCGGGTGACATTGGTCAAACGCGTCCCGAACAGAAAGACCGAGACGCGCTTGCGCGCATCGGTGATGGCATGAAGGAAATGCAGAAACATTCGGGTATATTCGCTCATCGATCCGGAGATATCGAGCAGCGCCACGATCGGCGCCGGCTTGTCGATCAAACCGAGGCGATGAATATCGACGATCTCGCCGCCGGTACGCAGGCTGCCGCGCAGCGTCCGGCGCAGGTCGAGCCGCAGTCCCCGATGATCGGGCCGGGTGCGTCGCGTGCGCAGCTCGGCCTGCGGAAGGTTCATCTTCGCGACGGCCTGCGTGACCTCGGCGATCTCGGCCGCGCTCATCTGCGCAAAGTCCTTCTTTTGCAGCACCTCGCGGTCGGAGACGGAAAGCCGAATCTCCTGCTTCTGCGGCGTCTCGCGCTCGCTGACGATCGCCGGCTGCGACAGCGCCTCGTGAACGCGCCGCGACGCGGGCGGCGGCGGCTTCCTGGCCTGATCCGGTAGCGGGACCGAATCCAGCATGTTTTTCCAATCCTCCACGACACGAAAGAACAGATGGAAGGCCTGCGCGAATATCAGCGCATGTTCGTGGCGCGTCACGAAAATCGATTCGAGCGTGGTGAAGACGTCGGCGCGGTTGCCGATGTCGATCACGCGCAAGGCATTCAGCGCGTCGATCACGGCACCCGGTCCGACCGGAAGGCCGGCGGCGCGGAGCGCGCGCGCAAAGCCGACGACGTTGTCCGCGATCTGGCCGCTCGGGGGATTGAGATGATTGATGGCCATGCACTTCCCGTTCTATTGACCGCTGGTCACTTCCTTCAGCATCTTGTGCAAGCTGTCGCCCTGCATCCGCCCAATATCGTCCTGGTATTTCAAGAGCGCTCCTATGGTGTCGCCAACGACCTGAGACGTCAGCGATCGGGCATCGAGCTCGGTCAGCGCCGTCGCCCAGTCGATGGTCTCGGCGACGCCCGGGTTCTTGTAGAAGTCCTGATTGCGCAGCGCCTGCACAAAGCCGACCACCTGCTGCGAGAGTTTCGCGGAAATGCCGGGTACTCGCGACTTGACGATCGCCAGCTCGCGCTCGGCGGAAGGATAGTCGACCCAGTGATAGAGACAGCGCCGCTTCAATGCGTCGTGAATTTCACGCGTCCGGTTCGAGGTCACGATGACGATCGGCGGCGCCGGTGCCTTGACGGTGCCGAGTTCGGGGATCGTGACCTGGAAAGTCGCTGAGGATTTCCAGAAGGTAGGCTTCAAAAGCCTCGTCGGCACGGTCGAGTTCGTCGATCAGGAGCACCGGAGGACCCGCCACATCCGGCTCAAGTGCCTGAAGCAGCGGCCGTTTGATCAAATATTTTTCGGCAAAGATGTCGCTGGACAACTGCTCGCGATCGGTATCGCCGGCCGCTTCCACCAGCCGGATTGCAATCATCTGCGAGGCACTGTTCCACTCATAGACGGCGGATGCGACATCGAGGCCCTCGTAACATTGCAGCCGGATCAGCTTGCGCCCCAGCGCGGCCGACAACACTTTCGCGACCTCGGTCTTGCCGACGCCGGCCTCGCCTTCGAGAAACAGCGGCCGTCCCATGCGCAGCGAAAGAAACACCACCGTCGCCAGTGACCGCTCGGCGAGATAGCCGTGCTTCGCCAGCAGGTCGAGCGTCGCATCGACGGAAGTGGGCAGTGCCGATGTCGTCGTCATGATGAAACCTGACCGGACGCAGCAAGTATCCGCATGTCACGCCTTGCCGTTCGCGGCATCCACCGCGCGCCGCGCAAGCACGCCGATCAGATGCGCCCGATATTCCGCGCTGCCATGCAGGTCGCTGTTGAGGCCATCGGCCGGCACTGGCAATCCCTCGATCGACTTCGACCTGAAGCTCTTTTTCAACGCATCTTCGAATGCCGTTACGCGGAACACGCCGTCGCCGCCGGCACCAGTGACGGCGACGCGCACATCCGACGGCCGCTTGGCGACGAACACGCCGACCAGCGCGTAGCGCGAGGCCTGGTTGCGGAATTTCTGGTACGCCGCCTTCTTCGGCAGCGGAAACATTACCTTGGTGATGATCTCGTCGCTCTCCAGCGCGGTCGTGAACAGCCCCTGGAAAAACTCTTCCGCTTTGAGGCGACGCTTGTTGGTCACGATCGTGGCGCCGAGCGCCAGGCAGGCCGCCGGATAATCGGCGGTCGGATCGTTGTTGGCGAGCGAGCCGCCGATGGTGCCCCTGTGACGCACAGCGGGATCGCCGATCACCCCGGCCAGTTCGGCCAGCGCCGGGATCGCCTCGCCCACGATCGGCGAACTGGCGACATCGGCGTGCTTCGCAGTCGCGCCGATCACCAGCGAGCGCCCTTTCATCTCGATGCCATCAAGCCCTTCGATGTGGGTAAGATCGACCAGATGCGCCGGGCTCGCGAGCCGCTGCTTCATCACCGGCACCAGCGTGTGGCCGCCGGCGATCAGCTTGGCATCCTCGTTCTTGACCAGCAGGTTGGCGGCCTGCCGCACGGTTACCGGACGATGATACTTGAATTCGTACATGAGCGATCCCTGTTCGCCTTGCGGGCGTGTCTTCAGGAGGGGTCTGATTTCGCCATCGCCCTGGCGCCGGCCGCGATCAATTCGACGATGTTCTGATAGCCGGTGCAGCGGCAGAGATTGCCCTCGAGTTCCTCGCGAATGGTGCGATCGTCGAGATCGTGGCCCTTGCGATGAACCATATCGACCGCGGTCATGATCATGCCCGGGGTGCAGAAGCCGCATTGCAAACCGTGATGCTCGCGAAAGGCCTCCTGCATCGGATGCAGCGGCGCGCCGTCCGCGGCAAGACCTTCGATGGTCCTGACCTCGTGCCCGTTGGCCATCACCGCCAGCGTGGTGCAGGACTTCACCGCCTTGCCGTCGAGATGCACGACACAAGCGCCGCATTGCGAGGTGTCACATCCGACATGGGTGCCGGTGAGACGCAGGTTCTCGCGCAGAAACTGCACCAGCAGCGTGCGTGGGTCGATATTGGCGGTCGTCGGATTGCCGTTCACGATCAGGGAAATCTTGGCCATCAGCACTCTCTTTGGCTGCACTGCCGCACATCAGAACAGTCGTTCAAAATCATATCAGGCCATATAACATGATAGGGGCCATCCCGATAATGAGCAACCGCATGCGGGGGAGCGCCAGCCATGGAAAACGAGACCTTTGACCGGCCTATCCCTGAACCGCTTGGGCGAAATTCGTGAAAAATTCGTCGGCGAGCTTCTTGGCCGAACCGTTGATGAGCCGCTGCCCTAATTGCGCCAGCTTGCCGCCGACCTGCGCTTCGACATCGTATTTGAGCATGGTACCGCCGTCCTGGTCGACCAGCGCCACTGTGGCGGCGCCCTTGGCAAAGCCGGCGACGCCGCCCTCCCCCTCGCCCGAAATCTTGTATCCGTTCGGCGGGTCGAGATCGCTGAGCGTCACCCTGCCCTTGAAGCGGGCGGATACGGGACCGACCTTCAGCTTGGCGATCGCCTGGAATCCGTTCTCATCGGTCTTGGTCAATTCCTCGCAGCCTGGAATGCAGGCCTTCAAAACCTCGGGGTCGTTGAGCCTGGCCCAGACCACATCACGAGGCGCAGCCAACTGGACTTCGCCGTTCATCATCATCGCCATGCGGTTGCCTCCTCGATCGCCTGCCACCCCGTTCGACACGATCGTCCCTCAAGTAGGGACCGCCGTCGTAAAAGAAAGAGGACCGCGGTCGTGAGAGTGCTGGGCATAAGCATCGCGACACGATCTGCGCGACATCCGCGCGCTGAATAAATGAACGTCGCCGGGGATTTCAGCGCTGTCATTGCCGGGCTTGACCCGGCAATCCATCATCTCTTCTGTAATGTATGTGTGAAGATTGATGGATACGCGGGTCAAGCCCGCGTATGACGTCTGAACATCTGTACGGAGAATACCCGATGCCCATGATCGATGCCGACGGCTGCCTGCTCAATGTCTCCGTCGAGGGGCGAGACGGCGGCCCAACCCTGATGCTGTCGAACTCGCTCGGCTGCACGCTGCAGATGTGGGAACCGCAGATGTCCGCGCTGTCAAAACTGTTCCGCGTCGTGCGCTATGACCGGCGCGGCCACGGCAAGTCCGGCGTGCCACCGGGCCCCTATTCGATGGAGCGGTTCGGCCGTGACGTGCTGGCGATTCTGGACGACCTCAATATCGCGAAGGCGCACTGGTGCGGATTGTCGATGGGCGGCATGGTCGGACAGTGGCTCGGCGCGAACGCGCCGGAGCATTTCGACCGCATCATTCTCTCCAATACCGCGTGCTACTTCCCCGACCCGGCCAACTGGGCTAACCGCATCAAGGCAGTGAAAGACGGCGGCCTTGCCGCGGTCGCCGACGCCGTGATCGGCGGCTGGCTTACCGCTGATTTTCGCGAACGCGAGCCGCAGATCACGGCGAAATTGAAGGCGATGCTGAGCAACTCCCCGGCCGGAGGGTTACATCGCCTGCTGCGAAGCGTTGAGCACGCTGGACCAGCGCGCGTTGCTGCCGCGCATCAAGAGCCCCACGCTTGTCATCACCGGACGGCACGATATGACGACGCCTGTCGCGGCTGGCGAATACATCCGCAGCCAGATTCCCGGCGCCAGCATGACCATCCTCGACGCCGCGCACATCTCCAATATCGAGCAATCGCACGCCTTCACCGAAGCCGTGGCCGGCTTCCTGATGCAGCGTTAGTCATGAGCGCGAAGATTAGGATTGCTGAAGGGATAGATTTCCGGCTCCGGCGGCCATTGCCGCACCGGCTGCGCATCACGCTGGAACGGCGGCTCCACCGCCATCAGGATCGCCGTGCCGAGCAACAGCAGCAGTTCCGTCGCGTGCAGACGCATCGCGGCCACCTCGCCGACCCACGACGCCATCACCATGCTGCTGAACGTAATGAAGCTGGCGATGCCGAGCGCCATCGCCAGCGCCTCGTCGCAGCCGCCGGTTTTCCGGATCGATGCGCGCATCGTCATCACCAGGAACACCGCGAAGAACGCGACGGCCGTCATCTTGCCGAGCGCCAGAAGCCAGGCGAAACGCACCAGGTCTATCGCCGCGAAGTGCAGATGATCGCTGAGGAAGAGGGCCACCGACACATTGGGAAGATCATAGAGTCCGTGTACCGGCGACACCATGATCTTGAAGGCCACAACGGTCCATGTCGGAATGAAATAGAGCGCCAGCAACGCGCCGTTGACCGTGCTGATCCGCCAGGAATTCGTCGACATGCCGCCATCCGCTGTTTGCGTGCCGCCGTTGTCCTGAACCTGGGGCGGCCTTGACGGCGAGGTAACCTCCGTAAACTCGCGGCGGCAATTGAAACCCTTTGTTTACCTTAATCGGGGCGGCAGCCCTGTGGACAACCCGTCGAACCGCGAACCGGAACCGGAACGCGCGAGAGGAAAATGCACCGCCGCCGGGCACTTGGACGCAGTGCTGCGGTTGCCGCCCCCGTTTCCCACTGTTAGACATTGATTCAAGACGCGCGGTCCGGCTGCCGGAGCCATCACCGCGTCTGATGACCGCGTTGGGGACGCAGATTACGGCAGCACATGGATTATTTCGCCCAGCAATTGATCAATGGCCTCGTGCTCGGCTCGATCTACGGCCTGATCGCGATCGGCTACACGATGGTCTACGGCATCGTCGGCATGATCAATTTCGCCCACGGCGACATCTTCATGATCGGCGGCTTCATCGCTCTCATCACCTTCCTGATCCTGGTATCAATGGGCCTCACCGCGGTGCCGCTGATCCTGCTCGTCGTGCTGCTGGTCTCGATGGCCATCACCGCCGTTTACGGCTGGGCCGTCGAGCGCATCGCCTATCGGCCGCTGCGGCATTCGTTCCGGCTCGCGCCGATGCTTTCGGCCATCGGCATGTCGTTCGTGTTGTCGAACTTTTCGCAGGTGAGCCAAGGCGCGCAGGTCAAGCCGATTCCGCCTCTCATCACCGGTGGTCACACCCTTTATGAACAGGGCGGCTTCGTGGTCCGGCTGTCCAACGTGCAGATCGTGGTGGTGATCACGACCGTTGTGCTGCTGGCGATCTTCACATGGCTGGTGTCGCGCACGCGGCTTGGCCGTGACATGCGCGCTTGCGAACAGGACCAGACCATGGCGGCGCTGCTCGGCGTCGACGTCGACCGCACCATCTCCATGACCTTCGTGATCGGCGCGGCGCTCGCGGCCGTCGCGGGCATCATGTACTTGCTCTATTATGGCCTCGTCGATTTCTTCATGGGTTTCGTCGCGGGCATCAAGGCATTCACGGCGGCGGTACTCGGCGGCATCGGCTCGCTTCCGGGCGCGATGCTCGGCGGCCTCGCGATTGGGCTGATCGAGACTTTCTGGTCGGCTTACTTCTCGGTGGAATACAAGGACGTCGCCGCCTTCTCGATTCTGATCGTCGTGCTGATCTTCATGCCGACCGGTTTGCTCGGCCGGCCTGAAGTCGAAAAAGTTTGACGGACCCGGACGTGACAGCGCCCGCTTCGAACCAACAACCCGCGGCGCGCAGTCTCGGCATCACCTTTATCCTGAAGAAAGCTTTCATCAGCGCGTTCGTGGCGTTCATTCTTTTTTCGCTGATGATCGGAATCCGCACGATCCCTGGACCGAGCGGGCAACTGACCTATACAACGCGCCTCGGCGAACTTGCCGCAATGGTCGCCATCGTGTTTGGCGGCAGCATCGTCGTCGAACTGCTTCGGCGATGGTGGGGGCCGGTGGACACCGTGCGGATCGTTCCGCCGTCGGTCCAGACAGCCCTCGGCATCGGGCGCCGCCTGCTCGCGCCGGGGCTGCTGATTTTCACGTTGCTCGTGCCGGTGATTTTCTACGACCAGCGCTATATCCTCGACCTTGCCATCCTCGTGCTGACCTACGTGATGCTTGGATGGGGCCTCAACGTGGTGGTGGGCCTCGCCGGCTTGCTCGATCTCGGCTACGTCGCCTTCTACGCCGTCGGCGCCTATTCATACGCGCTACTGGCCACCACATTCGGACTCGGCTTCTGGGAATGCCTGCCGCTCGCGGGCCTGCTTGCCGCGTGTTGGGGTGTGATGTTGGGCTTTCCGGTGTTGCGGTTGCGCGGCGACTACCTCGCCATCGTGACACTGGCGTTCGGCGAGATCGTTCGTCTCGTCATCATCAACTGGCAGAGTTTGACCGGCGGCCCGAACGGCATCAGCGGCATTCCCCGCCCCACCTTCTTCGGCATTCCGCTGACGCCGGGCGAAAGCGGACTTGCGGCAAAACTCGGAATCCCGTTCTCGCCGACCCATCGCATCGTGTTCCTGTTCTACCTGATCCTGGCTTTGGCGTTGTTGACCAACTGGGTAACGATCCGCCTCCGCCGCCTCCCCATCGGCCGCGCCTGGGAAGCGCTGCGCGAGGACGAGGTCGCCTGCCGCGCGCTCGGCATCAACACCACCACCACGAAATTGACGGCATTCGCCACCGGCGCCATGTTCGGCGGTTTCGCCGGGGCCTTCTTCGCGACCCGTCAAGGCTTCATCAGCCCGGAATCCTTTACGTTCCAGGAATCGGCGTTGGTGCTTGCCATCGTCGTGCTGGGCGGCATGGGCTCGCAGCTCGGCGTTGCGCTCGCGGCGCTGGCCATGATCGGCGGCTTCGAACTGTTCCGGGGCTTCGACCAGTACCGCATGCTGGTGTTCGGCGCCGTCATGGTGCTGCTGATGATCTGGCGCCCGCGCGGCCTGATCGGTCACCGCGCTCCGACGGTTTTTCTCGAGCATAACCGCGCGATCTCGTCCGACCTCGTCAAGGAAGGTCATGGATGAACGGCGGCGATGACATCCTTGCCGTCGAGCACCTGTCGATGCGCTTTGGCGGCATTGTCGCTGTCGACGACCTGTCCTTCACCGCGCGGCGCAACAGGATCACAGCGCTGATCGGGCCGAATGGCGCAGGCAAGACCACCGTCTTCAACTGCATCACCGGATTCTACAAACCGAGCGGTGGTTCGATTCGACTCGCACACGTCGACGGTACGGTTCTGCGCCTCGAACGGCTGAATGACTTCCGGATTTCCAAGCGGGCGAAAGTCGCTCGCACGTTCCAGAACATCCGCCTGTTTCCAGGGATGACGGCGCTGGAGAACCTGATGGTCGCGCAGCACAATGCGCTGATGCGCGCCTCGGGCTTCACATTGCTGGGACTGCTTGGCTTTCCGTCGTGGCGCACGGCGGAACGGGACGCTATCGATCGGGCACGATCCTGGCTCGACCGGATCGGCCTGCTCGAGCGCGCCGATGATGCCGCGGGCAACCTTCCCTACGGCGACCAGCGCCGGCTCGAAATCGCGCGCGCAATGTGCACCGAACCTGTGCTGCTTTGCCTCGACGAACCCGCCGCCGGTCTGAACGCGCGGGAAAGCGCCGCGCTGAACGAGCTGTTGCTGGCGATCCGTGCCGATTGCGGCACTTCGATCCTGTTGATCGAGCATGACATGTCGGTGGTGATGGAAATTTCCGATCACATCGTGGTGTTGGACTACGGCGTCAAGATCGCCGACGGCGCGCCACAGGCGATCCGCGACGATCCCAAGGTGATTGCGGCCTATCTCGGTACCGACGACGGCGAGGAAGTCACGGCTGGGGACGTGACATGACCACGCCGCAAAACACACCCCTGCTCGCAATTCGAGGACTGCGTGCGTCCTACGGCAAGATCGAGGCGCTGAAAGGCGTGGACCTCGTCATCAAGCCCGGCGAGATCGTGACACTGATCGGTGCCAACGGCGCCGGCAAGTCGACGCTGATGATGACCGTTTTCGGCCGGCCTCGCGCCAGAGCCGGCAGTATCGAGTTCGACGGTCGCGATATCACCGCCACAGCGACTCACGAGATCGCGCGCATGCGCATCGCGCAGTCGCCGGAGGGACGACGGATTTTCCCGCGCATGAGCGTTGCCGAAAATCTGCAGATGGGCGCCGATGCAACCGAGTCAAGCGACAGCGATCGCGCGGTCAGCCTCGAACGTGTGGTGGCGCTGTTTCCGCGGCTGAAAGAACGCTTGACCCAGCGCGGTGGCACGCTGTCCGGCGGCGAGCAGCAGATGTTGGCTATCGGCCGCGCGCTGATGAGCCGCCCGCGACTGCTGATGCTGGACGAGCCGTCGCTCGGCCTCGCGCCGCTGATCGCCCGCCAGATCTTCGATGCGATTCGTACGCTCAATCGCGACGACGGCCTCACCGTGTTGGTGGTCGAGCAGAACGCCAACCATGCGCTGCGGCTGGCGCATCGCGGCTACGTCATGGTCAATGGCTTGATCACACTGAGCGGAACCGGCGCGGAATTGCTGGCACGGCCGGAAGTCCGAGCTGCCTATCTGGAAGGCGGCCGGAAAACCTAGGCTCTTCAAATCACGTGTGGTCACGCGTTCGCCGTGACGACGCGGCAAAACGCGGTCGAATACGGCGGCCGAGTGACGCGCAACCTCAAATTGCCGATGACTTCGCCGCCAATTCAGCCGACAATGCCGCCGGTTCGTCACCCGGCATGCGCCGAACTTTCCGTCAAAGATCATCGCGAGGACCATCGTATGGCATTATTGAAGCTCATCGGCCTGGTAGTGGGGGCGTCACTTGCCCTGTCGACAGCCGCGTTTGCGCAGGACATCACCATCGCGGTGGCCGGCCCGATGACGGGTGGCGAATCAGCATTCGGCCGGCAGCTCAAGAACGGCGCCGACCAGGCGATAGCCGATCTGAATGCTGGGGGCGGAGTACTCGGCAAAAAACTCGCACTGTTCGTGGGCGACGACGCCTGCGATCCGAAGCAGGCCCGCTCGGTAGCGGAAAAGATCGCCAGCCAAGGCATTCCGTTCGTCGCCGGCCATTACTGCTCGTCCTCGTCGATCCCGGCCTCGGAAGCCTACGCCGATGGCAATGTGTTGCAGATCACGCCGGCCTCGACCAATCCACTGTTCACCGAGCGCAAGCTCTGGAACGTCGCGCGCGTCTGCGGCCGCGACGATCAGCAAGGTTTCGTGGCGGCCGACTACATCGCGAAAAACTACAAGGGCAAGAACGTCGCCATCCTCAACGACAAGACGACCTACGGCAAAGGTCTCGCCGACGAAACCAAGAAGGCGCTCAATAAGGCCGGCATCCAGGAGAAGATGTTCGAGTCCTACAACAAGGGTGACAAGGACTTCACCGCGATCGTTTCGCGCATGAAGCGTGACAACATCGATCTGGTCTACGTCGGCGGCTATCATCAGGAATCCGGATTGATCGTGCGCCAGATGCGCGATCAGGGCATGAAGACCGTTCTGATGGCGGGCGACGCGCTAGCCGACAAGGAATTTGCGTCGATCACCGGCCCCGCCGCCGCGGGTACGCTTTTCACTTTCGGTCCCGATCCGCGCAAGAAGCCGACGGCCAAGATGATCGTCGATCGATTCAAGGCCAAGGGCGTCGATCCAGAGGGCTACACCCTCTACACCTATGCGGCGATGCAGGTGTGGGCACAGGCGGCCGCCAAGGCTGGCACGACAGACCCCATGAAGGTCATGAAAGCGATGAAGGCGGGCGCGTGGGATACCGTGATCGGCAAGATGGAGTTCGACGAAAAGGGTGACATCAAGCAGATCGACTACGTCGTCTACAAATGGGATGACAAGGGCGGATATGCCGAAGTCGACCCCGGCAAGGGAACGTGAGTGACGCAGTTCGACCCTAAGACATTTGTCATGGCCGGGCTTCGTCGTCCCGGCCATCCATGTCTTTAAACTTGCAACGACCTAAAGATGTGGATGACCGCGCCCTCTGCGCGAAAGACGCGCTTCGCGCTTTAGCGCGGCATCACGACTCTCAACAACCGCCGTTGACTCATCCGAAATTCTGCAGCGCCGGAAACGTCTCAAGCAGCCAGATACTGACGTTCGAAATGGTGCCAGTGAGAAATGCGATTCCGGTCAGCACCATCAGCACGCCCATCACGCGCTCCACCGTATCAAGGTGACGCTTCATGCGACTGAACAGCGATGCGAACTGTTCGACCATGAAAGCCGCAATCAGGAACGGAATGCCGAGCCCCGCTGAATACACCGCAAGCAACCCCGCCCCCTTCACGACAGTGGCCTCCGCCGCCGCCACCGAAAGGATCGCCGCAAGGATCGGCCCGATGCACGGCGTCCAGCCGAAGGCAAAGGCGAGCCCCATCACATAGGCGCCCCACAGGCCGACCGGCTTCGGCGCCGTGAGCCGTCCCTCGCGCATCAGGAGACCGATCCGCGTCAACCCCAGGAAGTGCAGGCCCATCAGGATGATGACGATGCCGGCGGCGATCGACAGTTGCGCCGACCAGGCCCGGATGAGGCCGCCAATGAAACTGGCGCTGGCGCCGAGCGCGACGAACACTGTCGAAAAGCCGAGCACGAACGTCAATGCGGCCAGCATCACGGCCCGCTTCGAGGCCTTGGGCGTCTCGTCGTTGGACACATGTTCGATGGTCGCGCCCGTGAGATAGATCAAATAGGGCGGCACCAACGGCAGGACGCAGGGCGACAGGAAACTGACGAGGCCCGCGATCAACGCGGCAGGGATGGAGACGTCGTGAATCATGAGGCTACTTGCCCTGCGAGGCCACCGGGACGCAAGACCTGCGTCTCCGTCCGGTTACATTTGTGATCGAATCGTGAACGGTTGACCGCAGCGCGCCCATGCCGTCATCTGGCGGTCACGATCCGGGGAGCCTAAACGAGGTCGATCGATGAAGAACCTGCTCACCGACATCCCGGGCGTTCGCGTCGGCCATGCCGGTGACACAGCGCTCGCCTCTGGCGTCACGGCAGTGATTTTCGACAAGCCCGCCGTGGCAGCGATGGACGTGCGCGGTGGCGGACCGGGCACGCGCGATAGCGCCCTGCTCGATCCGATCAACACGGTGGAGCGGATCGACGCTCTCGCGCTCTCAGGCGGCTCCGCTTTTGGAATTGAGGCCGGCGGCGGCGTTCAAGCCTGGCTCGCCGAGCAGGGGCGCGGCTTCGCGATCCGCGACGCCGTTATCCCTATCGTGCCGGGTGCCGTCGTGTTCGATCTCTTGAACGGCGGCACCAAGCGGTGGGGCCGTTTCGCGCCCTATCGCGATCTC
The DNA here is from genome assembly GCA_963764445.1 of uncultured Alphaproteobacteria bacterium. GTDB lineage: Bacteria > Pseudomonadota > Alphaproteobacteria > Rhizobiales > Xanthobacteraceae > Nitrobacter. The sequence continues at coordinate 40,217 of CAVXSV010000015.1, forward strand.
GGCTACGCCGCGGCAGCGGCGGCCGGAGATGATTTCGCACTCGGCAGCGCCGGCGCGGGGCTCGGCACCACCACCGCCAATTTGAAGGGCGGTCTGGGCTCGGCTTCGGCCACTACGCCGAGCGGTGTGCGCGTGGCGGCACTTGCGGTGGTCAATGCGGTCGGCAGCGCGACGGTCGGCGATGGCCCCTGGTTCTGGGCCGCGCCGTTTGAATCCGGCGGTGAATATGGCGGACGCGGCCTGCCGCCGTCGTTCGCGCCGGACATGCTAACGATGCGATTGAAGGGCGGCCCGGTGGCAACAGCCACCGAAAACACCACGCTCGCCGTCGTCGTGACCGACGCCGTGCTTACCAAACCGCAAGCCAAACGCCTGGCGATCATGGCGCAGACCGGTTTCGCTCGCGCCATCTATCCGGTGCATGCGCCGCTTGATGGCGATGTCGTGTTTGCGGCTGCCACCGGCGAGAAGCCGATCGATCCGCTCGTTGGTCTCACCGAACTCGGCATGGTCGCAGCCAACACGGTGGCGCGAGCAATCGCACGCGGCGTCTATGAGGCCACAGCGCTTCCGTTTCCCGGCGCATTGCCCGCATGGAAGGGCCGGTTTGCGCGATAGAATTTTTGCGCGCGGACGGACCGCGTTCGCTCAGGCACGCAGGCTTTTTACTCACGAAACGAGGTATGTATTTAAGTATAGGTACGCACATATACTTGAAATAACTGCGTTATTTAAGGTTAGTTGTGACTATCGCTTGAGCCGATGATTTGACCGGCCGATGCTCTCCCGGTGCGCGCTACCGCGCACGTCAACAGTGGAGAAACGTCATGAAGAAAATCCTCGTTCTCACCGTGATCGCAACCGCCTTCGTCGGCGCGCCCGCATTCGCCAAAGGCCAGGGCATCGGTATCGGAGCGAACGTGCTGACCGGCCGCGGCGGCGTGATCGGGCTGCTCGATGGACGCGGCGCGCTCGTCGTCAACACCGCCGTCACCACCGGCAAGGGTGGCGTGCTCGCCGCGGTGCTCGGCCGCGGCAACGTGCTCGGCGGATTGCTCGGCGGCGGATGCGGCTGCCACTAAGTTGATGGAGGGCGGACGGGGGCAACCTCGTCCGCACCTGTTAGGCGCCAGGACTCACTTTTTTGAATGGCCGACTTTGCCAGAGGTGAAAAACGCTTCGTGATCGACGACGTGACCACAAGCCCGTTCGCGTCGTCGCCCGAGATCAGCGAGCCCCTTGCAAAGGCGACATCGATGCCGAGCGTCAGGTCGTCGCCAATCTCGCGGCTGGCGCCGACGCCGCAAGTCAGCGTCCGCGCACGGAACGGCGAATCCAGATAGTCGGACGCCGCATAGCCGACCGAAGCCGCCAGCGTTACCTTCGACTCTGCGTTCCAGGAGACCTTCGCGGAATATGCGGTGTCGATGGTGATCGGCGAAATCGGAAACGTGGTTTCGCCCGCGCGACGCCATGCCGTCAGATCAACTTGAAAAGGCGCTGCGCGCCAAGCCAAACTTGCATCGAACAGCACGCGATTAACATTAGTGAAGTCCGGATCGTGCCATGTCCCGTACAATTGCGAGACCGACACAAACGCCGTAACGGTGTCGTCGTTATATTTCGCGAACAGAAACGGCTGAACTCGCTCGTTGTCGCGGCGATAGCCGAACACATCGAACTCCTGCAGATAGCGCCGCACCGACAGGTTCACGGATGCGCCGAGTTCGGACTTCCCGGTGACGAGACTGATGCCGGGGATCAGCGTGCCCCGCAAGTACTGCTGCGGATCGGGAAGAAAATCCTGGAAAATCGCATTGGTCTGGTTCAGGCTCGACCGGCCTCCCTCCGCGGTTCCGAACAGCTTGATCGAGCCGTATCGGACTCGGCCCTGACCGACTGGATCAGGTCGGTCGCGCGCAAATTATAGGTACTGGTGTCGGCAATGGTGGACGTGAAGTCCAGCTTGAGATTGTCGTCACCAATCGAACCGCGCAGGTTTACCTTGCCGCCGAGAGCGGGCGTCAGCAGCGGCTGCGCGTAGTGCGTCGTATTGGCTTCTGCCGCGACACCCAGCGTGTAGCCTTCGGCTTTCATTCCCGCCGCCAACGCGGTGTCGGTGGCTATGAAAGCGCTGCCGCTGCCCTGTCCGGTCGAAAACTGCGGATTGGAATCGAAGCCGCCGCGCAGGCGAAACGAGGCGGTGAAGTCGTCTTCAGCGGATGCGCGGGGGCCAATGAGCCGACGAGCAGAATTACTTGCGGTAGATGCATACGCCCCTCGCAATACTTTGCAGATGGATCGATTACTTGACGCGCATGGTTATCGGATCATGAAAATCGGCGGCGGCTGCGCAGTGATACGGATGCGGCGAACCCAAGGCTACCGTCGCGGCAGGCACATCAGCACAGCCTCGCCAGCGACCGGTGCCAAATTCGTCTACCCGCGTTAACGGACTGTCGAAGCATCGTGCTGGACGCTGACCGGGAGCGGAGTTCGCGCTCGAAATTCTCCTTAGAAATCAACAAACGTCTGATTGACGGCGAAACATGGTGCTGAAATGCTGTGCCTACTCCATGCTTGCCATGAGTTGGAAAGGACCGCTACGCCCGGAGGAAGCATGATCAAAGGGCCGATCGCCTGACAGCAAAGCAACTCGTTCAACGATCGGCACAGGCGGTGGCAGTCACCGGGGAAAAGCGATGCGTCCACTGCTGGCGTTCAGCGCAGCCATCGATCAGCTCAACGAAAAAATTGGCTACGTATGTAACATTCTGGTGCTTCTTGCCTGTCTGGTGAGCGCTGGAAACGCCATGATCCGCTACGCGTTCGACTACAGCTCGAACGGTTGGCTGGAGCTGCAGTGGTACATGTTCGCTATTCTGGTCATGTACGGCGCGGCCTACACCTTCAGGCGCAATGAGCACGTCCGCGTCGAGATCCTTTATCTGATGCTCTCCGAACGCGGTCAGATCTGGCTCGATCTCTTGTGCACCCTCTTCTTCCTGATCCCCGCATGCCTCCTCCTCAGCTATCTGTCCTGGCCGTTCTTCCATCAGTCCTATGTAGTCGGCGAAACCTCCGGCAACGCGGGCGGCTTGATCCTATGGCCTATCAAGTTTGTCGTACCCTCCGGCTTCGTCATGCTTGCATTGCAGGGGGTCTCGGAAGTCATCAAACGTATCGCCGCGCTCGCTGGCTATGTGGTGATTGATGCGAAGTACGAGAGGCCGACCCAATGATCACGCTGGACATGATGCCGCCGATGATGTTCGGCGGCTTGGTTCTTGCCATGCTGATCGGGTACCCTGTGGCGTTCACGCTCGCCGCGGTCGGTTTGTCCTTTGGCTTTCTTGCCATCCACCTCGGCTTTTTCGATCTGAATTTTCTTCAGGCCATTCCTGGCCGCATATTCGGCAGCGTCCTGTCCAACGAACTGCTGCTTGCAATTCCATTTTTCACATTCATGGGCGCAATCCTCGAGCGCTGTGGCCTCGCTGAGGACATGCTCGACTCGATGGGCCAGCTGTTCGGTCCGATCCGCGGCGGTCTGGGTTACTCGGTCATTCTCGTCGGATTCATTCTCGGCGCGATCACGGGCACGGTGGCGGCTCAGGTCATCGCCATGGCGCTTATCTCGATGCCGATCATGATGCGGTATGGATACAACATCCGTTATATCACAGGTGTGCTCGCCGCCTCCGGCACCATCACGCAACTCGTGCCGCCATCACTGGTGCTGATTGTTTTGGCCGATCAACTCGGCAAATCGGTAGGCGACATGTATCTCGGCGCCTGGGGGCCGTCCATTTTCCAGATTGTGCTTTTTGCAGGGTACACATTCGTCCTTGGCATCTTTAAGCCGCATCACGTTCCGCCGGTTCCAAAGGAGTCCCTCACGCTGACAGGCTGGGCGCTGTGGCGCAAATGTCTGCTCGGCATCATTCCATCGGCTGTTCTGATTTTTGTCGTGCTCGGCACGATGATGCTCGGCCTCGCGACGCCGACAGAAGCCGGTGCGATGGGAGCCGTCGGCGCGATCGTGCTCGCGGCCATCCATAACAAGGATTTCAGCACGACAGGCCGCAAGGTTCTCCTGGTCGGCGCGATTGCCGGCGGGGTTGGCGTCATGGTCGGAATCTTCATGACGGAGGGGTTGGTTTTCAAATTGGCCTTCGCTTTGGCCTACCTCGCGGTGGTCTGGATCTGTCTCGAAGCCGTCCGCATCCCGGAGCTTCGCGATCTGATCAAGCAAGGCTATCAGACCACAATGCGCATCACGACCATGGTGACGTTCATTCTGATCGGCTCGACGTGTTTTTCGGTCGTCTTCATGGGTGTATCCGGCGGCGTGTGGCTGGAGCATCTGCTGACATCTCTGCCGGGCGGCATGTGGGGATTTCTGATTTTCATCAACCTGTTTATTTTCTTCCTCGCCTTCTTCCTCGACTTTTTTGAAATCGCTTTCATCATCCTGCCGATGGTTGCTCCGATCGCGCAGAAAATTCTAGCGCCGGCCGTTGGTCCCGACGCGGCGCTGATCTGGTTCGGTGTGATGCTGTGCGTTAATATGCAGACGTCGTTCCTGCATCCGCCATTCGGTTTCGCACTATTCTATTTGCGCGGTGTCGCGCCCAGGGAGGTCAAGAGTTCTGATATCTACTGGGGAGCCGTGCCTTGGATCGGGCTGCAGATCATTATGGTGATCCTGGTCATCGCCTTCCCGGTCACGGTAACCGGCTTGCTTGACAAGCCCCTCAACGTCGATCTGAACTCCATCAAAATCGACGTGCCGCAAATCGACTTGCCGCCTCTCGACTTCGGTCCTCCGCCGGATCCTCAAAAACACTGACCGCGGCACTCACGCGGCGATGCCGGATACCACGACAAAAAAACCCGGCCTTCTTGCGAAAGCCGGGCTTTGACCTGCCGTCTACCACATAAGCGTAATCAGCCGCGCGTGCGCGAACGGATCATGAAGCTGTCGTAAGTGTATTCCGCCACCTGCCACCACAGGTACTCGTCAGAGCGATAAGCCTGCATGGCATCAATGGCCTTCTTGAAGTTTGCGTTCTTCGCGGAGATTTCGCCCCACAACTCGTTGGTCGCTTTCAGACAAGCGTCGAGAATTTCGTTACTGAATGGACGAAGCTGCGTGCCGCCAGCGACAAGACGCTTGAGCGCCCCCGGATTCTGCATGTCGTAACGGGCCGTCATCCACGTATTGGCATTTGCCGCCGCGTTGATGAGTACAGCCTGATAGTTTTTCGGCAGCGAATTCCACTTTTCCAGGTTAGTGAAAGCGTGGACGGTGGGACCGCCCTCCCAGAAGCCCGGATAGTAATAATATTTGGCCACCTTCTGAAAGCCGAGCTTTTCGTCGTCATAGGGACCGACCCATTCGGCAGCGTCGATAGTACCCTTTTCAAGCGACGGATAGATATCGCCACCGGCGAGTTGCTGCGGCACGACACCGACCTTTTGCAGGACCTGACCGGCGATACCGCCGATGCGCATTTTCGTTCCCGACAGGTCAGAAACGGTCTTGATTTCCTTACGGAACCAGCCCCCCATCTGCGTTCCGGTGTTGCCGCAAGGAATACCGATCACACCGTGTTGCTTGAAGAATTCATTGGCGAGTTCGTTGCCGCCGCCCTGATAGAGCCACGAATTCTGCTGGCGCGCATTCAGACCGAACGGCACAGAGGCGAAAACCGCGAACGTCGGATCTTTTCCGACGTAGTAGTACGACACCGTGTGACTCATCTCGACCGTGCCGTTGGAGGTCGCATCGAGCGCCTGCAATCCCGGAACAATCTCACCAGCCGCAAAAAGCTGAATCTGAAACTTGTTGTCGGTCATTTCCGCAACTTGCTTCGCAAAAAAGTCGGCGGCGCCATAAATCGTGTCGAGCGATTTCGGAAAGCTCGACGTCATGCGCCATTTGATTTCAGGCGCCGATTGCGCGATGGCCGGCGAGGCTACAGCCGCAACAGCGGCGCCGGCGGTTGAAACCTTCAAAAAATCACGACGCTTCATTCAGACACTCCTTATGAGGATGTTCTTTTGATTCCCGCGGGCGGTCGCAGCCGCGCTCGGTTTCAATCGCCACCGTAGTCCACTCTGCGGCCGCTGAAAACGCATGGCGTCCCCTCCGAAAGTCCATAAATCAATCGGTTGGCGGCCTTGCGGAACGCGGCTCTAGGCTGCGGCGGTCGCACCCTGGAGCTGGTCACGTATACGTCCGGCAATGGCGCGATAGATCGCCGCATGCGGTCCGTCGGGCTCGCTCTCCACCACCGGATTACCCGAATCGGAGGTCTCGCGAATCAACATGTGAAGCGGGATTTCGCCCAGAAACGGCACCCCTAGCCGTTCCGCCTCTTGTCGCGCGCCGCCATGACCAAAAATATCGCTTCGCGTCCCGCAATGCGGACACTGAAAAAAGCTCATGTTTTCGACAATGCCGAGAACCGGCACGTCGACTTTTCTGAACATGGCAAGCCCGCGCCGTGCGTCGATCAGCGACAAATCCTGCGGCGTCGAAACGATGACGGCGCCCTTGAGCGGCACGGTCTGCGCCAGCGTCAGTTGCGCATCGCCGGTCCCCGGCGGCATGTCCACGACCAGAACATCGAGCTCGCCCCAGGCGACATCCCGCAGCATCTGCTTGATCGCGGACGTCACCATCGGACCGCGCCAGATCATCGCACTTTCTTCCTCGACCAGAAAGCCGACCGACATGATCGCGAGGCCAAAACGCCCGATCGGGACCATCTTCTTGTCGTCGTTCAAATGCGGCTTTTCCCGAATTCCGGTCAGTCGCGGTATCGAGGGCCCATAGATATCGGCATCGAGCAGACCGACGCGCAGGCCGAGATCGCGGAGGCCCAGCGCGAGATTGAGCGCGGTGGTCGACTTGCCGACGCCGCCCTTGCCGGAGGCAACGGCAACGACGGCGGCAACTCCGGGAATATCGGCCTGTCGCGCCATCGGCGAACCTGCCGCCGGATTTTGCGGCGACCGATGTGTCGAGACCGGCGGAATCCCCCGCGCCGACCGTGGCGGCGAACTTACGGCGGAGCTGCCCGGCTGGTGTTCGGCGGTCAAAGCGACCATCGCAACCGACACTCCCGGGATCGCGCGCACGGCCGCTTCGGCGTGGGCGCGAACCTCCTCCCATGCCCGGATCTCTGACGCCTCGACGCTGATAGAGAAAAACACCTTGTCGCCGTTGACAACGATCTCCGACAGAACGTCGGCGCCGGTCAATCCTATGCCGCGGGGTGAGAGGACACCGGCCAGACGATCGAGAACTTGTTGCCGTATTTCACTCAAGTCGTCTCTCCAGAGTCGCCGCAAATCCGCTTCGAAACACGCTCAACATGGCTACCAGGCTGACCCCGGTCAACTCCGCTCAGCCGCAGCATCATAGTTGAGTTCGAGCATCACGCCGTTCGGGTCGCGGACGAAGATTTGCCAGGTGTCTCGGCCGGGGACTTCGCGAGTTTCGAAAGCAAATCCTTGTGACTGAAGACGCTGCTTCATGCCGCTGAAATCGCGGCTTGCGAAGGCGATATGATGAACAACGCCGGAATCCGGCTTTTGCGGCTCCGAGGTCGGCGAAATGTCGACGAGGTGAACCACCGGCTTCCCCTCGCTATAGAGCCACGCACCCGGAAACGCGAAGTTCGGCCGATCGCCGTTGGTCAGACCGAGTAGGTCCTCATAGAAGCGCACCGTCTCGACAAGCTTGCGGGTCCGGATATTGAAATGATCGAGCATACCTACGCTCATGCAGCACCACTCCCTTTGCCTGACTGGCAAACCGATCGGCAAATCGACTGCCCCATTCAACTCTAACGCGTTTTGAAAGATGTTGGAATTCGGCCGGCAGCAACCCTGTACTGTCCGATCACATTGCCATTGCGTCCGGACTTATTCCACGATTCTCGGGCCTTTGCCGCTACAGCTTCAAGGGCTATGCTGAGGGTGGCCGCACAGTTGGCGAGATCTTTTTCGCGACTTTGCGGATACGAGCCTCTCATAGCAAAAGCTCTCGTCCAACGGCGATGGCGACGAAAACCCAGGATTTCAAACAAGGTTTCTGACATGGCTAAAGTTGCATTTCTCGGCCTCGGCGTCATGGGCTTCCCCATGGCAGGACATCTCATCGCAAAAGGCGGCCACGAGGTGACGGTGTTCAATCGAACGTCAACCAAAGCCAAGGCATGGACCGAGAAATTCGGCGGGAAAACGGCGGCGACACCGAAAGCAGCGGCCGAAGGTCAGGACTTCGTGATGGCCTGCGTCGGCAACGACGATGATTTGCGCGCGATCACGATCGGCCCCGACGGCGCCTTTGCTGGAATGAAATCCGGCGCAACATTTGTGGATCATACGACGGCCTCCGCCCAGGTCGCCCGCGAACTCGATGCCGAGGCGAACAAGCGCGGCTTCAGTTTTGTCGACGCGCCGGTCTCCGGGGGTCAGGCCGGCGCCGAAAACGGCGTTCTCACCGTGATGTGCGGCGGCGCTCAGGACGCTTACGCCGCCGCTGAACCAATTATCGCGGCGTATGCCAGGATGTGCAAACTGCTTGGCCCGGCCGGCGCGGGTCAGTTGACCAAAATGGTCAATCAGATCTGCATTGCCGGCCTCGTGGAGGGGCTGGCCGAGGGCATCCACTTCGCGAAGAAGGCGGGACTCGACGTTAATGCCGTGATCGACACCATATCGAAGGGTGCCGCGCAGTCGTGGCAGATGGAAAACCGCTACAAGACGATGAGCGAAGGCAAGTTTGATTTCGGCTTTGCCGTCGAATGGATGCGCAAGGACCTTTCGATCTGCATCTCCGAAGCCCGCCGCAACGGCGCCAGCCTTCCGGTCACAAGCCTGGTGGACGCCTTTTACTCGGAAGTCGAGACAATGGGTGGCCGCCGGTGGGATACATCCAGTCTTCTGGCGCGGCTCGAACGTTAACGCCTGCGCGATGGCCGTACGCCGGCCGTTTAACGCCGCATGCGCTGCGAGATTTAACCTCCTGTTAACCGGAATATCTTGCTCTTTAAGGCAGCCCTTAATGATTTAGCGCCAGAGTTAGACGAGTAAAGGCTCGCGCGGCCGCGTGCAGGATTTGTGTTTGTTTGATGAGTACCCCCGCCGATAAACCTGAAGTCGTCCAGCTTCCGGTCGCCCCCGCGATTGTACCCTCCGCACGTAATCGCCGCGCCGCCACGCAGCGGGTCCGCGAAGCGCGGGACCGGCTGACCTCGACAAGCGGAACCCGCCCGGCATTCGATCACGAACTGATCCGGCAGTATGCGCAAACGCGACTGTCGGCATCGTTCGTCGTGATGCTGCTTGTGGTCGCGACCGGCATCCTGTTCGCTTTCTGGACGGAGCCTGCCGCGGCGATGGCATGGACGTTCGGAATGCTCTGCATCCACGCCGTAACCATCTACAACTGCAACAAATACCTCAAGGAGCCATCGTCCCCCAACAGCACGCGCAAATGGCGCGCGCGTTTCATCCTGCTCGATCTGCTGTACGGCATGTGCTGGATGACGATCCTGATTTATCCCGCCGGCTCAGATACAGTCGCTAATACCGTGATGATGTTCCTGATGCTGCTTGTCGTGGCGGTATCGAGCATGCTCTCCGCCAGTCTCCCCATTGCCGCACTTGCCGCAACTGCTCCCGTGACTTCAGCGATCGCGCTGAAGTTTGCGATCAGCGGCACCTTCAATAACTACATTCTCGCCGTTCTCGCGTTGGCTGCCGAGGGTTACTTCGCATTGCTCGCGCATCGCCTGCATTCCACGACGCTGGCGACACTCGAAGCGCGCGCAGAAAAGGACGCCCTGATCGGCGAACTTGAGCAGGCCAAGGCCATTTCAGATGAAGCGCGACATCGCGCGGAATTGGCCAACGTCGCAAAATCACGATTTCTCGCTCAAATGAGTCACGAACTGCGGACGCCGCTGAACGCCATTCTCGGATTTTCCGAAGTGATGAAGAGCGAGATTTTCGGCGAGCATGCGGTCGCGGTCTACAAGAGCTATTCGGCCGACATTCATAATTCCGGCGTTCATCTGCTGAACCTCATCAACGAAATCCTCGACCTGTCGCGGATCGAGGCCGGCCGTTACGAACTCAATGAGGAAGCGGTGTCTCTGGTCCATGTCGTCGCTGACTGTCATCACCTGCTGAAACTGCGGGCCTCCAGCCGCGGCATCACCATCCATGAAGTGTTCGAACAGGGTATGCCGCGAATTCTGGGGCGACGAGCGTGCCACGCGCCAGATCGTTCTCAATCTGTTGTCGAATTCGATCAAATTCACACCACAGGGCGGGAAGATCTGGTTGAAGGTCGGATGGACCGCCTCCGGCGGGCAATACCTCAGCGTCAAGGACAACGGCTCCGGCATCGCGGAAGACGAAATCCCGATCGTGCTCGCGTCGTTCGGCCAGGGATCGAATTCGATCAAATCCGCCGAGCAAGGCGCGGGACTCGGATTGCCGATTGCAAAGAGCCTGATCGACATGCACGGCGGCACGTTTACTCTGCGGTCCAAGCTTCGTATCGGCACCGAGGTCATCGTCACCTTTCCGCCGGAGCGCGTGATGTCCGCTCTGGCGCCGATGGCGGAGGAAGCTCCGCCGCTTCAGCCCGCACAAACGGCCGATCCGGCAGCGGATGCGAGACGCCGCCTGCGGAACAAGCCGATCATGAATGCCGGAACGGGTCTTTAGAGCATGATCCCGAAAAGTGGAAACCGGTTTTCGGATAAGATCATGCTCAATCAAGAGGATAAGGCCAGAGTCCGATTCAACGCGGTTGAATCGGACTCTGGCCGAGGCTTGCGAAAACGAACGAATGATCGTCATAATCTTGAATGAGCATCGAAACGCCGTGCACAGCTGTTTGCATGATCGATCCCAAAACCAGCCTCTGTTATGGCTGCGGCCGCACGCTTCCCGAAATCGCGCGATGGCACCGGATCGAAAGCGCGGAACGGCTCGCGATCATGGCCGACGCTCCCGGCCCGCATGGCGGCGGCAGGTTTGGAAAGACTCGCTCCGGCGGCACGCGCGAAATCCGACCCGTAACCGAAAACCCGACAGGTGCGTGGTGAGCCGTATCCTGCTGGTGATTGGAATGCTGGCAGCGACGGCGGGAGCCGTGGTCGCCTATGGCGATCCCGCACGAATATCTGCTGCCGGAGGTCTCGTCTCGACCATGCTGCGCAAGGCAAGTGTGGGGCCTGCACGCAGCGTCCAGGTTCCCCGCGCCCAGAGTGGCGATTTTACGTTTGCACGCCAAGATCAACGGCGTGAAAACATCGATGGTCATCGACACCGGCGCTACGTCGGTCGTCCTCACCTACGAGACCGCGAGGGCGGCCGGGTTGCCGCTGGAATTGCTGAACTACGATGTCGATGTCGAGACGGCCGGCGGGCATGCGCGCGCGGCGCGACTGACGATCGACCGCCTTGCTGTCGGGAAACTTGTCGAGCGATCCGTGCCGGCGCTTGTTGTCCCGCGCGGCCAGATGAAAACCAATCTCTTGGGGATGAGTTTCCTCAACCGGCTCGAGAGCTGGGAAGTCCGTGCGGACCGATTGATGCTGCATGGCTATCCTTAGATCAGACCGGTCATCGCTCCGCCGGTATGGGACGACGCGTCATGCCGCGATGGACGGCACCGTTGGCTCGTCGACCAGCGCAATCGCATCTCGCAGGACGTTGACACCGGCATCAGCCTTCACGCCGTTCTCGGCGAGATGGCGCCGAAACGCCCGCGCGCCTGGCACGCCATGAAAGGCCCCGACAAAATGCCGGGTGATGGAATGTAATCGTGTGCCGCTGGCCAATTGATTTTCAATGTAAGGGATCATGGCCTCAAGCGCGAGCTTCATCGTGGCATGCGGTGCGGCTTCGCCAAACAGTTCGGAATCAACCTTCAGCAGACGCCACGGGTCCTGATAGGCGGCGCGGCCCAACATGACACCATCGACGCGCGCCAGATGTTGTTTCGCTTCTGAAATTCCGCCGATGCCGCCATTGATGACCACGGGCAGATCAGAAAGCGACGCTTTCAACCGGTAAACCCTATCATAGTCCAGCGGCGGAATATCGCGGTTCTCCTTCGGAGATAATCCTTGGAGCCACGCCTTCCGCGCGTGAACGATGAGCGCATCGGCGCCCGCCGCCACGACCTTGCGCGCGAACGCGTCCAGCGCGGTCTCCGAATCCTGATCGTCGATCCCGATCCGACATTTGACGGTGACAGGAACGGACACCGCGCGTTTCATGGCATGAACCCCCTCGGCAACGAGAGCCGGTTCGGCCATCAGGCAGGCTCCGAAGCGACCATCCTTCACCCGGTCGGAAGGACAACCGACGTTCAAATTGATTTCGTCGTAGCCGAAATCCTCGCCAATGCGCGCGGACGCTGCGAGATCATTCGGATGCGATCCGCCGAGTTGCAGCGCGACTGGATGTTCGACATCGCTGAAGCCTAGCAGACGGTCGCGCGCGCCGTGAAGGATCGCACCGGTGGTCAGCATCTCCGTGTAGAGCCGCGCCCGGCGCGTCAGATGGCGGTGGAACACCCGGCAATGCCGGTCGGTCCAATCCATCATCGGCGCCACACTAAATATTGATTTGTAATTTTTAGCTGATTTCTTGTTTATTTCCAGTGTCATATCTCAACTTATCGCCTTCATACGATCAATCGTAAATACCATATATAGATCGTTTTTGACTGATATTGACTATTTTCTCATTTTCGTACAACATGTAGTACCAAAACAGAGGCCATGTCGTACCGAAAATGGGCACTATCATACCCCGGCGTCGTGCAGACGGCTCGACCGCCTTTCTTGCACAGATTCTGAAGAAAAAAGACGGCCAGATCGTACACCGGGAGTCACGGACGTTTGACCGGCAGGCGCTGGCGAAGGCGTGGGTCAAGAAGCGCGAGGCAGACATCGCCGCCCCCGGTGGACTTGAGCGCGCACAAACACCCAAGGGCACGTTGGGCGACGCAATCGACAAGTACATCGCCATGTCGCGGAAGGAAATCGGTCGAACAAAGACCCAAGTGCTGCGGAGCATCAAGACCTACAGCATTGCGGACCTGGATTGCGCCGACATCAAGAGCACCGACATCATCGCGTTCGCCGAGGAATTGTCGGCTGGTCGGAAGCCGCAGACGGTCGGCAATTATATCTCGCACTTGAGCGCAATCTTTCGGCTGGCGCGCCCGGCGTGGCGGCTTCCTCTCGATTATCAGGCAATGAAGGATGCCCACGCCGTTTTGAGCAACATGGGCATTACATCCAAGAGCGCCAAGCGCGACCGCCGCCCTACCCTCCCCGAACTCGATTTGCTGATGCAGCACTTCGTCGAGATTCACGCTCGGGCTCCGCACTCGACTCCTATGCACCTGATCGTGCCGTTCGCCTTGTTCTCAACTAGGCGGCAGGAAGAAATCACGCGCATCGAATTTGCAGACCTCGACGAAGATCATTCCCGCGTCCTGGTCCGCGATATGAAAAACCCCGGTCAGAAGATCGGCAACAATGTATGGGTCGATCTACCGCCGGAAGCCTTGGCCATCGTGAAGGCGATGCCGCGCACCGCACCGCAGATTTTTCCATACACGACCGACGCAATCGGCGCGGCGTTCACGCGGGCATGCCTACTGCTCGGTATCACCACCGATAGGATGCCCGATGAAAAGCGATTGCACTTTCATGATCTCCGCCACGAGGGGATTTCGCGGCTTTTTGAGATGGGAAAATCAATCCCGCAGGTCGCGGCCGTCAGTGGACATCGAAGCTGGCAATCGCTTCAGCGTTACGCTCACCTTCGGCAGACCGGCGACAAATACGCCGGATGGAAGTGGCTTGCGGATGTCTCTCAGAAGGCGGACGACGCGAGTAAGACTGACAATCAGCCGACTACCGAAGAAGAAAAGCAAGATTGATCAATGAACGCCCGCACCGGCTAAGACCACCTAGCCCTTCCTCCCCGTGTAAGGACGGCGCACTTATGAGACATCCGCTGGTCGATTATAGTCGTTCACGGAGAACCTCGTAAGGTGCCTTTCCGTTGAATGCACCGTGAGGTCGGGAGAGGTTGTAGAACTGCTCCATTCGGAGAGCCTTGCTCGAAGGTCCACATCGTCGGTGTATGTCAGGAGCTGATAGAACTCCTGCTGATCAGTGCGATGCGACCGCTCGACCTTGCCGTTCAGCTGAGGCGAAGCTGGTTTGATGTAGGCATGGCGAATGCCCATGTCTTCGACATGCCAGTGGAATTGGGCCTGGAATTCATGGCCATTGTCCGTTCGCACCTCGCGGATACGGAACGGGAATTTGTTGATGATGGTATTGATGAAGTCGATCGCGTTTGACTGATTGTGCCGATCGTAGATTTTCAAGGCGCGAATGCGCGTGGCATCGTCGATAGCCGTGTACTGGTAGCGCTTCACGGGCTTTCCGTCTTTGCCCTCGAATTTCAAGAACTTGACGTCGACCTGGATCTGGTGACCCGGCACCTGTTTCTGATATCGCTGGGTGTGGATCTTGCGGACACGCGTGCCGCCGGGCAACCGGCTGAGGCCATGACGCCTGAGAATGCGATACACGCCTGCATCGGAGATGGTGATGGCGTGATAGCGCGCCAGATACCAGACGATGCGTATTGGCCCCAGGCGGTAGGTTTTCCGCAGATACAGCACCTTCTCGACGATCTCTGGAGCCGTTCGGTTGGCAGGATTCTTCGGAGCTGTCTTGCGGTTTTCGAGGCCCGCCAGGCCATGCTGCCGATAGGCAGTTCGCCAGCGATAGAAGCTGGCCCGCCCAACGCCCAAATATCGGCAAGCCTTGCCGACATCGCCAATCTTGTCAGCGTGTTGGAGCACCCGCAGCTTATGGTCCACATCGCGCCTGAACTTGTGCATCCCGATCATCCTTCCTGCCTTAGCTCAAGAGAAAGGATGTCTCGCAAGTCCGTACATTCCTACAGACGAACACCAGGCTGCGCAGCTTGACCGCTGATGGCTCAGCGGCGGTCGCTGGTAGCTCGTCCACATCGTCAGCGCGGACCTATAGCCTCAATCCGACCATCAACATCTTGGGCGGCGATGATCCGCGTGCGATTGCCGGTCAGGTGCGCTCCGAGATGGAGCGATACTTGCGCGATCTGGAGGCCGAGCAGCGGGGATTGCTGAGCGATTGAGACGACCCCGCATCGATCAGGCAAAGGCGCAGGGCCACCGCGCCTTTTTATTTGCCTATCAACGCCATCTGCTATCGAGGGCGTGAACCCATAAACTTGGAGCAAACGGCGGACGTCCGCTTTGGTGCGCATAACGGACTGAAGCCGGACATGGCTCATGTCTAAAAAGTGCCAATGGGCGACATTTGGCAGCCACTTCGCTCGGCCGCTTCGTCGGCGTGGAGCGAGCAGTGGAGCGCTCGCGATCCTGCAGTCTTCCGGTGTGGTGCTGTTACTTGCCTTTGAGCTCGTCACGAAAGGCAATTGCTTCAAGCTCGACCCGGACGGCGTCCATGACAGGAACAACTGGCCGCGCTTCGAATACAAAGGCAGGTAGCATCGAGCAGAACTTGTGAACCGCCAACGGATCGTCGCAATCCAGCAGCATATACCCGCCCCAGTCCCCCACTCGTATGACGAACATCTCGATCTTGAAGTTGTCGGGCGCTTTCCATTGAGTGAAGACCTCCAGAATCCGCTTCTGAGCATTCTCGTACTCGATGGGCGATCCTTGCGAACGTTCGCTCCAGGTGATCATGTACTTCATAGGTATCCTCCTTTGTTTGTTGTGAAGCGGGCATTGGAGGGGCTTGTCATCGGGCTAAGTCGGTAAATTGGTGCGCACGGGTTGGGCAAGAAGCGCTCCGCCGGCACCGGCAGCATCGGCTCTTCGCCCGCGGCCGGCGCCCCGTCCTGTCCTTCAGCATCTGCCGGAGCTTTTCGATTTCGGCCGTATGCCTCACCCCCGGCTTCTCCTCCAGGAACGCGTAGGGCCTTCTGCAATACTAAAAGCCTAGCACTTTGCGCCGGCCGGCGGGAGGGAAATGGCACCCAACCGGGCTCAGACGCGATTAGGTTCGATGTCTCAGTTGGGTCATTTGCGGAAGTCGGCACCGATATTGGCGATGTCCGCTCGAACACCGCGAGCGGACATGGTCAGATCAAGCGCGTAGGTCCGAAAAGTGCCACGAGCAGACGTGCCATCACGAAAGATCGCTTTTGGCCTTGATGTTTGGTTATGCTGGATGGCGTAATATTCAGCGTGGGGCATCCTACTGCTCGCCCCGCCCGGGTGTGATGAATGATCGCCGCAGTCGCGATCTTGGGCAGCCTCGCCGATGAAGGAGGTCTCATGTACGCCGCCATTCGCGGTGGCCGGCCGGTGATCGTCCATACGTTGGCATAGCAAACTAGCGCCCTGGAAACTTGGCGACCGTCTTGACAGATAGGCTTCCGATACTCAGGTCTCAAGTCTGTCCTCATGAAGGGCAGCAGGCCGACGAGCGCACTGCGTTGGCCGTGAAACTTTGGAGGTTCTTGAATGACGCCACCGGGTAGAACTGCCGCACTAACCGCTGCTGCATCTGTTCGGGCTCCAGCGTAGCGGCTCTTAGCGAACAACACGCTGGGAGCGGCCTATGGGCCTCATCAGTAGGGCATGGACCAACCTGGCCCCTCCCGGCGCGATGTCGCCACCGGTGGCCTGACATTTTCCCTGTGGATGTTGACCTCCCCACGTGTCGTCACGGACCGGTTCGCATGAAATCTGCGCCAAAAAAAGGACGGCATATCATGTGCGAGTGCGTGCAACTGCTCCGGCAATGATTTGCATCATCAGACCAACTACCCATCCCAGCATTGTAATTATTGTCCAAAAGATGTGTGGATTTTCACGAAGCACAATCACACCGACCGATACAAAAGCCGTCAATGTAGCGAGAAATGTGCCTACGGCGCTGAGAAATTCTGCGGTATCAATCTTTCGACCGGAGCCGCCTTCTGAAGGCCCGCCATTTGGTCCGTGAAAAAACAGAGGCGGAGTATCAATTCCCAAGTAGAACCCAATTGCGCCACCCATCATCATGACGACCAGAAAAACCTGAGAAGTGAGTGCCGCGATGCTAGACCCCACGTGGACGGCAACAAACAGTCCGCATGCCGCTCCAGCCATCGCAAGCCCAATGCGTTCCAAGACGTGGGCAGCCTTTCTTACGCGGAATTGCATCGTCGTAACCCGCTAAGCGCGAAGACATTATCCTAGGCATTGTTCTGCTATATCCTAGGCATTGTTCTGCTATGCAAAAGAGCCGACGCGCCGGGATTGGACACGACCAGACGTACCATTACCCGGAGGCCGATTCCCGGTATGGATCAATCGTGACACTTTGGCCGTCTGCGGCGCTACTTATGATCTCCCGTGGTCACGGCCAGTGAGTAAGGTCTCAAAAGTGCCAGAAGCGGAATCGCTCTTGCCGTCATCGCGGTCTTGGCCCTGTCTGTCTGGCTGACGTGTCAATAGAGCTACCCGCCCGCCGTAGTCTGCGGAGGAGCGCGAAAATCAGACTGCTCTCAGCCGAGAAGCCTGCCTCGCCGGAACATGAAGCCGCTGGGAACGAACCTTCTGGCCACCGCGAGAACGCTGCTCTCGCAGTTTTCCAATCCGATTTTCTGGGCGAGCATCACGTCTCCGATCGGCAGCTCGCCCATCGTCCGGAAACACAGGCCGAACCTCGGCCGGCCTTTTTCGTCGATCTCGCAGACGTTCGACATGGTGCCGGGATAAATCCTGTACTGCTTGCCCGTGTCGCCACCGACGACTTCGAAATATCCCTTTTTCGCGAACTGCGTCCGTTGCACCGGCGATAGCCACTCCCGCAGAAGCCGCAAGGATCGGCCTTCCGGCGTTCGCTCGGCTCCGAATCTGATGAAAAGCGCCCTTACAGCTCTCATACGCGAGCGTTCGCCTGCCAGAGGGCGCGTAAGGCGCGACATAGCGCTGACCACTTTACCCGCCGACCAGCCTGGGGAAGAATACGCTCTCTTCCGCGTTCGGGTCGAACGATCGGATTTGCGAGACCTGACCCGCACCGGTCCGGACCGCGGCGGTGAAGCCGACCTTCGTCAGCTCGCAAAACCGCTGCTCCGCCTCGGCGAGCTCCTGTGCGTCATTCGGGTTGAAAGAGTGCCGGCTGTCGCCGGTGCGGTCCATCACGATCTGGATTGCCATGATCGTCCTCCTCGGATTGCTAATAGCCAAGGACCTTGATCAATTATCCGGCCGAAGCCGCGAAATTTCAAGAAAATAGATTCGGCCGCAAACCTCGAATTAGGGTCTGGACTTATAACCAGTAACTGACCGCCGCAGCGATGCAGACGGCTGCGAGGAAATTGATTGCGAGACGGTCGTATCTGGTGGCGATGCGACGGAAGTCCTTCAGGCGACAGAACATGCGCTCGATGGCGTTGCGGCTTCGATAGAGGACGGGCGAGAAGCAATTCTTCCAGCGTCGGTTCGCCTTGGGCGGGATGTTCGGCATCGCACCCTTTCCCTCGACCTGTCGGCGGATGGCATCGCTGTCATAACCCTTGTCGCCGTGCAGGATCGCGGAACGTGGCATCTCTTCGAGCAGAACCGCTCCGGCGGTGCAATCGGCTATCTGACCCCCGGTCAGCAAGAACGCGACGGGACGACACTCGGCGTCGGTCAGAGCATGGATCTCCGTGGTCCGCCCGCCGCGCGATCGGCCGATGGCCTGCTGATGTTCCCCCCTTTGCCGCCAGATGCGCATCGATGCGCCTTCACGGCCGAGCTATCGATCAGGACCTGCGCAGGAGGGCCGCCG
Source organism: uncultured Alphaproteobacteria bacterium (assembly GCA_963764445.1). Taxonomy (GTDB): domain Bacteria; phylum Pseudomonadota; class Alphaproteobacteria; order Rhizobiales; family Xanthobacteraceae; genus Nitrobacter. The sequence goes on from CAVXSV010000015.1 coordinate 59,131, forward strand.
GCCGTTGCGAGTGCGTGGAATATGTCTACCCATACGCCCTTCGCTGCCCAGCGGACGAAGCGATTGTAGAGTGTTTTGCGCGGACCATAGACCTCCGGCGCATCGATCCAGCGCCCACCGGACTTCAGCACCTGGATGATGCCACTGATGACCCGCCGATCATCGACCCGTGGCTTGCCGCGCGTATCGTTAGGCAGAAGCGGCTCAAGCCGAGCGAACTGATCCTTCGTTAGCCAAAAGTAATCGCGACTCATGAGGGGCCTCCTGTCGGAGACCGTGAATCACAAATTCAGCGCAGAAGGAATCGCTTTATGGGTCCCGACCCTAGGTGCCCTCGGAGTTATCGGCGCAGCTCACGCCCAGAGACGCCACATGGTGCATTTACGAGTTCGCCGTGCAGCTAGACGCGATTCAATTTTGGGACCGCTTCGACGGGCGATGGCTTCGCGACGAAGAGTTCATTTATCCAGATCGGCCGAAAGGCTTGCCGCCACTTCGCGAGCCGCCAGATATGTTTAGGTTTTGACGGCGACCGGCGAGGAGGTAAGTTAAAGACGCGGTGCTAAATCTCTACGCTGGTTTGCCCATACAGTCAGACATCAATTAGGAAAGAGGACGATGATCGGGTCATTGATGATGTGCGTAAGTGTGGTGATTCTGCTGGCGGGTATGATTGCCGGCATCACAATGGGGATTCAGCAGAACTTTGTCCTTGCGCCGGGCAAGGCCTATATCGCAGCGCCCATTATCGGTTCGCTGGTCGTGGTGCTGGCGATGGTGCTGTTTGTGGTCGTGATATTCCGCACCCGGTCAGCCTGATCCGCCACGTGAGGCTGTCGCTTCTTCGCGTTCTGGTTCCAACTCAAGCCTAAGCGATCCATCGCCAAGACGAACATCAAGGCAATGGATTCGCTGAGGTCCGGGAAGTTAGTTGTGTCATCAAATCGGCGGCTGACCGGACGTCTTATTGAAGCCGTCGAAGAAAGCGCCGTAGACCTGTCTATTCGTCGGTCCCGGGCCGCAATCGGTGTATGAAGGGTACACACCGGTCCCTGCCGGACCATCCCAACAGAATTTGTAACCGGCCTGCAGGCCGCCGGAAACTTCATCAATATCGGATTCACTCAACTCGCGGATCATATTCGTTTCTCCTTGCTGCGATGAACATTTACGCATCCATCGTGAGGCGGAGCATGACAGCCGCGATCATTTGTTGCTGTGACAATGCTCACAGAGATGATTACCCCGGGCGCAAGACCAAAGGATATTGACCCAATGGCACGATTGCTCCTAGCCGCCCTCATTTCGATGCGGGCCGCGACCGCCGCCCGCGCAAAGCCTGATCGGACAGGCCAGCGTCATAGACGCGACACGCTCGAAATCCACGGGCGGCGCATTCGCCTATCAGGCATAGACGCACCCGAGTCTTGATCAGCTCTGTCGGGGTGATGACAGCTTGCAATATCGCTGCGGTGCCAAATCAGCGAACGCACTTGATGAGCATATCGCGGGTAGGTCCGTAAGCTGTGAAGGCGTCGGCCGGGATCAATACGCGAGAGTTGTGGCGGTCTGCTCGATTGATGGCGAAGACATTGCTATGTGGCTTGTGCGCAATGGCCTCGCGTTCGATTGGCCTCGATACTCAAAAGGCAAGTATGCTGGCGCTCAGAAAGAAGCGGAGCGCGCGGGCCGTGGCATATGGGCGGGCAGCGACGTTGTGCCGTGGAGCTATCGGGCTTGCATTAGGAATGGCGGACGGCCTGGCGGGTGTTCGGATGATGCGGACACGCGGGATTAGGCGAACCTTATGACTCGCACGGGGCATCGGCGGGGAGCGAAATCATGTCCATTAAGTGCCAACAGCAGAAGCACGAATTTATTGCTCATTACGCTGTCCCGCTCGATCGCTGCGCCAACATTGCATCAAGTTCTGGTAGGAGAACGATGCCGTCCTAACGGGCGGCGGCGACGTCCCCGGTCTCAATGCAATCATTAAGACCGTGACTTATCGCGGCAGTGAGGACGACATCGAGGTCGTGGGTCTAAAATGAATACGGCGAGCCTGACAGAACCGCGAATTTTCAGCAACGCTCCTTCGATGTATCAACATCGGCAAACACCGAGTTGCAATTTTCAGCGT
>CAVXSV010000016.1:0-192762 GCA_963764445.1 uncultured Alphaproteobacteria bacterium
CAGCGCTCCGGGAAAATCACGAAATCGATATTCGCTGTGCCGGCGATTTCTGAAGGCGACGTCAGCACGGTGAAGATCGATGGATCGGGGTGATCAAAGCCGATTGCGCCGATTGGTGAGAACGTCCTTAGATCGTACTTATAGGGCGCATAATTGCCGTGCCATGCCACGACATCAATCGGCGAGTGAGGCAGAGCCGTGGACCATAACGCTCCACCCCATTTCACGAACAACTCGGTTGGCTTGTCGCCATCCTCATAAGCGGCGACCGGGGTAAGAAAGTCGCGTGAATTGGCAAGACAATTTGCGCCGATGGGGCCCCGTTCAGGCAGCGTGAATGCGCCGCCGTAGTTCTCGCACAGATAGCCGCGCGCGGGGCCAGATGGAATTTCGACCCGAAACTTAACGCCGCGCGGAATGACGGCAATTTCGCCCGGCTCGGTGTCAATTACGCCGAATTCGGTGACGAAGCGCAGGCCACCCTCCTGCGGTACGAACAGCATCTCGCCATCGGCATTGTAAAAATGCTGATCGACCATGGATTTCGTAATGAGATACAGATGCGCGGCCATGCCGGCCTGGGTGTTGGCGTCGCCCGCGGTGGTCATCGTTCGCACGCTCTGCAAGAAAGTTAGCTCGTCCTCTGGAATTGGCGTGGGGTCCCAACGTAGTTGCGCGATCGGCATGTCATGCTCGAGGCACGGCGCTGTGCGCCAGAGTTTTGCATCGGCCTTGGAGAAACGCCCGGAATGACGAACCGAGGGGCGGATACGATAAAGCCACGAGCGTTCGTTGGCGCCGCGCGGCGCGGTGAACGGCGAGCCGGACAATTGTTCGGCGTACAATCCGTAGGCGCAGCGTTGAGGTGAATTGCGCCCGATCGGCAATGCGCCCGGCAGTGCTTCGGTCTCGAAGCTGTTGCCAAAGCCCGACATATAGTCCGGCGTCACGTTGGCACTGTTGCGATTGACGGCGACAGGAGCGAAATTGGTGTTCATCGCCTTATCTTCCCTGAATGGCTGCCCAGATCTCGCGGTCACGATCCGCCGTCCAGATCACCGGATTGTCGATGCCCGATGCCTCATCGAAAGCCCGGGAGACGTTGAACGGCAGGCAGTGTTCATAAATGGCGAAGGTCGAGAATTTCGGGTCCATGATTTCGCGTGTCGCGGCGACCGTCTCCTTCAGGCCGTGCCCTTTGGCGACGGACAACTCTGCCGAGCCATATAATGAGGTGACGAAATCACGTGTGACCGCAATTGCCTCCCGTGTGATGGACTGCCCCTTGAGTGCGTCACCGCGGCCGGGAACGACCGCTCTGGGATTGAATTCGCGAATTTCGTTCAATGTCATCGGCCATTCACGCAAATAGGCATCTCCGCAATAGCAAGCGGAATGGTATTCGATCAGATCGCCTGAGCACATCACTTGCGCATCGGGGACCCATGCCACGATATCTCCGGATGTGTGGCCGGCACCCAAATGCATCAACCTCACAGCGCGCTTGCCGAGATAGATTGTCATCTCACTCTCGAACGTAAGCGTCGGCCACGTCAGCCCCGGGATGCTTTCCGCATCACGGAATAGCCGTGGAAACCGGCCGAATTCGGAATCCCAATCCTGTTGTCCGCGCTCTTCGATCAGCCTGTGAGTTTCTTTCGAGGCGACGATTCCCTGTGCTTGATATGCAGAAGCGCCGAGTACGCGCACCGCATGATAATGCGATAGAACCACGTACCTGATGGGTTTGTCGGTTACCGTTCGGACGCGTTCGATGACGCTGTTCGCCGTCGCGGGCGTCGCCTGCGCGTCAAACACAATACAGCCGTCATCGCCTACAATAACCGCCGTATTTGGATCGCCCTGTGCGGTGAACGCATAGATGTCGGGGCCGATTTCGGTGAATGTGATTTTCGTCTCCGCCATATCGGTCGTGGAAGCGAAACCCTTGGCGCTCATTTGTTTTCCTTCTTCCTCGAACCCCGCACTCGCATGATCATTCCCGAGGCGTCGCTTTGCCAACAAAGCCGCCTCGCGAAGGACCTCCACATCCCCGATATGATTGGCAAGAATCAAAACGAGAGCAGTGTCGAGCGACGCACTCTGCTCATCGCTCAGGCCACGATGCACCTCGACCACCAAGCGATAAGCGGCGTCCGGGTCGGGAAAGTTGGACTGCGTCGAAAGCGTCATGGCGTGCCCTCGATTGGCGCGCTTGCCCGCACGATTGCGGCTTGCACTGCAGGTAACGTGGGATGTCTGAACCGTGCCGCGACGTATCCATCTGGTCGAAGCAAATAGGCGGTCCCATCGGACGCATCATAGCGCTTCGCAAATAGTCCGGATATGTCTTGCAGCGGCGCTTTGGGTCCAATGCTGATGCAGTGACAATCAGGCGAATTGAGAGCTGATCCGTTTCCAGATTTCAGCAGAACAAAACTGCCGCCGGCGGCTTTGAAAGCTTCGGTAAGATAAACACGTTCGCCATTCGTAGCCGTCAATGGCGCATCCACGATGTGCGCGCCCGGAGGCGGGCCGGCACGCCATGTGTCTACGTCGCTCGTAGACAAATGCGTATTGTACGTTGACGGCGTTGATAGTCGTCCGCCGTTCACCATATGCCTGGCGAAAACGACCTCTTTGGCAAGTCGAAGCATGGCATGGCGCATCCGCCGTTCGTGTTTTGAATGGGGGGCAATGAAATCTGTCGAGCGAGTTGACGCACGAATATTTTCGTCCGCCGCCGCGCTGCGCTCGCTCTCATAGCTATCGAGCAGGGAAACCGCGGCCTTACCCCGCAAGACGAGGGCGAGCTTCCAGGCAAGGTTTTCGGCATCCTCGAGCCCGGAATTCGCACCCCGTGCCCCAAACGGGGAGACTTGGTGAGCGGAATTGCCGGCGAAGATAACTCGCCCATGAATAAACCGCTGCAAGCGCCGACACTGAAACTTATAAATCGATATCCATTCGAATTCGAATTCGCTGTGTCCCAGCATGCGTTCGATCCGCGGCCGCACATTCTCCGGTAGCCGTTCAACGGCGGGGTCCGCGTCTGGGCCAAGTTGCAGATCTATGCGCCACACGTCATCGGGCTGACGGTGAAGTAACGCGGACTGGCCGGAATGAAATGGAGGGTCGAACCAGAACCAGCGCTCGGTTGGAAACGCGGCCGTCATCTTTACGTCTGCGATCAAAAATTGATTGTTGAAGGATTTGCCGGGAAATTCGGCGCCCACGAAACCGCGCAAAGCTGATCGCGCGCCATCGCAGGCGATCACGAAATCAGAATTCAATTTGTATCGTCCGTCCGGAGTTTCGATCTCAACAATGGCGTGGTCGTTGTGCTGCTCCAGACCAACGACCTTGTTTCGCCAGCGCAGATCGATCAGCGGCAATTCCTGAATGCGGTCGACCAGATAGGCTTCGACATAGTACTGCTGAAGATTGATGAAAGCCGGCATCTTGTGCCCATCTTCGGGCAACAGATCGAACCGGTAGATCATCTCGTCCTTGACGAATATCTTGCCGACTTTCCAGACAATTCCTTTTTCGACCATCCGTTGGGCGACACCGAGGCGATCCCACAATTCCAACGATCGTTTGGAAAAACAGATCGCCCGTGACCCGTCACCGATCCTATCTGCATCATCAAGCAGGACGACGGCTTGTCCGCGCTGTGCCAAATCGATCGCGAGTGAGAGGCCGACCGGCCCAGCGCCGACGATGATCACTGGATGGTGCGCGGCCTTGCCCTCAGTAGGTTCCTGATCGGAGTGGCGGCGATAAGCAAATTGCATGACAGACCGCTGGGACATGGTCGTTCCGGATCGAGATCCGCCGTAATTAAAAAATCTAGCCAAGAGGCTAGACCATCGCTAAGATGGTCGCAACTGCAACGATTATACTGCCGCGGAATCTTGCCGCCGACAGGGTCATCCGTTGACGAAGCTCGACCTGTTCGAATTTGTGCCATTTCGGCTGAACCGGCTGGCTGCCGAGGTCAGCGCTGATCTTTCCTCCGAATATCGAGAGCGGTTCGGCCTCGATATTCCCGAATGGCGCGTGATTGCCACGCTCGGGTCTTCCAACGAGGCTTTGGCAGCTCAACACATTGTCCATTGCACACGGACCCACAAATCGACGATCAGTCGTGCCGTAAACCATCTGCTGACGCGGAAATTGGTTGAGCGCGTGGAAAATGAGATCGATCGGCGCGAGTTCGCGCTCCGGCTCACACACAAGGGACGGGCTCTTTACAAAAAGCTTATCCCGCGCTTGCTTATCAAGGAGCAGGATATTCTGTCGTCATTGACGAGTGAGGAGCGTAAGACGTTTATCCTCTTGCTTGCCAAGCTGGAAAAAAGTTTGAATCTTGCCCAGACGCCGAAGGAAGCTGGAGCGAAGGGCGGCTATTGATTGTTCGGAGCGGTTCGCTTCCTCAACGACTTCGAGCAGCTCTTTGAGATGAAACCTTATGACGTCAAATAGCAGGCCCTCTTTATCTTTATAGTAATGATAGAGGGTGGCCTTCGAAACACCGCAGGACTCCGCGATCTTGTTCATCGACGCGCGGTCATAGCCGTGCTCGAAAAACAGCTGAGCCGAGCGATTGAGTATCGTCGTTTTTCGTCGTAGTCGTTGGCGCGAGAGCGTGCCATGTCGTTTGCTATTCCTTTGGTCTGCGATCGATGACGCGTTTGGATAATGAGGGACGTTCTCATAAGCGTGCCGCAATGACCACACCATCCGTTCTCGCTGTAGCGCGCGGATTTCTTGCGTTGAAGCTGTCTCGTACTGATCGAGATCCGTTGGCTCAGGTCGAAGTTTCTCAAGCTTACGCAGTGGAATGTGGAGCAACGTTTCCTCCCGCTCAAATTTTTACTTTTTGATTTTGTCGGCCGCGAGCAGGCTGCCTGCAATGGTTCGCGAATGTCCGCAAAATTCGGCGACAATATTGTCGTGTCGGTCGCGGACGGTTACGTCATATATGCCGTCGCGCCCAGCGCGGGACCGTTCAACAGCGTGCGCCGTCAATGTCTCGCCATGTGGAACAGGCTGCTGAAAAGTCACCGAGCACTGATGAGCGACAGTGCGCTGATTGTAAGTTTGCAAGCGAATGCAAAGGTCGAATCCGCAAGTGGAAAAATAAACCCGCCGTGGCAGATCCCGTGCCGTTCGTCATGTCCGCGCGAACCGCCATGATGGCTTCGCCCGGCGCGATCCGCTCGAGCTTCATACCGAGCGCCTTGCTCGCGTGATCCTGTGCCCACATTGTCTCACTGCAGGCTTTGGCTATGGTGTGCGGACCCGCTGCGGACGCTGTGTTGGATATGTCCATCACGCTCTCCCGGTAAACTGCGGTGGTCTTTTTTCAAAGAACGCCGTCACACCTTCCGTGTAGTCAGGCATGCGGCCGGCTTGGCCTTGAAGATCGCGCTCAAGATCGAGTTGTTGGTCGAGATTGTTGGTCTCCGATGCGTCGAGGGCGCGCTTTATCAAAGCAAGCCCGGCGGTGGGCTGTTCGGCAAAATGGTGAGCGAGGCGATGGGCTTCGGGCATCAGGCCAGCATCATCGACAACCTTCCAGATCATGCCCCAGGCTTCCGCTTGCTCTGCCGAAACGGGTTCTGCCAGCAATGCAAGTGCGCGGGCCCGTGCCGTGCCAACGACGCGTGGTAAAAACCACGTGCCTCCGCAGATAAGACCGAGTTTGGCGAAAGCCTGGATGAATTTTGCGGAACGTGCTGCCACGACGATGTCGCAGGCGAGGGCGAGGTTTGCTCCAGCCCCGGCGGCTACGCCATTGACCGCACAGATAACCGGCATCTGCAAACTGCGAAGCTTGCGGACAAGCGGATTGTAAAAGCGCTCGATCGTAGCGGTGAGATCAGGGACTTGGCCGGGCGTATAAACACGGTCGGATAAGTCCTGGCCTGCACAAAACCCGCGACCCGCACCGGTGAGGATGAGCGTCCGGCATGTCTTATCTGCCTCCGCGTCCATCAACGCAGACATCAGTGCCGCATGCATGCTCGCATTGAATGAATTCAGGCGATCAGGACGGTTAAGCGTGACGATCCGATACCCTTCGCCGACGTCCGTCAAAACCAGATTGGTATCCAACGCGTCCTCCCCCTGTTCTCTTCTCGGCCGCTTGGCCGCAGGTTACTATTGCCAACCGTTCGGTCAATTATATTTGCAATGGGGAGGCTTATCTGTTCACGGACGACGATTGGCACGGTCGCATAAAGGTGCTGGGGCATTAGGCTGAACGTGCGTTCTGCCGAGGTTGTGGCTCTTATCGGTTCCAACGGGGCAGGAAAGACGACGTTGCTCCGGGCTCTGTCGGGCGCGCAGCCGATCACAGCTGGCGAGATTCGGTTTTGCGGAGAGCGTATTGACCGTTTTCCATCGCATAGGCACGTGGAACGCGGGATGACGCAATCTCCAGAGGAGCGGCAGTGTTCGGTCCTCTCGGCGGGGCCGACAACCTCCGGTTGGGCGCATACATCCGGCGTGACAAGGGCATCGAGGGCGATCGTGATCGTGTGTTTACGATGTTCCCGATACTTTATGAGAAGCGTAATCTCGCAGCCGAAGGGCTGTCCGGCGGCCAGCAACAAATGCTTGCGATCGGGCGAGCGTTGATGGGTAAGCCCAGGAAGGAAGGAAGGAAGGAAGGAAGGAAGGAAGGAAGGAAGGAAGGAAGGCTAAGGAAGGTCAAGCGAAGGAAGGAAGGAAGGAAGGAAGGAAGGAAGGAAGGAAGGAAGGAAGGAAGGAAGGAAGGAAGGAAGGAAGGAAGGAAGGAAGGAAGGGAAGGAAGGTGTTACCATTCTGCTAGTCGAACAGAATGCCACCGCAGCATTCGAGATCGCCGATCGTGGATACGTTCTGGAATCTGGCAGGATCGCGCTTGAAGGGAAGGGCGCCGATCTTCTGTCCAATCCCAATGCAAGGGCTGCATATCTTGGGGCTTGATGACACCAAGGCGGAAGAGCGGCGTTCGCCACCGCTCAATGGGGTGCGGGGCAACCGGCCTGCCGCAAGGGCAATCCGGCGGGACCGGTTCCGTACTAGATCGACAATTATCTTGAATTGGCGCAGTTGATTGCGATCATCAAATTTCTCGACGATATCCTTCGAAGCCGCTGTTGAACTGCGTCGGGAGCGCCGCGCAGAATAATAAGCAAGAGCAATCCGGATAAAAAAATGCCCCCGAACGATCCCGAACTGCGCACCTTCGTTGACGTCGATGCGGCGTCCGACTTTCCGATCCAGAACCTGCCTTACGGGGTATTCGGCACGCCGGAGCAGCCGGAATTGCGCGTCGGTGTGGCGATCGGCGATCAGATTCTCGATCTCGCCGTACTGGAAGCTGCCAGTCTGATCCGTTGCGACGGGATTAGCGGAGTTTTTGCAAAGCCTTCGTTGAATGCCTTCATGGCGCTCGGACCGAAGGTGTGGTCGCAGACACGCGCGCGGATCAGCGAATTGCTGCGTCATGATAATCCGGAACTGCGCGACAACGCGAACTTGCGCATGCGCTCGCTGGTACATCAGAATCTCACGCAAATGCACATGCCGATCCACGTCGCAGGCTTTACCGACTTCTATTCCTCGAAGGAACACGCCACCAATGTCGGCACCATGTTCCGCGATAAGACCGATCCGCTGCTGCCGAACTGGCTGCATATCCCCATCGGCTACAATGGCCGGGCATCGACCGTCGTGGTCAGCGGCACGCCGATCCGCCGCCCACGCGGGCAGTTGAAGTCGCTAACGGCGGAGCTTCCGAACTTCGGCCCGTGCCAGCGGCTCGATTTCGAACTGGAAATGGGCGTCGTGATCGGGCAGGCCTCCGCGATGGGCGAGATGTTGACCGAACGACAAGCGGAAGAGATGATCTTCGGCTTCACGCTGCTGAATGATTGGAGCGCGCGCGATATCCAGCAATGGGAATACGTGCCGCTGGGGCCGTTTCAGGCGAAGGCGTTTGGCACGTCGATCAGCCCGTGGGTCGTGACGCGCGAAGCATTGGAGCCTTTTCGGGTTCATGGCCCGGTGCAGGAGCCGAAGCCGTTGCCTTATCTGCACCAGGTACAACCGAACAATTACGACATACAGCTCGCGGTAGACCTGCGAACGGAGAAGATGGCAAAGCCAGCCAGCATCTGCCGGACCAATTTCAAATACATGTACTGGTCGTCAGTGCAGCAGCTCGTGCATCATGCTTCTTCAGGTTGCGCAATGAATGTCGGCGATCTTTTGGGTTCAGGCACCATCAGTGGTCCCGAAAAGGGCGAGCGCGGCAGCATGTTGGAGCTGAGCTGGAACGGAACCAGGCCGCTTGAGCTTGATGGTGGCGAGCGCCGTTCGTTCCTCGAAGACGGCGATTCGCTCCGCATTCGCGGCTGGTGTCAGGGAGACGGCTATCGCGTCGGCTTCGGCGATGTCGAGGGCTCGATCGTAGCTGTAGAATAGGTTGCTTAGGCTATGGCAGCCATACTACAGCAATAGATAGGAAGCTGTGGTGAATCAACGTTGCGCGAGCCGTTGTTCAGCATAGGCTTCCGCGAAATCTGTTTGCCGGGGTTGGACGATTTAACGTGATCCCATGGGTGCTAATCGATACGGCGCCGGTGCCCGGAGGACAGGCTGACCTCCGCCTTATGAGGCGCGGCACTGAATTCTCGATCATGTTGGGGCAAAATCAATTGATGAGCAGCCGCCTCAGTGGATCAGAGGAAGCGCTGGCCACGATCGTTTGCAAGAAGATTGAAGCAACGAAGCGTCCGGTTCTCTTGATCGGCGGATTGGGCATGGGCTTTACGCTCCGTGCCGCTCTGGCCGTGCTTGGGCCCGAAGCCCCTATCGTCGTGGCCAAACTGATGCCGGCCGTCATAAAATGGGCGCGGGGCCCGACGGCGATGATCTTCGGCGACAGCCTGACAGACCCACGTATCATTGTTCCCGACGTCATCGACTTGATCCAGTCGTCTCCTTCGACTTTTGATGCCATCCTGCTTGATGTAGATAACGGCCCGCAGGGTTGACTCGCGACGCCAATGATAGGCTCGTGGAGGGAGTCCGGGTCCGCGCTAACGGCGCGCGAGGTGGTGCACGTCACGTCATCTGGATCGCGAGCCGGCCTCACAGCTGATACGAGCAGAGCATGAGATGCAATACGCCCCAATCGATATGGCCGTCGTAGCAACATCCTCTTGATCGCACCGAAGGACCGCACCAGCGCCATCTGGCCGCTCATCCTCGCCGAGGGATTGGCATGCATCCCGTCCGACGCGGATGACCGCCAGGATGCGCCGATCAACGACTTCCGTTTGATACGGCGTTCAGGCTTTGAGTTGACGACGGTTCCTGAGATATCCACCAGCCCAATCGAAGAGGCCGTCAGCGAGACTAGGGCGGCGCCGAGGATCATCCACAGATAGCGAATGGCCGGCCGCCCATCGGTAGCAGCTGGTTTTGCAACAAGATCGGCGCGAAGCGGAAATTGGGCGTCGGCCAAAGCCCCCTCGATCGTTCCGGCGACATGCGGCGGCGCGTGACACGGCGCACTTCACGAAACTGTGCCATGGTGATGAACCGGAAGGCACACTATTTGGTTGAGAAGGGAGCGTCCACGGCCTCGGGAGACAACCGGATGACCAAGAATTGGCCGGACAACCAGCTTCCCGTAATCGCGCGTTTCGAGGTCCGATACCGCAACTACCTGGCGCCGGATGGCGCGATCAACCGGCCGCTCCCCGCCTTTGCCTCCGACACGGACCTTCTGGTTTCGCTCTATCGCGCTATGGTGCTGGTGCGCGCCTTCGACCTGAAGGCGGTGGCGTTGCAGCGCACCGGCCGGCTCGGGACATATGCGGTGTCGCTCGGCCAGGAAGCGGTCGCGGTCGGTGTCGCCAGCGCGATGCGCGACGAAGACGTGCTGCTGCCGTCCTATCGTGACAACGCCGCGCTGATCTGGCGCGGGGTCAAGCTCGAGGAAATCCTGCTGTTTTGGGGGGGCGACGAGCGCGGCAATCATTTCTCCGGTCCGGTCCACGATTTCCCGTTCTGCGTTCCGGTCGGCTCGCAGGCGCCTCATGCCGCCGGTGTCGCCTATGCGTTCAAGCTGCGCCGCGAGCCACGCGTCGCGGTGTGCCTGTTCGGCGACGGCGCGACCTCGAAAGGCGACGTGTTCGAAGCGATGAATTTCGCCGGCGTGCACAAGCTGCCGGTGGTGTTCGTCGTCACCAACAATCATTGGGCCATTTCCGTGCCGTTGCGCTTGCAGACGGCCTCCGAGACGCTGGCGCAAAAGGCTATCGCTGCCGGCTTCACAGGCGAGCAGGTGGACGGCAACGATGCGGTCGCGATGCACGCTGCCGCAGCCGACGCCATTGCGGCCGCACGAAACGGCCGTGGCCCGCGCCTGATCGAGGCGGTGACCTATCGGCTCGGCGATCACACCACCGCGGACGATGCCGCGCGCTATCGTCCGCCCGAGGAGGTGCAGGCGCGCTGGAAGGACGAGCCGGTCGGGCGGCTGCGCGCCTATCTCGTCGGCCGCAACGCCTGGGACAAGGCGAAAGAACAGCAACTCGGCGCCGAATGCCAGGCGCGGATCGAAGCGGCGGTCGAGCGTTATCTCGCGACCGGGCCGCGCACCCCCGAAACCATGTTCGATCATCTCTACGCCACGCTGCCGCGGGTCTATGCCGCTCAGCGCCGCGAGGTTGAGGAGAATCGCTGATGCCGCAAGTGACGCTGATCGAAGCCGTCAACATGGCACTGGCGCGCGCGATGGCCGACGACGCCGCGGTGGTGGCGTTCGGCGAGGATGTCGGCGTCAACGGCGGCGTATTTCGCGCCACCGTTGGTCTGCAGCAACGCTTCGGGCCCGAGCGTGTGCTGGATACACCACTGGCCGAACTGTTGATCAGCGGGCTGTGTGTCGGCATGGCGAGCCAGGGCCTCAAGCCGGTCGGCGAGATCCAGTTCATGGGTTTCATCTATCCCTGCATCGATCAACTGGTGAACCATGCCTCGCGGCTGCGCAATCGCACCCAGGGACGACTCAGTTGCCCGATGGTCTTGCGTGTGCCGCACGGCGGCGGCATCCGCGCTCCCGAGCATCATTCCGAAAGCACCGAGGCGATGCTCGCGCATATTCCCGGTCTGCGCGTGGTGATCCCGTCGTCGCCGGAGCATGCCTACGGTTTGCTGCTGGCTGCGATCCGCGATCCCGATCCTGTGGTTTTCCTGGAGCCGACCCGTATCTATCGCTCGGCCAAGAGTGAGGTCGATGACGATGGCGTGGCGCTACCCCTGGATGCCGCGTTCGTGCTGCGAGAGGGCCGCGACGTCACGTTGATCAGCTGGGGCGCGATGGTGCGCGAGACGCTCGCAGCCGCCGACGCGCTGGACGCCGAGGGCATTAGTGCTGAGGTGATCGACCTCGCGACATTGAAGCCGTTCGACGAAGACACCGTGCTTGCTTCGGTAGCGCGCACCGGACGCTGCGTGATCGTGCACGAGGCGGCGCGCACTGGCGGCTTCGGCGGCGAGATCGCCGCGCTGATCGCCGAGCGCGGGTTGACCTCCCTGCTGGCGCCGATCGCGCGTGTCACCGGCTACGATACCATCATGCCACTGCCGCGGCTCGAACAGCATTACATCCCGTCGGTCGGCCGCATCGTCGTCGCGGGGCGGGCGGCGTGCCGGTTCTCTTGACGCGAACGGAGCGACAGCGGATGCAGCAATTCATATTGCCCGATTTGGGCGAGGGCCTCGAGGAGGCCGAGGTCGTCGCTTGGCATGTCAACGAGGGCGATCATGTCGTCACCGACCAGCCGCTGCTGTCGGTCGAGACCGACAAGGCGGTGGTTGAAGTGCCGTCGCCGTGGAGCGGCCGCATTGCGCGGCTGTGCGCGGAGAAGGGCGACCTGGTCAAGGTCGGTGCGCCGCTGGTCGAATTCGCCGCTGGCATCGAACAAGACACCGGTACGGTAGTCGGCCAGCTTGAGAGTGGCGAAGAACGCGGCGCGGAGGTTACCGCGCCGGTTGCGCCCGCGCGGCGAGGCACGGTACAGGCGCTGCCTGCGGTGCGCGCACTCGCGCAAAAACTCGATGTCGATCTCAACGCGGTGCAGGCGACGGGTTCGGACAACACCATCACCCGCGCCGATGTCGAACGCGCGGCGCGCAGCCTTGCGGAGGCTGGGCCGGCTCAGGTCCTGCGCGGGATGCGGCGCGCGATGGCGCAGCGCATGACCGCGGCGCACGCCGAGGTCGTTCCAGCCACGGTCACGGACGACGCCGATATCGAGGAGTGGCGCAAGGACGAAGACGCGACGGTCCGCCTGATGCGTGCTATCGCAGCGGCGTGCAAGGCCGAGCCCATGCTCAACGCATGGTACGATTCCCGGGCCGGCGAAATGCGCCGGATCGCGCGCGTCGATGTCGGGATCGCGATCGACACCGAAGGCGGCCTGATCGTGCCCATTGTCCGCAACGTCGCCGCGCGCAACGCGCACGATTTACGCGCCGGGCTCGACCGGCTGCGCACTGATGCGGCCGCGCGGCGGATTCCGCCGGAGGAATTGCGCGGCGCCACCATCACGCTGTCGAACTTCGGAATGATCGGCGGCCGCTTCGCGAGCCTGGTGGTGGTACCGCCGCAGGTCGCGATTGTTGGCGCTGGACGTATTGCCCAGCGCGCAGTTGCGTATCACGGCCAGCCGGCGGTGCGCCGCGTGTTGCCGTTGTCGCTTTCGTTTGACCATCGCGTGGTGACCGGCGGTGAGGCTGCGCGCTTCCTGATGGCGCTGAAGGCGGATCTCGAGCGCCTCGCATAGAGCATGGCTGATTGAGTTTGCAATGCCCGATCGCATAAGTTCGGGAGGGATCAGCCCAGGCAGCCGAACGAGCAGCGCTCAATCATGTTTCTAGCTAAGGGGTGCTCGGCTGCAGCTCGTCCCAGCATTGCCTTCAGCTCCGACAACCAACAGATCCTGCACGAGAACCGGCGGGTTCGACCGGCACCTTACGTTCTCATGATCGTCGGGAAAACTTCCGACCAGATCATGAGTGCAGGCTTCAATGAACCGCAGCCAAGACGTTCCGTGTGACAAGCGTCCGGTGCTCCCCCGCTGCGCCTCAACCCCCCGTATAGATAGTTCGGCAGCCACAGTGTCATGCGGGGCCAGAGGTACATGATGACCATGCACAGGATGACGATCAGCATGTAGGGCATCATGCCGGCAACGATCTGATTGAGCGTGACATGCCGGTGAGACGCCCTTGAGGTAGAACGCCGACATTGCGCGGAGTGCGTCCAGAGGACGTGCCGCTTTGGTACGGCGTCATCTTCATGGTCAACATGCAGAGGGTGTTTCTATCGCCGCCGTTCGACTATTCGCTGTTCTACCTGAAAGGCGGGTCCCCGCCGGAGATCACCATGGCGACGATCTTCCGCGCCGCGGTGAATTTCATGGCGCTGCAATGGCTCGGCGTCGGGCTCTGCATCGTGTTTCCGTCAATCGTCGTTTGGCTGCCAAGTGTATTGTACGCACGATAGGCGGATTCAAGTAAGCAACAGCTGTGGGTGACGAAGCCTCGCAGTCATTATCGGACTACTGAGGAAATCGCCCGTCCGCCGCGCGGCCTCTGGAGTTAGTTAGTATGATCCTAAGCGGCATTTGAATTAGGCAGGGTGAACTGAAGGCCGATCAAACCGCGGCCGAGCGTAAGTCCGAACCGCGCAGAACCGCTCTAGACAGCGATGCATCCAGGGCCCAGTGCATTCCCTGTTTGGGCTTTCCCTTCCCTGTTTGTCGAACTATTTTCCCTGATGGGTTCAGTAGGGAATTGCTCAGGAAGTGGTTGCAGCACAGTGGTTTCCTGCTGCTCATATCGTCCCGCGTGGCCGAATAATTCCGAAATTCCCTATAAAATTCCCTGTTAGCAGGGAATATGTATGGAGAGAGGTGCGATTAGCACTGCGTTGTTCGTCGTCAGATAATTTGAGACTGATCAGGCATTTCGAGAAGGGAGGCTCTAGCTCATCAGGGTTAGAGTTTAAGCGGCCTGCAGTCGATGCTGCAAGCGACGGTTTGCGATAGTGGCCAGCTTGATGCGTTTGCGTTCTGCGAGGATCGTCTCCGCTCGGCCAAAGTAGACGTCGGCCGGTGTGACGTTTTCGATGCTCTCATGATAGCGGGCGTGATTGTAGTGCTCGACGAAGGCGTCGATCTGCCGTTCGAGATCTCCGGGCAGATAGTAGTTGTCGAGCAGAATGCGGTTCTTCAGGGTCTGGTGCCAGCGCTCGATCTTTCCCTGGGTCTGGGGATGATACGGGGCGCCGCGCACATGCTGCATGCCCTTGCCTTCGAGCCACTTGGCCAAATCGTCTGCCATGTAGCTCGACCCATTGTCGCTGAGAAGCCTCGGCCGGTGCGCAACAGTGATGTGATCAAGGCCCGATGCCGCCAGCGCCTGGTCGAGCGTGGCCGTGACGTCGGAGGCACACATCGTGGGACCGAGCCTCCAGGTCACGATGTAGCGCGAGAAGTCGTCGAGCACGGTCGAGAGGTAGTACCAGCCCCAACCGGTGATCTTGAGGTAGGTGAAGTCGGTCTGCCAGAGCTGGTTGATGGCGGTGGTCTTGTCCTTGAACTCGTTCGCCGCCTTGATCACCACATAGGCCGGGCTGGTGATGAGATCGTGTGCCTTCAGCAGTCGATAAACCGAAGCCTCCGAGACAAAGTACTTTCTCTCGTCGGTGAACCGAACGGCCAGCTCTCGCGGCGACAGCTCGGGGAGCTCCAGCGCCAGGTTGATGATCTGGCCGCGGACGTCGTCTGGGATGCGATTCCAGACGCGATCCGGTCGTGAGCGATGGTCCGCCAACGCCTCAAGTCCGCCTTCGCGGTAGCGGTCGTACCAGCGATAGAATGTGGCCCGCGGGACACCGAGTTTGTCCAGCGTGCGTTTGGCCGGCAGATGTGACTGCTCGACCAGCTCGATGATCCCGGCCTTCTCGGATGCAGGATATCTCATGCCTCGTCCTCCCCATCCCCGCTCATACTTTTTTTGAGCAGACGGTTCTCCAGGGTGAGATCGGCCACGACCTCCTTCAAGGCAGAGGTCTCACGGCGAAGGTCTTTCACTTCGCCGGAGGTTGCGGCGCGTGCCGTATCGCCCGCCAATCGGCGTTTGCCGGCCTCCAGGAACTCCTTGGACCAGCCGTAATACATCGAGGCAGCGATGCCCTCGCGGCGGCAAAGCTCAGAGATGTTCTCTTCACCGCGCAGCCCTTCCAGTACGATGCGGATCTTCTCTTCCACTGAATACTGCCGGCGGGTCTGGCGCCGAATGTCCTTCAGCACTTGTTCTGCGGGCGCTTTGCCCGGCCCGGATTTCTGTTTCATCTTCGCTCCTTACGGCTACGATGAACCAGAAATCCTCCCTTCGGAAAGTCCCTCAATTTGTCTCAGGGGTGCTGACGGGAAACAATCCAACCCCACGCTTCCTCGTTGCGGACGAGGTGGGTCTTGGGAAGACTTTGGTGGCGCGCGGTGTAATCGCCAGGACGATCGATCACCTTTGGTCCAAGGTAGAGCGGATCGATGTCATCTACATCTGCTCGAACGCCGACATTGCTCGACAGAACGTCAAGAGACTAAGCATCCGCGGTTTCGAAGCCGCCGCGCAGGCGACACGCCTAACACTATTACCTCTGCAGCTGAAAAATCTTCAAAAGAACCGAGTGAACTTTGTTGCGTTGACGCCGGCGACTTCGTTTGAGCAGACCGGGGGTGGCGGACGAATGGACGAACGGGTCTTGCTCTATTGGTTGCTCGATCGGGCATGGGGAATTCATGGCTCTCGCGCAGCTTTATACGTCTTGCAGGACTACGCATCGACATCGTCTTTTGAGCGCGCGGTTAATAATTTTAATACGGACCTGATCAACGAGCAAATTGCCGCGGACTTCGTATCGAGCCTTGATCAACATGTTCGCGAAGAAAAGCAATCAGGAAAACAAGATCTCCAGCAAGAGTTCGGGGAACTGAGGCGCATGTTTTCGAGAGTAACTCTTTACCGGTGGATGGCGCTCCGAAGCGCCGTACGAGATGGATAGGTGAGTTACGCCGGTTGCTGGCGCATGTGTGTCTCAAAACGCTGGAACCCGACCTGATTATTCTGGACGAATTTCAACGATTTAAGCATCTGCTCGCGGAGGAATCGGAAGCGGGAGAGCTTGCGCGTCATTTGTTCGAGGCAAAGAATCACCACGGCGCAAAGGTCTTGCTGCTTTCGGCCACACCATATCGCGGATTGAGCCTGCACCACGAGAAGGACGATGACCACTACGGAGATTTCCTCGCACTGCTTAAGTTCCTTGAGAATGCTGACGTGACCGACTGCAAGCAGATTCTTGCGGATTATAATGAGGCGTTGCCTTCTGCCATGAATCCTTCTGGCTTAGCCAGGTTAAGGACAGCGAAAAGTGCCTTGGAGCATCGTTTAACAAAGGTGATCGCCAGGACCGAGCGTTCAAGTGCTGGTGAGCGAAGCTCCCAAATGCTTATTGATGCGCCGTCTGCGGATGTATCGCTCCAGGCGGTGGATGTTCGAGCATTCCTTGGTACCCAGCGTGTGGCGGACGTTCTCGAGCAGGGCGACTTAGTTGAGTATTGGAAGTCTGCACCATACTTGCTGAATTTTATGGATGTTTACGCATTCAAACAAGCGCTCAAGGAAGCGGTCGAGGACCGCGACGTTATGCGACTGGTTCGCGCCAATCCAGAATCGTTCCTCGATTTGGGGCGCGCTCGCAATTACCAGACGCTTGAATCCGCTAATCCGCGGCTGCGAGGGCTTCTCGAGGAGACCATAGATCGTGGTATGTGGCGGTTGCTGTGGATGCCTCCTGCCGTCGGCTACTATTCATTATCGGGCCCATTCGCGGCGTTGGAGCCACATAAGGTGACAAAGCGGCTGGTGTTTTCAGCCTGGCACATGGTACCGCGAGCGGTGGCTTCTCTTCTCTCTTACGAGGCCGAACGAAGAATGATGCGTGCAGATGGCACGCGCGCCGAGTTGAAGCGAGAAGACCGGGCGAAGCAGCGGGGATTGTTGCGGTTTGGATCGTCAGAAGGCCGTCTGACAGGCCTTCCGCTGTTTCTGTTTGTATACCCCTGCGTCACGTTTGCGCGTCAGTGTGATCCGAGAGAGCTGGCGCGCCAAAGTTTGCTTGCCGCGGATGAGGTTGTGGTTTTGTTTGAAGTTCGGATTAGGCACCTTGTTGAAGCCCTAAGCATCGAACACGAGACGAATGGCGTAGTCGACGAGCGATGGTATTGGCTTGTTCCTATGTTGTTAGATATCGCCGGTCACCCTGACATCGCCGGTGCCTGGTGGGAGAGGCCAAATCTGGCGCAGGACTGGGCAGGGATAGAAACTGCCGTCGGAGATGAGGCTTGGTCCCGTCATGTTAGCGAAGCTGCGCAAACACTTGCAGCTTTTGCTAACAGGAGCCTGCGCCTAGGGCGGCCACCGACCGATCTCTACGAAGTTTTGTCGTTAGCTGCGGCTTCAGCGCCAGCAACGGTCGCCCTGCGAGCTTTTATCCGAACCGCTGGTTCTGATGTTCTCAGCAGTTCGCCCCTGATCAAGCCGGCCGCCCAAACCGGAAGGGCCTTTTTGTCGCTGTTCAATCATGCGGAGGTCATTGAAATGATCCGCGCAGAGTTTTCGGAAGCGCCGTATTGGTTGCGGACCCTGCGATACTGTCACGCAGGCTGCCTTCAGGGCACACTCGATGAATACTCGCATTTACTTCGAGAGTCGTTGGGCTGCAGTGACGATCCTGCCCCCAGAGATGGCGGAAAAAATTGGCACCGAGCTTATTGGTGCACTCACCCTCAGAACGGCATCATTGCGTGTCGACGAGATTACGGTTCCGCCCTATGCGCGCGAGCTGAAGATCACGAGCAAGTCGATGCATATGCGTTTCGCTATGCGGTTTGGCGACGAACGGAGAGACGAAGAGGTAGCTCCCGATGTGGCAGGCGTATCAGGTGCTACTCGAAAGGAGCGGGTTCGCGCCGCCTTCAACTCGCCATTTTGGCCTTTTGTTCTTGTTGCTCGACGTCGTTGGGTCAGGAAGGTCTAGATATTCTCACCTATTGCCACGCGATCACGCATTGGAACTTGCCTTCGAATCCCGTGGATCTGGAGCAGCGCGAAGGGCGGGTACATCGGTTCAAGGGACACGCGGTTAGAAAGAACGTCGCAGCTGAGTATAGCGTTGAGGCTCTTGGGAGACCCGAGGCCGATGTATGGGGAGCGATGTTCGAGATTGGCCGCATGAAGAGGTCAGACGAAGAGAACGATCTCGTTCCATTTTGGCTCTTTCCGGGCCGTGCAAAGATTGAGCGCCACGTGCCTGCAATCCCGTTAGCCGCGAGATTGGCCGTTTACACGATTTGCGTCGCGCGCTCGCGATATATCGAATGGTTTTTGGTCAGATTCGACAGGAAGATCTGATTGCTTACATCCTAACCGAAATTCCTGAAGTAGATCGGCTGGCGCTCGCTTCGGAGTTAACGATGGATTTGAGGCCGAAGCTTCCGAAGCCAAAGGCGAGTAATCTTCAGTCATCCCTTCTTGGAGCGGGAACGTGAATAGCGGCTGGGCCTCGTCAGAACTCAACAGCCAGAGCGATGATTTCAACAGCCTCCATTCTGGGCTGACGGTTAGGTTCATTGCGACAGGCCGTGCCGATTTCAGAATCTGCGGGCCTGAAGAGCTTGTTCGTGACGTAATCGATCGCAACAAAGAAGGGTTTGATTTCCTTCCCGTTGTTGATGAAGGGCAGCTTGTTGGATTGCTATCGACTAAGACAGCTTCCAAGGAAGCAGGGCGGCGCTATTTGCGTTGATCACCGGCTTCGAGATCACGATGATGGAAGTAATTCGTGCGTCGTACAACACCGAACCCGAATGGATGGATGCGCTCAGCGCAGACAGACAATAAATCGGTCGTCGTTCGGCCTAAGATTTCACTGCCTAAGCCTGATCGGCTACTCTGCTGGCGGTTCGTTTCGTTAGTCGCTCCATGTCAGCTTTGCCGTTGACGATGTGCATCTTGCGATGACAGTTTGGACATAATGCGACGGTGTTTTCGATGGTATCTTCGCCGCCTTTGGCCAGCCATTTGGTATGATGACATTCCAGATAAGCTTCCTTTTGCTTATTCTGAAACGGCGCTGGCTTCTCACAGAGATCGCACACGCCGTCTGCAAGTCGTTTTACATATTCGGCTATAGTCGCATCTCTCACATAGGCGGTGGTTTGCGCTACTCTAACGGACGGCGTTATCTTGGCCCTCTCTGCGCGGGTCTTTAATTCCGCGGTCGACAGCTGTCGGGCTTTCTTTGACTGGCTCTCCTCAATCGCCTTTGCCTTAGCCTCAGTCAGGACCGGTATGATGCCGTCCGGCTTGAGCTGGATGGGGAACATCCAGACCCTCCGCGGTTGTCCCCCATCGTCTAACTGCTCTTCTTCATATGGGGCCGCGATCAACTCCACTTCGCCGGCGTAGGTATAGTTAAGTGGCTCGAGGGCTTCGAGCAGGTGCACTGGGATTTTAGTAACTGGAGATTCGTTGAGTGTTCGGTTTTGCGTGGAGGCGAGACTTTGATGGTCGAGCTTGCCATGCCAGTGTAGTGGAGCACATGTCCTTCCCAGCGGTCCCGGTACAAACCCTTAAACGGATCAGAAATCAGCACCAATAGATTACGTTTTGTGCTGCGTCGCATTCCTCCCATATTGCCAACGTCAAAACGTTGGCTGATGGCTTCATTGGTCAAGATGTCACCCGGCGAGGGGAGCAATGGTGGCGGCTCCATCACAACGTTGAAGCCGAGCTCTTTTAGCGTCTTCTGAACAGTGGCTTCGCCGCCAGAAAAGTCCGTGGCTGTTAGCGCGTGCTGGCCCGGCAGGTAGCCGTGAGCTGCGCCTGCAATGGCTTTTAAATCATAGCTGCGGTCGCCAATTTTGAGGAGGTAGCCGCGCGCGCGGGCCGAAAGCCATACTTCTTGAGAAAGGCTTTGCGGTGGAGTTGATCAAACTCAGCGATGGCTTGATTCACCGCTGATTCGGTAAGATCTGACAGGCTCATAGCGTTTCTATCTAGTGGTGATCAGTGAGGGTTTGCGGGATACGTTCTCGGTCCTGTCATCCTAGCTCAGCGGGAATGGCTTTCGCGGTTCAGATGTGAAGGGGCCAGTCTTGCTGCAGCGCATGATAGAAAAATTCCATAATGCCTCATACACGAATCGCCCGCGCGTCAAAACTGCCTGGCAGCTAACAGCGTGAGCAGCACCGCGCCCGACACAGCAACGACAGCGGCCATGTTGATCAGATTTTGCGTGGCCATCGAGAGCATCGCAGCGGCAGAAGTCAGCGCCACGCGCGGCTTTGATGACTTGCGGTTTGAATTTTGTGGCTGAGCCTTGTGTGGTCTTGTCTTTGGTGACTTTGTCTTCACCCCCATCGTATCTCCAAAAAGGTGGCGGGTCAGGCGCGTTTGTGCGGCCTGACCCCGACGCGTTCCCTGTCGAGTTGTCCCCGATCTGAAGGCCACCATGGCATGGGTTTTGGCGGAGAAGGTTTAACGCAGCTGGTAAACCAAAACTGACCGTTGGCGTTGGTTTACGATTTCAGATTCGCTTTTGGGCAGCGGAGAATCGTTGCCGCTGACGCGCCTTAAATCGAACTGAAAATCGATCCAGCGCGGATAGCGTCTGCGTGACCACGTCTCGAAGATAAATCGCCTGCCGCGAATACGCGAGCTCGCTTGGCCGCATCGATATCGACATAACCGGCTTTTGGGCGGCGATTATCGCCAGGGGTCCAACGCGAGCCGCGCTTTTTGAGTTTGTCTTGAGATCGAACGGGGGCTTTCTCAGCCCACATTCGATGGTTTTGCGGCGAGCGTTTTCGAGCAGCAACAACAGGGCGGTTCGTGTCGTGCCAGACATCATGTGTGCCAGGATTTCCAACAGCGCATGGCAGTCGTCAACCGCACGATGTGACCTGTGAAACATCCCGATGGCAGCTACCAAATAGCCAAGCCTTGAACCCTCTAATCCGTGCGCTCGCCACGCGATCTGGCTCACCGAGCAGGCCCAAGGTTAGCGGCAAAGACTGGCCAGTACCGCTTCGCAAATTTTGCGGTCAAAAGCCGCTTTGTGGGCGATGATGATGGCTGCATCCGACGGAAAGGCTGCGATGGCCTCATCATCAATTGTATGGCCGGCCGCCATTTCGTGGGTAATACCATGAAGCTTGATGGCCTTAACGGGAATCGGTCGGCTGGGTTCGTTGGGAGAACTCAAGGTATCGAGGACAGCTGCGATGGTGCCGTCGATAAGAAAACTTGACCATGCCGCGTTCGACGGTTGCATCGACGGCGGTATCCAGCGAGGTGGTTCCGACGTCAAATAGAATCCCGACGTTGGCTTGCTCCGTCGGCGTTAATGTCTGCCGAAATGGCAGGCGTCGGAGCACGCGATTCCTCTCCGGCCCTGCTTGAGCGTTTGAGCCATCGCCGCAAGTCGCTGAGGGTCATCGCGTACCCAACCGCTTCTAGGTAGTTAATCATACCGTAGGATATTAAACCCAAAAGTAGCGTTGAACCAAAGGGATCCACGGTGCCGTCCTTGAGTTATCACCAGATCTGGAGTATATACTCCAAATCTGGAGCTTCACATGACTACCCCGGAAAAGCTTCCAACGGCGGCCGAACCGGTCGCCTTGGATCGTCGCTATGACCCTGACGTCCGCAAGACGATGTCGGGACCGGCGATGCGTACTTTCTTCAATCTAGCCGACCGCTGGCAACTCTCGGTCAGCGAGCGCCGCGCGTTGCTGGGTTGGCCGAGCAAATTGACCTATCATAACTATCGCAATGGCAATGTGGGGACGTTGTCCTACGATGTTCTCACCCGGATCTCGCTGCTGATCGGCATGTTCAAGGCACTTCATATTCTCTATCCCGACTTCGCCGACCGCTGGATGAGGCTGCCGAATTCTAATCCGGTGTTTGGCGGACGGCCGCCGATCGACTGGATGGCAGCGGATGGTGGGATGGACGGTCTTTATCGGGTGCGACGACTTCTTGACGCCCGGCGAGGTGGCTGGAATTGAACCCGCCAATCGTCTCGGTCCGCTTGAAGGATACCCATCGCCTCATCCCCAGCCGTTATCCGCCAACCGGGATTCTCGACCTCATCGCCTCGCCTGAGGATTTTGAGGCAGTTGCGGAGCTTGAAGGTTGGACCATCGATCGGATATCGGCTGAACTTGGCGTTCTCAGTATTCTTCCCGCTCAGGAATGGGTTTTGGGACGGGCCAATGCGACTGCGATTATGGCAGCGTACTGCCATCCGCATGAAACCGGCGGCCGGTTTAGCAGCGCCGACCGCGGCGCTTGGTATGCGGCGCTCTCAATTGAAACTGCGATCAGAGAGACTGTATTTCATAGGACTCAAGAGATCGCTGAAAGCGGTGTCCTGGAAACAACCGTCCAGATGCGCCAGTACCTCGCCGATTTCGAAACCGAATTCCACGATGTGCGAAAAATCCGGAGTTCGACGCCTGTCATGATCCCAACAGCTACCTTGCAGGCCAACAACTCGGCGCCACGCTGTTGAAAAGCGGATCAAATGGCCTGTGGTACCGCAGCGTCCGCAACCCCGGGAGCGAGTGTATCGTTTGTTTCCGCCCCGCACTTGTAAGTAATGTACGAGCGGCTGCGCACTTTGAATACAGATGGGAAGGTCAACCTGATCCTAAGGTGACACAAATTAGCGCGAACTGATTTAACCGGGCCGCAGGTGTCAGCGTGCGCCGGCCGCACACGCTGACACGCACCCATCATCGATTCGGCCAGCGAAAACTCGGCCGGCCTGGTGGGCTCCGAGCGGGTTCGCCGCCATCCCCACCACCGCGCTTGATCCGCCCCACCGTGCGGCTTCTCCCGCGGTCCCCGCGCTTATCGGGTCCGGGTCCCCATCAACTTTGGATCGTCATGCAGCCTCTGACGGCAGCGTAGATGTCATCTCGGCAATCGCTTGAAACTCAGCCATAAATTCGGACCTGTTCTGCATGAGGTAGCGAACCACGCGGGCGTTTCCGAGTAACCTTGTGATGTATCCCTTGACCACGGTTAGCTGCAGATGATCCCTGCCATACAAGTCCTGGATCGAGGTGATCGCTTCCTGCAGACGTCCGAGCTCGCGCTCCATTCTTGCTATTGCCTCTGGCGTCATTCCTTTCACCCGCTTGGGCTTGTCGCTCTCGACAAGTTGGACCTGCGGCGTTCCTGCAAGAATGGCCGACGCATAGTCCGCCGAATAGTTGTTGGCGTTGATCAAGAGCTCCGCGGCCTCGATTTGGCGCAGTGCAGTCATTCGCTGCAAAATCTCGAACACCGCGATCGGACAGGTCTTATCCTTCAACAAGGCGATCGCTTCTTCACAGATCCCGTCGAGCATTCGCACCTTGCGCTGCACGCTCTGGGCGTTGATATTGAGTGCCTTAGCGATCTTTTCCTCAGGCACACCACGCTCAATCGCGCGGAGAATCATTTTGTGTTCCTGCACCGCTGCAAGCCGGCTTATTCGCTTGTTGTAGGTAAAGGCCTCATCATCCGTGGACACGAGACACTCCACCTCGGTCAATTCCATGTCCTTTAAAATTTCGATCCGGAGATGCCCGTCGAGAAGCAGAAACGTTTCGGGCTGCCTAGAATTCCGTGTGACGACGGGGGGTTCGACCAATCCCACCTCGCGGATCGATGCTACGATCTGCCGATATTTGTGGCTCGATTTAACCGTTTTTCGCAGAGTCCGCACTGGTAAGATTGATGCTATCGGCATGACGACGCAGTCGTCTTCGAATGCGCGGACGATTGCGTCGGGGCGGCAGAATTCGCGCTTCATGACCTCGGCCTCGTTTCGAAGTGCTGCTCCAAGTATGCAGGCATTGCATCCAAGCCTTCGGCTCGGAGCAGTGTGACGAAGTTTTCGTCGGCGCGGAGTGATCGGATCGCTTCGACAACAAACAACAGACGATTTTGCGTCACCTCCGCTTTCTTAATCATCAGCTTTTGGCGATCAGCCTCTTGCCGGTAGACACGGACGAGAGCCTCGCTCGTAAGCGGACGTCGTGAGCCATCGCGACGACCGAACCGGCTTTCAGTTACATGCCGTCCACGACGTTGCCGTTGTTGCAATATCCGTCGAACTGCTGCGAGCTTTTTCCCCCGTAGCTTTTTCTCCGTGTAGGCCTGTGAAAGTGCTCGCTGCGCTCCCGCATCATCGGTGCGAGCGATCTCGATGGCGAGGTTCAGCGGAATTAGACCAGTCTCGACTGCCGAGACGAGCCGTTCTTCACCTTTCTCAAGAAGGCCGGCGATCATATGGACATATTCGGGGGTCACGCCGATCTTGGCGGCGATCTTATGGTCATCATATCCGCGCTTCCGCAGAGTCCCAACTTCCTGCATGAGATCGATCGCCCGGTGCTGCCGCCGCGCGCAGTTCTCGACCGGACTTATCACGAGGCAATCGCTCTCGTCGGCATCGATGATGATTGCGGGGATTGCTGGTTGCTTCAGCCCGACGAAGGCTTCGAGCCGTCCCTGACCGCATACGAGGTCGTACTCGGCCGGCTCAGTGCCGGCACGCTTGCTCACCGTAATTGGTCGTTTCAGGCCGATGCGGGCAATGTTTTCGACTATCTCCTCGAAGTGGCGCCGGTTTCGAGCACGTGGATTGAGTATCCGGATCTGCTCCGTTGGAATCAGCGCCACGCGTTTACGACCTGGACCTGAGCTGTCTTTCGTCATCACGCGGCCTCCGCAAATCTGGCTCTGCCGGACAAAGCAAAGAAGAAATCGAGATTTTCGAAGCGGTATGCGTCGAGAGATAGCCCATTTTGCTCCGCCAGCTTGAGGCGTGACACGCTCATGTCGATGCTTGGCAGTACATAGTAATCGAGGGGCGCTTTGTTCAATTCATCCATGCGGATTGCGATTGTGATGTCGGGAATAAGCCCGACGTCCATCCGAATTCGCCAGCGGAGCGATCCGCTCGGTGTCGCGAAAGACCTCGCAATTGCGACCGAGGCGGTAAACTCGCCATTGATCGACAGGAGGTCGCTGGTTGCGGATCCTGGACTGCGCTACCGCCGGCGCATTCGACGCCTGCGATAATCTCTGCGACGATCTGAGGGTGTGATCGGCGAAGAGCGCGGTTGATTTCGATGTAACGATAGTCGCGGTCGGGTTCATATCCGATAAGCTCATAGGCGCGCAGCAAGCTTCCGAATTGATGGCGATAGACGCTAGAGGACGGCATTTCATCGCGCTCGTCGATGACGAGGCCTGAGAGCGTACCCTGTTGTTCCAGTAGTATGCGGAGGAAAGAAAGAAGCTCTTCATCGGAATAGAGGCGAGAGCGCGCGTCCACGATCGCTCGCGCTCTTTCGAAGAGGGCGTGATCAACGATCGAAGGATATGCGCCCTTAGCTCGGATCCACATCTCGCGAGGATTTACGACCCGCCTCTGCTTCAGCTTGAAAGAAACTCTGTTGTAGACGTTGTTGCCAATGTACTTCTCGTTGGTAAGCACCTGATGGACCGAGCCGCGCGTCCACGCCCTACCGAGATCGGTCAGCAATCCATCCGCGTTTAGAGTATCTGCAATCTCTCGTTCTGATCGGCCTTCCTGGACAAACATCCGGTACATCCGGCGAACGACATGCACTTCTTGGGCGGGTCCCGGTGCCAGAATGACACGGTCGCTTTGGAGGCTTTTGTGCTCGCCGCGGGTCAGTTCTCCCTTTGCTGAGCGGTGCTCGTCGATCAGAATGCGGCGAAGGCCATAGCCAGGTGCGCCGCCCTGTCGAAAGCCGAGTTCGCCAAGGCGACAGTGCCCCGCGAATACTTTGACGGAGAGTTCGCGGCTATACTCGCCAGCCATCACTCGTTTGACAGTTTTAAGTAGGTTCGAGCCAATTGAACCGTCGTTCTCAAATTGCTCACCGCAATAGTGCACCCGGATACCGGCGCGTGAGCAGATATGCTCGTGATAGGCGCCTTCATCTGCATCCTGAAATCGACCCCAGCGGCTGACGTCGTAGACCAAGATCGCCGAGAAATCCACGGCACCGGACTGGACCTCCGCCATCAATTTCTGAAGAGCCTCGCGACCGTCGAGCCGAAGCCCGCTCCGACCAGAGTCCTCAAAGACCCGAATGATCTCCAGGCCGCGCGCTGTGGCATACCGGCGAATTGCATCCAATTGGTTTTCGGTGGAGTATTTCTGATGATCCGTGGACATGCGGACGTAGGCGACCGCGGGTTTCGAGCTACTCGCATCGACCTTGTCGGTTTGGGGGATCGTCGCTGCTCGCCTCCTCACCCGTCCGTCCTCACGCCGCTGCAATAAAGTGCCGTCCGTAAGGACAGCCGTGTCAGATCCCCCGTGGTTCATTATCCTCAGGGGAGGTGGAATGTCGTTTCCGAAAAAGGGCAAGTTCTTTCCGAGCCAGGCCGGACGCTATGGATCCAACGCTGGCGGCGGGCCTCCGGACGAGACGTGCTTTGCGGTGGAAATAGCCGCAGCGCTGCGCCGGGCGCTCGGCTCAACACACGCAGGGATCAAGATTGCCGCCGGCTGGACCGGCGCCAACGAACGAACCGCGAAAAATTGGTTTTCCGGGCGCTACGGTCCTAGTGGAGAAAATCTCATTGCGCTTGCACGAAATTCTGACGAGGTATTCAACACGTTTTTGGCAATGGCGGGCCGGCCAGAACAGCTCGCGGCCGAGAAGTTGGAGGAAGCCGAGAACGTTCTCTCGATCGCCCTATTGGCTGTTCGGAGCCTGAAAAGGGTAGAAAGCTAGGAAACCCTCGACCTTCCTCTGGCCGAAGGTTGGGCCAACGAGCGCAAGAGTTTTGCTGCTGTGGTGAGGCTGGCTTCGGGCCGTGGGGGCTTGCAGCCCGGCCGTCCTGCCGGCCGAAATCCAGAAGCTCTAACGTCACGCTACCTTCCCGAGGTGGGCGGTCCGTCGGAGTTCGGGGGCTAACTTTGGTCGTCCACGGAACACGGAGAATCCTGGAATTCTCGCCAGTCTTCCTTAGCGAGAGGATCCCAGCCGCAGCGCGCGAGCAAGTTTTTTTCTAGATTCTCTCCCTCCGCCAGTCCGGTATAAATCGCCGTACCGATTTATACGAATGGATGCCAAAATCCCCAGGATTTTGAATCTCTTCCCTCATTAGAGAAGCTCGGCTGTCGGCCAATGTGCGCTGATTAAGGCCCGGAGAACCCATTTTTCTCCAAACACTTCGAAATTCTGCCGATCTTACAATCCGGCCGAGCCGTCGAATCCATCAAGCGGAACTCCGAGTGACCAAACAGCTATCAAACGCATAACCTGTGAAGGTCACGGGTTCGAATCCTGTCCCCTAAACAAACCCACAGACGCTGTCTGCCCGTGACCGGCTGTTCAATGCGGAGCGGACGTCGTCTCGCGCTTCCGCCATGTCCGCATCTGACCCAAAAACACCTAGTGGTGAAGCCAAGATGAAACTATGGCACTCACTCAACTTAGACGTCTCAACAGTTCGCATTTGCCTATAGGTAGAGGCGGCGAATACGATTAAGGTTCATACAACGAGCCGCCGAATAAAGACGAGGGGGGTCGCTAGCAGCGACCCCTTCTTCGTTTTTAGCGCTCACTTTCAAGGTGCAATAGGCTGCTGTTGAGCTACGAAGCCGTCGACGTGCTGGATTTACCGGAGATGCTGTGGGATCAAGGAATTCTCCCAGTGGCCCACGATTTCGCAACTGTACGTTGACGGGCAGTTTATCGGGGGCTACGGACATCGTCCGCGAGATAAATGCGTCGGGAGTGGCGCAGATCGCGACATTGCCATATAAAAAGGAGCATTATGTCATCCCATCCAACCGACTTCCAGGGTTCCGTCATCGACGCGCTGCGCGAGGCCATCGAGCAGCAGATTTACAATTCACAGGCCACAGTCAACGGCGGCGGGGGACACTTCAGCATTGAAGTGACGTCGCCCGTGTTCACCGGCATGAGCATGCTCGAGAGCCAGCGGTTGGTGTACAGCGCAATCGCCCACTTGATGCGGGGTGACGCGCCCCCGGTGCACGCCGTCGACAGTCTGAAAACTCGAACGCCCGCTGCGTCTTGAGCCGGATTTAGCAGGTCAGATTCCATCGGAACAGAACGCGCGCAATGTGACGTGACGTCTGCTTTTGACCCCGAAGCGGACCTTCGACTTGCCGTTAATCGACCGATTGCAAACCGGCAATCACCGTATCCAGCGCGGCCAAGCGGCCATCAGGGATAACGATGCCTGCCTGAGAGAAATCGGCTATCTGCCGAAAATTCGGTTCAATGTCGTTCTCGACAAGGCGCTTCGACATGCCGGCCTGAGCAGATCGGACATCTACGTCACGCAGACGTCTCACCTCGTCCCCTCAAGCAGATCGCAATGCGCCCGCGGCAGTCAGACAGTCATTTTACGACGTAACACGACACGAGTTCGGGTCAGGAAAGGGGTTGCTTTAGGTGCGTCGCGGCTTGCGAATGTACACGATGATATTCCACACCTGCGTTCCTGCCATCCGAGTTGGCGCGGTTACACCGACGAACAGAATGCAACTGCAATTGCTGCGGCTTTGCATGCCCTAACTTGAGCCACAGGACGTCCAATCGGTGCGCCTGGCGCGCCGCGATTCGCGAAATAGGCGTTATGGAACTGACGTGCGGCGAAGCATTTTAGATGGCTAAGGTCTTGCTTGAGCGACTGGCCGTGAGTTGGCGCTCTTCAGCTTCTTCCGTTCATCGAGCCAATTTTCGAACCGCTGAACCACGACAAAGAATGTGGGAACAAAGAGAACGGCTAAACAAGTCGAAGCAGCGAAAGCGGCACGGCGAGAATCACCGCGATCGGCGCGAACCAGCTTTCATACTGCCCAGCCAGCACAAGGTAGACCAGCAGTAGCGCAAGGCCGAATACGTAGTAGAGTTGGTTGCTGACTGTCTTTTCCTGGTAGGACATCGCCGTCCAGTCGTAACCGGTTCCCGGTGGCAGAGTTTTCTCCGCGATCTGCTCCATCAGCGCCATCGATTGACCGGAGCTGAAGCCCTGCGCTGGCAGTCCGATGATGGTTGCGGATGGATAGAGATTGTACAGGCTGATGAGCGATGGCCCCACTGTCGGCGTGATGGTCGCCAGCGTGCCCAGGGGGATCATGGCACCCTATTGATTGCGAACCGTCAGGTTCTCAATGTCCTTTGTGGTCAATCGAAACGGTGCATCGGCTTGGGCGTAGATTTGAAAGGTGCGGCCGAATTTGTTGAACTGATTGACGTAAGACGAGCCAAGGTAGGAGGTGAGTGCAGAAAACACCTGATCGGTCGTGATGTGCAGCGTCTGCGTTTTAATTCTGTCCACCTCGACATCGAACTGCGGTACCATAGCGCGGAACGGAGAATTCACACGCTGCAATCCGCTTTGGGTCTGGGCGCTGGTGGCAATAGCATTGGTGATGGCCTGTAACTGGCCGAAGTCGAAGTTGCCGTCGCGTAGCTCGACCTGCATCGCGAAACCGGCGGCGTTGCCGATCCCCTGAATTGGCGGCGGCGGAAGCACGATGATCCGCGCCTCCGCAATCGCTTCCAGTGTTTTATTTAAGCCGATGACCAGAGACCGCAGATCTTCTCCCGCACCACGCGCATCCCAATCCTTCAGAATCAGATATGCGACGCCTGCATTAGCGAGACTCGAACTGCTATCCAACGCCGAGATGCCCGCAATGCTGATCACTTGCGCAACACCGGGTGTTTTACTCGACATCTCGGCGACCTGATCGAGAACACGTTGGGTACGTTCCAGCGAGGCTCCGTCAGGTAACTGCACAGCGGCCAGCAGATAGCCCTGATCCTCAATGGGAATAAAGCCGGTCGGGACACGAGAGATGCCGTAACCGCCGATAGCGATTAGAACGAGTGCCACAAATAGAGAGACGTTGCTGTGTCGGACCAGGCTGTTGATTACGGCAGCGTAGCGCTGTCCAACGCCCGTATAGAGCGAATTGAACCATCGGTAGAACCAGTTGCGCTGCGCGGGTGGAACAGGGCTTCGCAGCCACAGCGCGCACTGCGTCGGTTTCAAAGTCGCAGCGTTGATCGCGCTTATCAGAGCAGTCGCAGCAATCACCAGCGCGAATTGCGCATACATTTGGCCCGTTAGCCCCGGCAAAAATGCCGCCGGCAGGAAGACGGAGACGAGCACCAGCGTGATGCCGATGATCGGCGCGAAGAGTTGATCCATCGCCTTGATTGCAGCGTCGTGACCGGACATACCCTGTTCGATATTGTGTGCGGCGCCTTCGACGACGACGATGGCGTCGTCGATCACGATCCCGATGGCCAGCACGATGGCAAACAGCGTTGACAGATTGATGGTAAAACCAAGCGCGGCCATCGCGGCAAATGCGCCGATGATGGTGACTGGCACGGTTGTCGCGGGAACCAACATGGCGCGCCAGTTCTGTAGAAAGATGAGAATTACGATCAGAACAAGCAGGCCCGCCTCGATCAGTGTTTTGTAGACTTCATTGATGGATGCGGACACGAATTTGGTGGTATCGAAAGGAACATCGAACTTTATATCCTGCGGAAATCTGGCCGCCAGCGCGGCCACCTTTGTCTTTACGGCCTTCTCAACCTCAAGCGCATTCGCGCCTTTATCCTAGCATAGCGATTTGGGGATTCAGAAGAAGCCCGCTTCGACGCTCTCACGAAGAGAGAGCAATGGAAACTATCAGTAAACACTCCGATCTTTGGAAGGGAGCATAGAAAATGCTGCGGATCGCCATAGCTATTGTCATTCTTTGTGGTTCGGGAAGTGCGTTTGCGCAGGAATTAACCGCCGAGCAACGCAGCGCTTGCATGGCCGACTACGAAAAATTTTGCAAAGGCACCACGCCTGGTGGCGGTAGGATTATCGCTTGCCTGTCGAAGGCTGGCGATAAGCTGACACCGGAATGCAAGAAGGTTCTGGTCGCCGCCGAAAAGAAATAAATGTATGCAGAGTTCGCATCTACATTGACCTCAAGTTACGGATCAGCGCTGCACGCCGCTATTGCGCGGCCTGTAATTCGGGCCGGCCGAACTTCACGGACCTGGCCGTGCACTGGCTCGGTCTGACCCGATCTTGGGTTCGCCGAAGCCCTGTCCGAACAGACGGGCCGGCGAAATGCGCCGGATCGCGCGCATCGATATCGGGATCGCGATCGACACCGAAGGCGCCTCGCAATATTCTCGCTGATTAACTCGTGATGTGCTTTCGCCAAAACCCCTCGCCGTATCGAACACGAGCCCCCTTGCGGACACCGCGAATATTCCCGTTTTCAGGAGACGGCGTTCAGAGACGGGGTTCGATCTACAGTGCGTGGCGAGGCCACGGGTAGTTTTCTGACTTCCTGCAGCGTGGCCACAACCGGTTCCACCGCGCCCGGCGATATCGACGTGCTGGACAAAGTGCGGTCGCTCGATATCATGCCACGTCAGTCGCAAGGCGTGAATTCAGCGCAACAAAATGTCGGTGAGCGAAGCCGTGCCGCGGTATTCGAGGGCAGCGAAATCGTCGACGTGGCGGAAGCACGGCCGCGGCCGGCGGCGAGCGGTGACGGCAGTGGCAGCAGTGGCGGCTACGATCTCAATTTCGAGAACACACCGATCGTTACCGTTGCGAAGGTCATGATCGGCGACATTCTCAATACCGGCTACATCATTGATCCGCGGGTGCAGGGCACGGTCACCTTGGTGTCGGTTCGTCCGGTGCCGAAGTCCGATATCGCGTTCGTGCTGGAAAACGCGCTCCGGTTGTCCGGCGTAGTGCTGTTGCACGACAGCACCGGTTATCGCCTGACCCCGCGTGGTGAGGCGGTCGGGGCAGGGCAGGTGGATTCCGCGGCGGCAAGCCCGGAGCCGGGTTACGGCGTTTCGATCGTGCCGCTGCAATACGTTTCGGCTCCGACGCTCTTGAAGCTGTTGGACTCCTTTGCAACCAAGGCTGGCAGCGTGCGCGCCGACGCGACCCGCAACCTGCTGCTGATTCAGGGCACCGGCGTCGAGCGGCGCGCCGCGGTCGACACCGCCATGAGCTTCGATGTCGACTGGATGCGCGGCCAGTCCGTTGGCATCTATCCGCTCAGCAACAGCGCGCCGGAGCCGATCATTACCGAACTGGAAAAGATCATGGATTCCGGCGACACTGGCCTCAGTCACAGCGTGGTCAAGTTCCAACCGGTGAGCCGGCTCAACGCCGTTCTTGTCGTCAGCCGCAAGCCGGCGTTGCTGCATACGGCCGCGACCTGGATCCGGCGGCTCGACCACGTCGATACCACGCGCACCAGCGTGCATGTCTACCGCGTGAAATATGGGGAGGCGAAGCAGATCGCGCGCATCCTCACCGAGATGTTCATCGGGGGATCGTCGTCGTCGCTCGACAGAGCCGACGACCAACTCGCGCCCGGGTCGGGCTCATCTTTGACCTCTGGCGTCGACAGGCTGTCGGGGGGCTCGAATTCGGCATCGTCGGCCGGTGGTTCTGGATCGCGCCCGCCATCCGGAATGGGCGCGTCCGGCGGCGGCGGATCGGGTGTCGGAAAGCAGGCGACGGCGAGCGGCGGCTTCGGGGCCGGCACCAACACGTCCGCAGGCAGTGGCGCGCTCGACAGCCGGAGCGGCAGTGGCGGCAACGGGCAGCCGATCATGCAGGAGGTGCGCATCACCCCCGACGTGGTCAACAACACGCTGCTGATCTACGCCGATCAGCCCAACTACAAGATCATAGAGGCCACGCTGCAGCAGGTCGATCAGCCGCAATTGCAGGTGGCGATCGACGCAACGATCGCCGAGGTGACGCTCACCAACGAGCTCAGTTACGGTGTCCAGACTTATCTGACCAGCAAGAACCTCGGCATGAAGCGGAACCAGGGCTCCATCCTCAACACTCAGTCAGGTGCCGCGCCGACACCGGGCAGCATGACCAATTCGGCGGCGGCGGCGGGCTCGGTGGCCAACGCGTTCATCAACCGTGCCTTTCCGGGATTCAATTTCCTGATTGGCTCGGAGGCACAGCCGGCCGTCATTCTCGATGCCCTGCATGCAGTCACCAGCGTCAGGTGCTGTCGAACCCTTCGCTGGTCGTGATCAACAACCAGACGGCGACGCTGCAGGTCGGCGACACAGTTCCGGTCTCGACGGGCACCGCCACGGTGTTGAACGGCGCCAATAACGTGGTCAACAGCATCGACTATCGCAACACCGGCATCATCCTGCGGGTGTCGCCGCGCATCAATCTCAACGGCAACGTCCGGCTCGAGGTCGCGCAGGAAATCAGCAACGTCCAGCCAACTGCCGCCTCGACGCTGACGCCGACCGTGTCAGAGCGGCGGGTGAAGAGTTCGATCTCGGTTGCCAACGGTCAGACGGTGCTGCTGGCCGGACTGATCAGCGAGCGGCAGAACGGCGGGCGGACCGGCATCCCGCTGCTTGACGAAATCCAAGGGTTTGGCGACGCCTTCGCGCACCAGAACAAGAATGGCACCCGCACCGAACTGATCATTTTTATCCGTCCGCAGATCATCCGCGACGGCACCGACGCGCATCACGTCGCCGAGGAACTGCGGTCGAAACTGCGCGGCAGCGTGGGAGCGAGCATCGATGACCTCCGCGTTCGCACCGTCCACTGATATCATGGCGCGTCGGCAAAAGCTTTCGCAGCGATTTGCCTGGGCAGCGGCCTTCGTTCTGTTCGCTTGCTGTTTCCTGCCACTGCGGGCCGTCTCAGCCGATGCGCTGACGCGCGCCAACGCGGCCTATTCACGGGGCGACTATATCGGCGTCGTCCGACTACTGACGCCACTTGCCTTGCGGGGCAACGCCAATGCGCAGGCCTTTCTCGGTTTCATGTACGAAAACGGTTACGGCGCGCCACAAGCCTATGACGCCGCGGTTGACCTGTACATCGATGCGGCGATCCGGGGTAATCCATTCGGGCAGGGCATGCTGGGCCTGATGTATGACAAAGGCCACGGCGTGCGGCGGGATGTCGTGCTGGCCTACAAATGGCTGAATCTGGCCGCTGCCCGCGCTCCGCGACGCGAGCGCGACTACTTCCTGCGGCTGCGCAACGCCGTGGCCTCGAAGATGTCGCCCGCGCAGATTCACGAAGGTCAGTATCTCGCACTGGTCTGGGCACCGGGACTCCCCTAAGCGCTGGGATTGCGAAGGAGCCGGTGATGCGATCCGTCATTCGCATCCCGTTTGGACCTGCTACCTGCAGAGTCTAAACATCGTGGCAAGCAGCGGTCAGGCGCCTCTCGATGAATATGTCGTATAAACGAGCCTGGGATTATGGCCGACGAGATCAATCATGTCTGCGGCCACAGAGCCGTGGCTCGTCAAACCGGCGGCAAGACAGGCGGCGGATCGGCGCTCACGCCATTCGGCCTTTCTTCGTTCGCGCTACTGGAGAATTGAGCGCATTGCGGCCCATGCCGTAAGGCAAGACCTTATGGAACTGCAATCCGACATCAGACCTATAAAGAAGCCGCGCACAAAGACTAAAATATCGATGGGAATCGTTCGCTCTCGATCTCCATATTCCAAGTCGATACGCAGGCATTTCTCGATGCGTTGGTGAACACGTAACTCGTTCAGGGACTCCTGGACGGCTTGAACTCGGTTTCGTCCCTACCCGGAAGCGAGAGCATCCTTTCAGGCTTTCAAGAAGAGCGTTGTCTAAAATCTGGGCGAGGGGGCTGATGCCTTGCCGAACGACTCTCGAAGGACGGAAGAGATCTGCGATGCAATTTGAGTGGCTTTCGGGACCAAGCGGCTGCTCTTGGTCGCCTCGGTCGCCACCAACGCGCCCCATACTTTCCTGCTTGTATCGCCGTAATGGCGACATCAGATATTCGATCGATCGACGTGATCCGGTTCTGACCTCGACGGTTACCGCTATACCAGAGGCAAGATTGACCAGCTTGTCCTCGACTTGCATCTGGGTGCGGTCGAGTGAAACGCGCGCTGAATAAAGCTTCTGTCCATCGGGTTCGCTTGAACTCGAAAGCGAGCCTGACTCGTTGTGGGATGCAGCTTTTTCCGGCGGCTTATTTCGGATGATCGCATCCTGGGAAACGCCGGTCACCTTGCCTTTTAGCATTCCGTACCGTGTGGAATTGAAGTTATCGATCTTGACCTCAGCCCTTTGACCCGCGCTGACAATCCGATCTCTCGTTTTGAGAGCATGGCTTCGACTTCGAGCTGACTATCGATCGGAACGATAACCATCAAGTGTTGGGCCAACGCCGCCTACCGTATGCGATGCGAGCTGAACGGTGCCGTCGATCGTTGCTGCACGATTGGTTCGTGTTGCTGGTCGACCAGCTTGGTCTTCGCGTCGAGAAAGGAGAGATCCTCGCCCCTCTTTCGATGCACGCAGAAATTCTTGCATGTGCCGACCGAGCTGAGACCAACTATCATCGCGATCAATCGCGAGAACTGAGTCGAACTATATTACTACTCTATGCGAGGCACGCGGGGGTGCCCCGACGCTAGCGCTAGAAGTAAATGGAGCGATGTATAGTAATGTATATATGCGAACTCGACGTAAGAGAGCGCCGGACCCACCGGAGTCTCATCGCGAATCTCGTTTCGGACGGACTACCCCGTCCGCATGGTTGATGCGTAGTTGGGGAGAAGTCAGGAAGAGAAGAAAAGATGGCAGATGCAGATAGGGGTAGAGTTTGAAATCGTCTTGCAAAACTTATCGCTGAAGGCGCGATGAGCGGGTCGCGATATAGCGACTAGACGAGAATTCTTCGACCGAATTCATTGACCTGCGTTTCTTGTCGAGATCGCCAACCGTATTGGCGTGAGTCGTTCTTGCATGCCTGTCAGAAAGTGATCGGCATCCATGGCTGATGGGCAGGTTTGAGAAGCAGGTTGAAGAAACTGAGCGACAAAATGTGAATGATGACAGGCCTCGCGGCCGGATGAACACACCGAGGAGACGCTGATGAGCTGGATACTGGACCTCGTTAACCCCCGGGAGCGTAAGTGGGAAGAGTTCTACCGCAACCGGTGGTCCCACGATAACGTCTTCCGCAGTACGCATGGCGTGAACTGCACCGGTGGCTGCTCCTGGGCGATCTACGTAAAAGACGGCATCATCACATGGGAGATGCAGCAGACTGACTACCCGCTTCTTGAGCGGAGCCTGCCTCCTTACGAGCCCCGTGGCTGCCAGCGTGGTATCTCGGCCTCCTGGTATGTCTACAGCCCGATCAGGATAAAGTATCCCTATATTCGCGGCCCGCTTCTCGACATGTGGCGTGAAGCGAAGCAGTCGAACACCGATCCGGTGAAGGCTTGGGGCGCGCTGGTTGGGGATGAACAAAAGCGCTCGCGCATCCAGAAGGCCCGCGGCAAGGGAGGTTTTCGCCGCGCCAACTGGGAAGAGCTGAGTGAGCTGATTGCTGCGGCCTGTTTGTATACTGCGCGCAAGCACGGGCCGGACCGGGTGATGGGCTTCTCGCCAATCCCTGCGATGTCGATGCTGTCGTTTGCGGCTGGTACACGCTTTTTGTCGCTCTTAGGCGGCGGGTTAATGAGCTTCTACGACTGGTACGCCGATTTGCCGACCTCGTTCCCGGAAATCTGGGGCGATCAGACCGACGTGTGTGAAAGCGCGGACTGGTACAACAGCAAGTTCATCGTCTCGATGGCGTCGAACATGAACATGACGCGTACCCCCGACGTGCACTTCATCGCCGAGGCGCGGACCGAGGGAACTAAGTTCGTCGTGCTCTCGCCGGACTTTAGCCAGATCTGCAAGTACTGTGACGAGTGGATTCCGATTCAGGCGGGTCAGGACACGGCGCTGTGGATGGCGGTCAATCACGTCATCCTCAAGGAATACTACATCGATCGCCAGGTGCCGTATTTCATCGATTACGTGAAGCGTTACACCGATCTTCCGTTCCTTGTCGTGCTGGAGCGCGATGGGGATAGCTATAAGACAGGGCGGTTGCTCCGTTCCAAGCGTATGGCGCGCTACAAGGACATCGAAAACGCCGACTGGAAGATGCTGGTCATCGACGCCACGACCGGCGAGCCACGCGCGCCCAAGGGACAGGTTGGTGATCGCTGGGGTTCCGTGCACGGCAAGTGGAATCTGTCCGGCGAAGACACGTTGGACAACAGCCTCATCGATCCGGTGCTGAGCTTCATCGATAAGCACGATGCTGTGGTTCAGGTCGCGCTCGACGACTTCGTCAACGGACGCACGCTCTTGCGCGGCGTACCGGTGCGGCGGATCGCCACCGACGACGGCGAGGTGATCGTGACCACCGGCTTCGACATCAACATGGCCCAGTTCGGCCATAGCCGTGGTCTCGATGGTGCCTTCGCAACGAGCTACGATGACGAAGACGCGCCCTACACACCCGCGTGGCAGGAGAAGCACACGGGTATCGGCCGCGAGACGGCGATACGATTTGCGCGTGAGTTCGCAACCAACGCGGAACTCACTCACGGCAAGTCCATGGTCATCGTGGGTGCCAGCGCCAACCACTGGTACTATAACAATCTCTGCTACCGCTCGGCCACCGTCGCGTTGATTCTGTGCGGCTGCTGCGGCGTCAACGGCGGCGGCATTAACCACTACGTCGGCCAGGAAAAGTTAGCGCCGGTTGCGCCGTGGGCCACGGTTGCTCTGGCTCTTGACTGGTCCAAGCCGCCGCGGCTTGTGCAGTCGTCGACCTGGCATTATGCCCATAGCTGTCAGTGGCGCTACGAGGCCGAGTTCACTGAGTACGGTCTGACAGCGCCGAATCCGCGCTGGGCCAAGGGTCATGCAATTGACCTTCAGGCACAGTCGGTGCGTGCGGGCTGGATGCCGTTTACGCCGAACTTCCACCGCAACCCGATTGATGTCGTGGCTGAAGCCGAACGTGCCGGCGCAAAGACGACGGAAGATATTGCGACTTACGTCACGGATCAGGTCGCGAGCAAGAAGTTGAATCTCGCGATTGAAGACCCCGATGCCGCTGAGAATTGGCCGCGGGTGTGGTTCATCTGGCGCGGCAACGCGATGCAGTCGAGCGCCAAGGGGCACGAGTTCTTCCTGCGTCACTACCTGGGGACGCATGACAACGTGATCGCAGAAGATCGTGCCAGAGGCAAAACGACGACGGTTAAGTATCACGAGACAGCTCCGCGCGGGAAGTATGACCTGGTGATCGACATCAACTTCCGCATGAACACGACGGGGCTATACTCCGACATCGTATTGCCGACGGCTTTCTGGTACGAGAAGAACGACCTCAACACGACCGACCTGCACTCGTTTATGCATGTGCTGGGACAGGCGGTTCCGCCGGTGTGGGAGTCCAAGACGGACTGGGAGATCTTCAAGCTGCTCGCGAAAAAGGTCAGCGAACTGGCACCGCTCGCGTTCTCAAAGCCGGTGCGCGACGTGGTCCTTCAGCCGCTCATGCACGACACCCCCGACGAATTGGCGCAGCCGGAGATTCTCGACTGGGCCGAGGGTGAATGCAAGCTGGTGCCGGGCAAGTCCTTCCCGCACGTGCGGGTGGTCGAACGCGACTATGCGAATTTGTACAACAAGTTCATCTCGTTCGGGCCGAAGGCGCGTGAGGATGGCGTTTCGGCCGTCGGAGTAAATATTCCGATCAAGAAGCAATATGACCAGATGCTCGATAATCCGATTATGCCGATGCCGGATCCGAGGCACATGAGGTGCGTCGAATGGGGCGGCAAGCGTTATCCGAGCCTCGAGGACGTGCTGGACGCGATTAACACCGTGCTGATGTGTGCGCCTGAGACCAACGGCGAGGTTTGCTATCAAGGCTTCCTTAACGAGGAGCATCACGTCGGTCTCCCACTTGTCGACCTTGCCGAACCGAACCGGAACGTCTCCATGACGTTCTTCGACCTCACGCGTCAGCCGAGGCGACTGCTGACCAGCCCGTGCTGGACCGGCATGATGAACGACGGTCGCGCTTACTCTGCTTGGTGCATGAACGTTGAGCGGCTGGTTCCCTGGCGTACGCTTACCGGTCGGCAATCGCTCTACTTGGATCACCAGTGGTACCTCGACTTCGGCGAGCACATACCGACCTATAAGCCGCGGCTTAACCCGCGCAAGACCGGTGACATCGTGAAAAGCCGGGTTGATGACAAGTCTCTGGTGTTGAATTACATCACTCCGCACGGCAAGTGGAACATCCACTCGACCTATAAAGACAACCACCGCATGTTGATGCTGTCTCGCGGCATGGACCCGGTGTGGATCAACGACAGAGATGCCGAGAAGATTGGCATCGAGGATAACGACTGGGTCGAAGTGTACAACGACAATGGTGTCGTTGTGACGCGTGCCAACGTGAGCCGCCGCATCCAACCGGGCACTTGCATGTACTATCATGCGGTCGAGCGCACGGTGTACATCCCGAAATCGCAGGAACGTGGGAAGCGCGCCGGCGGACATAACAGTCTGACGCGTATTCGTATCAACCCACTGTTCTTGGCCGGTGGTTATGCCCAGTTCACATACGGCTGGAACTACTGGGGACCAACTGGCATCCTTACGCGCGACACGCATGTTGTCGTGCGAAAGATGGAGAAGCTGGAATGGTAGGCGATGTCGCCGACGCATGAACAAGAGTACGAGTCCGCTCAGCGCAATTCGGCGCGCTGGGCGACCAGCGGGATAGAGACTACTGCATGGTAGCATACTGATCCGGTTGAACTAGGGTCAGGAACTCATTGATCAGAGCCAGAAGATGACGGCTGCTGCGATGCAGATGGCAGACATGAAGGTATGTGCGCATCTATCGTAACGGGTGTGGATGCGCCGCCAGTCCTTGAGCCTGCCGAACGTATTTTCGATCTTGTGCCGTTCGCGATAGAGAATGCGGTCATGTTCGATCGGCTTTGCGCGGTTGGACTTCGATGGGATGCAGGCCGTGATACCCCGGACCGCGAGCGCCTGGCGGAACCAGTCGGCGTCGTAGCCCTTGTCGCCGAGCAACTGCTTCGCGGGCGGCAGCGCATCGACCATCAACGCGGCCCCCTTGT
The DNA here is from genome assembly GCA_963764445.1 of uncultured Alphaproteobacteria bacterium. GTDB lineage: Bacteria > Pseudomonadota > Alphaproteobacteria > Rhizobiales > Xanthobacteraceae > Nitrobacter. Next base: position 40,293 of record CAVXSV010000016.1, read on the forward strand.
AATCGCTCATCTGGCCTTCGCTAAGCAGCATGATGACCGGACGTCCCTGACCATCACATACGGCGTGCAGCTTCGAGTTCAGGCCGCCCTTCGTGCGCCCGATACGTCGGGGAACAGGCCCTTTTTTAAAAGGCTTGCGGCGGTGCGATGCGCCTTCAGATGGGTGGCGTCGATCATTAACCGCTTCGGGGTGCCGCCCTTACGGGCCAGTTCGGCAAATATCTTGTTGAACACACCAAGACGGCTCCAGCGCACGAACCGATTGTAGACGGTCTTGTGCGGACCATACTCACACGGCGCATCGCGCCAGCGCAGACCGTTCCTGATGACGAAAATGATGCCGCTGATCACCCGCTGGTCATCAACCCTCGCAACTCCGTGCGACAAAGGAAAATACGGTTCGATCCGGCGCATCTGCGCCTCGGTCAGCAGAAACAAATCGGACATTGCGGCGTCTCCCAACAACGCCAATGAATCAGTCCAAACGCCTCTCCGCAAGAAAATTAATGGGTCCTGAACCTAGTTGGACTGTGGATATCTGCGGTGTTGGCACGGCGACAGTGGGTCCGGCGAAACAACACATCGGGCGTGATGTCCGGACACGAGGCACCACCGCTCCCAACTTCCTACGGGCAGAACAATTCGGCGGCCAACACGTTTCCCGCCGCTTATGGTCCACGTTGCGCCAGAATTTGTGCCTCACGGTCATCCTTCCTGCCTATGAGGCGCAAGTTAAAGGATGTCTTGCAAGTTCGTACATTCCAACATCCATCAGCCGGCCGAAGCTTTCGACGGACTGCTGATGAACGTTAAAGCTCGGCTTTCCGCCTCCATATTGACTACGGATTCGGCGAGGGAGGTCAGAGCTAAGTCGGTCGCATTTTCTTCCTTGAGCGTCGCATCCAACAGGTCTGCCGCATCAGGCAATCCAAATTCGGTGGCCCACTTAAGGTTGCCGTACAGGGCGGGCATTCCCTTGAAGTCGGTCATGATCTCGGCACCCTCTTTTGGTAATGCCCATGATCGCTTCTATGCCGAGAAACCTCAGGCCGGCCGCAAGGTCGTCGGCTCTCTATTGCTTGGCCTTTATGACGCCGACGGTTTGCTTCACCACGTGGGATTCTCCTCAGGCATCAAGGCTCGGGAAAGAGTGGCGCTTACGCAAAAATTCGAGGCCATAAAACGCAACCAAAGCTTCACGGGGAATGCTCCCGGCGGTCCAAGTCGATGGTCGACGAAACGATCTTCGGAATGGCAGCCAGTGAAATCGAAATATGTGGTCGAAGTCTCATACTACCATTTCACCGGCGGGCGCTTCCGTCATGGCACGTCCATCCTCAGATGGCGGCCGGATAAAAAGCCGGCCCAATGCACTTTCGAGCAGGTGAAGCAGAAGATCAATCGCAAGCTCGTATCTAATCTAGGCTCAGGACCCATTAATTTTCTTGCGGAGAGGCGTTTGGACTGATTCATTGGCGTTGTTGGGAGACGCCGCAATGTCCGATTTGTTTCTGCTGACCGAGGCGCAGATGCGCCGGATCGAACCGTATTTTCCTTTGTCGCACGGAGTTGCGAGGGTTGATGACCAGCGGGTGATCAGCGGCATCATTTTCGTCATCAGGAACGGTCTGCGCTGGCGCGATGCGCCGCGTGAGTATGGTCCGCACAAGACCGTCTACAATCGGTTCGTGCGCTGGAGCCGTCTTGGTGTGTTCAACAAGATATTTGCCGAACTGGCCCGTAAGGGCGGCACCCCGAAGCGGTTAATGATCGACGCCACCCATCTGAAGGCGCATCGCACCGCCGCAAGCCTTTTAAAAAAGGGCCTGTTCCCCGACGTATCGGGCGCACGAAGGGCGGCCTGAACTCGAAGCTGCACGCCGTATGTGATGGTCAGGGACGTCCGGTCATCATGCTGCTTAGCGAAGGCCAGATGAGCGATTACAAGGGGGCCGCGTTGATGGTCGATGCGCTGCCGCCCGCGAAGCAGTTGCTCGGCGACAAGGGCTACGACGCCGACTGGTTCCGCCAGGCGCTCGCGGTCCGGGGTATCACGGCCTGCATCCCATCGAAGTCCAACCGCGCAAAGCCGATCGAACATGACCGCATTCTCTATCGCGAACGGCACAAGATCGAAAATACGTTCGGCAGGCTCAAGGACTGGCGGCGCATCCACACCCGTTACGATAGATGCGCACATACCTTCATGTCTGCCATCTGCATCGCAGCAGCCGTCATCTTCTGGCTCTGATCAATAAGTCCTGACCCTAGGCATCGATGGAGCACGCTCGACCCGTAATACTTGACTCCAGAGCGGACGACGTCCTCGATAGTGTTGCGAGCGCGACTTGAGAGCGGGGCCGAGAGGGGAACGGAAGCTCTTAGCTTAATGCGCTTATATTTGAGTTAGATGATGCTCGTTGCTCGTGCTGCAGATGGATTCGAGTCAATCCAGCACTATCTGCTGCAGACATCGTCCAACTCTGAACTTCACGAGATAGGATGCGTCAGGAGTACAGCTACCGATTCATCGCGGCACGCCCATGATTTTCGGAACTGAGAACTCGGGCGAACTTCTCGATCAGAAAATCGCCCGGAACTTGGGAGATGCTGCACGCATATGCTCCGGTGAGTTCGACCTTATTCACAATCAGGCCGATTTCGTACCGCCGGCGACCGCGTGCCACTATGTCGCGATGAGCGGCGCCGATCGCCATCCGGACTTGCGCTATGCAGTAACCATCCACCACGGGCATTTCGCAAGAAAATTCCCTGTTATCTCTTGTAAAATCCCTGTTCGAAGCGAACACTATGCGATCTGGTTCTGAAAGTGTTTGTGCTGTTCAAAAGCGCTATATCATTCAAAAATTGGGAACGTGGGAAGAACGCCCACGGTCCTTCAGTTGCGCGCGCCAAATTTGAGGTTATTCATTGCTGTGATAGTCATACTACAGCAATAAAGAGGAAGCCGTGGCCCCTAAAACGATCAGCTCTTAAGGATGGCGGCCCTGCAATTTGAGAGCTCGATGAAAGCGCTACCAGGCGCCGTAATGTTAGCGGGCGCAGGTGTTTGATGATAGGACATAATGGTTTCCGAAGATCGAATATGTTGTTGAATCAAAGGTGCGCGCCGGCGCCCGTCAAAGGCGTCCGCGAAATCTGCTTGCCGGCGCTGGAAGAGTTGACGTGATCCCATGGGTGTTGATCGATACGGCGCCGGTGCCTGGAGGGCAGAACGACCTCCGCCTTATGAGGCGCGGCACTGAGTTCTCGATCATGTTGGGACAAAATCAATTGATGAACAGTCGCCTCAGTGGATCCGAGGAAGCGCTGGCCACGATCGTTTGCAAGAAGATTGAAGCAACGGAACGGCCGGTTCTCTTGATCGGCGGATTGGGCATGGGCTTTACACTTCGTGCCGCTCTGGCTGTGCTCGGACCCGAAGCCCGTATCATCGTGGCTGAACTGATGCCTGCCGTCGTAAAATGGGCGCGGGGCGCTATGGCGGGAATCTTCGGTGACAGCCTGACAGACCCACGTATCATCGTTCGCGAGGTCGACGTCATCGACTTGATCCAGTCATCTCCCTCGACTTTTGATGCCATCCTGCTTGATGTCGACAACGGTCCGGCAGGGCTGACTCGCGACGCCAATGATAGGCTGTATCATTTGAATGGGCTGGCCGACGCCTACGCCGCGCTGCGGCCGGGTGGTGCGCTTGCTGTTTGGTCATCGGAACCTAATAAAAATTTTACGAACCGACTTCGCAACACCGGCTTCCTCGTGGAGGAAGTCCGGGTCCGCTCTAGCGGCGGGCGGGGTGGTGCACGTCACGTCATCTGGATCGCGAGCCGGCCTCACAGCTAATACGGGCGCGGTTCATGCCGGCGCTACGGGCGGCAAGGCTCGATCCGGCCGTGCATTGGCAAGTCAATAAAGATTGGGGAGCGAGGCATGATTGCGAGATGTGTAACAAAGGCGATCCGTTGGGGGCTTGCCGCGTCGCTCGTGATTGTTCTTCCTTCGGCTATGGTCCGCGCACAGCAGCAGGACAGCCTCTCCGCTGCTCAACCGCGGGCCGCTCCCGGCGGTGCACCGTCCGCGTCTGACACGAGCGCGTCGGCGCCGGGTGCAGCCGCGTCGTCTGCGGTTGACGCAGCTCCCTTGGCCGCCTCGCCGCCGGTGTCGACCTCGACGCTCCCGCGCGATCTGTCGCCGTGGGGAATGTTCATGCAGGCGGACATCATCGTGAAGGCGGTGATGATCGGGCTGGCGTTCGCCTCGCTGGTGACCTGGACGATCTGGCTGGCCAAGGGTTTGGAACTGACGGCGGCGCGGCGGCGGGCTCTCGGTTGCGTACGCAAGCTCACCCGCGCCACCAATCTGGATGCGGCGCGCGCCGACATCGAAAATGGCTGGACAGGCAAAGGTACCGTTGCCGAACTGATGGAGGCAGCGGAGCGCGAACTGAAGCGCTCGAGCGATCTGTCCGCCGAAGGCATCAAGGAACGGCTGGCGATTGCGCTATCGCGCATCGAGGCGAAAGCCGGCCGCGAGATCGCGCGCGGCACCGGACTCCTGGCGACAATCGGCGCCACCGCGCCCTTCGTCGGATTGTTCGGCACTGTGTGGGGCATCATGAACTCGTTCATCGGCATCTCGCTGTCGAAGACCACAAATCTCGCGGTGGTGGCGCCGGGCATTGCCGAGGCGCTGCTCGCCACCGCGCTCGGCCTCGTCGCTGCCATTCCGGCCGTGATCATCTACAACGTGTTTGCTCGCGCGCTGGCGAGCTATCGTGCGCTTTTGTCGGATGCCTCCGGCGAGATCGTGCAGCACATCTCGCGCGACCTGGAACGGCAGGAGCAGGGACTGGTCTCGTCGGTGGTGTCGCTGGAGCGCGCCCGCCCGGCTGCCGAGTGACACGCCATGGCTGTATCGCTCAAGGACCCGCAGGACGGTGGCATCGATGAGCTCAGCGAGATCAACGTCACGCCGTTCATCGACGTGATGCTGGTGCTGCTGATCATCTTCATGGTGGCGGCGCCGCTTTCGACGGTGGACGTGGCAGTGGACCTGCCGGTGTCCAACGCGCAGCCGCAGCCGCACCCCGACAAGCCGGTGTTCCTGACCGTCAAGCAGGACCTGACGCTGGCGCTCGGCAATAACGAGGTGCCGCGCAACGCCTTGCAGGCGACGCTGGATCAACAGACCGAAAATGACCGCGGGCAACGCGTGTTCCTGCGCGCCGACGGCGTTGTCACCTATCGTGAGCTGATGGCCGTGATGAACCTGTTGCGCAAGTCCGGCTACCTCAAGATCGCGCTGGTCGGGCTGGAGGATACCGGGCAGGCGGTTCCGGGTAGCCCCGAGCCGGTGGCGGCGACGCGGCCATGATCGACTGGCGCGATCCTGATGGCCGGATGCTTTCGGCGTTGCGCTGGATCGTGGCTGGGCTCGCCGTGGTCGGGTTGCACGCCGGCGGCGTATGGCTGGCGCTGAACTGGCCGAAGCCTGCCGAGGCGGCGGGCGATCCGCCTGCCGCGATCATGATGGAGCTGGCTCCGCTGGCCATCTCGCCCGAAGCGCCGCAGCAGGAGGTAGCGCCGGGGCCGGAGATGGTCGAGGCCGAGGACCAGCCGGAGCCGGAGAAGCCGGTCGATGAAAAGGTCAAGCCCGAGCCGACGCCGCAGCCCCCGGTGAAGACCGAGATCAAACCGCCGGAATTACCCGACGTGAAGGCCGCAGAGGTGGTTCTGCCGCCGAAGGTCGAGCCGCCGAAGCCGAAACCTCACCCGAAGAAGAAAAAGCAGACGGAGGCGCCGCTCACCACCGCGCCACCGAGTTTGCAGACCCAGCGCGCCGACCGCGCCGCCGCCCCCGCGGAGGGGCTGTCGTCGTCGATGTCGGCCGCGAGCTGGCGCGGCGCGCTGATGGCGCATCTCAACCGCCACAAGCGTTTCCCCCCGGGCGCGACCGGCGGCGGCGTTGCCACGGTCGCGTTCACGATTGACCGTTCGGGCCGCGTGCTCTCCACGCGATTGGTGCGTTCCTCCGGAGACGCCGCACTGGACACAGAAACGGTATCCTTGCCGCGCCGCGCCAGTCCCGTTCCCGCGCCGCCTCCGAATGTCGGGGGCAGCTCGATCACGCTCGCCGTCCCGATCAGATTCTCACGATGATGCCAGCCGTCTTTCGCGACAGGCCCGCTTGTCCTTGTTGCCGCCCTCACGACTGCGAAAGAGCTTATCCCGCGCTTGCTTATCAAGGAGCAGGATATTCTGTCCTCATTGACGAGCGAGGAACGTAAGATGTTTATCCTCTTGCTTGCCAAGCTTGAAAAAAGTTTGAGTCTCGCCCAGACGCCGAAGGAAGCTGGAGCGAAGGGCGGCTATTGATTGTTCTCGCTTACTTCAGCGCAAGCGGCGGTAAACATTGCGGAAGCTACTTTGACCACATGAAGAAGACGAATCCTCTCCTTGGAATTTTGAAGCGCTTCAAAAGCGAGCCTTCGCGGACAGGTTCGCTGATCATCACTTTCTATGGCGACGCGATCCTTCCACGGGGAGGATCAATTTGGCTTGGCACGCTTCTGCAGTTTCTTGAGATGCTTGGAACGGAAGGCGGTGTTGTCCGCACGTCTGTTTCACGACTTGCCGCTGACGGTTGGCTCGATCGAGACAAAGTGGGGCGCAAGAGCTTCTATAGGCTCGCCAAAAGTGGCCGCGAACGCTTTGAGGCTGCCGTAGAGCATGTCTACAACCCGCGTCCTGTTTCCTGGGAAGGAAAATTTGAGTTGCTCTTCATCGGCAACGGCGCAGATCGTGAGGTTTCCCGTGTCGGATTGCTGGAGGCGGGCTTTGGTAGTCCGATTTCCGGTGCGTGGGTGGCTCCGTCAGGGGTGAAAGCTTCCTCAATTCCGGAAAGCACGATCCGCCTTGAGGTGACCGCGACGGATGAAATGGCCAGACGTTTGGTTCAGTCGAGCTGGCCGTTGGATCGGACAGCGGCATTATACCAAGAATTTGTCACGGTCTTTTCTCCGTTGGAAAGCTGGATCAAGCAAGCGCAGGAAATTATGCCGGCGGACGCCATGCTCGCGCGTGTATTGATGATTCACCATTACCGCCGTGTCCTGTTGCGCGATCCATTATTGCCGACAGCTCTGTTGCCAAGCGTGTGGCCTGCTCACGAAGCTCGCGAGTTGTGCGCCCGGATTTACCACGCGCTCATCCCGATGTCGGAGAAGTGGCTCGACGAAAACGGCGTCAGTGCCACGGGGAAACTTCCCAGGCCGGGCCCCGAATTACGGCGGCGGTTTCAAAGTTCCTCAGCCTAATATATTACCGAATTTTATTGTTCAGAAATGATTTTGATATATAATAATCTGACAATAAGAGCCAAAAAGGGTCTCGTATTTCGGACCGCCGGCAGCAGTCGCATAGCGACACGCCGGGGAGGACATTCTGATGTATACGCAAGCGATCAATGCACCGCAAAACGATGAACGCTGTGCGGAGGATTCTGCAAAGCCTGTCGCGTTTGAGGAACGGATTGCGGCCGAAGAGCGGATCGAAGCGAACGACTGGATGCCCGCCGCGTATCGCAAGACGCTGACGCGTCAGATTTCCCAGCATGCCCATTCTGAGATTGTGGGAATGCTGCCAGAGGGAAATTGGCTTACCCGCGCGCCAACGCTTCGACGCAAGGCTGCGCTGCTGGCGAAGGTCCAGGACGAATGCGGTCACGGCCTTTATCTCTATGCGGCGGCTGAAACGCTTGGGACGTCTCGCGAAGAGCTCGTCGACCAAATGCTAAGCGGCAAGGCGAAGTATTCCTCGATATTCAATTATCCCACTTTGACGTGGGCCGACATCGGTGCGATCGGCTGGCTGGTGGACGGCGCGGCCATCATGAATCAAATTCCTTTGTGCCGTTGCTCTTATGGTCCTTACGCGCGCGCGATGATCCGCGTGTGCAAGGAGGAATCTTTCCACCAACGGCAAGGCTACGAAATCATGGTGACGCTGACGCGCGGCACCGAGGAGCAGAAGTCCATGGCGCAGGACGCTTTGGACCGCTGGTGGTGGCCGTGTCTGATGATGTTTGGGCCGCCCGACCAAAAGAGCCAGCATGGAGATCAATCGACACGTTGGAAGATCAAGCGCTTTTCCAATGACGAGCTGCGTCAGAAATTCATCGATGCGACTGTTCCGCAGGCCCAGTATCTGGGTCTTGCAATTCCAGACCCCGACCTGACATGGAACGAAGCGACCGGTCACTGGGACTACGGTGCGATCGATTGGCTGGAATTTCAGGACGTTCTGGCGGGAAATGGCCCCTGTAATCGAGATCGCCTGGCCGCTCGCCGCAAGGCGCACGAAGAGGGGGCCTGGGTTCGGGATGCCGCAGTCGCTTACGCAAAGAAGCAACGCAACAACCAAGTACCGGTTGCCGCCAAGTCCTGAACCAGGAGCTTGTCATCATGAGCGTTCAAAACATTCAGCTCTGGGAAGTGTTTATCCGAAGCCGCAATGGTCTCGCGCATAAGCACGTTGGATCGCTGCATGCGACCGACGCTGTGTTGGCGCTGCAGGCCGCACGGGACATCTACACGCGCCGCGGCGAAGGGTTGTCGATCTGGATCGTTCCGTCGAATTCGATCATCGCCTCTGACCCAGCTGAAAAAGGCATGATGTTCGAGCCGGCAATGTCAAAGATCTATCGCCATCCGACGTTCTACAATGTGCCGGATGAAGTCGGCCATATGTAAAGGCTGAACAGGAAAGAACTGTCATGTCAGCCGCTTCAATTTCCGTCGCCAAGAGCCCGCTGGTCCTTTACGCGCTGCGCCGTGCAGATGACGCCCTGATTCTTGGTCACCGGCTGTCCGAATGGTGCGGCCACGCGCCGATGATGGAAGAGGATATGGCGCTGGCGAACATGGGTCTCGACCTCATCGGTCAGGCGCGAGAGCTGTATAGCTACGCGGCGAAGGTCGAGGATGCCGGAAATGACGAGGACACCTACGCTTACCTGCGCGATGTTCGGCAATATCGCAACCTGCTTCTGGTCGAACAGCCGAACGGTGACTTCGCGCGCACGATTGTCCGGCAGTTCTTCTACTCAGCCTTTGCGGATGCTTACTGGCGCGCGATGATGGCGTCGAACGATCAGATATTGGCGGCGATCGCTGCGAAGTCCGAAAAGGAAAGTGCCTATCATCTGCGGCATTCATCGGAATGGGTGATTCGCCTCGGCGATGGAACAGAGGAAAGCCATCGCCGCGCACAAACGGCTGTTGACGATCTTTGGGCCTTCACGGGCGAGTTATTTTATATTGACGAGACTGAGGCTGGCCTGATTGTCGACGGACGAGCAGTCGATCCCGAGAATTTGCGGGCGAGCTGGGTTGAAACCGTGTCGTGTGTGTTGCGTAGCGCGACGCTAACAAGTCCCTCTTCCGGATGGATGCAGAAGGGTGGCCGCTTCGGACAGCACAGCGAGCATCTGGGATATATTCTCAGCGAACTCCAGTTGCTACAGCGAACCTTTCCAGGTGCGACATGGTGACGGCTGCAACCGACAGGCATGATCTGCGGCAACTCGCATGGAACGCGGCCGCGAAGGTCGTTGATCCGGAAATCCCGATTCTGACGATCGCTGATCTGGGCGTGTTGCGCGAGGTGACAATCAACGCAGGGCAAGTCGATGTCGCGATCACTCCGACGTATTCGGGTTGCCCGGCGATGAATATGATCGCACTTGAAATCGAGTTGGCGCTCGAACGTGAAGGCATCCGCAATCCCACGATAACGACTGTGTTGTCACCGGCGTGGACGACGGATTGGATGAGCGACGAGGGGCGCCGGAAGCTGAAGGATTACGGCGTTGCGCCGCCGACGGCGGGGAGTGGGCGCCGAGCGCTGTTCGGCGAGCAGAAAGTCGCGTGCCCGCAATGCGGATCGATGGCGACGGAAGTGTTGTCTGAATTCGGCTCGACGTCCTGCAAGGCACTCTGGCGCTGCACGGCATGCCGCGAGCCGTTTGACTATTTCAAATGCCACTAGGGCAACCTGCGATGTCTCATGCGCCAAAGTTCCACCGTCTCTCGGTAGACGATCTCCGTCGCGAAACGTCCGATGCGATTTCGATGACATTTGCGATCCCTGACGAATTGGCCGCGGATTACTCTTTTACGCCGGGTCAGTATCTCACGTTGTGCACCACTTTGGATGGCGAGGAGATGCGCCGATCGTACTCGATCTGCTCCAGCCCGGACGATCATGAGTTGCGTATCGTGGTGAAGAAAGTAGATGGCGGCGCATTCTCGAGTTGGGCGCTCGACGAACTCAAGTCCGGAGACGAACTGGATGTGATGACGCCGACCGGGCGCTTTGGCGTTGCCCATGCGCCCGACGAGGCTCGGGTACATGTCGGATTAGCTGCTGGTTCCGGCATCACGCCGATTATGTCGATCATGCGGGGTATTCTCGCGCACGAACCGAAAAGCCGCTTCTTTCTTTTCTACGGTAACCGTACGACGTCTGGCATCCTATTTCGTCAGGCTCTGGAGGACCTGAAAGATCGGTTCATGGAGCGGTTCTCGGTTTTTCACGTTCTGTCACGGGAAGAACAGGATCTGCCGATTCTGCACGGCCGTCTGGATCGCGACAAGGTCGGTGTTCTATTGCGCTCGATGGTGCCGGCTGCGGTGATCGATCGAGTCTTTATTTGCGGTCCGCTGGCAATGAGCGATGAAATTGCGGAGACTTGCAGAGAGCTTGGCGTCCCGGCCGATCACATTCATGTCGAACGCTTCGTCTCAGGACTGGGAGGTAAGCCGCGGCCGAAGACGGTGATCGCACCGGAAGTTCTCTCCAAAGCGATAGCGTCCCTCATCATCGACGGTAAACGCAAGGATGTGCCGGTCGCGGACGGCGAAGCGATCCTCGACGCAGCGCTGCGCGCGGGCATGGACCTGCCTTATGCCTGCAAAGGAGGGATGTGCACCACTTGCCGTGCGAAGGTCGTTGAGGGTGAAACGCGCATGGACGTCAACTATTCGCTGGAGCCGTGGGAGTTGGAGGCCGGTTTCGTGCTGACCTGCCAGGCGCATCCTGTCTCCGACCGCGTGGTCGTCGACTATGACCATGTGTGATTATTTGTCATCCCGCATCAGCGCAAGCGGTCTGGCAGAGCGCCACGGGCCTGGAATCATCGACGATCCTGATCGAGACCTACGATGTGGGTCGCACGGCATTCATCGTCAGCAACTCATATGTGGCCGCAGTCTCGCTTTTGTCGGTCATGATTTCAACATCCCAGCGAACTTCACCATACTGCTTGTTGCGAGGCGCTTTTTCCTTCGCCGTCAATCTGACCTTGATTGTTTCGCCGGGCTGAAGGGGTTTGACAAACCTCAGCAGATCGAGGCCGTAGTTTGCGAGCACCGGGCCCGGATCGGGATCGACAAAGAGACCTGCGGCAAACGAAAGCAACAGGTAGCCGTGAGCGACGCGTCCGGGGAAGAACGGGTGTCCTTTGGTGGCCTCTTCATCCATGTGCGCATAAAATGTATCGCCCGTAAAATGCGCGAAATGCTCGATGTCTTCGAGCGTAATGGTTCGTTCTTTCGAAACGAAGGTCTGCCCGATTTCGAGGTCCTCAAAGTGATAGCGGAAGGGATGCCTGTCCTTTTCAATGATAGGCGCGCCCTTCATCCAGATTCCGGTTATGCCCGTTATCATCGCCGGAGAGCCCTGAAGCGCGGAGCGCTGCATGTAGTGACTGAGACTGCGCACTCCTCCGAGTTCTTCACCGCCGCCCGCCCGGCCGGGGCCGCCATGCACCATTTGCGGCATGGGTGAGCCGTGTCCCGTTTGCTCTTTGGAGCAGTCGCGATCTATCAGAACAAGGCGTCCATGGAATGGGCTAATTCCGAAAACCAGGTCTGAGGCCGTTCGGGGGTCGTGCGTATAGACGGATGCCACTAGGCTTCCGCCGCCTCGGTTGGCTAAAGCAATGGCTTGATCAATTCCGTCATAGCCCATCACGGTACAGACGGGGCCAAACGCCTCGATCTCATGAACAGTCTTCGCGTGAATAGGATCACGGCAGTGCAATAGCAGCGGCGGCAGAAAGGCGCCGCGTGTTTTGTCCGCACCTTCTACAGCAAAATTGTCGGGATCGCCGGCGATGATGTTAGCTTCCGCTTTCAGCTTTTCTATCTGAGATAGGACATCGCGCCGCTGGTCGAGGCCGACAACCGGTCCCATGCGCACCGTCTCAAGCTCCGGATTTCCAATCTGAATTTTCGCGAGACGCTGTCGCAGCGCTTCAACCACTGCTTCGGTATGCACCACGGGTGCGAATGCGCGCCGGATTGCCGTGCACTTCTGTCCCGCCTTCACGGTCATTTCCTTCGCTACTTCCTTGATGAACAGATCGAACTCAGGCGTTCCGGGTCGGGCATCCGGACCAAGGATCGCCGCGTTAAGCGAATCTTGCTCCGCAACAAATCTCACGGATTCTCTCGCTATATTTGGCTGACGCCGCAGCTTTTGAGACGTATCGGCCGAGCCGGTGAAGCAAACGACATCCTGGCAAGTCAGATGATCGAACAAGTCTCCTGTCGTCCCGACGAGGAATTGGAAGGCGCCTTCCGGAAGAATTGACAACTCGGTGATCATACGAGCGAGAGCGTGCGCGACATAAGACGTGACGGTCGCGGGCTTTGTGACAACCGGGACGCCAGCGAGAAATGCTGGCGCCAGCTTTTCAAGGAGTCCCCAGCAAGGAAAATTGAACGCATTGATGTGAACGGCAACACCATGTAGCGGTGTCACAAGGTGCTGGCCTACAAATGTGCCGCCTTTCCCCAGCGGCTCGACAATCCCATCCAGCATAAAGGCCGAGTTCGGAAGCTCGCGGCGGCCCTTCGACGAATAGACAAATAAGGTTCCGATGCCGCCGTCGATATCAATGAGATTGTCTGTCCGCGTTGCGCCTGTCTGAAAAGACAGCTTGTAAAGGCGTTCCTTTCGCTCGGTCAGATACTGAGCAAGCTTCTTCAAAAGGTCGGCACGCTGATGAAAAGTCAAAGGGCGGAGGTTTTTGCCTCCGACGTTGCGCGCGTAGGCGAGCGCTTCGCGCATATCCAGGCCGCCGCTTGTTGCCTGCGCCACCAGGTCGCCAGTCACGGCGCTGCGCACCTCAATTTGGCCTTTCCCAGATGAGATCCAATGTCCGTTGAGGAAGCTTTCGAGTTTCATGATGCTCCTCTGCAACGTTTCCTTCCCAATTTTTACCTTTTGATTTTGTCGGCCGCGAGCAGGCTGCCTGCAATGGTTCGCGAATGTCCGCAAAATTCGGCGACAATATTGTCATGTCGGTCGCGGACGGTTACGTCATATATGCCGCTGCGATCAGCGCGGGACCGTTCAACAGCGTGCGCCGTCAATGTCTCGCCCTGTCGAACAGGCTGCTGAAAAGTCACCGAGCACTGATGAGCGACAGTGCGCTGATTGTAGGTATTGCAAGCGAATGCAAAGGCCGAAATCCGCAAGTGCAAAAATAAATCCGCCGTGGCAGATCCCGTGGCCGTTCGTCATGTCCGCGCGAACCGCCATCGAAAGCACGGCTTCGCCCGGCGCGATCCGCTCTAGCTTCATACCGAGCGCCTTGCTCGCGTGATCCTGTGCCCACATTGTCTCACTGCAGGCTTTGGCTATGGTGTGCGGACCCGCTGCGGACGCTGTGTTGGATATGTCCATCACGCTCTCCCGGTAAACTGCGGTGGTCTTTTTTCAAAGAACGCCGTCACACCTTCCGTGTAGTCAGGCATGCGGCCGGCTTGGCCTTGAAGATCGCGCTCAAGATCGAGTTGTTGGTCGAGATTGTTGGTCTCCGATGCGTCGAGGGCGCGCTTTATCAAAGCAAGCCCGGCGGTGGGCTGTTCGGCAAAATGGTGAGCGAGGCGATGGGCTTCGGGCATCAGGCCAGCATCATCGACAACCTTCCAGATCATGCCCCAGGCTTCCGCTTGCTCTGCCGAAACGGGTTCTGCCAGCAATGCAAGTGCGCGGGCCCGTGCCGTGCCAACGACGCGTGGTAAAAACCACGTGCCTCCGCAGTCGGGAATAAGACCGAGTTTGGCGAAAGCCTGGATGAATTTTGCGGAACGTGCTGCCACGACGATGTCGCAGGCGAGGGCGAGGTTTGCTCCAGCCCCGGCGGCTACGCCATTGACCGCACAGATAACCGGCATCTGCAAACTGCGAAGCTTGCGGACAAGCGGATTGTAAAAGCGCTCGATCGTAGCGGTGAGATCAGGGACTTGGCCGGGCGTATAAACACGGTCGGATAAGTCCTGGCCTGCACAAAACCCGCGACCCGCACCGGTGAGGATGAGCGTCCGGCATGTCTTATCTGCCTCCGCGTCCATCAACGCAGACATCAGTGCCGCATGCATGCTCGCATTGAATGAATTCAGGCGATCAGGACGGTTAAGCGTGACGATCCGATACCCTTCGCCGACGTCCGTCAAAACCAGATTGGTATCCAACGCGTCCTCCCCCTGTTCTCTTCTCGGCCGCTCAGGGACCCATTATTGAGCACAGGTTACTATTGACCACCGTCCGGTCAATTATATTGCAATGAGGCTGATCTGCCGCAAGGGCAATCCAGCCGGGCGGGTTCCGTCCTAGATCGACGATTATCTTGAACGGGCGCACGATTGCGATCATCAAATATCTCGACGAAACCCTCCGGGATGTTCTTCACGCTGGAACAGCCGGAGTTGCGCGTCGGCGTGGCGATCGGCGGTCACCGGTTCAGGCGAAGGCGTTCGGCACCTCGATCAGCCCGTGGGTCGTGACGCGCTAGGCATTAGAGCCGTTTCGGGTTCATGGCCCGGCGCAGGAGCCGAAGCCATTGCCTTATCTAAACCAGGCACAACCGAACAATTACGACATGCCGCGCGGTAAAAAGTTCTTTCATGCTGTTCACGAGAGACTCGTCCATCGCCGAGAAGAGGGGAGAAGCGATATTCCCGAGCTCGGGTCGATTTACGTGCAACTGGCGTCGGGAGATGCCAGCTTTGCAACAGGTCGGGTCAGGTCAGCCGGAGTACGCTTCGTGCATACCATGCTGCTATCGAGACGATAACCCAGGCGACCGACGCGTCGACGAAGGCCGAGGAGATACTTGTTTCGACCACGGCGAAGAACACAAGCGCGAAGGCCACCAGGCCCAACGCGCCGAGCGCGGCGCCGGCCGCGTCCAGCGCCGCGGCCTCCCGCCCGCGCCGACGACCGGGCAGGCCCGCTTCTCGCTTCCGACGAATTTCGTGTTTCTCGATCAACGTGGCGCTGGCGCAGAAGATGGCTGGGAGAGCCAGAAACAGGCCGCCGACAGATGCTCCATAACGGCTGCTTATGAGGCCGGTTAGCACGGTCGCGATGCCACCCAGCGCGAAGCGGACCAGATATTCGTACCAGCGTCCTTCACGCAGCGATGAAAGCGAGATGCGGATCGGAATCACGTCCCACCTCCGAAAATCACCAACAAGCCAAAGGCTACGATCAGCCAAACGGCAAGCGAGATCAGCGTGGCCGGCAGTGCACTAACGTGCGCCCGAATGAGGAGATGGCAGACCACGACGCTATAAACGGCAAGTGCGATTGCGCCAGCGGTCATCGCGTGACTTTGTAAGGCAGCGTAGCCGGCTCCCTGCTGATAAACAGCAATGCCTAGCGTCGCGAGGGCCACTGATGGTGCGGCACCGAACAGACCGGCGAAGCTCTTGGGCGCAAGATGTCTCCCAACACCGCGAATGCCGATACCACCATGCCGCCCCAGAAAAAAGCGGACGACATATTCGGTCATTTCGGTCGCTTCCAGAGTTTCAACAGTGGTCCTCCGGTGCTGTAGACCGGATCCCTGCGCGGTAATCCGACCTTAGGAATAGTCTTGAAGGCGCGGACGCGGTCTTCAACGGTCGTGCATACATCATAGGTTCTGGTCGGTGGATAAGCTCCGACGACCAGGAAATCTGCGGAGGCGGAGAGACATTGATGTCCTGTTCCAGCGGGCAGCACCGCCACATCTCCGGCTTTCAAGGTGAAGATACGTCCGTTTTTGCCGCCGAAACGAACCCGGCCTTTGCCGCGCGCGATCCCGAGCGCCTCATGGATTCGTGAGTGGTAATGAACATAATCGTAGATGCCGTCGCGCCAGGTGTCGCCCCATCCATTGGCTTCGAACAGGTCTTCGAACACGGCGGCGGGCTCCCTCTGTCGTTTACCGCCCTAGCCGTCGTTCGATCTCCTGCGCCATCCGCGCCCAATCTTCCGCAAGGCGCAGCCAGCCTTCCTTGTCGAAAGAATTTAGAGACCTCGCCGCCTATTGGCGGCATTCCTCAACTTTCTTTTCATAGAGAATGATGTGTCATAGAGAATGATGTGGTGTTCGACATTCCATACAAATGTTCCGCCACCATCCTTGCTTTTAGCGCTATGGCTCGGGTGAGGCGCGGGTCTTGCGAATTACACCGGCGTAGCGAGGTCGCGGAAAACGCAACCGCGGCCTGTCAATATTGTGGCGAAACAGACCTAGCCAAAGAGGTCACGCCGCGAAGTACACGAAATAGACAACCACAAAGGCAGCAACGAAGACAGGCTCTAGCGGCCGCGACGGGACGTCGGATCGATGTCCTTTTAGCGAATGCCGGTCGGGTTCTCGGCCATGGGTTCCTGGACCAGGATTTTGCGAAGGCACGGCGGGGCATCGATACGAACATACCGAATGATGCCGCCAGTGATTCTGCCTGAAGGTCGACTGGGTAATCGATGCTGGTCCCGGCCGATGAAGGCGGCGTAGTCGATCGTTTCGAGCACCTGACCGGACCAACGGGTCTCCTCACCCAGCTGGATAAGATTACGGGCAGGCATCCAGGGCGTTGCTCAATGACGTAATCTTTTTGCTGATCGCCGGGTTGGAAGCGGAGTGGTAAGGGTCATCCAGTATAACGCGGGGGGACCTACCTTTCATGCCATCGCGTAACTGCGATAAGGTGCATTTTTGTATGAGCGAACAGGTTGGAACGCGTCACAGTGTTCGGAGGACGATGCGATCGACAGGTGCGCCCACGGACCGCGTGGTTCCCATCGATGATTTTAGAGTTGGTGCCCAGCTTGAACAAAAGCGTCCAGCCGCATACCCCTGCGATCTTCCCGCGATCGATAATAATAACTTTCTGACCCTGCGTTGCCAATTCATAGGCCGTCGAAATTCCGGCAATACCCGCGCCGATAATAACGGTGTCGCATGTCCGGCTGCTGGATAAGGAAGATGCCTCCGGCGCCACCGCGATGTCCATCCAGAGAGATTGCGAGCGGCGGTCAAAATTAAGGCCATCTGAAATCCAGGTCGGAGGAAAGCTCTTGTTAACAACGGCTTTAGGCTCTGGTTCCGAGGCACCGATGTTGGAACGTGCGCTTTAGGTTCGTTCAATCAATGCCACACGCTTTCGCGTGTTGTCGAAAAACACCAACTACGGCGTCATGGAGATGATTGCGCAGCCAAGGGGAGCCTGACCTCGATCAGAACAGGATCGTCGATGAATGACCGAGTGTTTGGTTCATGCCGATTGTATGCCGGCACGCGTGAGGGGCTCTGCCTAGAGCCGGCGCACAGCATCTTGCTTCCAAGCCGATCTGGATACGCAGGCCGTCGTAGCTATCCCTCCCGTTCGCCGGCTTCGATCTCACCTGCGACCAATTCGTGCCCATCTTTCCAAAGCGCAAAATCGCCAGTCCCCGCCACGTAGGGATTGGCATCTGCGGGAATACCTTCCTTTGCGGCCTGTTTGCCCTGTTCGAACGGGTCCGGAGGCGTGTCCATGTACGTTATCCTTACAAAGCTAGCATTCCTATGCGTCCGTTGATCTATCCCTTTCCCCGAGACTGCGGTCGATAGCCCAGCGGCCCGGCCCGGCGACGAACAGCAGCAGAAAAAGGAAGCAGTAAAGAATAGCTGCGTCTCCGCCATTGAGCAGAGGGAAAAATTTTTTGGGGGCGTGCGCCATGAAGTAGGCTGCGGCCATATTGCCACACAAAATGAATGCGACAGGGCGAGTAAACAAACCGACGGCAAGGAGCAGTCCTCCAACCAGTTCGATGACGCCCTGCACCCACAGGAGCGTCATCACCGCAGGCTGCGGAGTGGGTGAAGCGGGAAATCCAAGAAGCTTGGCGCTGCCGTGCTCGAAGAAAAGGAGCGCGATGATGATACGGACGATGCTCAGCGTCTCGGGCAAATAGGTTCTGACACGTTCAAGGTTCATCGGGTCGTCCTTTCATCTCACCGCATGAGCCGCGTCCCCATAAAGGTTGCGACCTTGATGCGGTCGACAACGGCGTCGAAGCCCGAGCCGATGTCCGGTTCGGTGCCGACGGCATCGATGCAGGCGTCCGCACCACGTCCATTCGTGAAATCCTGAAGGCGGTCGTAGATGTCCTCTGTCTTGAAATCCAGCGTTGCAGCGCCTGATGCCCGAGCGAGGGCGAGCCGCTCCGGTACGGTGTCGATTGCGATGACACGCTCGGCGCCCAGCAGGAAGGCGCGCTTGATCGCGAATTGGCCGACCGGACCGCAGCCCCAGATCGCCACCGCCTGGCGGGGAAACAGATGTGTGCGTACTGGCCACCATGTTCGGCGCAATCGACTGGGACTTCCGGGTCATTCTTGTGAAAGATGCTCTTTGCAGTTCCGCCGACGAAACGCACGATGCGACAATGGCTCTTTACACAAATCTGTTTGGAGAACAGATCGAAACCGTCTCGACACAGACGCTGCTCGAAAACTGGCAATGAGCTTTATGTCTAGGTCAGCATGACTGCCAGTCCGTTTTTTTGTTCGCCGAAACGGTTGCTGCGTCACCGTGAATGTCTCCTATTAGCCCCGCCTGAGGTTCGAACGCTGCTTCCAACATGCCGGAAAAGTGATCGGCGTCTGGGCTCGCACCTGGAGGAATTGGCGGAACGAAGGGTGTATGCTGATGTTGAGGCCGAAATGCATAGTTCGAATTGGAGGAGCCCTTCATGTGCGACTATAGCCTGCATCACGTCTCCTCGCGGCCTGCCAAGGTCGCCGATAAGCTGGTTACGATGGAACTCGCCAAATCAAACGTGCGCGGCTTCGCCGCCGTCGGCGAGCTCGGCGCCAAGCTAGTCATTCATGACAGCCCACCCGAAGTGGCGGTCTGCTTACTACCCGGAACGGAATTGGCCTTCGACGAGAATGTTCGGTACGACCGTCCCTTCAGCTTTGTTGGCATAGGGTTTTTTGGCAAGGCCCGTTTGGATCACAAGGTGGCAAGCTTCCGTAAGGTCGACTTGGACGATCCGCACGTTCAGCACGATGCGTTGGAATTCCCGAATGGGCAGGTTCTGAAGATTGCGCAGCTTGTTGCTGGCCAGACCGCCACGGTGCTGCAGTTGCCGGTTGCGGTCCAGCACGACGACGAGCATGAGCACGCGCATGGCCATCCTCGAGCCCGCTCTCTCGCCTTGAACCGGACTTCGTCTGAGCCGGGACTGGCGTCGATCCTGGTGCCGAACCAGGGTGCCGTGATGTTGTGGGATGCCGTTCGCGGCAAGGCCATTGAACTTTCGACCTCCTTGGTCGAGTCGTTCCAGCGTTTGGCCCACAAGCAGCCTTCGCTCTCGGAAGCTATTTTGCCTGCAGATATCGCTGGTATCGAGGCGAACTTCGACAAGGGCGCGCCATCGACGAAGACGCCGGAGAAGACGGTCAAGGTGCCTGCTGCCTAATCGTCCGTGACGCTGCTCAGCCGGACGTTGAGAAGTCCATTGAGTTAGCGGAACGGTAAAGGCGGTCGAACGCTTTGTGGCCCTTAAGTCCGAAGAGGCTAGGGCGAGCGCAATAAAGTTGCAGCGGCGGGCGGGACGCGATTGTTAATCGCGCAATAACAGCAAACAGCGGGCTGGCTCATAGTGTCCTCGCCTTCGGCGAAGCGCTAGACCGCCCCATACAGAAAGCCGGCACGACCGACGAAGCCCCAAAAGTACGAAACCACGAAGCCATAGGGAGCACTACACATGGATATCAGATCTCAAGTTTCGATGGTCTTTCACCTGGATAAGTGCATCGGCTGTCACACCTGCAGCCTCGCGTGCAAGAACATCTGGACGGATCGCAAGGGCACCGAGTACATGTACTGGAACAACGTGGAGACCAAGCCGGGTACGGGATACCCGACACGTTGGGAAGACCAGAACAAATATCGCGGCGGCTGGGTGGTCGACGGCCAGAGGCAGAAGAGTCTGCGGCTGCGTCTTCAGGGCAAGTGGGGAACGCTGAGCAACATCTTTTACAACCCCTACCTGCCGACGCTCGACGACTATTTCGAGCCATGGACCTATGACTATCAGAACCTGATCAACGCGCCTTTGAGCGATGAGCCAGCCCACCGCACGCGCCATCTCGATGGTGACCGGCAAGTACATGGACACCATTGAAGCGGGTCCGAACTGGGACGACGATCTGGGCGGGTCTCAGGTTTACGCGAACAATGATCCGAACTTCGATGGCGCTTCCGACGAGGAAATGCGCCAGATCAACGAGATCAACAGTACCGTCTTCTTCTACCTGCCGCGTATCTGCAATCATTGCCTGAATCCGGGCTGCGTTGCGGCGTGCCCGCAAGGCGCGATCTACAAGCGCGGCGAGGATGGCGTGGTGCTGGTGAGTCAGGAGCGATGCCGTGCGTGGCGCATGTGCGTTTCGGGTTGCCCCTACAAGAAGACATACTTCAACTGGTCGACCGGCAAGGCCGAGAAGTGCATCCTGTGCTATCCGCGCCTTGAGAGCGGCCAGCCGCCGGCCTGCTTCCACTCGTGCGTCGGACGCATCCGTTATATCGGTTTGGTGCTTTACGACGCAGATGCCATCGAGGAGACGGCCAAGGCACCGCAAGACCAGTTGGTGATGGCGCAGCGGAACATCATCAAGGATCCGTTTGATCCGGAGATCATCGCGGCCGCCAGAGCGAACGGGATTCCCGATTCAAAGATCACGGCGGCGCAGCAGTCGCCGGTCTACCAGTTCGTCAAGAAGTGGGGACTCGCGCTGCCGCTGCATCCGGAGTTCCGCACGCTGCCGATGCTGTTCTATGTGCCGCCGTTGGGGCCGGTGCTCGCCAAAGTGGAAAACGGCGTTTACGACAACGTTGCCACCGCGGAAGCAAGGTTGGGTCCGTTGATGAGCTCGCTCGAAAGATCGCGCATACCGCTGCGCTATATGGCGAGCCTGTTGTCGGGCGGCAACGAAGACATCATCCGCGACGTCTACAAGAAGCTGGTCGCGGTGCGCGTGTATATGCGCTCGAAGAAGGTGAAGGATATCCCTGCGGAAGAGGTGCAGCGCGCACTGGCTGAAGGCAAGACCACGGCTGAGGAGGTCGAGGCGATCTGGCGGCTGACCTCCATGCCGACCTTCGAGGAGCGTTTCGTGGTTCCGGCGATGGAGCGGGAGACGGCGGTCGAAGCTCTGTTTCCGGAGCTTGACCCGGTGTCGCGCAACTATCCGGTGCGCAAAGGCGCGGTCGGTGCGGGCTTCCACACCGATCCGGCGAGAGGACCATAGGCCTCTCATACGACGGGGCGCGAGACGCGGCCGAGTCTCTGGACTTGGTCCCGTCTCGCGCGAGTCGGTATCTACAAACAGGGCTTTGTCAGAACTTATGAGGAGCCATCAAGTCATCGTAGCCGCCGAAGAATGGACTACTCTCGTCCGCTCAAATCTTACGCAGCTAGACACAGCGGGCAGGGTCCGAAGAGTTCAGTCCGATTGGCCTTGATCGGACGGCCGATCGCCTAATAATAGTCTAGTCCGACCCATCAAATTGTTGAATGGATTGCCGGGAGAACAGGGCCCGACACTCTGGACGATGGTCGATGCAGGGGTGACCACACCACATTGATCGTTCAGTAACCGCCTGTCCGGTTTGATGCCTTGCCGCTCAGCGAGCGTTTAGAGGCGTAGTCTTAGAAATCAGTAGCGACTTGATGGCGGTTGGTTGTCGTTACATCATGCGGAAAGTTTCGGGTTGATCTTGCCGCTATCGAATGGTGCAAAGACAGGGTGCACGATCGATGTAGAGATTTTCCGTACCGGATCTTCCGACTCACACAGGGGACGGAGTCGCTTTGGCCGTGGCGTGGTGGGCGGCGCGATGTTCCTCGCGCGGCCGCCAAGCTCTTTTCCTGAGAAACTTTATTCGACTGCATTCGCTTCCGTCCGAAATTCGGGAGACGGATCCCAGAGAGCCATCGGAACGAAACCCGATTCATTGAATTGGTTCAGGAACAATGCCAAAAAAAGAAGACGGACACATCGTCGAGACCACAATCGAAGCGCGAGGCGCAGAGCGGGGACCTACGGTACGTAACATGCTGGTCTGGGGAACCGGGCTGGTCGTGGCAGCCTTCGTGGTGTATTTTACAGCCTCAGCCGGCTATACATCCTCTCTCGAATTAACAGCCTTGAGCGGCTGGCGCGCGGTCGCCATCGCCACACGATACGTTACGCACCCCGAAGCATTAGTTTCAAAGCGCAACTCGTCTATCGCGACGTGTCGACCTAACGGCGGGATCGCCCGCGCTAAATGCGTCGGCAATTCATTTTCCTTTCTTACGCCCGGTCCCAACAGAGCTGCCGTTCGGTCGCTTAGCCTTCTTCCGGAGCGGCGCGAGATCGCACTGGCTTAATTCCGCAACACTGCGTCTCGCTGCCGCTGCTTCGGACGGGAAATTGCGCTTCGCCCAAGCCTAGGGTCAGGACTCATTGATCAGAGCCAGAAGATGACGGCTGCTGCGATGCAGATGGCAGACATGAAGGTATGTGCGCATCTATCGTAACGGGTGTGGATGCGCCGCCAGTCCTTGAGCCTGCCGAACGTATTTTCGATCTTGTGCCGTTCGCGATAGAGAATGCGGTCATGTTCGATCGGCTTTGCGCGGTTGGACTTCGATGGGATGCAGGCCGTGATACCCCGGACCGCGAGCGCCTGGCGGAACCAGTCGGCGTCGTAGCCCTTGTCGCCGAGCAACTGCTTCGCGGGCGGCAGCGCATCGACCATCAACGCGGCCCCCTTGTAATCGCTCATCTGGCCTTCGCTAAGCAGCATGATGACCGGACGTCCCTGACCATCACATACGGCGTGCAGCTTCGAGTTCAGGCCGCCCTTCGTGCGCCCGATACGTCGGGGAACAGGCCCTTTTTTAAAAGGCTTGCGGCGGTGCGATGCGCCTTCAGATGGGTGGCGTCGATCATTAACCGCTTCGGGGTGCCGCCCTTACGGGCCAGTTCGGCAAATATCTTGTTGAACACACCAAGACGGCTCCAGCGCACGAACCGATTGTAGACGGTCTTGTGCGGACCATACTCACACGGCGCATCGCGCCAGCGCAGACCGTTCCTGATGACGAAAATGATGCCGCTGATCACCCGCTGGTCATCAACCCTCGCAACTCCGTGCGACAAAGGAAAATACGGTTCGATCCGGCGCATCTGCGCCTCGGTCAGCAGAAACAAATCGGACATTCGGCGTCTCCCAACAACGCCAATGAATCAGTCCAAACGCCTCTCCGCAAGAAAATTAATGGGTCCTGACCTAGTTGGCGGGTCATTGAAAGTTAACTCCATATGATCCCGCAGCTGAGGGTCATACGCGCCCGCGCCAGCCAAAATCGATCGTGGAATTAGCAAGCATCAGACGGGGTGCTGGGCGAGGGAACGTACGTCATCCCGGCGGATTAAGCATTCCTCAGTTCCAGAGCTCGGGGATGCGCCAATGGCTAAAACAGTAAAAACAGAACGGGCGCCGGACAGCACAATCACAGTGCATGACCAGAAGCTTGCGCGAGGCGATGGCTGCGAACTGCATCAGACTGCGTCGGGCAAAACCCCTGTTCTAACGACAGCTCAGGGCGGCCCGATTGCAGACGACCATAACTCTCTGAAGATTGGTCCTCGCGGTCCGACGCTTCTTGAGGATTTCCATTTTCGGGAAAAGCTCTTCCACTTTGACCACGAACGCATTCCTGAGCGGGTCGTCCACGCGCAGGGGTTACGGCGCACATGGCTATTTTGAGAATTACAAGCCCCTCACAAAGTATACGCGCGCCGATCTCTTCCAACGCGCGGGAGAGCGGACGCCGGCATTTGTGAGGTTCTCGACAGTAGCCGGAAGCAAGGGATCGTTTGACCTCGCACGCGACGTTCGTGGCTTCGCCGTCAAACTTTATACCCAGGAAGGCAACTGGGACATTGTCGGTAACAACATGCCGGTTTTCTTTATCCAGGATGCCATCAGATTTCCGGACATGGTGCATGCTGTCAAGGAAGAGCCCGATCGCGCCTTCCCTCAAGCACAGTCGGCGCACGATAACTTTGGGACTTCATCAGCCTCACTCCCGAAAGCATGCACATGATCATGTGGATCATGTCCGATGGGCTATTCCCAGATCGTTCCGCTTTATGGAAGGAATGGGTCATCATACATTCCGCCTTTGAACGCAAAAGGCGATTTCCACCTTCGTGAAGTTTCACTGGAAACCGAAGCTGGGCTTGCAGTCGGTCCTGTGGAATGAAGCAGTAAAGATCAATGGCGCCGATCCAGATTTTCATCGCCGCGATCTGTCGCCATCCAGTCCGGTAATTTCCCCGAGTGGGAGTTGCAGCTCCAGCTATTCGACCAGGCCTTCGCCGACTCCTCGAGTTCGACGTGCTGGATCCCACCAAAATCATTCCTGAAGAACTGCTGCCGCCAATTCCCGTCGGCCGCCTCGTTCTCGATCGAATGCCGGACAACTTCTTTGCCGAGACGGAACAGGTTGCGTTTATGACACAGAACGTTCCGCCCGGTGTCGACTTCTCAAACGATCCGTTACTGCAAGGGCGGAATTTTTCCTACCTCGACACCCAACTTAAGCAGGCTTGGGGGGCCTAATTTCACTCACATCCCGATTAATGCACCAAAATGCCCCGTTCGCGCATTTCCAGCAGGACGGCCACATGGCCATGCGTAATCCCGTCGGCCACGTGAACTATCAGCCCCAATTCCTTTGGCGAAGGGCCTCGTGAATCTCCGCAGCGGGGATTCAGAAATTGCGCAGCGGATCGCCCATTCGCCGAGGTGGAGGAGGGTCCGAAACGCCGTTTGCGAGCCGAGAGCTTCGCGGACCATTACAGTCAGGCTCGACAATTTCTTATCAGTCAGACCATGGGCGAGCAGACCCACGTCGCCAATGCTCTGACCTTTGAACTTAGCAAGGTCAAGACGCCGGTCATTCGCGAGCGGATGGTTTCCCATCTTCTCAACATCGATGAGACCTTGGCTGATAAGGTGGCCGCTGCGCTCGGCTTCGAAGACAATGCCGAAGCCCGCGGATGCCGCAATGCCAACCCGTCAGGACCTCGATCTTTCACCCGTGCTCAGCATCGTAGAAAAGGGACCGCAACGCTTCGAAGGCCGCAAGCTTGGTATCCTGCTGACTGACGGAGCCGAGGCAGATCTGATTAGGGCCTTGAAGGCCGCATTGGGTAAGGCAGGGGCGACCTTCGAAATCATAGCTCCTCAGATAACAGGTGTGAAGGCAAGCGACGGAAGCTGGGTCGATGCGGATCAGATGATCGGTGGAGGGCCGTCGGTCCTGTACGATGCCGTCGCGCTGCTCCCGGCGGCGGCCGCCATGAGCGATCTTCTGCAAGAATCCACAGCGCGGGATTTCGTTGCCGACGCCTTCGCACATTGCAAGTTCATTGGATATGTGGAAGCGGCGCTGCCGTTGCTACAGAAGGCCGGCATATCCAGTAACGATATGGACGGGGGATGTGTCGCCTTAGCTTCCGCAAAAGATGCGATGACGTTTGTCGACGGTCTGGGAAGGTTGCGCGTCTGGGGACGCGAACCCAATGTGAAAATGCCCTGAAAGCCGGAGGATGGCGATGGACCGCCCGCCGAGTCCGAGATCGAACTTACGACGAAGCGGCTGCGGAGCGCCGATTAAAAAATGCCCCGCCGAAGCGGGGCAAATCATTTAGTCGGGCCACGATTGGGTGCCGTACCAGTCATCAACTTCCTTCTTGATCTGGTCTTTCTGGTAGCCATAGCGCTGCTGGAGCTTGCCCTCGAGCTGTTCGCGCTTGCCAGCGATCTGATCAAGGTCGTCATCAGTGAGTTTGCCCCACTGCTCCTTCACCTTGCCTTTGATCTGCTTCCAATTTCCTTCGACGCGGTTCCAGTCCATGTGATCGCCTCCTATTGAAGGAGGTGCAACGATCAACGTAGGAAAGTCGTTCCTATGTGCCAAACGTTACACAGGAACGAATGTTGATCCCCACTGTTAAAACGGTCCCAACTCCGGTTGCGTCTGCGGCGATTGGAGTGCCGCGAAGATAAAGGGCGTGAATGTTTCCAGAAGCGAATGACAAGGGTCGGCGAAATTTCCGACGTCATCATCTTTTTCGCAAGTCCTGGTGAAGAGAGCCGTCGTCGAAGCCGGGTTGAACTGTCGAGACGATCGCTAAGCACCTTCCCGATCGGCCGGCGGACGCAGTCCGCTCTTCAGCCAGCCTTGGATCTTCTCATCTCCTAAAGGATCGCATTCCACACACACCGGAGAATCCGCGCGCCTTTTCCTCCCGGCGGCAACGCCACGACCATCGGCCTCCCGCAGATCGCACAGTCACCAACTTTGATGAGTTGGCCCATGGCGGGATGGAACCATGGGGCACGGCCAGAGTCGAGACACGGTTTCGTGGAGAGCCGACGATCGCCCCGGGTTTAGCCGGTTTATGGCTAGTTTACGCGGCAGGCAGACGTGCGAGACATAATGTCCTTGTTTGACGCTATCGCCACCACGCAGCAGTGGTAGCCGCAGGGAGCTTACCGTTATCGTGTAATCTCAACCAGCCGCCCCACCGTGGCGCTGGCGCAGGAAATGACCGAGCAAGCGTCGTTTTCCCTTGCACGGAATAAGGTCAATATCGCTCACAAGCTTCGCGCCGCCCTGGCGTCGCTCCAGAACGATCTTTCGAGTATGAAAGGCTTCGAGTTCGACCCGATGTGCCACGCTGACGACGGTGGCATTGGGAAGCTCCTTGTTGAGGAGTTCCATCATTTTGTCCTGGCTCTTTGCGTCGAGCGCGGATGTTGCTTCGTCCAGCACGATAATATCAGGGTTGTGCAAAAACAGCCGGGCGAAAGCGAGCCGCTGCTTTTCGCCGCCAGAAAGCGTCTGATCCCAGGGCGCTTCTTCCTCGAGTTTCTCCTTAAGATGACCGAGTCCCACCTTGTCCAAAGCAGTACCAATTTGTTCGAGAGTCCAGTCTTCCGCAGCCGCGGGATAGGCAGCGGCGCGACGTAAGGTTCCAAACGGCACGTATGGTTTTTGCGGTAGCATGAACAACCGACGGTCCGGATGGAAGCTGACGCTGCCGCCACCCCATGGCCACAGGCCAGCGATAGCCCGTACCAGCGTGCTTTTGCCGGTCCCGGACTCACCCGCCACCAGCACGCGCTCGCCGGCGTCGATAATCACCTCCGCTTCTCCGACCACGGCGGTTCCGTCGTCGAGCGTCACGGACAAGTCGTTAAGGCTGAGCATCGCGTCCCCGTCGGTCTCGCCGCGCTGGATGCGGCCGACGCCGTCGCCACGCTCGGCGCGATCCAGCCCGTCGATCGACATCATCAGCGACGCGATCCGCCGCGCGCAGGCATTCCAGTCGGCCAGACGCGGATAATTATCGACCAGCCAGCCGAATGCGCTCTGCACGATGGTGAAGGCAGATGCCGCCTGCATCACATGTCCCAACGTCATGCTGCCATCAAGGAATTTCGGCGCGCATAGCAACAGCGGGATGACCGGAGCGATCAGGCTCGATCCCTGCGACACGATGGTAGTGCGCATGTGCTGACCGCACAGGAGCGCCCATTGCTTGATGACGCTGCCGAACGTTTTGTCAATTCCGTCGCGCTCTTCCTCTTCGCCGCCCAACAGGGCGATGCTTTCGCCGTTCTCGCGAACGCGCGTCAGCGCATAGCGGTATTCGGCTTCGGCGTGGTTTTTACTCTCCGAAACCGCGACAAAGCGGCGTCCGATGAAGACCATCGAACTGCTGGTAACTCCGGCGTAGATCACCGCGGCCACCACCAGGAAACCCGGTACCGTCAATGTCGATCCACCGAACGTCACGGTTAGCGCGCCCCCGATGGTCCAGAGCACCACGATAAAGGTGGCCGCCGACAGGAACGCGGATATCACGCCGGATGCGAAATCCACCGGCGCGTCGGTGGCAACCCGCAGATCCTCAGCGATGCGATATTCCGGGTTTTCGTGGTCGCCGCTAACAAGATTGAGTTGATAGTAACGACCGTTGGTCAACCACCGCGACACCACTGAATCGGTCAGCCACGCGCGCCAGCGACGCTGAATGCCCATGCGGGTGAACACCTGAAACACGCCGAGTGCCACGCTGCCGATCGCGAGCGGGAAGAATACCCCCGCCAGATAAAACACCGTGGCGGAGTCGCGCTTCTCGATAGCGTCAAAGATCGCGCGATTCCAGACGTTGATGGCGTATTGGAACCCGACATTTGTAATAATCAAGGCGATCAGGCCGAAGGAAAACACCCACGCCAGCTTGCCGCCATTAGCACCCCAAAATCCTTTGGCGCTGATCCAGAATCGCGTGAGCAAATAATCCTTGCGTGCCTGCTCAGTCTCCTCCGGCGAGAGACCCGCGTCGGGTTCCAGGATTTCCGGAGGCGGGGGTTCGACTGCTTGTCCGGTTTCCGCAACGACTTCAAGGATTGGCGGCTTCGACATAGATCAAGACCTCGGTTGAATTCAGTAACGTCAATGTCTTCGGCCGGCGAAACGCCCTAATAGGCGGCGATCCGGAACAGCAATAGAACTTCAGTTCAGCCCGCTTTGCTTGATATGCTCGTCGGTCCAACCTTTCCAAAATGCAATAGGAGATCCTAGCCCGTCTCGAATTGTTGCCCTGCGATAGGGCGCTGAATTCGATTTCTGCGGACTTCGAAGCGACTTTCGCGGTGCGGACCGGTTGGCGCGGGCTCGCAAGCTGGACCAAACAACGTCCGGCTCCATCGCCTTGAGCCCTTAGGAGATCGCTCCTGGTCCGCTACCTGGCCTGCCTCTCGGTCGCAAACGGCGTTTGCAATCCGGTCCAACCACGCGTCACCGCTCTGGTTGGCATCCGCACGGGCGGGAGATAGCATGGCTTTCGCCAGCCAGTCATAGTTTTCGCCTCGAATATGCCGCGGGCGCGTCAGGACAACCGAGAAGCTGAGGGGGATAGCCTTGCATACGCCGATCTTAGCTCCCTATCCATTTTTGACTGGTGGAGGGGAGGCCGCGGAGGTCATCGCAAGTTTTAACTGGAGTGCTACGCCGCTTGGTCCAATTGAGGATTGGCCCGCCACCCTCAAAAGTTCGATAGCACTCATCCTGTGCTCTCCCGTCCGATCGTCACCCTGTGGGGTAAGGACGGGATCATGATCTACAATGACGCTTACTCCGAGTTCGCGGGCGGCCGTCACCCAAATCTGTTTGGCTCCAAGGTGCGCGAGGGCTGGCCGGAGGTCGCAGACTTCAACGACAACATCATGAAAGTCGGGCTTTCGGGCGAAACGCTAGCCTATCGGGATTTCTCGCTCACCCTTTATCGCCACGACGGTAAACCCGAGCAGGTCTGGCTCAACCTCGATTACTCACCGATCCTCGGCGAGGACGGCAAACCCGTAGGGGTCATGGCAATCGTAGTCGAAATCACCGACAAGGTGAGGATCGAGCGAGAGCTGGATGCTGAGCGCAAGAGTCTCAAGCGAATGTTCGAGCAAGCACCGGGCTTCATCGCAATGACCAGCGGACCCGACCATCGCTTCACGATGGTAAACGAAGCCTACAACAAGCTGATCGCCGCGCGCGATGTCATCGGAAAGACAGTAGCTGACGCCCTGCCCGAAGTAGTTGGACAGGGCTTCGTGAAGTTACTTGATCGGGTCTATGTCTCAGGCGAGTCCTATGTCGGGCGCCGTGTACCTGTCAATCTGCCACTAGGTCCGGACGGCGCCCTCAACGAGCGTTCTCTTGATTTCGTCTACCAGCCAGTCACGGCTGACGATGGAACGACAACTGGAATCTTCATCCAGGGGCATGACGTCACGGAGCAACACGCAACGGAACTCGCAATCCGCTCAGAGACGCGCAAGTTGCATGTTTTAAACCACACCGGTGCCGCCGTGGCCGCCGAACTTGACGTCGACAAGATCGTGCAGATTGTCACCGATGCTTGCACCGAGCTGGTGAGCGCCCAGTTCGGCGCGTTCTTCTACAACGTTATTAACGAGAAGGGCGAGAGCTATATGCTCTATGCCCTCTCCGGCGTGTCGAGAGAGCACTTCGACAAATTTCCCATGCCACGCAATACGGCAGTGTTCGGGCCGACTTTCAAAGGCATTGGCGTCGTTCGCTCCGATGACATCTGCAAGGAAAGAATGAACCTCACTTCGGCATGCCCAAAGGGCATTTGCCAGTGCGGAGTTATCTCGCAGTGCCTGTCGCGTCCCGATCGGGAGAAGTGATCGGTGGACTCTTTTTCGGGCACGACGAGCCCGGAAAGTTTATCGACGAGCATGAAGAACTTCTGATCGGCATTGCTGGCCAGGCCGCAACTGCTATCGACAATGCCCGCCTATATCAGGCCGCAGAACGGGAACTGGCAGAGCGTCGCCGTGCCGAAGAAGCACTACAGTCTTTGAACAACACACTGGAACAGCGCGTCCTCGATGAAGTCTACGCCCGTTCGAAGGTGGAAGAGCAATTGCGCCAGGTCCAGAAAATGGAGGCTATCGGGCAGCTCACGGGCGGCATCGCCCATGATTTCAACAATATGCTCGCGGTCATCATAAGCGCGCTGAGCCTCTTACGGCGTAAATTGACACGCGGCGAAACTGACATCGGACGGTTCGTGGATTCGGCGCTGGATGGCGCGCATCGCGCGGCCACGCTGACGCAACGGCTTCTAGCGTTCTCACGCCAGCAACCCCTCTCGCCTGAACCCCTGGTCGCCAACAAGCTGGTTGCGGGCATGAGCGAGCTACTCGCTCGATCGCTTGGAGAGCAAATCAAGGTAGAAACCGTGCTTGCTGCCGGCCTATGGCAGATTAAAGCCGACCCGGCGCAACTCGAGAATGCGATCCTCAATCTCGCAGTAAATGCGCGCGATGCGATGGCCGGCGGGGGAAAACTCACGATCGAAACTCAAAACGCGTTCGTCGACGATGCTTACGCTCACGAGTACGCGATGGGGCCAGGTCAATACGTGCTCATCGCAGTTGCAGACACCGGTGCAGGCATGACGTCAGACATTATCGAAAAGGCGTTCGATCCGTTCTTTACGACAAAGAGCATAGGAAAGGGGACGGGCCTGGGCCTGAGCCAAGTGTACGGCTTTGTTCGTCAGTCCGGCGGACATGTAAAAATCTACTCAGAACTCGGCATGGGAACGTCGGTCAAGATTTATTTACCCCGGCACTATGATGAGATGGAAGCGACAGAGCAGGTAAAGCAGGTCGCTCACGTTCGCCGCGGTTTACACAGCGAAGTAATTCTCGTTGTCGAGGATGACGAACGGGTCCGAGCGCTCTCCGTCGAAGCCTTGAAAGAGCTCGGCTACACGGTCATTGAAGTACTTGGTCCGTCGCAGGCATTGCGTATGCTTGACGAATGGCAACATGTGACCTTGCTGTTTACCGACGTCGTCATGCCCGACATGTCAGGACGAGAACTGGCTGATCGTGCGCGGGAGAAAAGACCTTATCTCAAAGTCCTTTACACGACGGGATACACGAGGAACGCAATTGTTCACAACGGCATGTTTGATCCAGGCACTAATCTCCTCACCAAGCCTTTCAGCATAGAGGAACTGGCGGCAAAGGTGCGCAAAATCCTGGTTGATGCAATCTGAGTTGAATAACTGACAAAGTGCTTATCGCCTGAATTTACACATAGGGTACCAGCACGAACAACCCGCCGGGAGCGCCGTACAGCAGTGTTAAAAAGTGAGGCCGACGAAGCTCCCGGACCTGAACAATGCGAGCGGCATCACGGCCCTGTCGCCAAGCCGTCGCTCCGCAGACAGGAAGCGGGAGCAGGTGGGAGTCGCCTTGGAACTAAGGGCTGGCTGTATGGAAGTCCGGTCTTATCGACCGGCGCTCATGCGAACCTCAGAAATAGCGTGCAGGCGACCGCTTTTGGCGCAAGGCGGCGGTTGTCGCTTACAAGAAGATTTGTAAGGTTTGTCCGGAAGCCTGCGGTTTGAGTCTCAGGTCAAAATGCTCACGGTTTCGCGTTGTAAAGATGTCAATTTCGTTGCGCGGTCCAATAGCCTGAGCATCGCGCATTTCCTGCGTGGCCGTTCCATGTCCCGCGGCCAGAAACACTTGAGAGTCTGCCTGAGCCGGAGGCGTATTTATCCTGAACGGTTACTGTAGCGCGAACCGCGCCAGATTTCGCGACGTATCCTCTGAACTTCACGAGGTTAGGATGCGTCACAACTCCGTTAGAAATATTGACGGTGAAGTTGTAGGTAGGATCGCATGCGCCTCGTTGCGTGACGAAGACGAGGTCCCAAGAACCATCATAGGCCGATCGCGCGTTTGCGGTATGCGCTAGGACAACAAAACAGATTATTGCCGCCGCGCAAAGCGAAAGCTTCTTCATAATAATTTCTCCCAAGCATAGTCAGGGTAGTATGCTTCTCTAAAGAAACGCATCCATTAAATGGGGTCCGCCCTGAACCTTTCAAAGGACCTGAACGGCGATGCGATCGCGGGGAAGTTTAAAGCAGCGGCAGTGTCACCACGATCAATCTCCATCCGACCAAACGCGTAACTGGCGAGACGGCGACTTCAGCCATGTGGCGATCGCGGATTTGCGAAACCGACCTTGCGGCTTTCGAGCGCGCGCTCGCCACCGAAGCCAAGCAGCTCCAACGACTTAATCGCTCAGGCGTTCATAGAGCTTTGCGTTGGTATTTACATCGACGCCTACCAAACTAACCTTATAGCCCCACAGCCTGCGGATGTGTCGTAACGTCGCGTCGCAGCTACCTTCATCCAGCAGAACGCCGTCGGCAATTTTGTGCTCCAGCCGCAGGTGCCGGTCGCCGAGCAGATCGACATCGACGACCTGAATGTCGGAGCGGCTTGCCCCGATGTCGTAGCTGTGGGCAAGCGCCGAGCGAATCTTCTCGTACCCGCGCTCGTTGTGGATCGAGGCGACCTCGTAGTGCGGCTCGCTGGCGATGTCGGAAAGCAAGAAAAGCCGCCACTTGCGGATCAGCGTAGGGCTCAGATACTGCCTGATGAAGGATTCGTCGCGGTGGTTGGCCCACGCATCGAGCAGCGTGGCGCGCCAGTCGCATTTACCGGCGATGTCCGGGAACCAGTCGCGGTCCTCTTGCGTCGGCTCGGTCGAGATACGCTGGATGTCCTGCATAAGGTCCAACCCGAGCGCATAGGGATTGATGCCAGTATAGCGCGGGTCGTCGAAGGCCGGCTGGAAGATCACGTTGGAATGGTTGCGCAGGATTTCCAGCATCGCGCCTTCGTTGATTAGGCCGCGATCGAATAGCGCGTTCATGACCGTATAATGAACGAAAGTGGCGCAACCCTCGTTCATCACCTGCGTCTGCCGCTGCGGGTAGAAATATTGGGCGATGATGCGCACGATCCTCAGGATCTCGCGCTGCCACGGCTCCAGGATCAGGCTGTTCTTCTCTAGGAAATAGAGAAGGTTCTCTTCCGGAAGTTTCAGCACTCTGCGACGCTGGGCCGTTTTGCTTTCGCTCTCGTCGGCGTGGCTTTCGCTTTTCGACGGCGGCAAGGTGCGCCAGAGGTCGTTGTAGGATCGCTCCTCATATTCGAGGCGCTCGCGCAGGTCTTGCCTCTGCTTCTCCGACGACAGCTTCGCGGGCCGCCGGTAGCGGAACACGCCCTGATCTATCAGCGCGTGCGCCGTGTCGAGGATTTCCTCCACGGCGGCAAGCCCGTGCCGCTCCTCGCAGCGGGCGATGTAATTCTTTGCGAAGTCGAGATAACTGAGGATCGCGCCGGCATCGGTCCACTCTTTGAACAGATAGTTGTTCTTGAAAAAATGATTGTGGCCGAGCGCGGCATGGGCAGTCACCAGTGCTTGCAGCGCCATGGTGTTTTGTTCCATCAGATAGACGATGCAGGGGTTGGAATTGATGACGATTTCATAAGCCAGCCCGCGACCGCCTTTGCGATAGAGCTGTTCCTCGTAGAGGAAGTGTTTGCCGAATGACCAGTGCCGGTACATCAGCGGCATGCCGATGGAGGAATAGGCGTCCAGCATCTGCTCGGACGAGATGATCTCCATCTGTACCGGATGGATATCGAGGTTCAGCTCTTCGATTGCCACCCGTTCGATCACGTCGAAGGCATACGACAGGGTACCGAAATCCCAGTCAGGACCAGAGAACAGCAGGCCGGGTTTGCTTGAGGTGGCATTCATCGGCGAATCCCCAATCCTCTCGCCGTCGCCTGCCGGGTGAAGAGTTGCCGGAACACGGGGTAGATGTCTGCTGCCTCGGCGATGCGGGTCATCTGGAAGTTCGGCCAGTTCTCGTTGACCACACTATAGGCTTGCCAAAGCGAGGTCCCGTTCTCGGTTGTGCCGAAGATATTTCGTTCGCGATCATCGATGATTTCGACATAAGCGTAGTATTGGCAAAGCCGCATGACCTCCTGGTCGAGGAGCGCGATGCAGCGCTGCGAATCGGTGACGAAATTGTCCCCGTCGGACGCCTGTGCGGCGTAAATGTTCCATTCGCTGTTGGGATAGCGCTCGGCGATGATACGATGCATCTTCTGCAACGCGGTAGAGACCACCGTGCCACCACTCTGCGTGCTGTTGAAGAAAGTTTCCTCGTCCACTTCCTGCGCTTCGTGGGCGTGACGGATGAAAACGATTTCGGTGCGGTCGTAGCGGCGCTTCAAGAACAGGTGCAGCAATACGAAAAAGCGTTTTGCAAGATCTTTCTCGCGTTCGCCCATCGAGCCGGACACGTCCATCAGGCAGAACATCACTGCCTTGACGTTCGGAATGGGCTGCGCGTCGAAGCGGTTAAAGCGGATGTCGACCGGATCGACATAGGCGATCCGCCGCTGCTTTCGTTCCAGCCGGTCCAATTCGGCTCGCTGCGTCGCAATGCGCTGTCTAGCCACTGGGCTCAGCGACCCCGCTTCCAGTTCCGCAATCTCCTGCCGGATCGCGTCGATCTCCTTCCGTTGGGGGCGTTTCAGCGCGATGCGGCGGCCGTAGCTATTGCGCATGGTGCGGCCGACATTGATGTTGGTCGGCGAACCGGTCGCGGCAAAGCCCACCCGCCGCGGCTTGAAAGCGAGGATTTCCTTTAAACTGAGCTTGACCATATCGGGCAGTTCGAGGTCCTCGAAGAAGAGGTCGAGCACCTCCTCGCGAGACAGCACGAAGCGGAAATCGTCTTCCGAGTCCTTCATCGAGGGGCCGGACGTACCGCCATCGCCCTGGCCGGGCTTGCGCAGCCGATCGCCAGGCGCAAAATGCTTATTGCCCGGCAGCACATGCTTATGCCAGCCGCTGTCTTTGGCTTCCTTGAAGCGCGGTTCGTTCGTGCCTCTCGTCGGAATCGAGACCGTCTGCTCGCCGTCCGCGTCGGAAATCCTGCCGCGGCGGATGCAGTCGCGGATGCTGTGCTTTAATTCCTCGCGCGCGCGGCGCAGGAAACGCTGCCGGTTGCCGAGGCTCTTGTCTTTTGGGTTGAGCCGGCGGTCGATGAAGATCGGCATGGCATGCCTCCGCCTTCAGCCTGCCTTGTTGACTCGCATATACCAGTCCACCAGCCGCCGCACTTGGCGCTCGGTATAGCCGCGCGCGATCATCCGCTGTACGAATTCGTGGTGGCGTTTCTCGGTGACGCTGTCCTGCTTGGAGCCGAAGCTGATCACGGGCAGCAGGTCCTCGACTTGGCCGAACATGCGCTTCTCGATCACCTCACGCAGCTTCTCGTAGCTCGTCCATGACGGATTGTGCCCGTCATTGCGGGCCCGCGCCCGCAGCGTAAACTTCACCACTTCGTTGCGGAAGTCCTTCGGGTTGGCGATGCCTGCCGGCTTCTCGACTTGCGACAAATCGTTGTCCAGGACCTCGCGGTTGAGGATCTGACCGGTATCGGGATCCTTGTAGTCCTGGTCTTCGATCCAGGCATCGGCATAGGCTATGTAGCGGTCGAACAGGTTCTGGCCGTATTCGCTGTAGGATTCTAGATAAGCCTTTTGAATCTCATGACCGATAAACTCGGCGTACCGGGTGGCGAGTTCCGACTTTATGAAATCGAGATAGGCGGCTTCGACCTTTTTCAGGAACTGTTCGCGCTTAATTGCATCTTCTAAAATATACATCAGATGAACGGGATCGGCAGCGACTTCCTCGGTATCATAGTTGAAGGTCTGCGACAGGATCTTGAAAGCGAAACGGGTGCTGACGCCGGTCATGCCCTCGTCGACGCCGGCGGCGTCCCGGTACTCCTGGACCGACTTTGCCTTAGGGTCGACGTCCTTAAGGTTTTCGCCGTCATAGATCCGCATCTTGGTGTAGAGGGGTGAGTTGTCATGCTCAGCCAAACGGGTTGAAACCGTGAATCGGCTGAGGATGTCCAGGACTTCCGGCGCGCAGGCGCTGTCGACAAGTTCGCTTTCGCGCAGCAGCTTATCATAGATTTGCCTTTCCCCGGTAATCCGCAGGCAATATGGCACCTTGATCACCAGGATACGGTCAAGGAACGCCTCGTTGTTCTTGTTGTTCTTGAACTGCAGCCATTCCGATTCGTTGGAATGGGCGACGACTATTCCCTGGTACGGAAATGACCCAAAATTCTCGGTGCCGTTGTAGCTGCCCTCTTGTGTCGCCGTAAGCAGCGGGTGCAGCACCTTGATCGGCGCCTTGAACATCTCGACGAACTCAAGCAGGCCCTGCGTGGTACGGTTCAGGCCCCCGCTGTAGGAATAGGCATCCGGATCGGACTGGCTGTAGTTCTCGAGCTGGCGGATGTCGACCTTGCCGACCAGTGCAGAGACGTCCTGGTTGTTTTCGTCACCAGGCTCAGTCTTGGCGATGCAGATCTGGCGAAGTCGAGACGGCATAAGCTTAACAACAGAAAATTTGGAAATATCCCCGGCCAGTTCATCAAGACGTTTCGCCGCCCAAGGTGAGATTAAGCCGTTTAAGCGTCGCCGCGCGATCCCGTATTTGTCTTCCAGCAAATCGGCCATGCGGTCAGGGCTGAAAAGGCCCAACGGCGATTCAAAAACCGGGCTAATTTGATTCCCGACCTTGAGCGTATAGATGGGGTGCTGCTCCATCAGGCTTTTCAGTCGCTCTGCCAGCGAAGATTTGCCGCCGCCAACCGGGCCGAGCAAGTAGAGGATCTGCTTGCGCTCCTCCAGCCCCTGCGATGCATAGCGGAAATAGCCGACTATCCGCTCGATCGTGTCTTCCATGCCATAGAACTCGGAGAAGGAGGAATAGAGCTTGATCGTCTTATTCGCGAAAATGCGGCCGAGCCTCTCGTCCTTGCTTGTGTCGACCAGCTTGGGTTCGCCGATCGCGCTGATCATGCGCTCGGGCGCCAAGCCATACATCGACTTGTCCTCCCGACACGCCAGTAGATATTGCTGGAGGCTCATCTCTTCCTGGGCCACGGAACTATAGATTTTAGAGAACAATTCGAAGACGTCGGATTGCTTGCTCTGCATAGTCGCCTCCCGGCCGCCGCCGCGATGCCCTTACATCACAACTTTCATAAAGCCTCGGCGGTTCCCGTTCACGTTCTGAATTGATCGCGGTTCGGAGCAAGATCGAACGGGGAAGCGATCACCGCCAACGGCTCGATGCCGATCGCGAGTACTGGAGCAACCGATTTCCAAAAGTCATTGCACATTCACGATGGCGATCTCCAGCGCGCCAGTGTGACAAAGTCGCAAACTCCAGCCTCTGGCGGTCCATGGTCTCGGAGCATCACCCTTGTTCTGCCCTTGCAGAATACATTCTTGGGGCAGATCGTGCGATGCGCGCCTAACCCGATCGCCCACTTGACAGATTGGTAGCAGGACACACCTGTTAGGTGTTGGTCAACAATTGCGTTGGCCTTAAGCAGAGGAGATAAGATGACTCCACCTGCAAGGTTTGCCGCAGTGACCGCTGCCGCAATGTTCGGGCACCAGCGTAGCGGCTAACATACGGACGACGTTCCGGGAGCGGCCTATGGACCTCATCAGTTAGGTATGGACCAAATTGGCCCCTCTCGGCGCGAATTACAGGCGGAGTGTACGACCGCGATTGATCAGCCGATCAATAGTCGACAGCTTTGCGAGGATGTCTTCGGAAGGGGCTTCGCCGTAGCCGAGATTGGGATCACTGACACGCGGCAATAGAGGAGGCATGGCTCGGCGATAATGCGATCGGCGAAGTTCTGTGCGTTTCTGCTTGATCCCTTGAATGCGGTCACCTCCATACAGCAATCGTCGTCGAGATGGACGCATAGCTAATGCAGAAAGGCCCGGCATCGCTGCCGGGCCTTTGCTTATTTGAACCAGGTTGAATGGTTAGCTTAGAAAGTCCATGTGCTTCCCACTGAGCGACTGCTTCTGCCTCTCATTCAACGCTACTTCGTCAAAGGATATTTCCTAAGCGCAGGAACAAATTCGGGCACTACAAATCCGATGTGGCCCATCCCTGGAAATCTGGATCAAAGCTTCGTAGCCGCCTTCGCTTACGACTTGAGCGTGCGACTTCCCAACGGTCAGCCCACTCCGGTCAGCCCAGCGCGATTCAACAGGGACGACTTTATGCCGGCTCCCGGACAGGAGTCAGGAACGTTGCCGCCAGGCTCGACCACGAGCGCGAGCGACCCCTCACAGGATCATCACTTCGTTCTCGTGTGCATCAGCCTCGCCTGTTTCAGCGAGGCAGCCGACTTCGAGCCGGGCGGGCTCATCGGCATGGGCCGCATAATTCCTCACCTTATGATCATGTCCAACAAGCGGCTAGATGTATCTTTGGGTGCCGATCAGCATGAACTGTCGCTCCAGGCGGAGGTCACTGTTCGGTGTCCGCCTCAGGCCGGCTACTACGGATTATTCATGACCGGAGGAGTGCCACGGATAATGAACCATCCTGACATGGCGCCCGGCATCGCACCGCTTTTGGTTACGGACACCAACGTCTTCAGAGGATCCGACGGTTTCCAGCTCGTGCAGCTTCCCTACTGGGATATAATTTTCGACTATACGATGACGCCGTTGTCCGGTGCGTGGCCCGGCACCCTGCCGACGGGTGCATCGACGGACGTCGTAGTTCGGGGCTTGGGGCCAAGGCAGTTAACAAACGCCTGGTCCCGTCCGGATCATTCGCGCTATGGCAACAATCCCATCATCGCCGGCACATCGGGGACGCTGCTCGCGGCGTTTCCCGGCGCCGCCCCACCAGCGAACAACTTCTTGCAGATGGGGCGTTCCAAGCCCAGCGCGCGCCTCGCCAGGATGTTGCCCTTCGGCAATCCAGTGAAGGCTGACTTTCAGCCGCCCCTACGGGTCACCGTGCAGAAAGTCGAGCGGCAAGGTTCGTTCGATAGCGTACACATGGCGCCGCGGATGGTGGCCAATCAGCTCCTCGCCGATCCATTCTACGGATCAGATCCGAAATGGCGCGGGACGATGGAGCTCATTCCAATGGCACCGTTCTGCGATCACGATTGCTTCCACACCCACTGGCGATGGGGAAGTTTCTTCAGCGATCCACGAGCAGCCGCGGCTGTTACGAACAAACGTCAGGTGTCGGGGTTCGCAGCCTCCGGTGACCCGCGATTCGCAGGAATCGGAGAGCCATATAAGACGACGATTGGCAGTCCGATGATTCCGCTCAATCAAACCCTTTCGATCATCTTCCCGAAGTTCTCGCATCTCAAATACGCAGTCGACGTCCATCCTGCGGCGCCGGGAGTATGGCAGCATGTGTATCATCACGGGTCAGCGTACGCACTCGGTTACACCGCTACGGCCACCGCCATCATGGTCGGGATTCAAGGACTTGCAGCAGGCAGTCAGGAATCCAGCGAATTCTACTGGAATCTTCAGTTCCAGGCCGCTGCTGACGGACCGACACCGCGAATGACGATGACGGACATAGAGTTGGTCAATCTCATCGGGTTGTAACGGCTTCGATGCGGAGGACGACTGAAGCAGCGGCCGTGGTTGTCATCATGATCGGTCGGAAGCAGAACAGTTCTATGCGGCGCACATCAAGAACCGGCTGGATGCTTCCGCCATCAACAGACGGGACTGGGTAGAGTGGCTGTGCAGCGAAGAGTGAGGGTCATCGCGCCCAACCTATGGATTTTGCATACTCTCAGTGTCCGTTTCGGCGGTCCCATTTAGATAGTCTGCCATAGCCCCCAGGTCGAAGCGTCCGTCGAGTGCGACAATTCCGTCATTTCCCAAAGCGCTACCGTACGCATCTAAGTCTGCTGCTGCCGCGCGCAGGGCATCATATAAGTCTTGTGGCGTAATCGGTTTCATTGCGGCCCCTGTCGCCCGGTGCTGCGGCTCGTCCGGTTGCTGCCCAATAGCTTTGCGACTTCTTCGAGGTTCCAAGCCGGGCCATTCGAAAAGCCGGCGGTCGTTACCATCAGTCGAGCGGCAATCCCTGTTCCAACGCGGGCTCAACCGCAGTCCGACCCGTAGTGGGACTTGGCGAACCGGTGCTTGAGCCAGTCGCTGATGGTTTGCCCGTCGGGGACTCCCGCTTCCGACCCGAACTATTACCTATCGGACATCTCATGTGGAGTACCGCGGTGCCCCTTACCCCAAGAGATTTGGCCGACCGGATCGCGGCGCAGCGTCAGCAAGCCAGAGCCGATGACGGTTGTGTCCGGGAGATCTTCAGACAACCCCGCGAGCAGGCGCGTCAGACGGCGAGGGCGTTCCTCGAACGATGGCCAGCCGCGGCGTACATGTCGAAGGTTGAAACCTGGCGTGAGCTGCCTGGCGACGAGATCGAGTTCACGATGAAGCGGCTGCGGAGCGCCGATTGACCGTGGCGGCACTTTAGGACCCCTTGGCATCGCGGCTCTTTGCCTCTTCTTGGGACGTTAGGTAATCAGCTTCTGACGGTAACTTATCGAACTCCGGCTTGTAGCCATTTTCTTCGTATTTTGAGCGCGAGATAGGAATACTACTGCCGTCGTAATCAACCTGCGCAAAGCCGTCGCTCCTACGGTACATTCCGGTCGCCATATGCGGCTCCTGCTCTAAATAGGGACGGAGGTGCTGAGTGTCCGTTGGCTGGTTAATGCCGGCGCTCGGGATGGGTTCCCGTCCTGAGGGAAGCCGACTTTCCATCGGGGTGCTTGGCTTGCCGTTAATGAAGAACTCCCGTCTAATCTCGTTTCAGCCGTCGTTCGATTTCCCGCGCCATCTTTGTCCAGTCTTCCGCAAGGCGCAGCCATGCTTCCTTGTCGAGAAAATTGAGAGAGCTCTCCGCCCGATGGCGGCATTGCTCAGCTTTCTTTTCATAGAGCGCAATATGGTGGTCGGACACTCCATACAAATATTCCGACATGCGTGTCTGACACCCTCCTTGCATTGCGCTGAAGTGCCGGCGATGTGATGCGAGGCCACGGATGGGAGGCGAACCGCAGCCGGCCAACATAATTTTGGAGCTGCGGTCTAGTCCCTTTTTGCGAACCGAGCGGTCAAGCTGGACCTGTCACAGGATCGTTCCAGTGGTTATCGACCTCTTTGCTTCGGGTCGACCAGTCAAAGGTGGACCCGCTTGCAGATTTCGGCGCACCTTTCAGCCGGTCCGCGGTTACCCCGGTCCTATAGCCGCCAAGCCGAGTGTCGGATTTCAGCGAGTTCCAGGGGAGCGGGTAATGATCGTCGCCGATGCCGAGAATTCCGCCGAAACCCAGCACGGCGTATGAAACTTTTCCGCTTTTCAATCATGACGCTCGCAATTGAACCGATCTTCTCGTCGTTGTCTCCGTAGACTGCGGTCCCCTGGACCTTATCGCTGCCGATCAAATTGCCGGTTTCTGTTTCTTCGATGGCCATGAAATTCTCCTTGGTTTAGGAAGAGAAAATCGACTGGCGAGGCAATGGTTCCTTGGCACTGCGTTTCGGCGCCAACAACGCGATCAGCATAACGATAAGGATGATCCGGTCGCCACGGCCATAATGTCTGCATGGCCGAAGGTACGCGGCAGATTTTAGTGATCGATCCTTTTGGATATGCGGATCTACTCTCTATGAATTGCCGCCGTCGCCATTCCCTGCTTTGGGTGTTCCATTCCCTGTTTGTCGAATTATTTTCCCGGATAGGTTCATCAGGGAATCGGTCGTGAGTTTCTGAAGATCACCGCGACTATTGCCGTTTCAGGAGACGGAGGCCGGAAGCCACGTTCGATCCGCCCGTATGGTCGAGGCAGAGGCGTGAATGTCTGCTCTTGAGGCGGTCATTGAGCCTGCGGCAGATTGAACTGCCAGGAGACACCAAAGAGATCGGTCAGCCATCCAAATCGCGGGCTGAAACCATGGTCGCCCAATGGCATCTTCACGTCACCGCCATCGGCCAGCTTATTGAACGTTCGGTCCAAGTCCGCTGCCTGGTCAAAATCCACGAACAAGGACATCGAGGGCGTGAAATCAAACTTGTGCGGTACCGGACTGTCGATAATTATCAGCGGGTGCCCGTGAAAATCGATCTTGGCAATTTTTAAGAGGCCAGGAGTGGGATCACCCGGCCCATATTTTTCCACGGACACGACCGTGAAACCCGGGAAGACTGACGCGTATAGATCGAGCGCTGCTTGCGCTTTGCCGCCTTGAAACATGAGGTGAGTGCATACGGACATCATGGTCAAATGCTATTAGCGGACCTCATGAGCGGCAACGACAGCTCCCGGCACAAAGCGGACATCCCGGAAATTGCTAGGTCGCCTAAGTGCCAGCAGCCTTAGTCACAAATTCCCGGATTATCCTACGAGTCCGATATCGGAACCTCAGCTCGCCGTCATCTTTGAGCTACTGCAGTTCTCGGGCGCTTTGCGAGACGCGGGACATCCCGTGTGGCCACGCGCTTCGCCTTCTTCACGTTCGATCGCGCCTGTTTGGTGCTCACCTTCTTCGTTTCCGATCGTGCCTGTTTGATGCCGCGGTTGTGCTTGGCATATTCCTTACCGTCGACCGGTGCGACATGTGGCGGGTCCCTGCCGAGATACGGGCGCCCGATTCCGAACTCCTTCCCATGAGCATCAACCCATTTCCAGAGCCTTTCAGACGAAGCCCATCGCTGGTCGCGTGTTCTGCCCTGCACACCCACAATATCGGCCGCTAGCCCATGCCCATAGCCCCCGCGGCTGCTCCCGCCGTGATACGACCTGTTGCTCGCCGCCTTGAGGCCGCTAGCGATCGACTGCCGGTAGTCATCACGGAATGCGCTGGTGATACCCGGCGAAAGACCCGCCGCCTCCGCCGCATGAAACATATGATACAATTTTAGCTTGAAGCTCCTATCCATGCCTCCGATCACATAGTCCATCATCGACATGCCGGCTCGTTCCGCCGCTTTCGGATCCTTCCAACCAAAATCTTCATCGACAAGCTTGGTGAAGGCCTTGGCGACAGTCACCGTCTTTCTCTTGCCCTTTACCCTGCGCTTGAAGGTGACGTTCCTCCATTCAACCATCTTGATGGAGTCTTCCTTGGGTGTCCGTTGATAAAGCGCCCAAAGATATCGATCGACGCAGATGTCCACGACGAAGCACTCGTCGATAATTTCGATGGATGTCACGGCCTTGTTGGCGTTGCCAAGGTCGAAATCCGACGGATTCGCGCTCGCGACTTGCACAGGCACTGGTTTAGTTGGCGGCACATCCGGCGAATTGATCGAGACAGTGTCAACAACCGGCTTCGGCATATTCAGCGCGATTGACGCGTCGGCCAAAGCTCCCGGAAGTGCGGCCGTCACGACATGAGTTTCACTCGGTGCCCGAGCGACTTCGAGTTTGGTGGAATAAGAGAGCGCGCTTGTGTCCGCGCGTAGCGCCGCGCCGGTGTGCTGGATTCCCTCTGGCCCGGAGGCAGCAAGTAAGCCGACGATTCCGGTCATGAAAATGACTGATAGCAACACTGACACCAACAATGGCGTCGGCACTGTCGGTAGTCGCCGCGGGTTCATCATTCCAGCCTCATCGGAACCGGATTGCAGACAGGCATGCGGGGGCTGATTGTTCGGACAAGGTAATGATCAGGCAATGGCACAAACCGATGGTTGGTGTCCTTTTCCCATAAGTGTTGCCCGTGCGCAACGGCCGGGGGAGGCCGGCGAACGTTCACTTAGGCGGGCAACGATCGCTGTTAAGGGTCAGCAAGCAGCCCCCGAAACGTGGGAACGAGACTTCAACGTGACATATTCGAGGTCCCTATTGATTCGAATACTGGATGTCCGTTTATCTCACGATGGTCCTATATGTGAGTTGTCAGGGCGCCGTATTGGCCATGTGGGGCAGTTTTTTGTCCAGGACCGCATCCAGAACATGAACATGATCGACGCAAGCGAGGGTGGGCGTTCAACGGGGAATGGAATGGTGGATCGATTGACGTCGGCGAAATCCTCTGTGGCGGTGCACCATTTGGGGGCTTCAGCCATTGTGATGTTCG
The DNA here is from genome assembly GCA_963764445.1 of uncultured Alphaproteobacteria bacterium. Classification (GTDB taxonomy): domain Bacteria; phylum Pseudomonadota; class Alphaproteobacteria; order Rhizobiales; family Xanthobacteraceae; genus Nitrobacter. Next base: position 85,189 of record CAVXSV010000016.1, read on the forward strand.
CGGCGACGGCCGCGCTGATTGCATCGATCGCTGTCGCTCCAGCGAAACAGGCGCGGCGCGCGCCACCCGCCGAGACCACGGCGCCGCGCGTCGCAGGCGAGCCGATTATGGCGATCGTGTCGATCAAGACCCAGCAGGTCACTTTCTATGACGCCGATGGCTGGATCCTGCGTGCGCCGGTATCGACCGGCGTTAAGGAACGTGAGACGCCAGCCGGCGTCTTCGCTGTCATCGAGAAGGACAAGGACCACCACTCGACCATGTATGACGATGCCTGGATGCCGAACATGCAGCGCATCACATGGAACGGCCTCGCGCTGCATGGCGGGCCGTTGCCCGGCTATGCAGCCTCACATGGTTGCGTGCGAATGCCTTATGGCTTTGCGGAGAAGCTTTTCGACAAGACGCGGATCGGGATGCGCGTGATCATCTCGCCGGACGATGCGGCCCCCGTCGATTTTTCTCACCCGGTGTTATCGCTCTTCGTGCCGAACGCGGAGGTCATCGCTGCTGCTCCGGCAAAGGCCGAGACGCTCGCACGCGAGGCTGCGGACACTGCCAAGACGGCCGACGAAGCCAAGAAGGCTGCTGCGACAGCGATCCGCGAGTCGGCACCGCTCGCAGCGTCTCTGCGCAAGCTGGAACGGTTCAAGGCCCGGGCCGACGCCGAGCTCGTCTCAACCGACAAGGCGCTGGCCGCCGCCAGGACCGACCAAGCCAGGGCGAAGGCTGAGGACCGAAAGCAAAAGGCCACTGCCAAGGCAGCGGAACTGGGGAGCCAGTTCGACACCGCCAAAGCGGACGCGTCTTCAAAACTTGACGCAGCTAACACCTCAAAAGAAGCGGCAAAGACGGCTCAGACAAAAAAGGCCGACACCGCCAAGGCGGCGCTCGACGCGAAGCTCGCGCTCGAGCCGGTCTCGATCTACATCAGCCGCGCGACGCAGAAGCTTTACGTGCGACGCAACACGCATAAGCCGGCGCCGGACGGGGGCGGTGAGGTGTTCGATGCGACCATCGAGGTCCCGGTCGCGATCCGCGATCCCGGCAAACCACTCGGCACGCATGTGTTCACGGCAGTGGCGCGTAACGATGCGGGCTTGCGCTGGACCGCCGTCACGATCGAGGGTTGGGATGACGCCAAAAACGCGCTTGATCGCATTACCGTTCCGAAGGAAGTCCTCGATCGCATCGCGCCGACCGCATTGCCGCGATCCTCGATCGTGGTCTCCGACGAGCCGCTGAGCGAGGAGACCAACTATCGCACGGAGTTTGTTGCGGTGCTGAGCGACCAGCCCCAGGGCGGCTTCATCACGCGCAAGCCGAGCGAGGTTCTCGTGGCAGACGACAACGGCCAGGACGACGACGGCTTCGGCTTCTTCTTCCAGCCCAATCCGAAGCCCCAACCGAGCAATACGCGCCGGGGCGGCGGCCAGTTCTTTCGTCCGATGCAACAAGGTTGGTGGTAAGATGCTGCACGCCGCGTTGGTAAACGCATGGATTCAGCGCTGCGCGCGCCGCCTCCGAATGTCGGGAGCAGCTCGATCACGCTCGCCGTCCCGATCAGATTCTCCACGATGATGCCAGCCGTCTCTCGCGACAGGCCCACTTGTCCTTGTTGCCGCCCTCACGACTGCGACGGCAACCGGTAAACGCCGCCTCGGCTGGCTACTTTCGCGGCACTCTCAAACCGAGGTCAAAGAAAGAGCTATCCTCTTTCGAGAATAGCTCGGAGGCGAGGCTTGGAAATCTCCAGCCCTGTGTACTGCCGTTACCTTGTTTGCAGCCATACGATGTAAGCATCGTCTACGTTGACATGATTCGGCTGTAACCCGATCAACACAGTGGGCGGTTTCCTCCCACAACCGTTCCGAGGCGACGACAAGTCAGAAGCTCACCCGTCTGCTCAAGCTGTGCGCTGACGGGGCCGGGCAAAGAATCCCCTCGACCGGCAGCAAGACTTCTGAACAACGGATGAGTTCCGCAACGGATTGATAAGTTCCCTCACGGGATCTCTGATCGCACCCCCACGTGCTGCCGCTGGCGCTTCAATCCCGGAAAAAAGGCCGCAGCTAATCCGGTCGCGCCAGAGTGGAAGAAATAAGGAATGCAGCCTATCATCCGTGCAAATACGGTCTGACAGCCAGGAGAAATATTTCTTGCGTTACATCGCAATATGGGTTTCCTTTCAGCAAAGATATCTTCACGGAGAACAAAAATGACGGCTCCATCATCAAAGGGTGTGGCCGAAGGTGATCTGCGTCTGGTTGCGCTCACGCTCATCGTCCAGGCGCCCCGTCATGGCTACGAGGTCATCCAGACGATCGAGAAGATGACGGGCGACTGGTTCTTGCCAAGCCCCAACGTCGTACATCCGATGTTGGCCAGTCTTGCGGAAGAGGGCTATCTGACCGCGTCCGCCGATCCCCCGAGGCTTTACACAATCACCGACGAAGGCCGCGCCTATCTCGAGCAGAATCGCGATCGCGCCGATCCCGTGGTCAACCGTCTGACGGCGCTCGGCGAACGCGTCAACCGGTGGCGGCACGCCCTTGGAATGGCGGATAGGCTGAAGGAAGCAGACGCGGACGCTACAGAAGGTCTGTTGGATGTCCTCGCCCGCGCGTCCATGCAGCGAAAATAAAAACTGCTCGGACCGGCCCGCGCGCGGCCGCCGTGAACCTCTCCGCTTCGGGGTGAGGCTGGAGGCCGCTGTAACGCGGCTGAAGCGTTTTCAATTTTGACGGAAACGGCTGCCGAGCGGCAATGCTTGCCGAGCGCGTGAACGCTTTCGCTTCGTCCAAACTCGGGTTTAACATGCGCGCCGAACCTCGGTGACTTTGATGCGGATATATCCGACGTCAGGGGAAGAGGATTGAGGCGAGGGGGTCGCGCGCTCCCTCAACCCGACAGCCTTTTCCTCCCACTGCGCGTCGCTCCAGTCGCCTTCTTCCCAGGAGAGAGGGTGAGGAACGGCCCGGCTCCATCATGTGGTGACAAACTCTCGAAGAACGGAAATGATGCGCCTGACATGGCGACGCCCTGTGCTGACCGAAGATCAGGAACAGGGCGTTGATCAGAGCCGGCGTCGAGAAGCTGGTGGAGCGGGCTATCGACGCCGACGGAAATTCACTGAGAGACAGCGTGCTGTATCTCAGCGATGGATGCGAGCTGCTTACTCTTTCTGCAGAGTATGGGTGAAGTACCACAGGGTGCCGTTCAGCACCATCGCACCAAAGATATTGCCGATGGTGACCGGGATCTGATTCCACACCCACCACTCGTAGATGCTCACGTTGGCACCGGAGAGGATGGCGGTCGGGAAGAGCCACATGTTGACCACGGTGTGCTCGAAGCCCAGCGCAAAGAACATCGCGATCGGGATCCACATCAGCACCACCCGGCCCACGGTGCTGCGGGTGGCTTTGGACATGACGGACCCCAGGCTCACCAGCCAATTACAAAGCACGCCCTTGCCAATAGCGGCGCACCAGCCGATGGCGCCGTAATGGACATAGCTCACCTTGGCCTCGGCCGTCTTGGCGATGACTTTGAGCATGCCATCCGGCTCGACGGCCCCGCCCTTGGTCAATGAGAACCACAGCAGCCAGCCGAAGAATATGCCTCCCGCCAGGTTGCCGATCATAGTCCATGTCCAGTTGCGAACCAACTGGAACGGCGTGATCGTTCCGGCGTACAAGCCGATGGGCATCGTCGCGAAACTGCCGGTCGCCATCTCCAGGCCGAGGAAGCTCAGCGTGACGTAGCCGGCCGGGAAGACAAGTCCGGCCACGGCGAGCGGTATGCCTGTGGCGACCATCGCGAAGGTCACGCAAGCTCCGTAGGCCAGAAACGGCGTACATAGAAAGCCGCGAATGAGTAGGTGAATAGTGCCGAATTTTGCTTTCTTGGCGGCATCCGCTGCTATCGCAGCTCCCATCTCCGCTGGCGGCACTGTTTCGAGGACAATGTTCGCATTCGCATAATCAGCCATTGTGTTCCCCCCTGTAACTTTGATTTTTCTGATCACCGCCATTTCCGCGGTGCCGATATCACACAAACGCATAGCAGAAGTATGGTTACCGCGCAACGGGAGGACCGCTGCCGAATGCGAACATCTGCTCACGAGTCCTTAGCCCGCGACTGGGTCCGCTGACAGGCTCCGATGGAGACAGCGACTCCGGCAAATCGTGACGGCGAAGCGCGCCGCCAATCAGATTCGTCAATACCGCTGCGCGCGCGTCGCGCCAATCTGGCTCTCTACCGGATAAGCGGATCGATTATTCCGTCAAGGTCTCAATCTGCTCGTTGAACCAGTCAAGATCCTTCTTCCAGCCGGCATTGTCCGGAGAACGCATGACCACCCGCTACATGGCGGCTTGTCCCTGCCGCAGCGCAGCCAGCGCGTTGTCGCGATCGTCGGATCGACGGTACATGTCGGCGAGATGCCCCTAACTCACGGCGACGCTGCGCTGCAAGTCGGCGTTGCCGGGGTCGGCGAGCGCCAGCCGCTCGTTAATCGCGAGCGATTCGCGAAAGGATTTCAGCGCCTCGGCCCGATTGCCCTGCGCCTCCAGCACTTCGCCGATACGATCATGCGATACCGTCAAATCGCGCTGCCTGACGGTGTTGCCGGGCTCGCTACTGCGCCAGCCGCTCTCTGATCGCCAGTCCCGTCGCGGAAGGATTTCAGCGCTTCGTCCAGATCGCCCTGCGACTCCAGAACGTCACCGATACAATCGTACGACACAGACATACTGCGCTGCCAGCCAGCGTTGCCGGGATCGGCGCGCGATAGTCGCTCTCTGATCGCCAGCCCGTCGCGGAAGGATTTCAGCGCGTCGGGCAGATTGCCCTGCGTCATCAGCACGTCGCCGAGCTTCTCGTAGGACACCGACAGATCGCGCTGCCAGCCGGCGTTGCCGGGCTCGGCGCGCGCCAGCCGCTCGGCAATCGCGAACTGGCTTTGGAAAGCTTTCAGCGCCTCGGCCAGATTATCCTGCGCCATCAGCACGTCGCCGAGACGATCGTAGGACACCGACAGGCCGCGTTGCCAGTCGAGGTTGTCGGGGTCGGCTTTCGCCAGCCGCTCTCTGATCGTCAGCCCGTCATGGAAGGCTTTCAGCCCCTCGGGTAGACTGCCCTGCGCCACCAGCACGTCGCCAATTTTGGCGTGGGACACCGACAGATCGCGCTGCCAGCCGGCGTTGTCGGGGTTGGCCCATTGACCAGCCGCTCGGCGATCGCGAGCCCCTCGCGGAAGGATTTCAGCGCGTCCGCCAGGTTGCCCTGCGCCACCAGCACGTCGCCGACACGATCGTAGGACAGCGATAGACCGCGTTGCCAGCCGGAGTTGTCCGGGTGGGCTGTCGCCAGCCGCTCTCTGATCGTCAGCCCATGGCGGAAGGATTTCAGCGCCTCGGACAGCTTGCCCTGCGCCATCAGCACGTCGCCGACGCGATCGTAGGACATCGACCGATCGCGCTGCCAGCCGGTGTCATCGGTGTCGGCGCCACGCGCCAGCTGCTCGTTGATCTCGAGCTGGTTGCGGAACGATTTCGAGCGCCTCGGGCAGATTGCCCTGCGCCATCAGCGCGTCGCCGACCTTCTCGTGCGACAGCGACAAGGCGCCCTGCAGGTCCACATTGTCGGGGTCGGCGCTCGCCAGCCGCTCCGCAATCGAGAGCTGGTCGCGGAAGGATTTCAGCGCCTCGGGCAGCTTGCCCTGCACCGCCAGCATGTCACCGATTTTCTCGTGCGACAGCGACAGATCACGCTGCCAGCCGGTGTTGTCGGGGGCGGCGCTCGTCAGCCGCTCTCTGATCGCCAGCCCGTCGCGGTAGGATTTCAGCGCCTCGGGCAGCTTGCCCTGCGCCACCAGGACGTCGCCGACACGATCGTGGGATACCGACAGATTGCGCTGCCAGCCGGTATTGCCGGGATCGGTGCGAAGCAGTTGCTCGAACGCTTGTTCGATCGAGTTCAAGACGATCAAACGGGCGTCGGGGGGGATGTGCCGTTCAGCAGCGTCGCCGAGATTGAAGAGGAAACGTTCCGCCACGAGTGCGCGGACAGAACTATCGGGGTTGTCAAGCAAACGACATATCTCTCGCGCTGCACTCGCCGGCGTGCCGGTCGGCGGCGCAATCAGAGCATCGGCGAGCGCGCGCGTGGCGCCTTGCAATTCTGCATCGCTCAACGATGAATCGCCATAGTACCGGGCAGCGCGGACGTCGTCCTTGCTCGCCAGCAGGTGGACCATGGTTTCAGTCTTGCGCAGCCGATCGTCTGGCGCCAGCGTCAGAAGGTGATCGGCGATCAAGAGGTGAAGTTGCGAGTTCGACAGACGCAGCGCCGCGAGGCGCGAGCGGGCGGCAGCGCGCATCTGGGGGTGGTTGAAATCCCATTGCGCAAGATCGCCATGCTGACGCACCTGGCCGCGGAACAGGCGACGCAGTGCGGCGAAACGCGGTTCGTCCCAGGGCTCGCCGCTTACCTGCGGCAGTAATTGACGAAAATCGCTTTCACGCCATCCCGCCCGGCTCGCGGCGATGAGGCCGATAAACGCAGATGCGAGCGGCGGCACCCAGCAGTTCAGACGCGCGATCGAACGTTGCGCGATAGAGGAGTAAAATATCCGTCGGCATTGGCCGACCGTGTCGAGCATGAAATTTTGGAGGCGCTCCGCCGGATGGCCCAAATATTCGCGCTGCATGTCGGCAAAATCATCGGTGTCGAGCAGGTCGAGCTCCTCGACGGCGAGCACCAGCCACAGCGGATTGCCCGACGCGGGCGCGCCCGCATGCTTCTTGGCGAGCAGCGCATCGATCACCGGCGGTTCGAACTTGCGCTTGATGGCGATTGCCTACGGCGTCGATGATGCCGCGCGCCTCGGTAGCGTCCAGCGGCGGAAGCGGCAACGCTTCTACGCCCGGACGCCCGGCCAGCACTTTGGAAGCGCCGCCGGCAATGGCGGTTGCGATAAGCCGCGCGTTGGTCGGCCACAGCGGGGGTAGCCAGGTCATTAACTTTCCGCGCGCGGTCTTTTTGAATTGGTCGAGCGCGTCGATCAGGATAACGACGCGCCGCTGTGACGACATCCGCCCAAGCAGCGAGCCGAAGGCCATTTCGATTATTTCCGGCTCGGTATTCTCGGCGAGACTAACATCGCCGACGTCGAGCGCGCTGCCGAGTTCCTCGATCCAGCGCCGCAGCATCGCATCGACCGATGATGCTCGCGGACTGGCGCCGGCGGCGTGCGCGAGAATGAAAACGTCGGTGTCCTTCATGCGGCGGAGAAGTTCGCCGAACAACGCGCTCTTGCCCGAACCCGGCTCGCCGGTCACGCAGATGCCCCACGGCGCGCCGTCTATCGCGGGGGAGACACAGAGGTCGGCCAGAGGCGCAATGACGGCCTGCCTGCCAACGAAGTCGCGGGCGCGATCGCGGCAAAGTCTTCGAGCGAATTGCGCTCCGCCTGCATGTCCTCGGCGGTGCTGCTAACGGATACCGAACGCGATTGCGACATCGTGGACCTCTACTGAACGACTGATTTCATAGCATCGTCATGGAATTGAGATAAATCCGGCAGCTTCGTTGCGACATAACTAACTGTCATTCGCGGCTAGTCTGCACTAACGGGCCGCACCGCTGGCACGGAGGGCCTTGTGATGGGCGACCTGGTGAAAACCTCCAAGGTGGCCGCGCGAATGACCGCTTGGACGGCGCCGTACAAAGGCGGCGCTTGCCAGTGGGCTGCAATTCGCAGACCGACAACCGTTCCAGCCGGATAGCAACTGGAGCGCGTGATGCGAGATAACGACGTGATCGAAGCCTCTGGTTGACTGTCCCACATCTGTGCACAGCGCGGGTGTGCAAGCGAATGAGCGCCGAGCAAGACTTGTATGCGCTTTCCAAGTCAAGCACTATTTCACAGCATTCTGCATTCCTTAAGCTCCCGACTTTTGGTCGACTTGCGACAACCCGGTCTTGACCGATGTCGCGGGGCGGATCCGGCGATGCGGATCGCTGTCAAGGCCGACCGCCGCGCTGCGTCATGCGCGGAACCCGTTCGAGCGATTAAGATCGCGTTCCCCTCGCTATTGCTCCATCGAGCAATTTTTCCGCGTTTTCGACAGCCTGCCTGAAGATTTCGGCCTCTTCCTCCAGAGAGATTCCGATCGACTGAGGAGTTCTTCAGATCGCGGATGCAGTTATTGCGGAGGGTCATAAGAGAAACATCATCAAGGGGATATCCGCTGAGGACATGCTTGATGAGCTGGGCTGTAAAGTCCTGAAACGCGAGCGCGATCATCCCCGCTTGAGCTGCACTGCGAGTTGCATTTTGGAGGATCTGTTTATCATCCATCACGTCTCTTCATCTGTTTGCGCCGGAGGAAGGCGCGCGTTGCTGTTTGATCGTCCCTTTGGAGCTATGGGCGAAAGCTGGTGACGGCATGAAGGCAATGCAACGTATCATGTAAGTACCCGACGCCTCCGACCTCTCCACCGGAGATGCGGCACCGGACGCAAGACTAACCTTTTCCAGTTCAGTCCAGCTAGACGCTTTTGCCGATCTGGCGACCGGGCCTTTACCTTAGGCTTCCACGGGCGGCAGTCGCGGATGGAATTGATCGTGAGTCCCACGTTCAATCGCGTTCCGGCACCAAGCCGTCATTGCCTCGATGTCGGGCCTTAGACGTGTGGCTGAATCTCCGGCGAATGCCAGAAAGTCGCCAAGATTTTGCGTGGAGACACCGATGAGCAGCGGGATTTCGGCGATCAGCGCCTCGGCAACGACCGCTCGCAGTCCCCGGCCGTGTGCTTCTTCCCTGCCAAACTTGTTGATGATCAGCAAATCGACATGTTCAAGCACCGCACGCTCGACCCATGTGTCGATGCGGGCGAAAGCGTCCTGATCAAGGCGGCAACCCCTCGCTTCGTTACCACGGTCCAACGATATCTTTATTTCGTCACCGCCCAACAGGTCCTTGACGTACATATCGCATCGACGCCGACCTGCCCGGTGCGCGTTTGACTGGACGATGCCACCCAGCCGGTAACCTGAGGCGGCCAGACCGGCTGCGCATTGAGCTATGAGAGCATCCCTGACAAGACCGTCATCATAGGCCACGACCCCGATCTGGCTCAGGCCAGGGTCGGCATGCTCGGCGGGAAGTAGCGCGCTGCTCATGGCGCCACTTCCATCGTTTCCTCTTCTGCATCAGCCATGTCTTGATCGCTGCTCTTGATCGCGGTTCAGTGGCATCTGTCTGCTGCAGCTTCTCGCGCAATTCGGGAGCGCAGTCTCCGAAGACATTGGTCTCCGGAGCATACCCTCCCGCGCGAAAAACCCGCAGCGCGCAGGCCACAGAATGGCGTACTCCGGTCGAGTGAAACCGACCTGAGAGCGGCATGTCAAGTGCGTCCATTTCAAGGCGCGTAGAAGGAATTCTACAATGGTTTCCGTGGCTTCTGGGGACGTTGAATTCGGCTTGCCGAGTTGATGGCTGAATGGGAACCTGCCGGTCCGCCTCTGTCATCACCAGCAAACCGGGAGTTTTTTGTGCGAACAGCCATCACCGAATTGTTCGGCATCCGGCATCCGATCATCCAAGGCGGCATGCACTATGTCGGCTTCGCGGAGCTGGCTTCCGCGGTCTCGAACGCGGGCGGGCTCGGCATCATCACCGGTCTGACTCCGAAGACGCCGGACCTGTTAGCGAAGGAGATCGCGCGCTGCCGCGGCATGACCGACAAACCGTTCGGCGTGAACCTGACGTTTCTTCCGGCGTTCACCGCGCCGCCGTATCCCGAATATATCCGTGTGATCGTGGAAGGCGGCATCGGGATCGTCGAGACGGCGGGCCGCAACCCCGAGCCAGTACATGCCTGCGCTCAAGGCCGCCGGCATCAAGGTGATCCACAAATGCACCTCGGTGCGGCACGCGCTGAAGGCGGAACAGATCGGTTGCGATGCCGTCAGCGTCGACGGCTTCGAGTGCGGCGGTCATCCCGGCGAGGACGACATGCCGAACATGATCTTGCTGCCGCGCGCAGCCGACGAGCTGAAAATCCCGTTCGTAGCCTCCGGCGGCATGGCGGACGCGCGCAGCCTCGTCGCCGCGCTGGCGATGGGGGCTGCCGGCATGAACATGGGCACGCGCTTCATCGCGACGAAAGAGGCGCCGGTGCATGAGAATGTGAAAAAGGCGCTGGTTGCGGCCTCCGAACTCGATACCCGGCTGATCATGCGCGCGCTGCGAAACACCGAGCGTGTGCTGAACAATCGCAAAGTCGAGAAGCTGATGGAGATCGAGCGCGAGAAGGGCAATGATCGCTCAAGATCGACGACATCATTGAAGAAGTCGCTGGCGTTTATCCCAAGGTGATGATCGACGGCGACATGGATGCCGGCGCTTGGAGTTGCGGCATGACGGTGGGCCTGATCCACGACGTGCCGAGCTGCAAGGACCTGATCGACCGCATCATGGCCGATGCCGAGCATATCATTCGTCAACGCCTGACAGGCTTGCTCGACGGCAAGACGGCGGAGAGCGAATTGCGGACTTGAAATCGTCGGTTCATCCCGGCGTTTTCAAAAGCCTCAGTCTTCGCTCCGGATGTGCTTGTGGCGAATGCGGCGCACGATCGTCCAGATTGACAGCGCCGCCACCGGAATGAAGGCCGCGGTCAGATAACCCGGCTCGATCGCAACCATCCCGGACTCGTGGAGCGCCTTCGCGACATAGCCGAACAGGCTGACCACATAATAGGTGATCGCCGCAACCGACAGTCCCTCGACGGTGGTCTGCAGCCGGAGCTGCATCCGCGTGCGGGCGTTCATCGATTTCAGCAGTTCCTGGTTCTGCTGTTCGAGTTCGACGTCGACCCGCGTGCGCAGCAGGTTCGCCGCGCGCGACAGCTTGAACGACAGGTTCTCCTGCCGCGCCTCGGTGGTCACGCAGGTTCGCATCGCCGGCGCCATGCGCCGTGCCAGGAACGAACTCCACGTCGGCAGCCCGGCCACCTTGCGCTCGCCGATGGTCGCGAGCCGCTGCTGCACGATCTCGTAATAAGCGCGGCTGGCGCCGAAGCGGAATACGCTCGCCGCCGCGCCGGCTTCGACTTCGGCGGCCAGCGCCGTCAGTTCATCGAGCAGGTGACGGTTGTCGGCGAGATTGCCGGCCTTGCGCATCTTCTCGGTTACTTCGGCGAGCCGCTGCTCGACGGTGTTGATCGAAGGCGCGAGCCGCTGCGCTTCCGGCAGGCCGAGCAAAGCCAGTGTGCGATAGGTCTCGATCTCGATCACCCGTTGCGCCAGTGCGCCGGCGCGATCAGGATTGAGTTTGCGGTCGACTATGAGAATTCGCACGAAGCCGGACGGATCAAGTTGGAAGTCGGTGGCGTAGATCGCCGCGCCGTCGCTGTTTTCGGCAAGCGCGAGGCTGTTCCGATCGAACAGCCGTTCCGGCGGGCGGGTGGAGGCCCCGTCGGCCAGCACATGCATGTCGATGGCGACGAGAAGCGGCCCGGGTTGCGGCACGAGCTGCATCGGGGCGGCCAGCGCCGCGGCCGCCGGGTGAAACGGGATGACATCGGCCGGGGAGGGCATCTCCCAGGTATAGGTCGTGAACTCGGAATGCTGCTCCCATCGCAGCACCGTGGTGCCGAACGCGACGCGATAGTGCCTTTCGGTGGGCGACGGTGCGGGCAAGCCGCGCGCCGAACAGAATGCCGCGAGATTGTCGCGGTCGGCCTGCGCACGATCTCCAGCCGTATCGAACGCGAAATGCAGGATGCGGGCGGGGACGGACAGCGCCGTGAAGGGCCGTGCATGCAGCTCACCCAGGATCGCGGTCCGCAGCGGATGCGGCGTCAGCCGGGCGGCCTCTCCGTCCCCAATCGAGACTTCCGCGGTCATGCAATTCTCTCCGGCGATGCGTCGCCTAGTGTCCCGATTCCGAAGTTCGCATGTCGGTGCGGCAACCTTTGATGCGAACTTCGGAATCAAAGGGACACTAGCAACTTTATGATTCTAGTGTGGTTTGGGTTCAGAAGTTCGCTTGACGAACTCGTAGAAACAATGAAGCGAACTTCTGAACCACCACACTAGTCGTGGCGGCATGGCGATGACGTGCGCAACGACTGTCCATCGCGCGACGCTCCTGATAGGCCGATAACGATTGTCAATCAACGGCGGTGCAAGAGCAGGCGGGTGATGCCGACCTTTAATAATGCGGCGGTGGCTCGTTGGCGGGGCCTGGCCGGTTGGCTTCGGACTCCCGCACGCGGTCGCTGAGCTCGGCGACCTGCCGTGTCAGCGCATCGATCTGCTTCCATTGCGCGGTGACGGTTTGGTTCAGGGTCTCGATGGTCTCGTCCTGATAGGTCAGGCGCATTTCCAGTGCCTCGAGGCGATCCGCGAGCGTTGCATCAGTCATTGCTGGGCGCTCTGTCCATAAACCGGCCCGCGCGCCGGCTTTCCGTCAGCCCGTGACCGAGCGCGATTCGGTCGTCGAACACAAAACATTCGCCCTGCCACCGGCTTTCGCTCTCGGGAATGCCTTCGAGGTATTTCAGGATGCCGCCCTTGAGCTGATAGACTTCCTTGAAGCCGCGCGACAGCAGATAGGCGCTTGCCTTTTCGCAGCGAATGCCGCCGGTGCAGAACATCGCGATCCTGCGATCCCTGTCCGGATCGAGCTTTTGCGCGACGAAATCCTTGAACTCGCCAAAACGCGCGAGTTGCGGATCGACCGCGCCCTCGAAGGTGCCCATCGCCACCTCGAATGCATTGCGGGTATCGACGAGAAGCGTATCAGGCGCGGCGATCAGGTCGTTCCAGTGCTTCGGTTCGACATAGACGCCGACCGCGCGGCTCGGATCGGCAGCGCGATCACCGAGCGTCACGATCTCCTTCTTGAGCCTGATTTTCAGCCGCGCGAACGGCATCTTGTAGCAAGCGAGAATTTCAGTTCGAGATTGTCAAACCGGCCACCGAGCAGCGGACCGGTTTGCAACTCTGCGATCAGCGCGTCGATCGCCTCCGCCGTGCCGGCGACGGTGCCGTTGATGCCTTCCTCGGCGAGCAGGATCGTCCCCTTGATTGCAAGCCCGGCGCCCAGCGCGCGCAGCGGCTCGCGCAGCTCGCGAAAATCCGGCAGCGGTGCAAATTGATACAGAGCGGCAACTTTAAGCATGGCGAGGGTTTATCAGTTCGTGTCGCGTCGCGAAACCCATAGTGGCGACGCATATTGCGCTGTTCTGCGAATTCCTCCGATGGTCTTGGTATGCCAAGAAACGCAGACGCAACTCGGCGTCCGCATAAAAAGACCAGCCCTGCAGGGCCGGTCCATTCACGTTAATTCGTCACGTACGGTTTGGTTGGAATCAAAGGTTCTTGTTAGCCGCGGCTGCTGCCCTGTCGACAGCGTCCTTGGTTGCCTCCTTGGCATCGCCAAGCGCTTTTTGGCCCTTGCCCTTTATTTCCTGGATTGCGCCTTCGCCCTGCAGCCGGTCAGATCCGACAGCTTCGCCGACGCTCTGTTTGGCTTTGCCGATGGCCTCGTTTGCGGTTCCTTTGATCTTGTCGGTGGTCGAACCCATAGTCGCACTCCTTTGCGTTGAACTTCCGCCAGACAACGTTCAGAGCGCCGAAGGGTTCCTGTCGCAACAAGGCAACAAAGAGCATCATCCAATCACCCGGTTCAAGATAAGATCCCGCAAAAGCAATGAGCGGATCGCAGGGAGCGATCCGCTCATGATGGACTTAACTCTCAAGCGCGCGATGAGATTAGGTGAATCGTCATTGCGAGCGAAGCGAAGCAATCCAATGTCACAAATCAAACTGGATTGCTTCGTCGCTGTCGTAAGGCGAGGAGTTGAACTCCTCGCCTTGACCGGTCGAACTTACTTCTAGGCGGCTCTCACCGTTGCGAGGAAGTTTTCGACCTCCAGCTTGAGGCGATCCGTATTGCTGCTCAGAGACTTTGCCGCTGCCAGGGCCTGTGCAGAGGCGCCACCCGTTTCGGAAGCTCCGTTGCTGACCTCGATAATATTGGAGGACACCTCCGAGGTTCCGGCCGCGGCCTGCTGGACGTTGCGGGATATCTCTTGAGTTGCCGACGCTTGTTCTTCGACTGCCGAAGCAATGGTCGCGGAAATTTCCGCGATCCTGCCGATGACAATTCCGATTTCCTTCACGTTCACGACCGAGTCATCCGTTGCCGACTGGATGCTCGCGATCTGCTGGCCGATTTCAGCGGTCGCCTTGGCGGTCTGCTCGGCCAAAGCCTTCACTTCGGACGCCACGACAGCGAAGCCGCGGCCTGCCTCGCCTGCGCGAGCGGCCTCGATCGTTGCATTGAGCGCCAACAGGTTCGTCTGGCTGGCAATCGTGTTGATGAGTTCAACCACATCACCGATCTTCGAGGATGCCTGCGACAACGAATTGATCCGCTGGTCGGCACTATGCGCCTTTTGCGCGGCCTCGCTCGCAATCCTCGACGCTTCCTGGACTTGCCGGCTGATTTCATTGACGGATGCGGCCATCTGCTCGCTGGCCGAGGCCACAGACTGAACATTGACGGTTGCTTCCTCGGAAGCCGCGGCCACCGCGGATGAAAGCTGGTGGGTCTGCTCGGCGGTCCGGGTCAATGCGGTCGCCGAACCTTCGAGTTGGGTCGCCGCCGAGGATACCGTTTGGATCACTTCGCCAACGGCCGCCTCGAAAGTGTCGGCAAGCTTGTGCATGTCCGCCTTGCGTTGCTGGGCAGCGATTTGATCCTGCTGCATCTTGGCTTCCGCTTCCTCGCGCGCCTTCTCCTCGGCCTTGACTTTGAACGTCTCGACCGCGCGCGCCATGTCGCCCATCTCGTCCTGGCGCTCGAGTCCCGGCAGAACCACGGCAAAATTGCCTTTCGCGAGTTCACCCATCGCTCCCGTTAACGCAGCCAACGGCCGCAGGATTCGCGAGAACGCAATCCAGAAGCTGACCAGCGCGAGAGCGATACAGCCCAGCAATATCAATCCAGAGATGAGCAGGTTGGACGTGCTGTTTGCGGCTTCCTTGCCGGCTTCCAGATCAGCCGCCTCACCTACCGCATCGGCCAGGCGAAGAATCGAATTGATGGCGGTGGTCGCCCGCGCAACATAGTCGTTGCCGCTGATCGTGTACTCACCCGTCTCGGCGGTCGCGAGCACGCCGTCACGTGTTTGGCCGTAGACCTGGAAGTATTCCTTCTCGACGCCCGAGATCGCATCCGCGACTTTTTTCGGCAAGTCAGTGCGCATCCGGAGTGGTGAGATCGTATCCCATGCCAAGTCCACATTTCCGCGGAAACGAGCGATGGTCCGGAAGCCGCTCGTGGGGACCTTGGCGCGGGAACCGACCATTCCTCCGAGGAAGGCGCGCTCCCTTCCGGCGTTCTCAGCCATCTGCGCAGTCAAATGACGTATGCTAACCAATTGCGCCAGAGCCGGGGTAGGGGGAGTTGTCAGCGTCTCCAGTGTGAGGCGCAGCTTGTTGCCCGAGACATCAATCAGCTTGGTGATTGTCGGTGAGAAGCCCTCAACGACGTCTGCGTTCCGTTCTGATCCACGCTTCGGGAGATTCTCGTCAAGCCTTGAGCGAAAGCCGACGAAACCCTGGAAAGTGCTCTCGGCATCCGACATCTGCGTCTCTGCAGATTTCATCGCCGGGATCTCGTGCAGTAATTGCGAGGCTTCCGAGAATGCGCGATCGGCGACTTGACGCGTGCTGACGATCTGGGTACGGATTTCAGCAGGGACTGCATCGGGCGACTTCAGCGGCGCATTCGTGAGCCCGCGCTCGACCGCCCACTGCCCTGCGCTTCGCAGCAGCAATTGTGAGATACGGTTCACTTTGAGAAATGCTTCGGATTGCTGCCGCTGTCCGTACGCCTGATAGGCCGAAATTCCGGCGGAGATGCCGCCTATCAACACAAGCGCGGAGACGATTGCAGGCAGAGTAACGCTGATCTTCGCCTTCATTTTTAGAATCCTTCGATGCAGGTGAAATTCCCAAACGATATCGACAGCTCCGAAGCGAGACGGGGACAGTCTCGACCTCTTATGAACTCAACCCATAAACGCTGCTTTGGTGCGCGCACTGCGCAACAGAATCCCGCGAAGCGGGTAATCTGAATCGCTCAACCCCACGGTATCATTGGACAGTTTGATTAAAATTCTATCAACGCTGGTTGCTGGCAGGCCCCGCAAAACCGGGCGGTTGATCCGGAAGAAATCCACCGTGGTACGACGACAGTGTCGGATGTCGGCCAGACAGTCCTGAACAGTTTCTCCTTTTGCATGATCGCTCGTGATACCCGAGTTGCTTTCCCAGCGGATCAATTGCGTGCGCGGGCCACAGATTTGCGGCAGCGCTCGGCCGCGCCTCCCACGCGAGTCTCCTTGCCGTGAAGAATCCACGATTGCCGAGAGGAAAGCCTCGGACCTTCTGAGTTGCCCTTTCACGATTTTCTGATCTATGATGAATATTGACAATCATCAATAGATATTCCACAGTTATGAATGATCGGCTACCGAAGGAATTTTCCGATGCTGTCTCATCCATCTTTTTTGTGGTTCTCCAGAGGCTTACGTCTCGTTCTGGTCGTCCTTTCGGCGCTGGCGCTGGGGGGCTGCAATGAATTGGTCGCCGAGAAAGCCGAGCCGGGCCGTCCGGTTCTGGCCGCCACGGTGCATTACGAGGCCGAGACCCCGGATCGCAGCTTCGTCGGCACCGTCAAGCCGCGGATCGAGACCGACATGGGTTTCCGGGTGCCCGGCAAGGTCGCGAAGCGCCTCGTCGAGGTCGGCCAAACCGTCGAGGTCGGTCAGCCGCTCGCCAATCTCGATGAAGTCGATCTCGAACTGCAGGCCGAGCAGGCACAGGCGGAAATGAGCGCGTCTACCGGCGTGCTGGCGCAAGCCGCCGCTGCCGAAACACGCGCGAAGGAATTGCGCGCGAAGGGTTGGAGCACCGACGCGCAACTTGATCAGGCCAAGGCTGCCGCCGACGAAGCGCGGGCGCGGCTGAACCGTGCGCAGCGCTCGGTCGAACTGACGAAGAACTCTCTTTCTTATGCGACACTGACCTCCGATACCCACGGCGTAGTCACCGCGACGCTGGTTGATACGGGGCAGGTGGTCGCCTCGGGCCAGCCCGCGATCCGCGTCGCTCGCCTTGGCGAAAAGGAAGCGGTGGTTGCGATCCCGGAAACTCTAATCGGCCGCGCCAAGACCGGCGTCGCGCGCGTGTCGTTGTGGTCGGAACCCGGCAAGACCTATACTGCGAAACTACGCGAGATCGCGCCGACTGCCGATCCCGCGACCCGCACCTATCTCGCCAAATTCTCGCTGCCGGATGTTGACGACAAGGTGTCGCTCGGCATGACGGCGACGCTGACGCTTGCCGATGCCGCGACCTCGCGCGTGGCGCGGGTGCCGCTGTCGGCACTGTTCAGCCAGGGCGGTCCGTCGTCGTTGTATGTCGTCGATGACAAAGGCGATGTCGCGCTGAAGCCGGTCACCGTTAAATCCTACGAGAGCAACGACGTCATCATTTCAGGCGGCGTGGATGAGGGCGCGAAGGTCGTCGTGCTCGGCGTGCAGAAGATCGATCCGGCGCAGAAGGTGCGGGTCGTATCGTCACTGTCGTTCTGACGCGGGGAGAGTGCCATGAAGCGCTTCAATCTGTCCGCCTGGGCGGTGAGCCATCCGGCGCTGATCCTGTTCCTGATCGCCGCGATCGGCGTTGCCGGGTTCTTTTCCTACGAGAAGCTCGGTCGGGCCGAAGATCCCTCTTTCACGGTCAAGGTGGTGAACGTCTCGGTGATGTGGCCCGGTGCGACCGCGAGCGAAATGCAGGCGCAGGTCGCCGATCCGCTCGAGAAGAAGCTGCAGGAACTGCCTTACTTCGAGAAGGTGCAGACCTATTCAAAGCCGGCGTTCACCGCGATGCAGGTGACGTTCCGCGACTCCGCCCCGCCGAAGCAGGTGCCCTATCTGTTTTATATGCTGCGCAAGAAGCTTGCCGATGCACAGGGCAGCCTTCCGGCCGGAATCATCGGGCCGGTGGTCAACGACGAATTCAGCGACGTCGATTCCATCCTCTACGCCATGACCGGCGCCGGCGCCGACTACGCGCAGTTGAAAAAGGTCGCCGAAGGTTTGCGCCAGCGGCTGTTGAGGGTGGACGGCGTCACCAAGGTCAACCTCTACGGCACCCAGGATGAGCGCATCTACGTCGAGTTGTCCCACGCCAAGCTGGCGACGCTCGGCATCGCGCCGCAGGCGATTTTCGATTCTCTCGCAAAACAGAACGCGGTGACGCCGGCCGGCACCGTCGAAACCTCGTCGCAGCGAGTGGCGCTGCGCGTCACCGGCGCGCTCGATGGCGCCAAGGCGGTGGCGGAGACGCCGGTCGAAAGTGGCGGGCGCGTGTTCCGCCTCGGCGATATCGCGACCGTCACCCATGGCTTCGTCGATCCGCCGACATTCAAGGTGCGGCAGGAGAGCAAGCCGGCGCTCGGAATCGGAGTCGTGACCGCGAAGGGCGCCAACATTCTCAAGCTCGGCGAGGACGTCACCGAGGCGGCCGACGAGTTCATGCAGGCGGTGCCACAGGGCATCAACATCGAGCGCATCGCGGATCAGCCGAAAGTGGTCGAGCACGCCGTCGGTGAGTTCGTGCATTCGTTCATCGAGGCGCTTGCGATCGTGCTGTTCGTCAGCTTCCTTGCATTGGGCTGGCGCACCGGCATCGTGGTGGCGCTGTCGGTGCCGCTGGTGCTCGGAATCGTCTTCATCGTCATGAATGCGATGTCGCTCGACCTGCATCGCATCACGCTTGGCGCATTGATCATCGCGCTCGGACTTCTGGTCGATGACGCCATCATCGCGGTCGAGATGATGGTGGTGAAGATGGAGCAGGGCTGGGACCGCATGCGCGCCGCGTCCTTTGCCTGGGAATCCACCGCGTTCCCGATGCTGACCGGCACGCTGGTGACGGCGGCCGGCTTCCTGCCGATCGGCTTCGCCAATTCGGGCGTGGGCGAATATGCCGGCGGCATCTTCTGGATCGTGGCGATCGCGCTGGTCGCATCCTGGTTCGTCGCGGTGATCTTCACACCCTATCTCGGCGTCAAGCTGCTGCCCAACATCAAGGTCAGCCATAATCACGATCCGCACGCGGTCTACGAGACGCGGCTGTATCGCGGCCTGCGCGCCGTGATTCAGTGGTGCGTCAACCACCGCATCAAGGTGGTGGCCGCGACCGTCGGCATCTTCATTGCCGCAGTCGTCGGCTTCGGCCAGGTGCAGCAGCAGTTCTTCCCGCTGTCGGAGCGTCCCGAACTGTTCCTGCAACTGCGGTTGCCGGAAGGCACCGCGTTCGGCGTTACCGAGAAGTCGGTGAAAGAGGCCGAAAAGCTTCTGAAGGACGATAACGACATCGCGACCTACACCGCCTATGTCGGGCAGGGCTCGCCGCGGTTCTGGCTCGGTCTCAACCCGCAACTGCCGAACGAGTCCTTCGCCGAGATCGTGATCGTGGCGAAGAACGTCGAGGCGCGCGAGCGCATCAAGGCAAAGATCGAAAAGGCGGTTGATGACGGCGCGCTGACCGAGGCGCGGGTCCGGGTCGACCGCTTCAACTTCGGTCCGCCGGTCGGCTTCCCCGTTCAATTCCGGGTGATCGGCCCCGATCCCAAGGTGGTGCGCGACGTGGCCTACAAGGTGCGCGACGTCGTGCGCGCCAATCCGAACGTGAAGGATCCGAACCTCGACTGGAACGAGCAGACCCCTTACCTCAAGCTCGTGGTCGATCAGGATCGCGCCCGAGCGCTCGGCCTGACGCCGCAGGATGTCTCGCAGGCGCTCGCCATGCTGATCTCGGGCGTTCCGGTGACGACGGTTCGCGATGGCATCGAGAAGGTCGGCGTCGTCGCCCGCGCGGTGCCGTCCGAGCGTCTCGACCTCGCCAGCGTCGGCGATCTCACCATCACATCGCGCAACGGCGTCGCGGTGCCGCTGTCGCAGGTCGCGAAAATCGACTACGCCCATGAGGAGCCGATCCTGTGGCGGCGCAACCGCGACATGGCGATCACCGTGCGCGGCGATGTGGTTGACGGCGTGCAGGCGCCCGATGTCACCAACCAGATCTGGCCGCAATTGCAGGAGATCCGCGACAATCTGCCGGCGGCCTATCGGATCGAGGCAGGCGGCGCGTTCGAGGAATCCGCCAAGGGCAATGCCTCGATCTTCGTGCTGTTTCCGGTCATGGTCATCGTGATGCTGACGCTTTTGATGATCCAGTTGCAGAGCTTTTCGCGCCTCGTGCTTGTGTTCCTGACGGCGCCGCTTGGTATCATCGGCGCCTCGCTCGGCCTCAACCTCGCCAACCAGCCGTTCGGCTTCGTGGCGCTGCTCGGCCTGATCGCGCTCGCCGGGATGATCATGCGCAACGCGGTCATTCTGGTGGATCAGATCGAGTCCGATGTGGCGCACGGCCTGACCCGCGGCGAGGCGATCGTGGAAGCGACGGTGCGCCGCGCGCGGCCGGTGGTGCTGACGGCGGCGGCGGCGATCCTTGCGATGATCCCGCTGTCGCGCTCGGCGTTTTGGGGGCCGATGGCGATCACCATCATGGGCGGGTTGTTCGTTGCAACCTTCCTGACGCTATTGTATCTGCCGGGTCTCTACGCGCTGTGGTTCAGGAAGAGCCTGAATGAGCGCGGCGATGAGCCGGAACAGGCGAAGCCCGTCCCACACGAGACGCAGCTTGTTTTTCCGCTTGCTCAGGCCGCGGAATAATTGAAGATTGGGCCACTCATGACGGTCATCGCGGAAAATACCGAAGCTGATACGCGAGCACGGATTCTCGTCGTCGCGGAGAAGCTGTTCCGCGAGATCGGCTATCAAAAGACCACCGTCGCCGACATCGCGAAAGTGCTGCGGATGTCGCCCGCCAACGTCTATCGCTTCTTCGATTCGAAAAAGGCGATTCACTATGGCGTGGCGCGGCGGTTGATGGGTGAGGTCGAGGACGCCTCGCGGACGATCGCCGCCACACCCGGTCCGCCCGTACAGCGGCTCCGCGAACTACTGACGACGATCCATCACATGAATAGTGAACGTTATGTCGGCGATTCCAAGCTTCATGAGATGGTTGCCATCGCCATGGAAGAAGACTGGGATGTCTGCAAGGTGCATATGGAGGATATCGCCACGACCATTGGCGAGGTGATCGCCCAGGGCGTGGCGAACGGCGAGTTCGAGGCGCCGGACGTGCCGCTGGCGTCGCTGTGTACTTGCACGGCGATGATGCGTTTCTTCCATCCGCAGATGATCGCGCAATGCGTCGACAAGCCGGGCCCGACGCTCGATCAGATGATCGATTTCGTGCTTGCCGGTCTTGCACCGAGCGGCACAGCGCGCAAATAACAAGAAAAAGGCGCGCAGGATATCAAGAGCGAACGGCGTGACCGCAAGGATTTGCACTCTACGAGCCGCAGGACGGCCACAGCCTCAAGTACCATCCATTCAACGCCATCCACGCCCCGCGCTTGATCGGCTGGATTTCCTCGCGCGATCCCAGGGGCAACGAAATAGCGCGGCCGGACTGAGATTTTCTCCGATCACCCGTGGACGAGCGAGCATGGCACGCAAAATCCTGATCCTTGGTGCCTCCTACGGGTCGTTATTGGCGACCAAGATCTTGATGGCCGGTCACAACGTGACGCTAGTCTGCCGCGAGAACACCGCCGAACTCATCAGCCGTGAAGGCACCGAAGTCCGCATCAAGCTGCGCGACGAGCCGACGCATCGCTTCATCTTCTCGCGCGATCTGCAGGGGAAACTGGATGCAGCGCCGCCCCAGGACGTCGACGTTTCGCGCTACGACCTGGTGGCGCTCGCGATGCAGGAACCGCAATACAGTAACGACGCGCTCCGAGTTCTGATGGAGAAGATCGCGGCGGCAAATTTGCCGTGTCTGTCGATCATGAACATGCCGCCGCGGCCTTATCTCAAGCGGATTCCAGCGCTGTCGGACATGGATCTCGAGAAGGCCTATACCAATGTGCAGGTCTGGGAGCGGTTCAAGCCGGGGCTGGTGACGCTCTGCTCGCCCGATCCGCAGGCATTCCGTCCGCCGGACGAAGCCACGAACGTGCTTCATGTCGGTCTGCCGACCAACTTCAAGGCCGCGACGTTCGAGGATAAAGCCCACAATGTGCTGTTGCGGGAACTGGAGGCCAACATCGATGCGGTGCGGCTGGACGGCAAGGACGTGCCCGTGAAGCTGAAGGTATTCGAACTCGCTGTTCGTGCCCTTGGCGAAATGGTCGATGCTGCTGACCGGCAATTATCGCTGCATCACGCCGGAGGAGCCGCAGTCGATCCGCGACGCCGTGCATGGCGATCTGAAACGCTCGCAGTCGATCTACGATCACGTCGATGCCGTCGCACGGAAACTCGGCGCCGACCCGGCGGATCAGGTGCCGTTTACGAAATACGCCAGGGCGGCGGAAAGCCTGCTCAAGCCGTCGTCAGTCGCTCGCGCGGTCGCCAGCGGCGCGCCCTTCATCGAGCGGGTTGATCTCTTGGTGAAGCTGATCTCGTATGAACTCGGCATGCCCAATGTCGATATCGACCACACGGTTCAGGTCGTGGATCAAAAGCTGAGTAAGAAGATCGTGTTGGGCGGCTCCGGCGGGGAATAACGTGCTTTGTCGCGGCTCGAGAATGCCTATTTTGGCAATATCTCGACGACCCTATAGGGCTTCCTCACCAGATCGGCGCGGTCGATAAGCCGCAAGGTCGGAGCTTGACGGGCTAACGCCTGCTGTTCTTCAGGACGCAGCACTGCAATTGAGCCGGTTTGCAGCTTTGCCAAGTCGTCCAGTGTGACCGCGCGGATAGGGCCGCGCACGTAGACTAATATGTTGTGGTCAGTCGAACTGCCTATCACATAGAGGGGTTGGTTCTGGATAACGGAGGAGATGGCGGCGCCCGCTCTTCGGCTTTCGTCAAAAAGATGCGGCCATAAAGGCATCACCACCCATCCACGAACGAACAGCGCGAAAAAAATCAAATAAGTCGTGACCAGTGCTGACGCGATTACTTTGGGGTGGCTAGGACGCCAATTCTCAAACATCAGCCCGCAAATCACGGCCAACGTCATCGTTCCTGGCATCGCATAGCGCGCGGCCACTTGGCCCGGCCAGAACATGAGAACGAGTGTGCAAGCCACGGAGTAGAAGATCGCGGCAAGCAGCAGATCATTTCGAGTATTTCGCCATCCGCGGACGGCGATCATAATCGCCGGTGCTATTAGAATGGATCCCGGTAGAAATTCAACAGCCAAACTCTTGATGAAATCAAGATGGCCGCGAACCGTCGCGAGGCCGGCGGTCGTATGCAACAGGCGCGAATGCTCTCCCCAGGTTTCGATGTCGCTAGGCTGATAGATGATGCCATACCAACCACCGATGATCAGTCCTGCACACAAGTTCGCGGCGCTGAATGCTGGAATTTGATCGCGTTTTTTCAGAAGGATGTAAGCGCCAACGCCGAGGGTAAAGTAAGCGACGGGCTGCGGTCCTTTGGTCAGGCCGGCAAGGGCGATCAAAATGGTAACGCCGAGCCATCGCCAAAACGTCATGCTCTTGGCGGCGGTTCCCTGCCACCAGACGCAAAAAGCTGCAAACAACAAAGTCGCAAGGACGATGTCGGGCTCGGCATTGATGAATTTGGGAGCAACAACGGGCATACTGATCCAGCAAAGCGCGCCAAAAATAGCCGCACTCTTGCCGGTGACGGATCGGAGCAAGCTGTAGATCAGCAATGTGCCCGCAAGAAAGAAGCAAAGGTGGGGAATACGTAACGACCAAAGTGTGACGCCGCCGGTTAACTCGCCGAAAAGCGCTGCTATCCAGGATAACAGAACCGGCCTTTCAGCGAATCGATCTCCGTAAATGAAGGGTGCGAGCCAATGGCCATCCTCATCTGCGCCGCGCGCCATTGCCAGAATTCTACCTTCCTCCAAGTTTGAGGCGCGAATGATTGTGGCAGGGATAGCTTGAACGAGGAACAGACCTATTACCCATAGGATGGGCTTACGTGATTGCTCCAAACGCGAAAATCTGGAAAGCAACCATTCGCCCGGTCTGAAGAAAAGATTCCAGTACCGCGCAATCGTAGACGGCTCCCCAGTGCTGGTTCGACTCATCGACCTTCCTCAAAGGAATAGACTTAGCAGCAACGAAGGCGTGCAGCTCCGCGGACGTGAGTGCAGGTCGCTGTACGTCAGTTACAATCTTCAGTTGTCGTTCGAACTGTAGGACAGGACGGACTGCGCAAGACTTCGTCATAACCAACTGCAAGGGTGGCCATTTGAGGAAATCACGCTTTTGCAAATCGCGTTTTGGGAACTCTTGCGCTATCCTGCCCTTGTTGGCGAGGGCCCAATCCGGGAATTTCGCTTAAATTTCAATTACGAAGCGCAAAGTGAAACTCACGTTTCCCTTTAGTAAGGATGTTTCCCTTTATAGGTATAAGATCATTGCCTGAAGCAAATCGCAGGCCGGCCGGACCGGTCGCGCGGATTACCCGAACAAGAGGACATCGCATGAGCTTTCGCCGTGACATGATCTCCAAGCCGATCTTCGCCTGGGCCCGCCGCGTGCTGCCGTCGATGTCGGATACCGAGCGCGAGGCGCTGGAGGCCGGCGACGTCTGGTGGGACGCCGACCTGTTCACAGGCAATCCCGACTGGGCGAAACTGCTGGCCACCGCGCCGGCAAAGTTGACCGCGGATGAAGAGGCTTTCCTCAACGGCCAGGTAGATGAACTCTGCGCCATGCTCGATGACTGGAAGATCAATTGGGAATGGCGCGACCTGCCGCCCGAGGTCTGGAGTTTCATCAAGCAGAAAAAATTCTTCGGCATGATCATTCCGACGGAGTATGGCGGGCTTGGCTTCTCGCCCTATGCGCATTCGGAAGTGGTGCGCAAGATTTCGTCGCGCTCGCTGGTCGCCGCGGTCACGGTGATGGTGCCGAATTCGCTCGGCCCTGGCGAATTGTTGATGCGCTTCGGCACCAGGGACCAGCAGGACAAATGGCTGCCGCGCCTCGCCGACGGCCGCGACGTTCCGTGCTTCGGCCTGACCAGTCCGGAAGCCGGCTCCGACGCGGCGTCGATGCTCGACACCGGCATCATCTGCAAGGGCACGTTCGAGGGCCACGAGGTGATCGGCCTGCGGCTCAACTGGCACAAGCGCTACATCACGCTCGGTCCGGTGGCGACGCTGCTCGGCCTCGCCTTCAAGGCGCGCGATCCCGATCATCTGGTCGGCTCGCGGGAGGACCTCGGCATTACCGTCGCGCTGATCCCGACTGATCTGCCGGGCGTGTCGATCGGCCGTCGTCATCTGCCGACGATGCAGGTTTTCCAGAACGGTCCGAACTGGGGCAAGGATGTCTTCATTCCGCTTGACTACGTCATCGGCGGAAGGGAACGCCTGGGGCAGGGCTGGAAAATGCTGATGACGGCGCTGGCCGCCGGACGCGGCATCTCGCTGCCGTCGCTATCGGCGGCGGGTGCGGCCTTCGCGGCGCGCACCACCGGGGCCTATGCTCGCGTCCGCGAGCAATTCGGCATTCCGATCGGCAAGTTCGAAGGCATCGAGGAGCCGCTGGCACGGATCGCCGGCACCGCCTATCTGATCGACGCCGCGCGGCGGCTGACCTGCGCCGCGCTCAACCAGGGCAACCATCCCGCCGTCATCTCCGGCATCATGAAGCTGCACGCCACCGAGCGGATGCGCACCGTGATCGACGATGCCATGGACATCCACGGTGGCAAGGCCGTGATCGATGGGCCGCAGAACTACATGGGAAACCTCTATCGTGCGGTGCCGGTCGCGATCACGGTGGAGGGCGCCAACATCCTGACGCGCAATCTCATCATCTTCGGGCAGGGCGCGATCCGCGCGCATCCCTATCTGCTGCAAGAGATGAATGCGCTCGGCGACACCAACAAGGTCAGGGGTCTCGATGCCTTCGACAAGGCGTTCTGGGCTCATGTCCGCCACAGCTTCACCACACTGTTCAGCGCCTGGGGCCGAAGCTGGAGCGGTGGAAGGTTCGCGCCCGCGCCGGCGGATGCGGGCGCTGTGACCGGTTTCTATCGCCAGCTCTCGCGTTATTCGTCGGCCTTCGCGGTGTGCACCGACATGGCGCTTTTGACACTCGGCGGCGCGTTGAAGCGCAAGGAGATGCTGTCGGCGCGGTTCGGCGACATTCTCTCCGAACTGTATCTGCTGTCGGCCGTACTCAAGCGTTGGGAGGACGAGGGTCGCCAGCAGGCCGATCTCGCGCTCGTCGAGTGGTGCATGGCGACCGGCTTCCGCACCATCGAGCAGCGGTTTGCCGACATCCTGGCGAACCTGCCGAACCGCTTCGTCGCCGTCGTACTCAAATTCATGATCCAGCCGTTCGGCGCGGAGGCGCGCGGGCCTCGCGATGCGGTCGTGCATGCCTGTGCGCAACTGGTGCTGGAGCCTTCGGTGGCGCGCGATCGCCTGACGTCGGGCCTCGCGCATGTGGATAATGACGATGGCGTGGCGCGATTGGAAAAGGCGTTTCTGCTCGTGGCGGCCGCCGAGGACTTTATCAGACGGATGCGCGCAGCGCGTCTGCGCGATCCGGATGCGGCGGTGAAGCAGGGCGTCGTCACCCAGGTCGAAGCCGAACAACTCAAGACGGCGCATGAGGCGGTGGCCCGCGTCATCGAGGTCGACGACTTCGCGCCGGAGGACCTGTCGCCGATTTACAAGAAGGCTGTCGGCGTGCATCAGTTCTTGCAGGAGCTGGGTGAAACGAGGGCAGCAGGCTGATGGCGCGTCCGGTCTATATTATCGACGGCAGCCGAACTCCCTTTCTGAAAGCACGCAGCGGCCCCGGCCCGTTCACGCCGGTCGATCTGGCGGTGCAATGCGGACGCCCCCTGCTGGCGCGGCAGCCGTTTGCGCCCGATGCGTTCGATCAGGTCATCCTCGGCTGCGTCAATGTCATCGCCGACGAGATGAACCCGGCCCGCGTCGCCGCGCTGCGACTCGGCATGGGCGAGGCGATGGTGGCGTTCACGGTGCAGATCAACTGCGGCTCGGGCATGCAGTCGATGGATACCGGCTACCGCTACATCCGCGACGGCAACGCCAATCTGATTCTGACGGGCGGCGCGGAGGCGCTGAGCCATGCGCCGCTGGTGTGGCCGCAGCAGGGCGTTCGCTGGTTCGCAGGCGTCGCCGGCGCCAAGGGCATTCTTGCGAAAATCGCGGCGATCGCAAAAGCGCGGCCGCCCTATTTCAAGCCGATCATCGGGCTTGAGCGCGGGCTGACCGATCCGATCACTGAACTCAACATGGGTCAGACCGCCGAGGTTGTCGGCCATCTTTTCGGCATCACCCGCGAACAGTCCGACGCCTACGCGGTCGAGAGCCACAAACGGCTCGCGAAGGCACAGGCCGAAGGCTGGCTCAAGGGCGAGGTGGTAACCGCGTTCGCGCGCGACGGCAAATTCTACGATCACGATGACGGCGTACGTCCGGACTCCTCGATGGAGACGCTGGCGAAGCTGAAGCCGGTGTTCGAGCGACCGTGGGGGCAGGTCACCGCCGGCAATTCGTCCCAGATCACCGACGGCGCCTGCTGGACCATTCTGGCATCGGAAGATGCCGTCATCAAACACGGTCTCAGGCCGAAGGCGATGATCATCGACAGCCAGTGGTCGGCGCTCGATCCCTCGATCATGGGGCTCGGCCCGGTGCTGTCGGCGACCGAACTGTTGAAACGCAACAAGCTAGCGCTCCGCGACATCGAAACCTGGGAGCTCAACGAGGCGTTTGCCACCCAGGTGCTCGGCTGCCTCGCCGCGTGGGAGGATGAGAAGTTCTGCCGCGAGGTGCTCGGCCTCGACGAAGCGGCCGGCACTGTTGATCGCACCAAGCTCAACGTCGATGGCGGCGCGGTCAGCCTCGGTCATCCCGTCGGCACCTCGGGCAACCGAATCGTGTTGCACCTCGTCAACGCCATGAAGCGGCTCGGCACCAGGCGCGGTATCGCCACCGAATGCATCGGCGGCGGGCAGGGCGGTGCCATGTTGATCGAGATGGTGTGAGGGCGTCATGGATTCGAAGGTTTTGGACGTTCTCAGAGAGCGCGAGCTGGAGCTCGGGCCGAAGCCTGCCGCGAGTGGTCCCTATCGCAACTTCAAGCTGACGCGCGACACCGATGGCGTGGCGTGGGTGCTGTTCGACCGCGCCGACGCCAGCGCCAACACGCTGTCATCGGAGGTGATGGAGGAATTCGGAGCGATCCTGACGGCGCTCGAAAACCAGCCGCCCGCCGGCATCGTGATCCGCTCGGCGAAGACATCCGGCTTCATCGCCGGCGCCGATGTCAACGAGTTCCGGGGCGCCTCCGATCCGAGCGAGGTCGAAACGACGATCGGCCGCGCGCTCGGCATCATCGACCGGCTGGAGGCGCTGAAGATTCCGAGCGTCGCCGTGATCCACGGCTTCTGCCTCGGCGGCGGGCTCGAGGTAGCGCTGGCGTGCCGAACGCGGATCGCCATCGACAATGCGCGGTTCGGCTTCCCGGAAGTGATGCTCGGCCTCCACCCCGGCCTCGGCGGCACCGCGCGGTTTACCAGACTGGTCAATCCGATGCAGGCGATGACGCTGATGCTGACCGGCAAGACTATCGATGCGCGCAAAGCGAAGTCGCTCGGCCTTGTCGATGCCGTGACGCAGGAACGCCACGTCCGCAACGCGGTGAAGGATGTAATCGCCGGCCGGCTGAAGCGCGCCCGGCCAGTTCCGCTGAATCGGCTGCTTAACTTCGGCCCGGTTCGCGGTTTCCTCGCCACGCGGATGCGCACCGAAGCCGAAAAGGCCGCGCCGCACGAGCACTATCCCGCTCCATATGCGCTGATCGATCTCTGGGAGAAGCATGGCGGCAGCAAGGCTGCGATGCTTGCGGCCGAAAAGCATTCCTTCGCCGACCTGATGGTGACGCCGACCGCACAGAACCTGATCCGCGTGTTCTTCCTGCGCGAGCAGATGAAAAAACTCGCCGGCGACGGCAACACGGTCAAGCATCTGCACGTCATCGGCGCCGGCGCCATGGGCGGCGACATTGCCGCGTGGTGCGCCCATCAGGACATCCGGGTGACTCTTGCGGACATGAAGCCGGAACCGATTGCCGTCGCGATCAAACGCGCGGCGGACCTCTACGGCAAGATCGTCCGTAAGCGGACTGAGATCCGCGATGCGCTCGATCGGCTGATGCCCGACCTCGACGGCGAGGGCGTGCGCGATGCCGATCTCATCATCGAGGCGGTGCCCGAAAAACTCGAGCTGAAGCAGAAGGTCTATGCCGGAGTCGAGCAGAGGATGAAACCAACCGCGATCCTCGCCACCAACACCTCAAGCATTCCGCTGCAGGACCTGCGCACCACGCTGCAGAATCCGGAGCGGCTGGTGGGCTTGCACTTCTTCAATCCGGTATCGCGGCTGCAACTGGTCGAAGTGGTCAGCCACGATGCCGCCGATCCGCAGGTACTGAAACAGGCGCTGGCGTTCGTCGGCGCCATCGACCGGCTGCCGCTGCCGGTGAAAAGCTCGCCGGGCTTCCTCGTCAATCGCGCGCTGACGCCGTACATGCTTGAAGCGATGGTCATGCTCGACGAGAAGATCGACAAGACCGTGATCGACGCCGCAGCGGAAAAATTCGGCATGCCGATGGGGCCGATCGAACTGGCCGATCAGGTCGGGCTCGATATCTGCCTCGCCGTCGGCGACATGCTGCGCTCGAAGTTCGGCGATCAGCTGCCGCCGACGCCGGACTGGCTGCGCGAAAAGGTCGCCAAGGGCGAACTCGGCCGCAAGACCGGCCAGGGCTTTTACACATGGCGCGACGGCAAGGCCGATAAGGGCGAAGGAGGCAACACGTCACGGGTGACGCCGGAAATGATCGACCGGCTGGTGCTGCCGATGTCGAACGTCTGCGTCGCGTGCCTGCGTGAAGGCATCGTCGACGATTCCGACCTTGTCGATGGTGCGATGATCTTCGGCACCGGCTACGCGCCGTTCCGCGGCGGTCCGCTGAACTATGCGCGTACCCGTGGTCCGGAGAATGTCGCCGCCAACCTGCGCGAGCTGGCGGGGAAATTCGGCGCGCGGTTTACGCCGGATGCCGGCTGGGACACCTTCAAGTAACTTCCCGCGTGTTCTTGCATTTGACAAGCCAAGACGGACTTCTTTCATGACCGACGTAACAGCCGTGCACGCCCTGCCGAACACTGAAACCGCGCCGCTCGGCGAACTCTGCACGCGCACGCTGGCGATGCCCGCGGACACCAACCAGAACGGCGACATTTTTGGCGGCTGGCTGCTGAGCCAGATGGACATCGGCGGCGGCATCTTCGCGTCCAAGATTGCAAAATCGCGCACCGTGACGGTTGCCATCGATGCCATGAATTTCCGCAAACCGGTCTATGTCGGCGACCTCGTCTCCGTGCATGCCACGCTGGTTCGCATCGGCAAGACCTCGATCACGGTGCATCTGGAAGCCTGGGTGATGCGCCGCAAAGAAGTTCAGTTCATCCTCGTCACCGACGGGAATTTCACCTACGTCGCAATCGACGATCAGGGCCATCCGCAGCAAGTCCCGCAGGCCGACCGGCCGATCGGGACCTAGTGGCATCTACTTCGCGCTGGTTGTTGTTCGGTCATTCCGGACGGCTTGCACCACGCGCCGATCCGGAATCCAAGCCATTCGACGAGCCGTCAAACCTTGACAGATTCTATTGTTGCGATGGCGAAAACCGTGCCCATATCACACGCTGAACGACAGGGAACGTTTTCTCCCGATGCCCGTTATTTGCGCGGCCTCATCGGCCGGAAGAAATGCGAGTGGGACATGTCGAAGACCTACATCATCGAAGTCGGTTCGGTATCTGCCGGAATCGTGGTGCGTGATCGCGCCGGGTTCCGGTTCTTTTCAGCCTCCAGACCGTTCTCCTCCCTGGACGGCAAGCTGTTCCGCAGCGCCCGCGACGCGGAGCGCGCGGCGATGAAGTGCGCGCAGCTGCGTGAAGCCCAGGCGGCGTAGCAGGCGCGGAAAAGTTCCGCTGTCGCATGCACGACGGCAGATCGATTTGAAATGTGGCCGGTGACGTTGGTCGCTCCTGCAGGTCGGATGCCCGGCCTTGTGCTGGGCATCCACGTCTTTTGTTCCAATCGCTCCGGAAAGTCGCGCGCCGTTGCGCTTGCCCATATCACCCAGATTCAGATCTTCCTCACCGATGGGGCCTTGCCTCCGGCCTGCGAGGTGATCAAGATCCGACGATCTCGACGAGACGGACGCCGAAACCGGTGCCAGCGGGAGCTCCCGGCGCGATGCGCTGACGTCCTACGATTGGTGGAGCCTGTCCGAATTGGCCCGAAGTGTCCTGATTCGATTGGAAGACTTTCCTAATTTTTTTTTAAGACTCTGGTGCCAACCTACCGTCATGAAAATAATTTTCGCGCTGGCGATTGTGATGGTCGTGGTCAACCAGTGGGACCAGAATTATAATCATGGGACGTTGACCCGTGCCGGTTTTTCATTGGCAAGAGCCCTCGGCCAATCGTTCGGCATATAGAGGCTTTTGCGGGCGGCCTTATTTGTAAAGGGGACTGCCTTGGGGGGGCGCTTTTTCGTTTTGGTCAGAGCTCCAATCTCTGCGCTGAACCTTTACGCGTCCCGCAAGACCAATCATCGCCCGGGACATTGCAACCACCCGCTCGGGGAATAAACCAGCGCCGCCGGTGAACGCTTTCAACGCTTGGCGGCGTTGCGCTTTCAATGTCCTGATTCCCGCTGCGGGTGGACAGCGCGCGATCAATGCAAACCTGCCGATCATTGTCGCCGACCCATTCCAGATCATCCCCGCGACATCAGGTCTCTGCTATGTTCGTGCGATTCCGGACTCAAACGTAGCGATGACGATGGCTTTCGTTTTCGAGTGTGATTTTAATCAAAATTCGAAAGCAAACCGCTGAAATTGAACATCGGCGGCACCGTAAGATACTTTGACACCAGTATTTTGCGGCAAAGGCGTAAGGGATGCGTCCGTGGGTCAGGTTTTCGACCTCGCTATCATCGGCGGCGGCGTCAACGGGTGCGGTATCGCGCGCGACGCGGTAGGGCGCGGCAATTCGGTTTTCCTTTGCGAAATGAACGATCTCGCCAGCGGCACCTCGTCGTGGTCGACCAAGCTGGTGCATGGCGGGCTGCGCTATCTCGAATATTACGAATTTCGTCTGGTTCGCGAGGCGCTGATCGAGCGCGAAATCCTGTGGCGGATCGCCCCGCACATCATCCGTCCGCTGCGCTTCGTGCTACCGCATCACGCGGGTTTAAGGCCGGCGTGGCTGCTGCGACTCGGTCTCTTCCTTTACGATCATATCGGCGGACGAAAACTGCTGCCGCCGACCCGCTCGGTCGATCTCGCTCGCGACGAGGTTGGCAAGCCGTTAATGCCCGGCCGCTATCACAAGGGTTTTGAATATTCGGACTGCTTCGTCGACGACGCCCGCCTCGTCGTTCTCACCGCGCGAGATGCGGCGAACCGCGGCGCGGATATCCGGACCCGGACGGGCGCGGTCGAGACCCGGCAGGCCGACGGCCTCTGGCACGTTACCGTCGAGAACACGCTGACCGGCGAACGCAGCACCATCGCGGCGCGGGTACTCGTCAACGCGGGCGGTCCGTGGGTCGAACAGGTGCTGACGCTCGGAGCCGGCGTCAATACCCGCGCCAAGGTGCGGCTAGTGCAGGGCTCGCACATCGTGGTCGAAAAGCTCTACGACCACGATCGCGCCTACATCTTCCAGAATAGCGACGGCCGGATCGTGTTCGCGATTCCGTATCAGAATGACTTCACCCTGATCGGCACCACCGATCGCGATTACGACGGCGATCCCGCCAAGGCGAAGGCCACGGAGGAGGAGATTGCCTATCTCTGCGCGTCGGTCAGCGAATATCTGAGCAAGCCGGTGAAACCGGATGACGTGGTCTGGGCCTATGCCGGCG
This sequence comes from uncultured Alphaproteobacteria bacterium, assembly GCA_963764445.1. Classification (GTDB taxonomy): domain Bacteria; phylum Pseudomonadota; class Alphaproteobacteria; order Rhizobiales; family Xanthobacteraceae; genus Nitrobacter. The sequence continues at coordinate 118,359 of CAVXSV010000016.1, forward strand.
TACGGCCGCTCTATGACGACGGCGCCAGCGAAGCCAAGGCCGCCACCCGCGAGTATGCCTTCGAGCTGGATACACCAGGCGGCGTGCCGTTGCTGTCGGTCTATGGCGGCAAGATTACCACGTACCGCCGGCTCGCCGAGGAAGCGCTGGAAAAGCTCTCGTCCTATCTGAGGGGGACAAAAGCCCGTGAGGGCTGGACCGCGAAGGCGGCGCTGCCCGGCGGCGACATGGACGTGTCGGGGATCGCGGCGTTGACGGCGGACCTGGTGCGCGACTATCCGTTCCTGATGCTGGCGCATGCGAACCGTCTTGCGCACGCCTACGGCACCCGCGCGGCAAAGGTGCTGGGCGCCGCGAAATCCATGGCCGATCTCGGTCGGGGATTCGGCGGCACGCTGACCGAGAGTGAGGTCCGCTATTTGATCTCGTACGAATGGGCCTGCACGGCGGACGACATCGTCTGGCGGCGCTCCAAGCTGGGCTTGCGAATGTCGCAGGCGGAAATTGCCGCGCTCGACGACTGGCTCGCTGCACACCATACGCAGATCGGGCAGCTCCCACAGGAAGTGGGAGCGCAATCATGACTGGGAAGACGGCATAAAGCTCGGCCGTCAGGATGCAGGATCCCTGACGCTGCTGAAGTCCACGCCGCCCGACCGCCATAAGGCGGCGGAAGTGCGCTTCAAACTAACGTCAGGCGGTCATTGCAAGCGCAGCGAAGCAATCCGGAAGCTCGAAAGAAGGACTGAATTGCTTCGCCCTCGCAATGACGAGAGAGAATGTGTGTGAGTGTCGGGGCCGGGAGCGCCGGCCGCAAACGGCGGGGCGCCGTCTTTACTTTACGCCCATGAAATCCAGCTTGCCGATCTCGACGCCATTGTGGCGCAGAATGCCGTGTGCGGTCGCCGCGTGGAAGTAGAAATTCGGCAAAGCGAAATGGCTGAGATATTGCTGACCCTTCAGCGTCATCGTCTTGTCCGGACCCGCGGGAAACGTCACGTCGCGATTTTCCGCGCCGTCGAATTTGGCCGGAGCTGTGTTCTTCACGTAATCCGTCGCCTTGGCGAGGCGCTGCTGCAGTTCGTCAAAGGTCTTTTCCGTATCCGGCGTGCTCGGCACCTCCGAACCCGCCAGCCGCGCGCAGGTCTTCATGGCGAAATCGCAGGCGATCTGGATCTGGCGCGTCAGCGGCAGCATGTCCGGATAAAGCCGCGCGGTCAGCAGCGTTTCGGGCGCGATTTTCCGCGCGGCCGCATGGGCCTCGGCCTTTTTGAGGATGTCGGAGAGGGCGCCGAGCGTCTGCAGGAAGGCTGGGGCGGCGGAATCGTAAAATGACATGGGATGCTCTTTTCGATGGAAGGTTGGCGATGGATTGCCCGAGGTGCAGGCAGCGGAAGAAGCATGCTGCTGCATGCAAGTGGGGACGCCGGGCGCGGACGACAACCGCGCGCAGAAGAATTTTCGCCCTCGCCATTCCGGGGCGTCGCGGCCGGAATCCAGCCGAGTCAATGTCTTGGCTAATTGGATATGCGCAATTGCACAGACCGGCTTTGCGTCGCATGCCGTCCGGAATACCGCTATGTTCAATGATGCGACTGAACCGGACGCGGCGCGGCAGTCGCTTCGGCTGGGCCGGCGACGTGCGTTGCGCCACCGCCCATCCGCGCCAGCAGTTCGGCGGTCGGCCAGGAGTCCTCCGGCAGGCCGTACTTGACCTGCATGGCCTTGACCGCGCTGCGGCTCTGCTGACCGAGCACGCCGTCGATCTTGCCGACGTCATAGCCCGCCTTCACCAGCAACTGCTGCAGCTGCTTGATCTGTGCGAAGGTGAGTTGCTCCACCTGCGCCGACGGTCTTCGCATCGCCGCCGCGCCTGCGATCCGCGTGGCGAGATAAGCCGCCGTGGTCGAATAGATCAGCGAGTTATTCCATTCGGTATAAGCGGCGAAATTATCGTAAGCTAGGAACGCCGGTCCGCTGCGCCCCATCGGCAGCAGCAGCGAGGCCGGCAGCTTGTCGTTCGGCAACGGTTTGCCGTCGGCGAAAGCGATGCCCCACGCCGCCCATTGGCTGCGCGGATGCTTGATCGTGAGATCGGCCTGATCCCACGGTACGTTGGCTGAGACATGCACTTCCTGCAGCCATGGCTCGCCGCGTTTCCATTTCAACCCCGTCGCGATGTAGTTCGCGGTCGAGCCGATCACGTCAGCCGCGCTGTGGATCAGATCGCGGCGGCCATCCCCATCGTAGTCCACGGCGTAGTCGTAGTAATGCCGGGGCAGGAACTGCGTCTGCCCGAGCTCGCCGGCCCACGATCCGATCATCTCGGAAGGCGTAAGGTCGCCGCGGTCGATGATCTTCAGCGCGGCGATGGTCTCGTCATGGAACATCTGCGCGCGGCGACAGTCATAGGCCAGCGACACCAGCGAGCGCAGTGTCGACAGCTTGCCCTGAATCGCGCCGAAATCGCTCTCCAGCGCCCAGAACGCGGTGATGACCGCCGCCGGCACGCCGTACTCCTTCTCGGCGTGTGCAAAGGCTTGCGCGTGCTGTCTGATGAGCTGCTGCCCGCGCACACGTCGTGCCTCCGATGCCATGCGGCCGGCAAATTGTGTGAACAGCTGGCCGAACACGCGCTGGCCGCGGTCGCGGTTCACGATGCCTTGGTCATAGACCATATACGGTGCGGCCGCGCTGATCGCGCGGGGCGATACGCCGGTCTTTTGCGCGTCCTGCTCCAGGCTCGACAGGAATTGCGGAAAATTCATGCCGTTGTGGCACGACGCGCCGCGCTGGGCGAAAGCGGGGGAGGTGAGGGTCATCGCAAATGTGGCAAGTGCTGCGGCCGCAAATATTTTGAACGTCGGGCTTTGCATCGGCTTCCATGGCACCTTCTGAGCGGCAGATGAATCAGCCGCCATTGGGTTACGTCATGCCCGGGCACGGTTGTTCGAAGAACGGCGTCGCTTCCGCTCGCCTATGTCCCGGGCATCCAGGTCTTCTATGAATCATACCAGAACAGACGTGGATGGCCGGGACAAGCCCAGCCATGACGGAATTCCGTGAGTGAAACGTCGCGCACCTGTTCGTCATCCCCAGATGCGCAATTGCACATTGGGAAATCCATAAATTCCATTCGTCGTGATTTCATGGAGTCTGGGCAGTCGCTGATGCCCTATGGCCTGGGATATTCAAGCTGCATGGCGACGAAGTTGGCTGTCTGCATTCCATAGCGGGTTTCGATGTCATGAAGCGCCTGATCCAGTGCCGCCGCCGGCGGCTGATCCGCGATCGGCGCAAGCAGATGTTCGGCGGGCCAGCTTGTCGCGACCTGATCAGGGACAATGCGGATGCCGTTGCGCGTGTGCAGTCCGACGGCGGCGGGAGCGAATGTGATTGCACGCGAGCGATAGGTTCGCGACCAGGCATCCGCGACAAGCGCCAGCGACACCTCGTCAACGCCGGGCTTGAGTTCGATGCCGAACTGCTCCCGGTTCCAAAAGGCGATCGTGTTGCGGATCGCCGTCAATGCAAAAGGGCGCGTGAATCGGAAAGCGCCGCTGTTATGACGCGCGTCCCACGTGGTCAGGCCGAGATCGCGGCCGACCGCGTCGGCCTTGTCCCGGCCGACGATCGTCTCGATGAGCGTGAGCGACATCGTCATCGACGCGGTGATTCCCGTCGTCGACGCGACGCCGCGATCGACCACCAGCCGGCGGTCAGGAACGTAGCGGATGGCGGCATGCTTGTCGCGCAACTCCTTGAGATAGTACCAATGGGTCGTCGCGCGTTTGCCGTCGAGCAGTCCGGTATTGCCGACCACCTTGGCTCCGGCGCAGACGCCGACGATGATCGCGCCCTTTTCGGACTGGCTCCTGATCCACTGCAGGGCTGTCGGATCGTCGTCGCGGCTCATGGCGGGGACGATGACATAGTCGGCGCCGTCCGGATGCTGCGTATCGAAGTCCGCAACCGTCGCCTCTGGCTCAACCCTCAGCGCCGGGAAAAGCGTCACCGGTCCCGGCTTCGTTGCCAGCATCACCACATCGGCGACGTCGGCACGCCGCAGGACGCCATAGGGCATCAGATAATCGGTGGTCTCGGTGGCGTCGTTGATGCCGACGATTGCGATCAGCGGCCGCTGACGTTTCGGCGGCTTCAAGGCCGCGATGGTGGCGTCCGCCTCTTCCGTCGCAATCGGCGGTGCCGCTGCAATAGCAGGTTCCGCAGGCAACGTGAGCAGCGCAGCCGCCACCGGCAATTGCAAGAAGAGCGGCTGCGCCGAGACCGCCCCATAACGCGAACGACCAGTTCATGATGACATGCTCCAGTGGCCAATTGGTTGCATGGCGTAATTTACCGCGCGCAGAGCGGCTGCGGAATGACGTAAATCAGGCAGAAACGGTCATGGAACCGAGGGAGGGCGGCGATATCGTTACGTCGCGGTCAGCGAGAATCTTGGTGAGCTCGATTGCGCTATGGGAGCTGGCCTAGGTGCAATCAGCGTTTCGCGATCAGGACGAACCAGCCTACCCAACTTAGCAGGCCGAGAACAGTGCCGGTGAGCGCCAAGACACGCGACGTACGACTTTCCAGCAATTTGTCAATGCGGTTCGCAATAGATTGGCCGGCGGTTTTAAGCTTGCCCCTGAGTGCTAGGTCGATGATGTGTCGGAAAAAGTGCACCTTCGTGTTGGTGAACTCATTCATGCGTATGAATTCACGCTTGTTGAAGCACTCTGCTTCTTCCTTGCCTCCAAGAAATCCCTTCGGAAGCTCGCCCTGGAGCAACATAAGATTTTTGAGTTGCGGGTGTTCGGCGTAGTCACGGCCATAACGCTCTCGGAGAATGTCGTTTAGGTTAAGTCGGACCTCGACCGGAATGTTTGGAGCTTCCAAGCCTGTCAACTTGCGATAACGGTGTTCGAGATGTTCAAACCCGAACAGTTGTCCCCTCATATTCCAATGTATCCAATGCATCAGGCGCCGGTCGCGGGCGAACTTGTAGAACCTCGACAGCAAGTCCATCTCGATGTCGTCCAGATGGTTATCCACGTCGTCTTTTCGAATATTCAGCAAGTCGGCTGATAGGTGAAAGGCAAAACTCTGCGTTTGGCCGGTCGGGTAATGCATCACGATGATCGACGTAATGCGGGGAGAATGGCCCTCAAGATTTCTCGTCGAAAAGCATTTCAGACGAATAGTGTATGATAAAATACTGCGCAGGGTTCTTTCGGATTGCCTTAAAAAACGACTTGGCGTCGACCATGACAATTCCCTAAAAGCCTAGGCTCAGGACCCATTAATTTTCTTGCGGAGAGGCGTTTGGACTGATTCATTGGCGTTGTTGGGAGACGCCGCAATGTCCGATTTGTTTCTGCTGACCGAGGCGCAGATGCGCCGGATCGAACCGTATTTTCCTTTGTCGCACGGAGTTGCGAGGGTTGATGACCAGCGGGTGATCAGCGGCATCATTTTCGTCATCAGGAACGGTCTGCGCTGGCGCGATGCGCCGCGTGAGTATGGTCCGCACAAGACCGTCTACAATCGGTTCGTGCGCTGGAGCCGTCTTGGTGTGTTCAACAAGATATTTGCCGAACTGGCCCGTAAGGGCGGCACCCCGAAGCGGTTAATGATCGACGCCACCCATCTGAAGGCGCATCGCACCGCCGCAAGCCTTTTAAAAAAGGGCCTGTTCCCCGACGTATCGGGCGCACGAAGGGCGGCCTGAACTCGAAGCTGCACGCCGTATGTGATGGTCAGGGACGTCCGGTCATCATGCTGCTTAGCGAAGGCCAGATGAGCGATTACAAGGGGGCCGCGTTGATGGTCGATGCGCTGCCGCCCGCGAAGCAGTTGCTCGGCGACAAGGGCTACGACGCCGACTGGTTCCGCCAGGCGCTCGCGGTCCGGGGTATCACGGCCTGCATCCCATCGAAGTCCAACCGCGCAAAGCCGATCGAACATGACCGCATTCTCTATCGCGAACGGCACAAGATCGAAAATACGTTCGGCAGGCTCAAGGACTGGCGGCGCATCCACACCCGTTACGATAGATGCGCACATACCTTCATGTCTGCCATCTGCATCGCAGCAGCCGTCATCTTCTGGCTCTGATCAATGAGTCCTGACCCTAGATCATGGACTTGATTGGGACAACGGCCCCAATTCTTGACACACACTATACTCATGCAGAACTCAATGCCCTGTTTATGCAGGCAGGCTTTCCAGGTGATCCCCCAGAGGGCAATAAGACCCAGAAGTGTCTGTTGTGGCTGCGGAGAGCGAATGGGGAGTGCGCTGATCCCTTGGGCCTGTTTGGAACGCTCATAGCCGAGATAATGGACGTTGAACCCACGCCGTGGCGAATGGAGCAGTATGCAAAAGATGGCGACGCCCGTGAGCGAATCAAAACTGTCTTGGAAAAAGAGCAATTAACCTACCAGCGGGGCGGATCTGTCATCGGCGCTCATCTCAAGGCACCGTCTAGGTCCTTGGGAGAACGCCTCAAGGCGGGCGGCCTTGCTGCTGTGGATATCGAGTACCAGCGCGCTTACAACTCCATTGGCTCAGACCCTGGAGCTGCGGTGACGGCCGCTTGTGCAATCGTTGAAGCGGTATGCAAGCACTACCTTGAGACCGAGAATATTCCGCTTCCCAACAAACAGACGATTGCGCCGTTGTGGACGGAAGTGGCAAAGAACCTGGGCCTCTCCCCCGGCCAGATGGCTGATGACGACCTCAAACAGATATTGTCAGGGTTATTCAGTATCGCTGCTGGAGTTGGTGCTCTCCGAACCCACGAGGGCTCGGCGCATGGTCACGCGAACAAAGCATATAAAATCGAAGCCAGGCATGCGCGACTCGCGGTGCATGCAGCACACACTATGACGCTGTTCATTTTGGAGACATGGGAAGCCCGCGTGCGAAAGAGGTGATGCGGAAAAACTTACTCGGCCCACAGCAGCGTGACGACATATCTCTATGCTTGCGCCGAGATGAATTCTGAGGGCTGAGGATGGATGCGCGAATCTTCTCACACCTCCCTCGCATTGCTGAACGCAAAGCTGGTCACGCGCCGCGTGTTCTCGTCGAGGATCAGCGTGCGCGTGATCGGCGGCTCGGCGCGCTGGGCGCAGTTCTCGCGCTCGCAGAGACGGCAGTTGACGCCGATCGGCGTGCCCTCGGCCTTGTCGACGTCCATGCCCGATGCGTAGACCAGCTTTGACGCGTGGCGGATTTCGCAGCCCAATCCGATGGCGAAACGCGGCTGGGCCTGCAGATGTGGCGCCACCGCGCGACGCACCATCTGCGCGATGGAAAAGTAGCGGCTGCCGTCCGGCAGTTCGATCACCTGCTTCAAGAGGCGGTCCGGCGTGTCGAAGGTCGAATGCACGTTCCACAGCGGACAGGTGCCGCCGAATTTCGAGAACGGGAACGTGCCTGACGAAAAACGCTTCGAGACGTTGCCGGCGTTGTCGACGCGCAGCATGAAGAACGGCACGCCGCGTGCGTTCGGTCGCTGCAGTGTGGTCAGGCGGTGGCAGACCTGCTCGAAGCCGGTGTTGAAGCGTTGCGCCAGCACGTTGATGTCGTAGCCGAGCGCTTCCGCCGCGGCATGAAACGTCTGATACGGCATCAGCGCCGCGCCTGCGAAATAGTTCGCGAGCGTGATGCGGTAAAGCCGTCGGGGCGTGTCATCGAGCGCGCCGGCGCGTGCGATGATCGCCTCGAACGCGCCCGTGCATTCGGCAAGCCCGATCTGAAATGCGAGCTGGAAGGCGCGTCCCGGCGCGTCCACCAGTTCCGAGATCAGAAGCTGGCGACGGTGACGGTCGAAGCGCCGCAGCGTGTCACGCATCACATCGACCGGCATGATGCGCGTCTGAATCGAGTGTTTTTCACGCAACCGCGCGCTCAAGGCGGCGAACAAGTCTTGCGCCGGCATGTTGATCTCGTCGCGCAGGCTTTCCGCGACCTGCTCCAGTTCGGGAAAATAATTGCGGTTGGCCTCGATCAAGTCGCGCACCCGCTCGATCGGATTGGCCTCGAAGCGTGCGCCCGCGCTCTCGTCGCGATCGGCGAATTGCGCGGCGACCAACGTCTCGCCGCGCCGCGCTTCGGTATAGGCCGCATAAAGCCGTTGCAGCGAATGCGTTACGCCGGGGCAGAGCTCGGCAAGATCGCGCAGTTCCTGCTTCGGCACGTCGATCTGACGGAACAATGGATCGGAAAAAATCTCATTCAGTTCGGCGAAGAAGCGATCCTCGTCGGCGGTGGCGAGGTCGCGCAGGTCGAGATCGTAGGTCTCCGCGAGGCGAAGAAGAATCTGCGCGGTAACCGGGCGCTGGTTGCGCTCGATCAGGTTGACGTAGCTCGGCGAGATGCCGAGTCCCTCTGCGATCTGGGTTTGCGACAGCCCGAGCTGCTGGCGGATACGTCGGAAGCGCGGGCCGACGAAGAGTTTTTTGCCTGAAGCGGCGGCCATGCTTGCGGCTCTTTTGTGACAAAGATGACAATATGACAATTATGACATTTACACATGTTACATGACATCATCATTTGAGATCAAGACATCTATACGAATTGATCCATTTGGCGTTTTATCTAAGCCATGTTTTGCAACGCAATGTCACTGAATGTGCACTGGAGAAAGTGATGACTAGGACCTTTGAGCAGCTCGTTCCCGCCCCGGAGGGCCGTTTTGAGGGAATCAGCCGCCCCTACAGCCCGGCGGAGGTCGAAAGGCTGCGCGGCACCGTGGAGATCAAGTACACGCTGGCCGAGAAGGGCGCGAACCGTCTCTGGGAATCGCTGAAGACGGAGCCCTACGTCAATTCGCTCGGCGCCGTCACCGGCAACCAGGCGATGCAGCAGGCGCGCGCCGGTCTGCCCGCGATCTATCTCTCCGGCTGGCAGGTCGCCGCCGACGCCAATACCGCGGGCGCGATGTATCCTGACCAGAGCCTCTATCCGGCCAACGCCGGTCCTGAACTCTGCCGCCGCATTAACCGTACCTTCCAGCGCGCCGACCAGATCGAGCATTCCGAAGGTGGCGCCAAGATCGACTGGTTCGTGCCGGTCGTGGCCGACGCGGAAGCAGGCTTCGGCGGACCGCTCAATTCGTTCGAGATCATGAAGGCCTACATCGAGGCGGGCGCGGCTGGCGTCCACTTCGAGGACCAGCTCGCGTCGGAAAAGAAGTGCGGCCACATGGGCGGCAAGGTGCTAATCCCGACCGCGGCGCATGAGCGCAACCTGATCGCGGCGCGTCTCGCCGCCGACGTCTGCGGCACGCCGACGTTCGTCCTGGCGCGCACCGACGCGGAGAGCGCCAAGCTCATCACCTCGGATATCGACGAGCGCGATCATGAGTTCATCACCGGCGAGCGGACGGCGGAAGGTTTCTATCGCCTGAAGCCCGGCACCGGCCTCGATCATTGCATCAAGCGCGGCTGTCGTTCGCGAAGTATGCCGACCTGTTGTGGTGGGAAACCTCGAAGCCGGATCTCGACGGCGCCCGCAAGTTCGCGGAAGCCGTGAAGAAGGTCTATCCGAACAAGATGCTGGCCTACAACTGCTCGCCCTCGTTCAACTGGGAAGCCAACATCGACAAGGCCACGATCGCGAAATTCCAGAAGGAAATCGGCGCGATGGGCTACAAGTTCCAGTTCGTCACGCTGGCGGGCTTCCACTCGCTCAACCACGGCATGTTCGAACTGGCGCGCGGCTACAAGGCCGAGGGCATGGCGGCCTATTCCCGCCTGCAGCAGGCCGAGTTCGCTTCCGAGCAGCACGGCTACTCGGCGACGCGCCATCAGCGCGAGGTCGGCACCGGCTACTTCGATCTGGTCTCGACCACGATCACCGGCGGCCAGTCGTCGACCACCGCGCTTCACGACTCGACCGAGACTGCGCAGTTCAAGTCGCACGGTTCGGAGATCAAGGTTCAGGCGGCTGAATAAAAGGAGGCTCTCATGACCGGCAGCAATTTCTGGGTGATTGGCGGCGAGTTCGGGTCGATGAACTTCCACAAGCTCGTGGAAGGCTCGGCCCAGGTGCAGGGCCCGTTCAAGACGCGGAAGGAAGCCGAGGACGCCTGGAGGGTGGTGTCCGAGGAAAACCGTCACCGCGCCGGCGTGCGCTTCTCCATCGTGGAAGAGCCGAACCGCATGGCGGGCTGATCGCGTCATCTTCGAGAAGAAACGTCCAAGGAACCGGACGGCCCTGCCCGGGAGATCGGGCGGGGCCGTTGTTCGTTTGGGGATAGGGATTGCGACCTGGTCGACGAAGCTGTGCGTATTATAAGCCTTTGGAACTAAACGGCCTTTGCTCGGAACAGGGTTACTGTTAAGTTAACGGAGGATCGTTGCGGGAAGGGCTATCGATGTCGGACGCATCGAGTATGGGAACGGGTATGGCCGAAGCCGCGAAGCCGATGCGACTGCGCGATGCGCTGCGACAGGCGCGGATCGAGGCTGCTGATCGCACCGGCGTTGTCGTCGATCTGCGCGACGCGGAAGTGGCGCGGCTCGAGATCTTGAACGAGGCGCTCGATCCGCTGTTCGCGCAGGTGCCGGATCAGGTCGACCTGTTCGATCGGGGCATCAGCCAGGGAGACACGCCGCGGCTGTGGATCGACGTGGTCGCGCACATCCTGATGGGCCGCGACAAGCGCATGTACCGTTTCGTGCAGGACACCCGCTATGGCCGGATCGTGCTCGCGGAATCCCATGACGTGGCCGCGATCGTCAATGCCGTCACGGACTATGTCGCGCGCCGGATGATCGAGCGGGAGCATGCGCTGAGAGCGACGCCATTGCCGGAGGAAGCGGAGGCGAAGGAGAAGCCGCGCGGCGGCGGCTTCTGGACGTTCGCGTTCGGATTCATCGTCGGCGTCGCCGCGCTGTTCGGCTTCGCGTTGTTCGCGGCGCTGTGACGCGCGGCCGGCGCCGCGTCGTTCCCCGCGTTCGCGAAGATGACTTGCTCCACTGCGTCGAGGCGTGAAGAGTCATTTCCCGGCCGGCGCATACCCGCAAGATCCGCCCGGCCGAGCTGTCGGTCAAAAGCCATAGCGCGCCGTCCGGCCCTTGCCTGACGTCACGGATGCGCTCGTTGAGGTTTTGCAGCAGACGTTCCTCGCCGGTGACGGCATTGTCCTTGAGCGAGAGTCGCACCAGCATCTTGGCCTTGCAGCGCACCGGTGAACAGGCTGCCCTTCCATGCCGGAAACAGCGCGCCGGTGTAGAATGCCATGCCGGAGGGTGCGATCGACGGCACCCAGTATTTCACCGGTTGCTCCATGCCGTCCTTCGCGGTGCTGTCGTGGATCTTCGCGCCGTTGTAGTCGATGCCGTAGCCGATCACTGGCCAGCCGTAGTTCCTGCCCTTGGCGATGATGTTGACTTCATCGCCGCCGCGCGGGCCGTGCTCGATCTCCCAGAGATCGCCGGTCGTGGGATTGAACGCGAGGCCTTGTCCGTTGCGGTGGCCATAGCTCCAGATTTCCGGACGCGCGCCGTCGCGGCCCACGAAGGGATTGTCCGGTGGCACCGAGCCGTCGGGCGCGATGCGGACGATCTTGCCGTTGTCGACGCCAAGATTCTGCGCCTCGTCGCGCGGACCGAAATGGTCGCCGAGTGTGACGTAAAGATCGCCGTCGCCGCTCTGCGCAATACGGCAACCATGATTGGCATGGCCGCCGGGACCGGCTTGCGTGAAGATCACCTTCACCTCATCAAGCGCGGTGGCATCCTCTTTCAGCCGTGCCCGCGCGATAGCGGCGTTGCCGCCGCTGTCTGCGGAGTAACAGAGATAGAGCGTGCGATTGGTCACGAAGTTGCGGTCGAGCGCCACATCGAGCAGACCCGCCTGTCCTCCGACGTAGGGCTTGGGCACGCCGTTCAATGGCGGCGACAACACCCCGTCCGGCGTGATGATGCGCATTCGCCCCGGACGTTCGGTCACCAGCATCCGGCCGTCTGGCAGGAAGGCAAGGCTCCACGGATTGACGAGGCCGCTGGCGACGGTCTGTACCTCGAGCTGCCCGGCAGATGATGTGAAGGACGTGCTTTCGCCGCGCGTGCCGGTCGTGACGAAGGAGGTCGTCAGCACCGCGATGGCCGCGCTCAGGGTGGCCGTAACCCACACGATCGGTGTCTTCATCGAACGTCCCTGTCGTCGAGCGGATGGTCACGCATGCAGACGCGGGTGGCCGTCAAAAATAGCGAGGCAGGCCACACCATTTTCCGGCTAAGTGGAATCCGTTAGCCGTAAGAAAATGCTCTCAATCAATAACTAGCGTGTATTCTGATAGCAAAACCGGTATCCCTTTTGCCGAATACGCGCTAGCTGCGAAAACTGTATTCAGGTCGGGATCGGCATGGCTATCGCGACCTTGATCGATATCACCGCGAACGCCAGGGTAAGGCATACAGTGAAGGCCGCAATTGCCAGTGAGGCGGCAACCGCGTTGGTCAGGCGCGCGGAAGCGACGCGTGTAACGCGTCCCTCGAACCCTCCGCTCGTGCCCTGCGACCGCATGGCAAATCAATTCCTTCAAAGGACGGGCGAATCACCCGCAGCGCAAGAATCTTTCACCAACCGCGGGCAGGATTGGGGCGGCCGCTCGACTTCAAAGATGTCTAAAGGGAGGCGGAATCGGTGCCATCCCCGTTATCCCCGAAGTCCCTCCCCGTGATTCACGAAGGGCAGCGTGTTGCGCCCGGCGTACCGGATCAAGCCTCGGCGGCGATGCCGGTCACGGCAAGGCCTGGACGGAGCCGCATGTCCATCCATGCTCACGAAGCCGGGCTCCTGTTCAACCCGTCGCAGCCAGGCCCGGATCGAGGAGAATGCCGCGAGGTCGAAGTCGCACTGATCAGCGACATGAGTGTAGGCATAGAGCGCGATGTCGGCGACGGTGAGCTGGCCGGCGGCAAAGAAGTCGTGGGTTCTGAGATGATTCTCCATGACCTGAAGCGCCGCGTAGCCGCGTTCCATCCAGTCTTCCAGCGCGTGGGTCTGGAGATCGCGGCCGCCCTTGACCAGCGACAGCCAGAAATAGGCGGCGCCGAGGTTAGGCTCCAGCGCGTGCTGTTCGAAGAACATCCATTGCAGCGCTTCGGCGCGCTCGATACGGGACTCCGGCGCCAGCGACGTTCCGACCGCGACATACCACAGGATCGCATTGAACTCCGCAAGATAACGCCCTTCGGCGACCTCGAGCAGCGGCACCTGGCCGCTCGGATTCTTGGCGAGAAAATCCGGCGTACGGCTTTCGCCGCGCAGGATGTCGATCTCGACGGCACGATAGGGCATGTCAAGGAACGCCAGCGCAAGGCGAACCTTGTAGCTGTTTCCCGAGCGCTGCATGGAATAGAGCTTGTACATGCGGGAGTCGTTCGATCCGTTTGCGATGGGTTGGCGAACCTTGTTGGCGCGTGCACGGTCAAACAATGATGTGCGCTGCGGTTACCCGCAAGTCCCAAGAACGCTTTAATCGTTCAAAGCGCGGGAAAAGCCGAACGCCGCAGCGCATCGCTGGGACCGTGGCGGCACCGGCAAAATCAATCACCTGCGTGAACGGCTCGGATCGGAATGACGCGGATTGCGAGACCGGTCAGTTTAGATTCGTCGTGGGCCGAGGCGCGTTGTCTGTGGCGCTGTGCGTTCGACGCGAGTACAGCCCGGATCGCAGTCGCACGGCACCTTGAGGCGGATCGCGAACAGGACGACGGCAAGCGGCGCGTTGAGTCTGTGGTTATCTTCTTGCTGCTGCATCGCAACGGCTTTAGAGTGTCTAATCTCAGCGAAACGCGGAAAAGCGGCGTCGCGGACTCACGACACTGCAAGGAGCTGATGATGCCGTTTCTTGCTGCTGCGCTCGACCGTGTGAAGCCGTCCGCGACCATCGCGGTCTCGGATAAAGCACGTCAGCTCAAAGCGGAGGGACGGAACGTCATCGGTCTCGGTGCAGGCGAGCCCGATTTCGACACGCCCGCCAACATCAAGCTCGCAGCGATCCACGCCATCGAAGCCGGCAAGACTAAGTACACCGCGGTCGACGGTATTCCCGAGCTGAAAGCAGGCGATCATCGCCAAGTTCCAGCGCGAGAACGGCCTGACCTACAAGCCGAACCAGGTCATCGTCGGCACGGGCGGCAAGCAGGTGCTCTACAACGCGCTGATGGCGACCATCAATCCCGGCGACGAGGTGATCATTCCGGCGCCTTACTGGGTCAGCTATCCCGAGATGGTTGCGCTGGCCGGTGGCGAACCGGTGCCGGTGATCTGCACCGCGGAGTTCGGCTTCAAGCTGCAGCCCGGACGCGCTGGAGCGCGCCATCACGCCGAAGACCAAGTGGATCATCCTGAACTCGCCGTCGAACCCGACCGGCGCGGCCTATACGCGCGCCGAGTTGAAAGCGCTGACCGACGTGCTGGTGAAGCATCCTCACGTCTGGGTCATGACCGACGACATGTACGAGCATCTGATCTATGACGACTTCAAGTTCGCGACGCCTGCTGAGGTCGAACCGAAACTGTTCGACCGCACCCTGACGGTGAACGGGGTATCGAAGGCCTACTGCATGACCGGCTGGCGCATCGGCTATGCCGGCGGCCCTGCGCAACTCATCAAGGCGATGACGACGATCCAGTCGCAATCGACGTCGAATCCGTCGTCGATCGCACAATGGGCGGCGGTCGAGGCGCTGAACGGGCCGCAGGAGTTCATTCCCGAGAACAACAAGGCGTTCAAGGAGCGCCGCGACCTTGTGGTGGCGATGCTGAATCAGGCCAAGGGCATCGATTGTCCGCGACCGGAAGGTGCGTTCTACGTCTATCCGTCCTGCGCAGGGACCATCGGCAAAACCACGCCGTCGGGCAAGAAGCTCGAGACCGACGAGGATTTCGTCACCGAGCTGCTGGAGGCCGAAGGCGTGGCGGTGGTGCAGGGATCGGCGTTCGGCCTCGGACCGGCATTCCGCATCTCCTACGCCACGAAAACCTCGGACCTCGAGGACGCCTGCAAGCGCATCCAGCGCTTCTGCGGTAATCTGCGCTGACGTGAGGGCCGCGTTCGCCGAGACGAAGGCAATGCGCTGTTTCGCTGTGGCTGCGCCGGCGTAAGCTATCATTAAGCTTTCGCAACGTTCTCGGCTTTTTGATGCCTTGATATGGCAAGCGCCTTGTTTTGGACACGGCGCTTCCATCATGTCCCGCCGCCAGCTTCAATTCCCAAGTGGAGATCAACTCATGCACTTCCCAAGACTTTTTGCCGTGGCCGCTGTGACGCTCGTCGCGTCATTCGCGGGTGCCCGTGCCCAGCAGCAGGTTCAGGCCGGCATCCTCGAATGTGAAGGCGGTCAGAATGTCGGCTACGTGGTCGGCTCGACGACGGAACTGCAATGCGTCTTCCGCAGCAACTCCGGTGCTCCGGTCGAGCCCTACATCGCACGCGTTCAGCGCTTCGGTCTTGATCTCGGCGTGACGGCGCAGACCGGACTCGCCTGGGCGGTCAATGCGCCGAGCTATCGACTCGGTCACGGCGCGCTGGCTGGTCACTTCGGGGGTGTGGGTGCCAATGCCACGGTCGGTGTCGGCTTCGGCGCCAACCTGTTGGTCGGCGGGTCTGACAATTCGATTTCGCTGCAGCCGCTGAGCCTGCAGGGCCAGACCGGCCTGAGCGCTGTCGCCGGCGTGGTCGATGTCGATCTGCGTCCGGTGGATGTGCGCGGTCCGCGCCGCCACTATCGCCGTCACCATCATCACCATCACCATCATCATCGGCATCATAGCTGATTGGATCAGATTACGGACGAGGCCCGCGAAAGCGGGCCCCTTTTTTATGACGGCTGGGCAGTCTCTGGCGAGAATTTTGGCGGTGTGCCATAAAATGCGCGCGCCTTGACTGGTGCGGAGTCTGTTTCTGCTTCACACTTTTAATTTGGAGTTTTCCATGCGCGGTTATCCAGTTCTGACGGGCGCCGCTGCGGCGCTGATTGCGTCGCTTGCAGGCGCCCTTGCACAGCAACCCGCGCAGCCGGTCAAGGTCGGCGTTCTTGAATGCCGAGGCGGCGCCAGCGTCGGATTCATCGTCGGCTCCGTCACCAATCTCGGATGCGTGCTTCGTGTCGACGGTGCGCCGGACGATCGTTATATCGCCACCATCCGCAAGGTCGGTGTCGATCTCGGCATCACGCAGGAGTCGGCATTGGCCTGGGGAGTCTACGCGCCAGTGGCGCGGCTCGGGCCGGGCGATCTCTCCGGAAATTACGCCGGCGCCCAGGGCAGCGCCTCGATCGGCGTTGGGCTTGGTGGCAACGTTCTGATCGGCGGCTCCGCCAATTCGATCGCGTTGCAGCCGCTCAGCGTACAGGGTCAGGTCGGCCTCAACGTCGCGGTCGGTTTGGCCGGATTGGAATTGCGGCAGGGACGGTGAAAGATGTCAAGGATTACAGCCCTGATCGTGTTCGTGGTGGCAATCGCTGGTTCCGCCATTGCATCCGACGATGAGACTGCGATCCGTCGCGTGCTGCATGCAGACTTCGATCGGGCGGGTATTCGCCTTGTCATCGATCCTGTCGTTGTCGTCGGCAATCATGCCATCGCCGACTGGACGCAGGGCGGAAGCGGCGGGCGCGCATTGCTCAGGCGGGCGCGGGAATGGACCGTCATTCTTTGCAGCGGCGATGAAATCAAGACTGCGGAAGCGCTTCAGCGCACCGGGATGCCGGCGCCGGAGGCTGCAACCCTGGCGGCGCGCCTGCTCGACGCCGAAAGCGCCATTCCCGCGGAGCGTCGCGCAATGTTGAGCACGTTTCAGGGGACCATACAGATGGGCGGCAGCGATCCCGTCCCACATCACGGCGCAGAGTGACGATCTGACGTTCCGGCAAGGTTTCCCCTTGCCAAATTCAAGCGACGGGAGGAGCATCGTTGCGCCGACCCAATCATGGGCCGACTTCCAGATCAGGAGGCGGCAATGGGACACGACGTCAGACGTCCCCAAGGCACTCCAGGCACTCAAGCATCGGGTCCCCGGTGCATTGCGCTGGTGGGCCCTTTCCAGAGCGGTAAAACCACACTTCTCGAAGCCATCCTTGCCCGAACGGGCGCAATCCCCAAAGCAGGCAGTGTCGATCACGGAACCAGCGTCGGTGACGCCAGCGCTGAAGCCCGCCATCACAAGATGGGCGTCGGGCTGACCTCGGCCACCACGAGCTTCATGGGCGAGAGCTTACACCTTTATCGACTGTCCGGGGTCGATCGAATTCGCGCACGATATGCGCGCGACGATCCCCGCGGTCGATGCCGCGGTCGTGGTGTGCGAAGCCGACGAGCGCAAGCTGCCGCAGTTGCAGATCATCCTGCGCGAGCTGGAAGATTTGAACATTCCCCGTTTCCTGTTCCTCAACAAGATCGACAAGGCTAACAAGCGCATTCGCGAGACACTGGCGACATTGCAGCCGGCCTCGCAAACTCCGCTGGTGCTGCGGCAGATTCCGATCTGGAACGGCGATTTGATCGCCGGTTTCGTCGATCTCGCACTCGAGCGCGCCTTTGTCTATCGCGAGCACAAGGCTTCCGAAGTTGTCCAACTGGACGGCGGCGATCTCGATCGCGAGAAGGAAGCGCGGTTCTCGATGCTGGAGAAACTCGCCGATCACGATGACGCGCTGATGGAGCAACTGCTTGAGGATATTCCACCGCCTCGCGACGCTGTGTTCGACGATCTCGCCCGCGAACTGCGCGAAGGCCAGATTTGTCCTGTGCTGCTCGGCTCGGCGTTGCGCGAAAACGGCGTGCTGCGGTTGATGAAAGCGCTGCGGCATGAAGCACCCGGCATCGGAGAGACAGCGAAACGCCTCGGCGTGGCTGACAGCAAGGAGGCGCTGGCCTACGTGTTCAAGACCACGCATCTCCAGCACGGAGGCAAGCTGTCGTTGGCGCGCGTGCTGACGGGTCGTGTCGACGACGCCGTGGCGGTGCATGCCTCGTCGGGCGAAACCGGAAAAATCTCCGGCATTCTTGCTGTCACAGGCGCGCACGAGACCAAACGGGCGATGGCCGAGGCCGGCGACACGGTGGCGCTCGGTAAGCTCGATACGGTGAAAACTGGCGACACGCTGACGACTGCCAAGGTAGCGCCGCCCTCGCTGGTCGGCATCGCGCCGGCCGCGCCGGTGCTTGCGATGGCGCTCGCGGCCGCAGACCGCAAGGACGACGTCAAGCTCGGACAGGCTCTCATCAAGCTCAACGAGGAAGACCCGTCGCTCACCGTCGTTCACAATGCGCAGACCCACGATACCATGCTGTGGGGACAGGGCGAGATGCATCTGCGCGTTGCGTTGGAGCGCCTGCACGATCGTTTCGGCGTCAACGTGAAATCGCATCCGCCCGTGATCGGCTATCAGGAAACCATCCGCAAGCCGATCACCCAGCGCGGACGCCACAAGAAGCAGTCCGGCGGTCATGGCCAGTTCGGCGATGTGATGCTGGAAATCAGTCCGCTGCCGCGCGGCAGCGGATTCGTCTTCGTCGACAAGATCGTCGGCGGCGCGGTGCCGCGCAATTACATCGGCGCGGTGGAGGAGGGCGTGGTGGACGGACTCGCGCGCGGACCGCTCGGCTTCCCCGTGATCGATGTGCAGGCGACGCTGACCGACGGCTCCTATCACAGCGTCGACTCCTCGGATCAGGCCTTCCGCACGGCGGCGCGCATCGGCCTCAGCGAAGCGTTGCCGCAATGCCAGCCGGTGCTGCTGGAGCCGATCCATGTGGTCGAGATCGTCTGCCCAAGCGATGCGACGGCGAAGGTCAACGCCATCCTGTCGGCACGGCGCGGCCAGATTCTCGGCTTCGACACCCGCGAGGCTGGATCGGTTGGGACTGCGTGCGCGCGATGATGCCGGAAGCCGAAATCGGCGATCTCATCGTCGAGCTGCGTTCGGCGACCGCGGGCGCGGGCAGTTTCACCCGGCAGTTCGACCGCATGGCCGAAGTCACCGGCCGCGCGGCGGACCAGATCATCGCCGCGCATCGGGTTGCGGCTTAAGCGGGACGAGAGGTCGGCAGCGGCTGCGGCAGCGGCGATTGCGTCGGCGGCATTGACAGCGGCCGCGGCTTGCATGATCTCATCGGGCCGTGTCGCCTGATTGTCAGGTGCGCCGTCCGACGGGACCAGTGATGACAGCCGAGACCAAAGTCCGCGCCGCCTGCCTGATCGGATGGCCCGCGGCGCATTCGCGCTCGCCGCTGATCCATCATTACTGGCTGCGGTTGCACGGGATCGCGGGCGGCTACAACATCGAGGCCATTCCGCCCGAGGGCCTCGCCGAATTCGTCATGAATCTGTCGAAGCACGGCTTCGTCGGCGCCAACGTCACGATCCCGCACAAGGAGCGGGCGCTGCAACTCACGGTGCCCGATGAGCGCGCCAGGGCGGTCGGCGCCGCGAACACGCTCTATTATGACGGCGAGACGCTGCGTTCCACCAATACCGACGTCGAGGGTTTCATCGGCAATCTGGATGCCGGCGCGCCGGGCTGGGATCGCATCGAGGATGCGCTGGTGCTTGGCGCCGGCGGGTCGTCCCGGGCCGTGGTGTTCGGCCTGATCGAACGCGGCATCAAGCGCATCCATCTCGCCAACCGCACGATGCAACGAGCACAAGCGCTCGCGGATCAATTCGGCGCAACAGTCATGCCGTTGGCCTGGAACAGGCTCGGCGAGGTGCTGCCGCGCGCTGGTCTGCTCGCAAATACCACCTCGCTCGGCATGAAGGGTCAGCCGCCGCTGGATATCGACCTTGCGCTGCTGCCGCCGGATGCGGTGGTCGCCGATCTGGTCTATGTTCCGCTGGAAACGCCGCTGCTCGCGGCGGCGAAGGCGCGGAGCCTCAGGACCGCCGACGGCCTCGGCATGCTGCTGCATCAGGCGGTGCGCGGCTTCGAGCTGTGGTTCGGGCAACGTCCCGCGGTGACGCCGGAATTGCGAGCGCTGGTCGAGGCCGATCTCCGGATGCATCATCCTGCGACTTGAGGA
Source organism: uncultured Alphaproteobacteria bacterium (assembly GCA_963764445.1). GTDB lineage: Bacteria > Pseudomonadota > Alphaproteobacteria > Rhizobiales > Xanthobacteraceae > Nitrobacter. Next base: position 138,408 of record CAVXSV010000016.1, read on the forward strand.
TTCACGATCCGCGACAGTTTTTAATCATTCTAATCTGGTGATCAATCAACCCTCTTTGTCTTGACCCCCAAGAAAGCTTGATCCAGTTGGTAGACCATCATCCCGAAGCGAGCGATCATTATGTCCGATCTCGACACCAGCATCCCTGACGCCGCGGAGACCACGCCGCTCGGCATCGCACGGCGCGGCTTTTGCGGCCGCGTGAGCGCCATCATGGTCAACGGCGACCACCTTGGCGTGTCGGCGATGGAAATCGAACGACGTCTTCTTGAACTTGGAATTGTCGAAGGCGTGTCGGTGCAGATCCTGCATGAAGGGCCGATCGGCCGGGATCCGATCGCGGTCCGGGTCAACGGCACGACAATCGCGCTGCGCCGGCGCGAAGCCATGGCGATTATGGTCGGCGATCACTGGCCAGACGGCGGATGCCGCTGAATGACTGCGATCGAGGTCAATGACTGGCGCATCGCCCTGGTTGGAACGCCGAACAGCGGCAAGACCGCCTTGTTCAATGCGCTCACGGGCAGCCGACAGAAGGTGGCCAACTACGCCGGCGTCACGGTGGAGCGGAAAGTCGGGGGTTTTGCACACCACATCCGGCCACCGGGTCGACCTGATCGATCTGCCGGGGACCTATTCATTGCGGGGCCGCAGCCCCGACGAGGAAATCGCCCGCGACGTCATTCTCGGCAAGCTCGCGAGCGAAAGTCCGCCGGACTTTCTGCTCTGCGTGGCCGACGCCACCAATCTCCGCGTGGCACTGCGCCTCGTGATCGAATTGAAGCGCGTTCACCGGCCGATGCTGCTGGTGCTGAACATGATCGACATCGCGCGGCGGCGTGGCGTCGACATTGATCTCGACAAGCTCTCCGCCGAACTTGGCGTGCCGGTGGTGACATCGACCGCCGTGCGGCGCGGCGGCATCGACGATCTGCTGCACCGGATCGACGACATCGTCGGCAAGCCGGCCGATGCCATCGTCGCGAGCGACTGGACGACGCCGGCTGTATCCGACCTGCGTGCGGCGCAGCGCGAGGCCGATCGCGTGATCCGCGCCGCAGTCAGCGAGCCGGCCAAGCCCGATACATGGACCACGCGTGTAGACGCCGTGCTGCTGCATCCGGTATGGGGCATGGTCACGCTGCTCTTGCTGCTGTTCGTGATGTTCCAGGCCGTGTTTGCCTGGGCTCAACCGGCGATGGAACTCATCACCCATGGTTTCGATGCGCTCGGCGCCTTGTCGGAAACGATTCTGCCCGAAGGATTGCTACGGAGTTTCGTCCAGAACGGCGTGATCTCCGGCGTCGGCAGCGTCCTCGTGTTCCTGCCGCAAATCCTCGTTCTGTTCCTGTTCATTCTGCTGCTCGAAGATCTCGGCTACATGGCGCGTGCGGCCTTCCTGATGGATCGCATCATGGGCGGAGCCGGACTGCACGGCCGCGCCTTCATCCCGCTGCTGTCGAGCTTTGCCTGCGCAATTCCGGGGATCATGGCGACGCGGGTGATCGATAACAAGCGCGACCGGCTGACGACCATCATGGTCGCGCCGCTGATGACCTGCTCGGCACGCATTCCGGTCTATACGCTGATTATCGCGGCCTTCGTGCCGAACCGGCCGGTGCTCGGCGTTCTTGGATTGCAGGGGCTCGTGATGTTCGGGCTCTATGCCGTGGGCATCGCGAGCGCGCTCACGGTGTCGTTCGTGGCCAACCGCTTTTTCTGGCGTGAAAGCGCAACGCCGCCCTTCATGCTGGAGCTGCCGGATTACAAGCTGCCGCAATTGCGCAGCGTGCTGATGAATCTCTACCAGCGCGCAATGGCGTTTCTGCAGCGCGCCGGCACCACGATCTTTTCCATGATGGTTCTGATCTGGTTTCTGGCGTCGTTTCCGCGTCCGCCGGCCGGTGCGACCGAACCCGCGATCAATTTCAGTCTTGCAGCCATCATCGGCCGCTGGATCGAACCGGTGCTCGCGCCGATCGGCTTCAACTGGCAGATCAGCGTCGCGCTGATACCCGGCATGGCGGCGCGCGAGGTGGCGGTGGCCTCGCTCGGCACCGTCTATGCGATCGAGGGTGGCAAAGAGGCGGCGGAACAGATCGGTCACGTGCTGGCCGGAAAATGGAGCCTCGCGACCGCGCTGGCGTTCCTCGCCTGGTATGTCTTTGCGCCGCAATGCGCCTCGACGCTCGCCGTCATCAAACGCGAGACCGGCGGCTGGCGCTGGATGCTGATTACCTTCTTCTACATGCTGTCGATGGCCTATCTGGCCGCATTCGTCACTTACCGCATCGCGCTGGCGCTGGGCTGGGGCTGATCGCCAAATCCGACGAGTGCCGACACGCGCTGGCGTTCGCGGCACCGTTGAAGCATCAATGGCGAGGCGTCCGGATAACACCGCAACTGGTTCGATCGTCCGTTAAATTGCCAGCACGCGGCCGTCGATTTCGGGAATCGTGTTGACGCCGCACAGGCCCATGGTCACGCTCAATTCCCTGGCGATGATGTCGAGCGCCTTGGTGACGCCCGGACCGCCGAACGCGCCGAGGCCGTAGATATAGGCGCGGCCGATCATGCAGGATTTTGCACCGAGCGCGAGCGCGCGCATCACGTCCTGGCCCGAGCGGATGCCGCCGTCGAACAGTACCTCGATTTTCGAGCCGACCGCATCGACGATGTTCGGCAGCACCTCGATCGAGGATTGCGCGCCGTCGAGCTGGCGGCCGCCGTGGTTGGACACCACCAGCGCCTTCCGCGCCGATCTTCGCGGCTTCCCCGGCGTCCTCGACATCGAGGATGCCCTTGATGACAGCTTGCCGGGCCAGATGCTGCGGATCCAGTCGACATCCTCTCCAGTTCAGCGTGGTGTCGAACTGCTCGGCGACCCAGCCCGACACCGATCCGAGATCGTCGACGCCTTTGACGTGACCGGCGATGTTGCCGAAATTCCGCCGTTTGGCGCGCAGCGTGCCGATCAGCCACGACGGCTTGCTGATGAAGTCGATCATGTTGCCGAGGCTGAACAGTCTGCGGCGGCACCGACAGGCCGTTCTTGATGTCCTGATGGCGCTGGCCCAGCACCTGCAGATCCACCGTCAGCACCAGCGCGCTGCATTTCGCCGCCATGGCGCGCTGGATCAATTCCTTGACGAAGCCGCGATCCTTCATGACGTAGAGCTGAAACCAGAATGGCTTGTCGACATTTTCCGCCACGTCCTCGATCGAATTGATCGACATCGTGCTCAGCGTATACGGGATGCCGGCGGCCTGCGCGGCGCGGCAGGCATGAATCTCGCCGTCGCCGTACTGCATGCCGGTCGAGCCCACCGGCGCCAGGATCAGCGGCAGGTTCGCTTTCTCACCGAGGATGGTGGTCGCGAGATCGCGCTTCGAGATATCGACCAGAATCCGCTGGCGAAACTTGATCGCCTGCAGGTCGTCGTGGTTGGCGCGGTATGTCTGCTCGGAATAGGAGCCGCGATCGACATAGTCGAAGAACGCCTTCGGCACGCGACGCTTGTGAACCTCGCGCAGATCCTCGATGCAGGTGATGCGATCCATCGACATTCCGGACCTTCTTGTGTCGCGTCTTCGGACTCATCCGGTTGAGGACGTTGACGTCCGCGGGTATGACTTGCGCCGCGGATTCGCAGCGCTGTCGCATCGACTCACGTAGCATGGATGGACCGTCCGCAAAAATCGACCGCGGGTGGCACGAGGCAGACGCGGAGGCGGCCGAGAAGCAGTCCGTGCCGTCGATGCCCATCGGGGAGAGCGACTCCGGATAGGCACGTTCGGCGGAACGGACGCGGGCATGGTCGCGTTACACTTGGGAACCACAACGGGAGAAGGCCATGGCAAGGAGTGACGTTGCGAAGGACGGCCCGACGCAGAAGACAAAAAAGGAACTGGATGAGGAACTCGATCGCGGTCTGAAAGAGTTGTTTCCCGGCTCGGACCCGGTGAGCGTAACTCAGCCGGCGCCCTCAAACCACCGAAGGAACCGGCAAAGGATAAGGCCGGCCGCGGCTAGAAACGGTCGCATCGGCGGTCGGGCGGCAGCATGAAGCCGATCGTCGCGAAAACTAGAAATGTCGGATTATGTCTATTTTTCAGAGGCTTAGTTTGCTTTCATTTTTCTGTGTGCCGGTAACGATTTATCATATTTTTTGAAGTCGTTTTAGCTTCGGAGGCTTTATAAGCGGCTTCGCGCTATGCTTGGCGCGCAACGCATTCGGCGCACCGAGCTTCAAGCGCGACGGCGAGCATTTTGGGCGCGTCGTGTGGGGGTAATATGAGCCGCAAATATTTCGGGACCGACGGCATTCGTGGCCGCGCCAATGGCCTGATCACGCCGGAACTCGCCATGAAGGTCGGGCAGGCCGCCGGGCTGGTGTTTCAGCGCGGCGAGCACCGTCATCGCGTCGTGATCGGAAAGGATACCCGACTTTCCGGCTACATGATCGAATACGCCTTGGTCGCAGGCTTCACCTCGGTCGGCATGGATGTGCTGCTGCTCGGCCCAATGCCGACGCCGGCGGTGGCGATGCTGACCAAGTCGATGCGCGCCGATCTCGGCGTCATGATTTCTGCTTCGCACAACCTGTTCGAGGACAACGGGATCAAACTGTTCGGCCCGCAGGGCTTCAAGCTGTCCGACGACGTCGAAATGCAGATCGAGCAGTTGCTCGACGAAAACCTCGACAAGAAACTGGCGCAGAGCGCGAGCCTCGGCCGCGCCCGCCGTATCGACGGCGTGCATGATCGCTATATTGAATTCGCCAAGCGCACGCTGCCTCGCGAGCTCAGCCTCGACGGACTGCGGGTGGTGGTCGATTGCGCCAACGGCGCCGCCTACAAGGTCGTGCCCGAAGCGCTATGGGAACTGGGTGCGGACGTCATTCCGATCGGCGTCGAGCCCGATGGCTTCAACATCAACAAGGAATGCGGCTCCACCGCGCCGGAGGCGCTGTGCCGGAAGGTCCGCGAGATGCGCGCCGATATCGGCATCGCGCTCGACGGCGACGCCGACCGCGTCATCCTCGTCGACGAACGCGGCCATGTCGTCGACGGCGATCAGCTTCTCGCCGTGATCGCCCAGAGCTGGAAGGAAGACGGCCGGCTGACCAAGCCTGGGATCGTCGCCACCGTGATGTCAAATCTCGGTCTTGAGCGTTTTCTCGAAGGGCAGGGGATATCGCTGGTCCGGACCCCAGTCGGCGATCGCTATGTGCTCGAGCAGATGCTGAAGCACGGCTATAATCTTGGCGGCGAGCAGTCTGGCCACATCATCCTGTCGGACTACGCGACTACCGGAGACGGCTTCGTGTCCGCGCTTCAGGTGCTCGCTGTGGTGCAGAAGCTGGGCCGTCCGGTCTCCGAGGTCTGCCACAAGTTCGATCCGCTGCCGCAGATCCTGAAGAACTTCCGTTATCGCAGCGGCAAGCCGCTGGATCGTGCCGAGGTCAAGTCGGCGATTACGGCGGGCGAGAAGCGCCTCAACGGCCACGGCCGCCTGCTGGTCCGTTCCTCCGGAACCGAGCCGGTGATCCGCGTGATGGGCGAGGGCGACGACCGAATCCTCGTTGAGGAGGTCGTGGACACGATCGTTTCTGCGCTGGGCGGCGCGGCGGCAGCGTAAAACTGCGGATGAAGGCGTTGAGATTGTATCCGGGTTCGCGAACCACTTCCGGCGCATTCCAGCTATAATCTATTGTTGCTGGTCGCCCCGGCGTTGGCGTCGTAACAGACGGCTGTCGCAGCAAGCTGGAACCCGTCCGTGAACAAGCCCGTCATCGTCTCCGAGGAAACGCTAGCCGCACCGGTAACGGCCCCCGGGATCGCTGCAAAGGCGGCGGCTGGTCCGGCCTATCTCGTGCTCGGCGGCATCAGCTTCTCGCATTTTCTCAACGACACCATGCAGTCGCTGATTCCCTCGGTGTATCCGATCCTGAAGGAGAACTACGCGCTCGACTTCGCCCAGATCGGAATGATCACGCTGGCATTTCAGGTGACGGCGTCGCTGCTGCAACCCGTCGTCGGCTATGTGACCGACAAGAAGGCGCAGCCGTTCTCGCTCGCCATTGGTATGGGTTTTACTTTCGTCGGATTGCTGCTGCTGAGCGTGGCGCATGTCTACGGGATGATCCTTGTGTCAGCCGGACTTGTCGGTCTTGGATCCGCGGTGTTCCATCCGGAATCCGCGCGGATCGCGCGAATGGCGTCAGGCGGCCGCTACGGATTCGCGCAAGCCGTATTTCAGGTCGGCGGGAATTTCGGCTCCGCCATGGGGCCGGTGCTGGCGGCGCTGATCATCGTGCCGTTTGGCCAGCCGAGCATTGCGTGGTTTTCGTCGATCGCCTTTGTCGCCATCGTGCTGCTCTGGCAGATCGGCCGTTGGTACAAGCCCCGGATCCTTCCGCGCAAGAGTGCCGCGCAGGCCCGGTCACCGGAGGCGCCGACGCCGAGGCGCACCGCCGTCGCGCTGGCGATCCTGATCGTTCTGGTGTTCTCGAAATACATCTACATGTCCAGCCTGACGAGCTACTACACCTTCTATCTGATCGAGAAGTTTCACGTCTCGACGCAGACCTCGCAACTGTTGCTGTTCGTGTTTCTCGGTGCGGTGGCCGTAGGGGTTTATTTTGGCGGTCCGCTCGGCGATCGCTTCGGGCGTCGCTATGTGATCTGGTTTTCGATCCTCGGGGTGCTTCCGTTCACGCTGCTGATGCCGTTTGCAAATCTTCCCGGGACCGTGGCACTGACCGTCGTCATCGGACTCATCATCTCATCTGCGATGCCGGCGATCCTGGTGTTCGCGCAGGAACTGATGCCGCACCGGCTCGGCATGATCTCGGGGTTGTTCTTCGGCTTTGCATTCGGCGCCGCAGGGCTTGGAGCGGCGCTGCTCGGCGAGGTCGCGGATGCGAAGGGAATCGAGTTCGTCTATCAAGCCTGCGCCTTCCTGCCGGCGATTGGCCTGCTCGCGATGTTCCTGCCGAAAATGCCGAAAATCCCGCACGGATGATCGCCGCTATCACGGCCGTTTGTCAACGAACTGTTAGCGAGTGTGGCAGAGCCGCGGCGATTGGCACCGCGCCTTCGTCGCTCGAAAAAAACTCACTGAAAATCAACCTTAAAAATTAGGGTTAAGCGGCGCTTAAGAATTCGGTGTCATCGTCCGTTCGTGAGTTTTCAGAGTGGGGCCTCGTCTGCCTCACCGGACAAAGGGACGAAGCCGATGCGTAGCGTTAGATACCTCGTCGCCGCCGGAGCGGCATCACTTTTGTTGTCATCGGCCGCGTTCGCCGCCGACATGCCCATCCCGCCGCAGTACGCGCCGCCGCCGGTTCAGGATTTTGGCGGCTGGTATCTGCGCGGCGATATTGAATTCAGCAATCAAAGCGTGAAGAAATTGCGATGGCGGATGGTCGTAACGCCCAACTGCTGTCGCTGCATGAGACGACCGCTTCGAAGCGCGCCGGCATCTTCGGTCTCGGCGTCGGCTATCAGTTCAACAACTGGTTCCGTGGTGACATCACCGGCCAGTATCGCGGCAAGTCGAATTTCAAGGGCCTCGACATGCTGACCTTCGACGACGGCGGCGTCGTCGGATACGGTTCAATAACTACAACGCCACCAAGTCGGAATGGCTCGTCATCGCCAACGGCTATGTCGATCTCGGCACCTGGTGGTGCGTCACGCCGTTCATCGGCGCCGGCGTTGGCATGTCGCGCAGTGACCATTTCGAATTACACCGACACCGGCGTCGGTTCGCTGTTACGACGGAAACGGCTTCGGCACGATCCCGGCTTATGGCGAGCGCGCCGCTGCGTCGAAGTGGAATTTTGCGTGGGCGGTGCACGGCGGTCTTGGCCTACAAGGTCAGATCCAGGCCTGACGCTCGAAATGTCGTACGCTACGTCAGTCTCGGCTACGGCGTCGACGGCGCGATTTCAGGGCGATTAACCGGAACCAACACGTCGACATCCCGATGCAATTCCACGACATCACGTCGCAGGACGTGACGCTCGGCATGCGCTGGAATTTTGAAGCCCGCCGGTCTATGCGCCGCCGCCGCTCGTCACCAAGGGCTGAGCCCTTCTATCTCTTAACGGTTCTTAACGGCGTGGGAGTTTCCCGCGCCGTTTTTGCTTTGCGCGGAACGTGCAATCAGCGCGATGCGATTTGCTGTTGAAGAAAAGATCGTGCCGAAGATGTTGTGCGACAACGATTGGTTAAGGTTAACAGGCGATGATCGCTACGGAACCAAGTCGTGTCGATGGAGCGTTGCAATGCGTAGACTTCTGCTGGCGGCAGTGATTTTCGGGGCAGCGCAGGGCGCATACGCAGCCGATATGCCCGACCTCCCAGTGTTGCGCGGGTCGCTGCCCGAGGGCCTCAGCACGGTACGGACGGTATGGCAGGGCTACTACATCGGCGGGCAGGCGAGCTACGGCTCGGTGACCTCCAAACCGTCGCCCTCGTTGAACAGCGATCTTCAAAACACCGTGGTGCCTCTGGCGGGGGGGGCCTACCCATGGCAGCCGCTCGGCTCGGCATCGGCCAGTGATGTGGGGTGGGGCGCTTTCTTCGGCTACAACTCGCAGTGGGACGACGTGGTGGTCGGTATCGAGGGCAACTACATTCACAGCGGTCTGAACGCCGTTACATCGTCGACCGGTTATTTCCCGGCCGGCGGACTTCCGACAACCATGACGGCGACGTCCAACGCGACGATCCGATCGACGGATTTCGGTTCGGCCCGGCTGCGCGCCGGTTACATGATCGGCAGCTTCCTGCCTTATGCGTTTATTGGCGGCGGCATGGGCAGCCAGACGGTTGACCGGAGCGTTTCCGCGACTCCGCAGCCGTACATGGCGTTGCCGACCTTGCAGACGAGTGCCACAAAGACCAGCCTCGTTTACGGCTATTCTGCGGGTGTCGGCGTGGACGTGATGCTGGTGGCCGGCCTGTTTCTGCGCGCCGAATATGAATATCAGCGCGTGACGTCGAAGATCGAGTCGAACATCAACAGCGCGCGCGTTGGCGTCGGGTACAAGTTCTGATCACGGACGGCGTCAGGTTCGGCTTCCATCCGGCTTGGCGCGTTCGAAGCGGTCGTCTATGCAGCTCGGATTCGTGGCCAGCCATGCCCGAACCGACATTGCGGCTCTGAGCACGTTCCCGGCACTCTCCAGATCGTGAATCTGTTTTGCGGTGAGGAACCGGAACGGTGGGGAATGCCACCCGTTGATCCCATCGATAACGATGGAGCAACGCATGGAAATCCGAATGACTTTTTCCGCGATTGTCGCGGCGACTTTCATCAGTTCGCTGGCACTCACTGCTGCCAACGCCGCAGGCGCGGGAGGCAGTGGTACAGCAGCTGGGAGCGCGACCATGCCAAGCGCCGGCTCTGTGAACAGCCAGAACTCAGGTTCGGCGGGCGTTCAGTCGGTGCCCGGCAGCTCGTCGAGCAGCGCCACCGGCACCGGCCTGAACGCAACGCAGGGCACGACGACAGGCACCGGTCTCAGTACGGGAGGCAGCAATGCGCCGGGCACGCCCAACACGTCTTCGCCCGGCCACATCGGGACAGGCGCGTCGCCAAGCGGTCTGCCCGGGGATGATCCGAACGTACCCGGTTATCCCGGCCGCGTCGGCAACTAGCATCGCACGCTGGCGGTCAGCGCCGGACATTGCAATGCATCGCGGTCGAAATAACGAATGGTGAGGGCGAGCGGCCAGCGACAACCGCTCGCCTTCATCATGCCCCGCGATGAGTCCGAGCGCCTCTGCTCTGGTCCCTGTGGGGGAGGTGGTCGAGCTTCTCGATCTTTCGGTCGAGCGGCGCCAGGAGGGCCGATAGGCCATCAATCGCGCGTGATCCTCCGAAAAATTCTTGACGACATCGGGCGATTCCCATATCTGCAGCGGCGGGACACCTCCCCCCAACGGGAGGCTTGCTATCTGGAAGGATAGATGATGACCGCAGCGAAGCCCGCTTCACGGCCGAATGTGCCGCATTTCTCTTCCGGCCCCTGTGCCAAGCGCCCCGGCTGGACCCCCGAAAATCTCAAGGATGCATTTCTTGGCCGTTCGCATCGTGCCAAGGCCGGCAAGGCGCGTTTGAAACTCGCGATCGAACAGACGCGCGAGGTTCTGGAAATTCCCGCCGACTACAAGATCGGCATCGTGCCTGCATCGGATACCGGCGCCGTCGAGATGGCGCTGTGGTCGCTGCTCGGCGCGCGTCCCGTCACCACGATCGCGTGGGAATCCTTCGGCGAAGGCTGGGTCAGCGATATCATCAAGGAATTGAAGCTCAAGGACGTCACCAGGCTGCATGCCGGCTATGGCGAAATTCCAGACCTGAGCAAGGCTGATCCGAAGTCGGATATCGTTTTCACCTGGAATGGCACCACCTCCGGCGTGCGCGTGCCGAATGCCGACTGGATCAGCGCGAACCGGGAAGGCCTCACGATCTGCGACGCGACGTCTGCGGCCTTCGCACAGCCGCTGGACTGGGCGAAGCTCGATGTCGTAACCTTCTCATGGCAGAAGGCGCTCGGCGGCGAGGCGGCGCATGGCATACTGGTCCTGAGCCCGCGTGCCGTGGCGCGGCTCGAAAGCTATACGCCGCCGTGGCCGTTGCCAAAGATCTTCCGCATGACCAAGGGCGGCAAGCTCAACCAGGGCATCTTCGAGGGTGAGACCATCAACACGCCGTCGATGCTGTGCGTCGAGGATTATCTCGATGCGCTCAATTGGGCGAAGTCGGTCGGTGGTCTCAAGGGATTGATGGCGCGTGCCGACACCAACACGAAAGTGATTGCCGACTGGAAGGCGAAAACGCCGTGGATCGATTTCCTGGCGAAGGATCCGGCAATCCGCTCCAACACGTCGGTCTGTCTGAGGGTTATCGATCCCGCGATCATGTCGTTGTCGGCGGATGCGCAGTCCGATTTCGTCAAGAAGCTCGTTGCCGCGGTTGAGAAGGAAGGCGCGGGCTACGATTTCGCGCACTACCGTGACGCACCGGCGGGCCTGCGCATCTGGTGCGGGGCCACGGTGGAGGCGAGCGACGTCGCGCTGCTGACTCAGTGGATCGACTGGGCGTTTGCCGAGGCCAAAGCCTCGCTCGCGAAAGCGGCATAATCTGTCATTCCGGGGCGCGCTGAAGGCGCGAACCCGAAATATTTCCAAAATCTCGCAACCTCGTCTGGATTCTCGGATTCGCTCGCGACACTCGCGCCCCGGAATGACGAACAGATGGATCATCCCATGACCAAACCTAAAGTTCTCATTTCCGACGCGCTGTCGCCCGCCGCCGTGCAGATTTTCAAGGATCGCGGCATTGAGGTCGACTTTCAACCCAACCTCGGCAAGGACAAGGAGAAACTCGCCGAGATCATCGGCAACTACGATGGCCTTGCGATCCGCTCCGCCACCAAGGCGACCGCGAAGATTCTGGCTAAGGCCACGAAGCTGAAGGTGATCGGCCGCGCCGGCATCGGCGTCGACAATGTCGAGATTCCCGCGGCAACCGCCAAGGGCATTATCGTGATGAACACGCCGTTCGGCAATTCGATCACCACCGCCGAACACGCGATCACCTTGATGCTGGCGCTGGCGCGCGAGATTCCGCAGGCTGATGCCTCGACCCAGGCCGGAAAGTGGGAAAAGAATCGCTTCATGGGCGTCGAGATCACCAACAAGGTTCTCGGCATCATCGGCTGCGGCAATATCGGCGCCATCGTCGCTGATCGCGCGCTCGGCCTCAAGATGAAGGTAATCGCATTCGATCCGTTCCTGTCGCCGGAGCGGGCCAAGGATCTCGGCGTCGAAAAGGTCGAACTCGATGACCTGCTCAAGCGCGCCGATTTCATCACGCTGCATACGCCGCTGACTGAGAAGACCAAAAATATCCTCGATGCCGCTGCGCTGGCGAAGACCAAGAAGGGCGTCCGCATCATCAATTGTGCCCGTGGCGGTCTGGTCGATGAGCAGGCGCTGGTCGATGCGTTGAATTCCAAGCAGGTCGCGGGCGCCGCCTTCGACGTGTTCGTCGAAGAGCCTGCGACGACCAACGTGCTGTTTGGCCATCCCAACGTGATCTGCACGCCGCATCTCGGCGCGGCCACCACCGAGGCACAGGAAAATGTTGCTTTGCAGGTCGCCGAGCAGATGTCGGATTACCTGCTGACGGGCGCGATTTCCAACGCCGTCAACTTCCCGTCGATCACAGCAGAAGAAGCGCCGAAGCTGAAGCCATTCATCGAACTCGCCGAAAAGCTGGGCTCGTTCGCCGGTCAGCTTACCGAGAGCGGAATCTCCAAGGTGACCATCACCTATGAAGGCCATGTTGCGGAAATGAAGATCAGGGCACTGACTTCGGCGGCGCTGTCGGGCCTGCTGCGGCCGATGCTCGGCGACGTCAACGTCGTATCCGCGCCCGTCGTCGCCAAGGAGCGCGGCATGGTGGTGGACGAGGTCGTCCGCGCCGCGCAGAGCGACTACGAAAGCCTGATCACCGTGACGGTGTTCACGGAGCACCAAGAGCGCTCGGTCTCGGGCACCGTGTATGCCGATGGTCAGCCCCGCCTTGTCGACATCAAGGGTATCCGGGTCGATGCCGAGTTTGGCAAGTCGATGATCTATATCACCAACGAGGACAAGCCCGGCTTCATCGGCAAGTTCGCGAGCCTGCTGGGCGATGCCAAGGTCAACATCGCGACCTTCCATCTCGGCCGCAACAAGCAGGGCGGCGACGCCATCGCGCTGGTCGAGATCGACGGTGCGGTGCCCGCGGATGTGCTCGCCAAGGTGCAGACTTTGCCGCAGGTGAAGCAGGCCAAGGCGCTGACGTTCTGACTGTCCACGAAGCGTCAATCGGATTGGTTTGGCCGTTTGCTGCGATGCGATGACAACACGTCAGTACCAGCGCATAGCTGACCAAATGGAATGGCCGCAGCGTCTTACCAAGGAACAGGATCGCCATCGCTGATCCGAATACCGGCATCAAATGCTGGAACGGCGCCGCACGGTTAGGGCCGATCAGGGCGACGCCGCGGTTGAGAACAGGTAGGCATGGCGGCGCCGCCTGCTCGCCTTCCGCCACCGGCGCCTTAGCGCGTGTTCCGCTAAAGTGGATACCGGTTTTGCGAATACGCTCAGTTATTAATTGAGAGCATTACGGCTAACCGGATTCCACTTAGCCGGAAAATGCTCTAGACGCGCGCCGTGATGAACACGCCGGTCAGCACCATCGCGTAGCCGACCAGATGAACAGATGCAGTTGCTCGCCGAGGAAGGCGATCGCCAGCGGTCAAACTCAGTAGAAAATATGGCTGGTTGGCGAACCAGTAGCTTGACGGCACGGCGCTGGAAGTATGTTCGGTGGCAGCCATTGTCAATTCAGTTTCGAAGATCGCGCAATTGCGCTCACGTTTGCCGGAGGAGCAGTGTAGCATGTGTCGAATGTCAATGTGATCGCGGGCGAGACATGACTGAGTCTTTGCATCAGATCGAGCCGTGGCCGGAATTGCCCTATGGCGCGTGGCGTGACACCTGCGAGACCTTGCAGTTATGGACGCAGATCGTCGGCAAGGTCCGGCTTGTCCGTACGCCATGGCTCAATCATTCCTGGCATGTCGCGCTCTATGTCACCGCGCGCGGGTTGACGACTTCGCCAATTCCAGATGGCGCGCGCTCCTTCCAGATCGATTTCGATTTTCTCGATCACGTCCTGGTCATCGCCACAAGCGACGGTGCACGGCGGCAATTGCCGTTTGCAGCCGCAATCTGTTGCCGCTTTCTATGCCGCCGTGATGGCGGCGCTGGCAGATCTCGGCATCGAGGTGACGATCGATGACATGCCGAACGAGATCGCGGATGCGGTTCGCTTCCGTGACGACCGGCAGCACGTCTCGTACGACGCGGCTGCGGCTCAGCGTTTCTGGCGCGTGCTGGCGAGCACCGATCGCGTCTTCGGGCAATTCCGCACCGCCTTCCTTGGCAAGTGCAGTCCAGTGCATTTCTTCTGGGGCAGCTTCGATCTCGCGGTGACGCGATTTTCCGGCCGCCGCGCGCCGCCGCATCCGGGCGGCATTCCCCACCTTCCGGACGATGTCGCGCGCGAAGCCTATTCGCACGAGGTGAGCAGCGCCGGCTTCTGGCCCGGCGGTGGCGCGATCGATTATCCGGCGTTCTATTCCTACGCGTATCCCGCACCGGAGGGATTTGCGTCAGCGCGCGTCCGCCCGGATGCGGCATTCTTCAGCAAGGACCTTGGTGAATTCTTGCTGCCATACGATGCGGTACGCAGCGCACCGTCGCCCGACGATGCGCTGCTGCAATTCTTGCAGACAACCTATGAAGCGGCCGCGGATGCCGCCAAGTGGGATCGTGCGGCGCTGGAATGCGCGCAGGGCAAACCGCGTCAGCCGCGCCGGATCGCGTAGCATCGCTCTAGTCGCAGCGCCTGCGTTGCGTGGTTTGACATTGCGACCTGACCCTGATGTCATGATCGCCCGGTGCGGCGAGAAAATTTGCGACGGCTGTTTTTGCCATGAAAATGCTGGCGGGAAATCTGCCATGCCGGCGGCGTCCGGTCCATGAACGGCTCGTCTGATGGGTAAACCCGCGCCGCAAAACGATCCCGAGCCGGGCGGCAGCCGTCGCGGTGCGCTGGCCGGGCTGGTCATCGCTGCGGTTCTGCTGTTGGTCGGACTTTGGCTGGCGCGCGAATTGAGGTCCGCAAGCCAAATTCAGGACTGCGTGATGTCGGGTCGCTCCAATTGCGAGCCGATCGACCTGCCCGGGCGATAGACGCGGACCGCGCGGTCACATTTCGGAGGCGACAAACCGCGCGCCTGTAGGCCGCATCACTTCATCAACGCGCGAACTTCGTCGCGCAGCGCCTGCCGCGAACCGTCGCGCGAGTAAAACATATGGCCGCCGGGATAGACCACGAGCTTGACGCGGTCGCGCGAGCCGAAGGTCGGCAGTTGATCAAGGCGGATTTTGCTGCCGAAATACGGCGTCGCCAGATCGAACAATCCATGCGCGACCAGGAGCTTCAATTTGGGGTCGGCAGCGAGCAGTTCGCGGATGTCGGACACCGACTGGACGGAGTGCCGGTTCTTGCCGAAATCCCATTCCCGGTTGACGGTGCGGCTGAGCAATTCATAAGAACCTTCGGGCCGCCAGTTCAACTTGTGGGCATAGAGTTCGAACGCCGCTCCCGTCAGCGACGCGAGCAGCGGCTCCTCCGAGGGATCGTTGAAGTCGTCGGAGCTTGAGTTCGGGATATGCATCGAAGCCCAGCACCGATCCATCGTAGCGCCCTGTCACCTTGCCGTTGCGGCGATCGAAGGCACGGCGGAATTCGCTGACATCGAATCGCCCAGCGAGGCGGCGGCTTTCTGCCTGATCGATGCCCGTCAGCGCGGCGAAGCGGTCGGTGAGCCGCCGCGTCGCATCCGCGTCGGCCTGCCCCTTGACGAGATCGGTCAGGAATTCGCCACGCGCATAGGCCTCGGCGTCGGCCATGTCGGCACGGGTCAGCGTTCCGCCTTTCTCCTTCTCACGCGCGACCGCCGCCATGCTCGGAAGGCTCGCCACGAACCGCGTCATGCCAGTGCCCAGCACGTCGCTGAAGTCCAGCGCCGGCGAGATCAGAACCAGTCCGTTGACGGCGATGCCCTGCCGTGTCTGCAGGTTGCGCACGATCTTCGGCCCACGAATGCCGCCATAGCTTTCGCCCGTGATGAATTTCGGCGACTGCATCCGATCGGATTTCTCCAACCAGCGGCGGATCACCAGCGCGATCGAAGCCACATCGCCATCGACCGTGAAGAAATGTTTTTTCGCGTCGTCGGCGCTCGCGACCATGCGGCTGTAGCCGGTGCCGAGCGGATCGATGAACACGAGATCGGTGAAGTCGAGCCAGGTTTCGGCATTCGGCACGAGTGCCGGCGGGGCGGAGGAACCGGCGCTGCTGCTATCCATCGCGATGCGCCACGGGCCGTTGCTGCCGAGTTGCAGCCACGCCGAGGACGCACCAGGCCCGCCGTTGAATACGAAAGTCACCGGGCGGCTGCGGGGATCGGCGCCGTCGAGCTGATAGGCTGTCGTGGCGATGTCCGCCTGGGGTTCGCCCTTGTCGTCGAAAATACGAATCGCGCCTGCGGTCGCGGTGAAGGCTAGCGTGCGGCCGGGCAGCGCGAGTGTGTGCTTGGTTACGGATTCCGGTGGTAGGCGGCGATGGTCGGTCGCGGTTGCGGTAGCACCGCCGTGCGCGTTGTCGCCGTCACCCTTCGGGCCGGGCGGCTTCGCGTCCGCCTGATGGGACGGCACGCCGTGGGCCGCATCGTCCGCATAGGCAGCCGCGGCCGGAAGCAGCAACCCCAGCAGCACCGCTGTGACGCAGGCATGGCGAGACACCGGACTGAACATCTGTAGTTGCTCCAATTTTCGTCTGATCATTTGCGCGGCTGCCCAAGCCTTGACCGCCAAGCGTTGCCCGAAACTGTGGCAGGTGAGGGACCCGCGCAAGCAGCCGGTTGTATCGGGCCTGCGCGTCGAGAACACATTTCGGTGCGGGGGATGCGGACGATCATCGCGGACCCGTGACGCCGTTCCCGTCCAAACAGCAAGCCGGAGACGAAGTCTCGGCTCCGGTCTGAATTTGGATTTTCAGGGGAAATCAATGGTTTGGAGGCAATGTTCGGGGCTTTTGGCGGCCATTCCGGCTTGCGTCCACCTCCCGCTTCCTTTATCCGAAGGGACGCCTCGCACGCGAGCGGCCAAGTGTCCTTCGAATCCGAAGTTCGCAACGTATGGCGCTGCACAATGAGGCGAACTTCGGATTCGGACACTAGACACGCCTCACAAGGAATACCCGCGAAATGGCCAACGTTGTCGTCGTCGGTGCCCAATGGGGTGACGAGGGAAAGGGCAAGATCGTTGACTGGTTGTCGGAGCAGGCGGATATCGTCGTCCGCTTCCAGGGTGGCCATAATGCCGGCCACACGCTCGTCATCAATGGCAATACCTACAAGCTGGCCCTGCTGCCCTCGGGTGTGCTGCGACCCTCGAAGCTGTCGGTCATTGGCAACGGCGTGGTGTTCGATCCGCAGGCTTTCATCGACGAGGTTGCCAAGCTCACCGCGCAGGGCGTGAAAATCAGCCCCGACAACCTGCGCGTCGCCGAGAACGTCACGCTGATCCTGCCGCTGCATCGCGAACTGGACAGCCTCCGCGAGAACGCCAGCGCGGCGACGGCGATCGGCACCACGCAGCGCGGCATCGGCCCGGCCTACGAGGACAAGGTCGGCCGACGCGCCATCCGCCTGATGGACCTCGCCGACCCGCAGACCCTGCCGCACAAGATCGAGCGGCTGCTTGCGCATCACAATGCGCTGCGCCGGGGACATGGCATCGCGGAAGTGGACAGCGGCGCGCTGTTGAAGGATCTCGCCGCAATTGCGCCGCGGGTGCTGCCTTATGCTGACAGCGTGTGGAATCTGCTCGATCACAAGCGCCGCGAGGGCAAGCGTATCCTGTTCGAGGGCGCGCAGGGCGCGTTGCTCGACGTCGATCACGGCACCTACCCTTACGTCACCTCGTCCAACACGGTCGCAGCCCAAGCCGCCACCGGCACCGGAATGGGTCCGAGCGCGCTCGGCTACGTGCTCGGCATCTGCAAGGCCTACACGACACGCGTCGGCCAGGGGCCGTTCCCGACTGAGCTGACCAACGAGATCGGCGAACTGATCGGCCAGCGCGGCAAGGAGTTCGGCGTCAATACCGGGCGCAAGCGGCGCTGCGGCTGGTTCGACGCCATGCTGGTGCGGCAAACCGTGCGCACCTGCGGTATCCACGGCCTGGCGCTGACCAAGCTCGATATCCTCGATGGCTTCGACAGCATCGAGGTCTGCACCGGCTACCGACTGGACGGCAAGGAAATCGACCATTTGCCGGCGGGCGAGGGCGCGCAGGCGCGCAGTCGAGCCGCTCTACGAGACCATTGAGGGCTGGAAGGAGCCGACCGCCAATGCCCGCTCATGGGCCGACCTGCCGGCCCAGGCCATCAAGTACGTCCGACGGATCGAGGAACTGGTGGGGTGCCCGGTGGCTCTGCTGTCCACCAGCCCTGAGCGCGAGGACACCATCCTGGTCCAGAACCCGTTCGAGGCTTGACGACTTAACGAGATGTTACGGCAATGCGTTCAAGGCTAATGTTTGCAACATTGAAGAGATATGGCTGATTATTACCCGCTGATCGCGCGTGCTATCGCCGGACTGGACGCCAGCGCGCCCGGCGAGCAGCGGCGTGCGCTCTATGAGCGGGCGCGGACCGCGCTGATCGCGCAGCTCCGCAGCGTCGAGCCTCCCTTGAGCGAATCCGAAATCACACGCGAGCGGCTGTCGCTGGAAGAGGCCGTGCGCAAGATCGAGTCCGAGGCCGCCCAGCGCGCTCGCGAGGCCTCGCGTGGTAGTGGTTCGCGCTCGGGCGATGCATTTCGTGCCTCGACCCGCGCGGCGACGAAGTCGCAGGATGCCGGGGCCGCGTCGCCGCCGCCCGGCCGTCCGCGCGCCAATGTAACGCCTCAACCGCGCAACCTGCGCGCCGACCAAACCAATCCGCCGCCGCCGTCGCGGCAGTCACCCGCGCCGCCGGTTCCGATGCAGGATCAGGCGCCGCCCTCCCGCGAGCGGCAGGGCCCGCCGCGCCGCAATCCCGAATCGGGTCCGCCGTCGCAGCCTCCGGTGCCGGGGATGCGCGGCTTCCGTGATGTCACTGCGGATGCCGACGATCTCGGCCGCGCAGCGGCGCAGGCCAGCCGCTCGGCTCGCCGCACCTATGCCAACGTGCCCTCGCCGTCACCCGAATTTGACCGGCTGGAGCCGAGTCTGGAGGATCGCGGCTCGTCCGACGTGCCGTATTCCTACGATGAATCGCCCGACGAGGCAGCGCGCTACCAGCCGCCGCCCGCGCCGCGCCCGCGGCCCGACCGCAGCCGCGCAAAACCGCGCCGCCTGTCCGGCGGTAGCTTTCCTTTCAAGAGCGCGATCGCCGTCGGCCTCGTGCTGATCCTGGCGGGCGCCGGCATCGTCTGGGGGCCGAAGGCGGTCTCGACGGTGCGCGGGCTATTCACGTCGTCGCCGGACCAGACGGCCGAGGCGGCAAAGCCGGTGACACCGGGGCCGAAACCGAAGATCACCGATCGGGTCGGTCAGCCGTCGTCATCGGAAACGGTTGCGCCGGTGGCACAGCGCGTCGTGCTGTATGACGAGGATCCCAACGATCCCAAGGGCAAGCAATATGTCGGCACAGTGGTGTGGCGCACCGAGCAGGTGAAGGGCGCCGCCGGCAAGACGCCGGAGATCGCCGTGCGTGCCGACATCGAGATACCCGAACGCAAGTTCAAGATGACAATGTCGTTCCGCCGCAACACCGACACGTCGCTGCCGGCGAGCCATACCGCGGAGCTGACCTTCGTGCTGCCGGCGGATTTCGATGGCGGCGGCGTTGCCAATGTGCCGGGCATCCTGATGAAGTCCAACGAACAGGCGCGCGGCACGCCGCTGGCGGGGCTTGCGGTGAAGGTCACCGACGGTTTCTTCCTGGTCGGACTGTCCAACGTCGAGTCCGACCGCGCGCGCAATCTTCAGCTTTTGAAGGAGCGCTCGTGGTTCGACGTGCCTTTGGTTTATACGAATCAGCGCCGCGCCATCATCGCCATCGAGAAGGGGGCACCCGGCGAGCGCGCCTTCAACGAGGCCTTCACCACCTGGGGCGAGTAGGCTTCGGCGCGTGTTTCACTTTTTCCGCTTGCGGACAAGGTCATCGGCGAAGTCAGTCGGGGCAGCATCTTCATTCCAACGAATACCGCCATGAAAAAGGCGCGCCGGGGAGCGCGCCTTGATTGCGATGCGAACGCGATAGCAGACGAGGATCAAGCGTGCTGTTGTGCCGCGACCACCTGCTCGTGCCGCCGTGCATGACGCGCCTTGATGCGATAATCGTTTTCGAGATGATACAACAGGTCGCGGATGGTGACGTCGTCTTCTTCGCTGGCGAGGCGGCGACAGGTGTCGGCGCGTTCGGTCAAATAAGTTTCTGACATCGGCGTGTCTCCGTCAGTTGGCAATGCCCCAATCAACGAGTCGGATCGTCGGCACAGTTGGTGGCGAAGGCGTGGCAGGCACGGTTTTTCGGCGCCAGTTGCATGGAATGCAGTCGTTAGGTCCGGGGCGTGACGCCGTGCAGCGCACAATCTGCGGTGGAGTGGGATAATCGGCGCTTATGGTCCGATTCCAACATTCGCATTCCCGTTTCAGCGAGTGTCTTGGCAAATGTTGGAATCAAAGGACCGCTAGCAATATAAGTTGTGTCAGTGGAGTTTTGGTTTGACTTTGCGTCCAGAGCTGGCGGTCAAGTGCGACGCGAATGTCAAATTCACTCCCCAGGCTGCGCCGTCTTCTCCCGCGCGTACCGCCTGCCGCATCAGATGGTGCGCGTCGGTGACTCCGTCAGCGGCGTTGCGCACCAGGGTCTCGGCCATCTTCGCTTTGGTCGCGGGCGTGCGATGCTCGGGCCCGATCTGCTCGACCGCGATATCGAGCAGTTCGCGCAGATGCGCGACATATTCGGCGTCGAATTTCTGCGGCGGAATTTGACTCATGCGATGCTCCCTCATTCGCGGGAATGGAAATGGTGGCGTCGCAATGGGGCAGAGATAAGTCACGGATGGGGAGATACAGGGGCGGGGAAGAGACGTGATGCCAAGGGTGTTAATCGACGAATTGTCGCGTCGTTATGGCCGGGCTTCGTAAGCTTGCGTAATTTGATCTCCACGCGCGTCAGCCCATCGTCGCGAAGAAAGACTGAATGGCCGGATCAAGTCCGGCCAAGACGGTGGAGTTGTTGAAGCGCGCGGATCACACGCCTTCTGCCGCCGCACCAGAAACGGTGGACTGAAAGAGTCCGCCGCCGTGCGCACGTCAAGCACTATGACGTCTTGATGCAAACCTTAGCGACCATTGCCGCGGCAATGTCCGCCGGGTCCAATGTGATAGCCGCGCGGGCAGGCGTGTGCCGCGGGGTTGGCCCAGTTATTTCGGCAGCCGCCATAGGTGCCGCGATGCTTGCCCGGGCCGCATCCGCCCGCGACCTGGATGATGTCCGAATGCGGACCCTGCGTGACCGGGCCGAGCGGCATGGCGGTGGCGGCGCCCGCGAACAGGCTTAGGA
Organism: uncultured Alphaproteobacteria bacterium; assembly: GCA_963764445.1. Taxonomy (GTDB): domain Bacteria; phylum Pseudomonadota; class Alphaproteobacteria; order Rhizobiales; family Xanthobacteraceae; genus Nitrobacter. The sequence continues at coordinate 159,673 of CAVXSV010000016.1, forward strand.
GAAAGGCTGCGGCAACAAGTGTCTTCATCTGTCGTTTCCTCATCCGTTGAACGTTTTCGAAAATCGGCGGTCCAAGGTCGCCGATTCGCACTCACCCGCCAACGGTTATGGCAGCCGTCGTTCACAGCGGCGGCGTGACGCAGCTTGCAAAAGCCGCTGCCCCTTCCCATGTGAGCGCAATGTTGAACGATGACATCTATTCAGGTCCCACCGCCCGGTCCCGGCGGTCATCGGCGCGTGCAAAGGTCATCGATCAGGATGGCCGCGAAGTTCATTCGGACCCGCGGGAAGCCGATCCGTTCGGCCCCGGCGCATTCGGACGCGATCCGTTTCAGCAGGGGGCCTTTCAGCAGGGGCCGTTTGCGTTCGAGTTCAGCACGGCATTTCGTCCGCTCACGCGCGAGCAGCGGCTGGCGCGGCTCGAGGCGATTGCGAAACTGCTCGATGTCGCCTTCATCGTGCCGGGAACGAATATCCGTTACGGCATCGATGGTCTGATCGGGCTGGTTCCGGTGATCGGCGATATCGTTACCACCGCGATCTCGCTGTGGCTCGTGCGTGAAGCGCGGGCGCTGGGCGCGCCGTGGCATGTCACGACGCGGATGCTCGGGAATGTCGCGCTCGACGGACTGATCGGCGTGGTGCCGGTGGTCGGCGATGCATTCGACGTGATGTTCCGCGCCAACGTCCGCAATGTGCGGATGCTGCGGCGCTGGCTCGACCGGCAGCCACGTTAGCGGAGATTGTTACGCCGCGTCCTGCGACGCGGTTTCCGGCGCCGGCGTCGGGCTGTGCGGCGCGGCAGCGGAAATTCCTGGCTCTCATAGAGCGTGCGGATGCCGTTCTGGTCGAACCGGGCTTCGTCCACCTGCAGGTAGGCGCCGTTCAGCGAGTCGGCCGGCAGTTCCTCGATCGCGAAACGCACGGCGTCGGCCGCGGTGTCGAAACGGCGGTAGGCAAAGCCGGCACGCTTTTTCTTGCGGATCGCAGCGGGAAACAGTTCGGCGGATTTCTTGAAGCTGAATGCCATGGCGGGAACCTCTACAAATTGTACGCGAAAACGATCAATGCTGCGGCGCAAGGCACTGGCGGCCCCCCGCCATGCAGCATGTCCATGATGTCCAGTTATATAGGTGCGCGAGGCGGAAATTGCGACCCTTTAAGGCCGGGATGATGAATCCGCCATCCGAATATCGATATCTCTGAATCCGATATCTCCGAATAAGATAATTGATATCAATGACATGGGATCGGAGACGAGGCCGAATTGCGCTGATTTCAGCCAGGTCCCTGTCGAATGGCTAAATCGCCGGCCTCACCTTTTCGAGCCAACTTCGGCGATTGGACCGCTTTCAGGGCGCAGGGGCAGCTATTTGGGCTCGAGTTTCAAGGCCGCCGAATTGATGCAGTAACGCAGACCGGTCGGGCCCGGTCCGTCGTTGAAGACATGGCCGAGATGGCCGTCGCACTTCGAACACAGCACCTCGGTGCGAATCATGCCGAGGCTGTCGTCGCGTTCCTCATCAACATGACTGTCTGTCGCGGGCGCGGTAAAACTCGGCCAGCCGCAGCCTGAATCGAACTTGGCATCGGATTCGAACAACGTCTGCCCGCAACCGGCGCAGATGTAGGTACCCTCGCGCTGCTCATGCTCGTATTCGCCGGAGAACGGCCGCTCGGTCGCCTTCTCGCGCAGAACGGCGTACTGCATCGGCGTCAGTTCCTTGCGCCATTCGTCTTCGTTTTTGTGATCTTGGCCGGTATCGTCTTGCTGTCTGACATCGATCCTCCTTTCGGATGCTGCGTGTGCGTCAATTGGTGGCCTTCGCGTCGCGCACCAGCGTCGGTTTCTCGATATAGTTGTCCGCGAAAATCTTTTTCAGATTTTGGATTTTCGGAATGTCATTATACGCAATATAGGGCTGGTTGGGATGCAGCGTCAGGTAGTCCTGATGATAGGCCTCGGCCGGGAAAAATCCCTGCAGCGTTTCGACCTTGGTCACGATCGGCTTCTTGTAGACCTTGGCGGCGTTGAGCTGGGCGATATAGGCATCAGCGACATTCTTCTGGTCGCCGTTGATCGTAAAGATCTCCGAGCGATACTGCGTGCCGGTGTCCGGACCCTGGCGATTGAGCTGGGTCGGATCGTGCGCCACCGAGAAGAATATCTGCAGAATTTTGCCGTAGCTGATCTGCTTCGGGTCGAACTTGATTTCGACCGACTCCGCGTGGCCGGTCGTGCCGGTGCTCACTAGGTCATAATCCGCGGTACTTCTTAGCGCCCCCGGCATAACCTGAGACGGCGTTGACCACGCCGGCGGTGTGCTGGAATACGCCCTGTACGCCCCAGAAACAGCCGCCGGCAACGACGGCGCTCTGGATGCCGTCGGCAGCCTTCACGTCGATGGCCGGTGGCGGAATGATTACGGCGTCTTCCGCGGCGCGCGAAGGTCCGGCGAGCAGCCACGACAACGCAACTGTGCCGGCGACGGCGGCGGCGCTGAGGGCGTTACGGGTGAACGGATTGCGGGTCATGGATGATGTCCTCTGCGCGGATGGGCGCCCTTAAGGGAAGAGGTGCGCGACTAGCTTGGTGTCATCAGAGCGGCGCCGATGCCCCAAAGATACGTGGAGACCACCGGTTTTGTTACCCGCGAGCCGAGGGTACCAGGCACACGAATCCGTGAGCGAAACCGGTCCCTCCAAGATTACGCGGCGCTACTTGAAGCGCGGCCGCCGGGCGTCTGCGCGGCGAAAACGGACGCCGTCGTCGAGCCGCGTCGCGACATAACCTGCCGCAATGCAGGCCTCGCGCTGCGGCATCTTTTCATCCGGCGCGCGGGTTGTGTCCCACCATGACGCGCGCTGGGCCGCACGCGGCAGTGCCGCGTCGATGATCTCTTCGATTTGCTCAAAACTGAGCACGAGCTCGACCGCAGTCTGCCGTTTCAGGTAATCGCGCAGGGCGTCGTAGCTGTTCACGGCGGTCACGTCTCGAGATGTTTCTTCATTTCCGCGCGCAAGCCGTCGCGGAGATCCGCGCGTGCCATGCCGAATGCGATGTTGGCGCGCAGGAAACCCGCGCGCGAGCCGCAGTCGTGGCGCTCGCCCGCGAATTCGAGGCCGTAGAAGGCTTGCGATTTCGACAGGCCGATCATGGCATCGGTGAGCTGGATTTCGCCGCCGGCGCCGTGTTCCTGGTTTTCCAGAATTTTGAATATCTGGGGTTGCAGGATGTAGCGCCCGGTGATGGAGAGATTGGAGGGCGCCGTCCCCTTTGGCGGCTTTTCCACCATGCCGTCGATCTCGAAGGTGTTGCCGCTGCGCTTGCCGACGCCGCAGATGCCATAATTGTGGGTCATGTCGTCGGGCACGGCTTCGACCGCGACGATGTTGGATTTCGGTCCGAGCGTCTCCACCGCCTGCATCATTTGCTTGAGGCAGCCCGGTGTGTTCAGCACCAATTCGTCGGGTAGCACCACCGCGAAGGGCTCGTCGCCGACGATGTCGCGGGCGCACCATACCGCGTGGCCGAGCCCGAGCGGCGCCTGTTGCCGCGTGAAACTCATGGCGCCTGCTTCGGGCTGGAATTGCGCCAGCAGATCTATCTCGGCCTTCTTGCCACGCGCCTTCAGCGTTTCGTCCAGTTCGAACTGGCAGTCGAAGTGATCTTCGATTGTGCTCTTGTTGCGGCCGGTGACGAAAACGAAGTGCTCGATGCCGGCTTCCCTGGCTTCGTCGACCACGTACTGGATCAGCGGCCGATCGACGATCGTGAGCATTTCCTTCGGCATGGCCTTGGTGGCGGGAAGGACGCGGGTGCCGAGGCCGGCGACCGGGAAAACGGCTTTGCGGATTTTCATATCGGTTCTTCGGATTGCATTACGGGCGGGATGAGTGCGATCAGTTGGTGTGTTGTTAGCCGGTTTGCAGCCGGGAACAAAGGCGGATGTATGATCGGCGCGCCAGACCTGCAGGCGAACGCAATCCGCCGTCGGTGTGAGCCGTATCGGGTGTAACCGCGACCAATTGTCGTCACCTGGCCGTGAAAAAAGACTCGCCGTTAAGCCGATGGAAACCGTGACAGGGCCTCCTGAGATCGGGAATACTCATCGATATGGGTCAGGCATGGTCTTGATGATGCAGGTACGAATGCGCGGAACGGGAATGCTGGCGGTAGTCGTGGCGCTTGCGGTGCTTGCGCTGCCCGGAGACGACGCGCGCGCAGACATCGAATGGCGGCGGACTCCAAGGTTTTCTCGATAACATGTTCACCGGCTCGCTCGCGAGGGGCGGGCAGGGCGCGTCCCAGGCGTCGCGCGGCGGATCGGCAGAACTGCAGCCACCGCCAGCGCAGCCCGCGAGTTCGGCGGCGTTGCCCTGGAGCGGCGAGGATGGCGCATCGGGCCATCCTCTGATGACCGCGAACGCGATTCGCGAGGCCGCCGCGAATTTCCCGAATTGCGTTGCGGCCATGTGGCCCGACGCAGCACGCCGTCAGGTTACACGTGAGAATTTCGAGCGCTTCACCGCGGGACTGTCGCCTGACCTGCGCATCATGGACTTGATGGACTCGCAGCCTGAATTCACCAAGGCGATCTGGGACTATCTGGACATCCTGGTCAACGACGCGAGGCTCGCAAGGGGCCGGGAGATACTCGCGACCTACAAGCCGCAGTTCGACGCGGTCGAAAAAGCCTCTGGCGTTGATCGTTACGCGATCGCGGCAATCTGGGGCATCGAGTTCGAATTATTCGACCCAGATGGGCGATCGCAGCGTGCTGCAATCCACCGCGACGCTGGCCTGCGTCGGTCGCCGTCAGAAATATTTCCGCGACGAATTCCTTTCGGCGCTGGAAATTCTCAACCGAGGTGATCTTCGGCCGGAGCAGATGCGCGGCTCATGGGCGGGTGCGTTCGGCCCTACGCAGTTCATGCCGACGGCGTTCAAGCGCTACGCGGTCGATGGCGACGGCGACGGCCGCCGCGACGTGGTTGACGACCCCGCCGATCTGATCGCGTCCACCGCGAACAATCTCAGGAAGGACGGCTGGCAGGCCGGCAAGAGCTGGGGATACGAGGTCGTGGTGCCCCAAAACTTCAACTACATGCTGGCGGATCGCGCCAAGGCGATGACGCTCGCCCAGTGGGAGCATCTCGGCATCCGACGCGCGGGCAACAAGGCGTTCCCGTATCCCGCCGACCGCGCCTATCTGCTTGCGCCGGCCGGTGCCGAAGGGCCGGGCTTCCTGATGTTGCAGAATTTTCGGGTCTTCATGAAGTACAACCCGGCGGAAGCCTATGCGCTGGCGATCGGCCATTTTGCCGACCGGCTGCGCGGCGGAGCGCCGTTCGTCCAGCCGTGGCCGCGCCAGGAACGGGTGCTGTCACGCGCCGAGCGGCTCGAATTACAGCAGCTTCTGGCCCAGCGCGGTTTCTATCGCGGAACCCCCGACGGCCAGATCGGCGGACAGACCCGGGAGGCGTTGCGCAGCTTTCAGGCCTCGATCGGGGCGCCGGCCGATGGATTTGCATCGTCCGATGTGCTGGAACGGCTGCGGCGGCGGTAAAAGTCCGTCAAAAGTGCGGCAGTAACCCTTCCGGAACGGCGCATGGGCGAACTCTTGACGTCGCAGGCCAATGCCCGGTTTATGAGGTGAAAGCCGCCCGCTTGCGGCCCGATTCCGCTGTTATAGTCTTTGCCATACTCTCTTTGCGATCGAGCACATGTCCGGACCGAGATCACTGCTGCGCAGACTGACCGAACGTGGACCGTTGATCGCGCTGGCCATCGTTATTGCGACGCTGGTCGCCGCGCCCGCATCGGCACAGTTTTTCAATTTCGGTTTCCAGCAGCGTCCGGCGCCGTCGCATCGCGGCGGAGGCGGCTGGTTCGACGGCGATAGCAATCCGTTCTTTGCACCATTCCAGCAACAGGCGCCGAAGCAGCAGCAGCAACAGCAAGCAGCAGCAGCAGCGGCCGGCCGAGAATTTTTCGCACGCGCCGCCGCCCGAAAAACGCGACACCGCGCCCGAGCGCAATGTGCTGGTGCTCGGCGACGCCATGGCCGACTGGCTTGCTTACGGTCTAGAGGATGCCTTCAACGAAACGCCCGACATGGGCGTGATCCGTAAGCAAAAGACTGTCTCAGGCCTCATTCGCTATCAGCCCAAGGGCGAACCCGCCGATTGGGAGGCTGCGGCAAAAACCATTCTTGCGACCGAAAAACCGGATGCCATCGTCGTCATGCTCGGCCTGCACGACCGCACGTCGATTCGCGAAACGCCGGAAAAGGAAGGAAGGCAAGGCGACAGACAAGAAAAAGACCGACAAGGACAAGACTGACAAGAAGGACAAGGCCGACGCGGCCGATGCCGCCAAGCCCGATGACAAGCCGGCGGATTCCGAATTGCCGCCCGACGATGCCGACGGCGATCCGTCCGCGATCGTGGCGCCGGAGAAGAGCGCCCGATCGCGCAACGGCATGGCGGAATTCCGCAGCGACCGCTGGGTCGAACTCTACAACAAGAAGATCGACGAGATGATCGCCGTCCTCAAGTCGAAGGGCGTGCCGGTGCTCTGGGTCGGTCTCCCCGCCGTGCGCGGCCCGAAATCGACCTCCGACATGTTGTTCCTCGACTCCCTCTATCGCGAGGCCGCGGGCAAGGCCGGCATCACCTATGTCGATATCTGGGACGGCTTCGTCGACGAGGCCGGCCGCTACATCCAGCAAGGTCCGGACTTCGAGGGCCAGATCCGCAGGTTGCGCTCCTACGACGGTGTGTACTTCACAAGGGCTGGCGCGCGTAAGCTCGCGCACTATGTCGAGCGTGAGATCACGCGCGTGCTAGCGGCACGGTCCGGCCCGATCGCACTCCCCACCGAGCCCGGAACGCCCGACACCGACGTCAAACCGGGACAGCCCGTGCCGCGCCCGCTCGCCGGACCGATCATGCCCTTGGTGGCGTCCTCGGTCGGGACCGATCAGTTGCTCGGCGGCCCCGGCACCCGTCCGGCCGCAGTCGATGCGCTGGCCGCGCGAACGCTGGTCAAGGGCGAACCGTTGTCCGCGCCGGCCGGGCGTGCCGACGATTTCGTCTGGCCGCGCCGCGAGGTCGGTATCGAGTCCGCCAAGGGCGATTCGCCCGTCGCCACGGCTGCGCCGGATGCCATAAATCCTGCTTCGCCGCCCAAGGCGAAGAAGCCGCGCCAAGTCCATCCGACGGAGCAGGCCGAGTCAAACGGACTGTTCGGACGCTCGCCACCTTCCCAACCGGCGCCGAAACAACACGCCGGGCCGCCGCGACCGCCGGCCAATGTTGGACCGTCCGGATTCTTCTCGGGCCTGTTCTCGCGATAGACCGGCCGGAAGGGACGCGGGGTTGTCGCGGTCTCACTCGCGGAGTTGCGCTTTGTAGTCGTCGAGCACGCTCTGTACGTGGTAGCAGCCCGTGGCATCGGGCGTGAAGGTCATCCACTTTTTCTCGGCTTCTACAAACACCTGCGAGTCTTTTGCGCCGCGCGCGCCGCCCGCCATCATGTTGGCCTTGTCAGACTTCGAAAGATAGGGCGCAAGCGCGTTCAAGAGGTTGCTGGCCTGACCAGGCGTGATCAGGTTCTCCCCCTCGCAGCGCATGGCGGCGGCAAAGAAGGAGCCAGCGCTGATGGCAACGCCGCGCGACATCGCGCTCGCTGAGAGCGGCGAGATAACGGCGATCAAGCAGACTACCCAACGCGATGCCGTCACTTTCGTCGATCCCCACTTTGACGTCAGAGTAACGTGCGAGCGACTCCGATCAATTCACAGTTTGTCTCGGAATCCAATTTGGAAATGTTCTGAACAAACAAAAACCGTCATTGCCGGGCTTGACCGGACACCATCATCTTCGCATGAATATCTTAATTCTCGTCAACTCGGCGGATTGTCCGCTGACGACCGACGATGGACACGATGCGGCAGCGCGAAGACACGCTTCGCGCTTTTGGTCGCGTATGATGAGAGAGCGGATTGCGCGGTTTACCGTGGCAGCGTGGTAGTTCCCATCAGCGTCTGGTCGATGGCACGGGCGCAGAGCCGGCCCTCCCGGATCGCCCAGACGACTAATGACTGGCCGCGGCGCATGTCGCCGGCCGAAAAGACCTTGGGCAGCGAGGTCTGGTAGTCGCTGGTGTTGGCGCGGACGTTGCCACGCTGGTCCAGGTCGAGGCCGAGCGTCTTCAAGAGGCCGTCATGCACCGGATGGACAAAGCCCATCGCTAGAAGCACGAGATCGGCATCGAGCTCGAATTCGCTGCCGGCGACCGGCTGAAATTTGTCGTCGACGTGGACGCAATGCAGCTTCGTCACCTTGCCGTCGTTGCCTGAAAACTTCTGTGTCAGCACCGCGTAGTCGCGCTTGGCACCTTCGGCCTGGCTCGATGACGTACGCATCTTCAACGGCCAGTTCGGCCAGGTCAGCGCCTTGTTCTCATGCTCAGGCGGCGCCGGCATGATTTCGAGCTGCGTCACCGACTTGGCGCCCTGCCGGAACGAGGTGCCGATGCAGTCGGAGCCGGTGTCGCCTCCTCCGATAACCACCACATGCTTACCGCCGGCGAGAATATCCGGCGCGCCAACCTTCTCGTTGCCGACGCGACGGTTCTGCTGCGGCAGGAAGTCCATCGCGAAATGAATGCCGGCGAGATCGCGGCCGGAAATCGGCAGATCGCGCGAGGCCTCCGCGCCACCGGTCAAAGCCACGGCGTCATAATCCCTGACAAGCTGCGCCGGGTCGATCGCGTTCGCCGAGCTGCCGCCGATCGCCTTGCCATAATGGAAGGTGACGCCCTCGGCCTGCATCTGGGCGAGGCGGCGGTCGATGATCTGCTTTTCCATCTTGAAGTCGGGTATGCCATAGCGGAGCAGGCCGCCTGCCTTGGCGTTCTTCTCGTAGACGTGCACCTCGTGACCGGCGCGCGCGAGTTGCTGTGCGCAGGCGAGGCCTGCCGGACCTGAGCCGACCACCGCGATCTTCTTGCCGGTCTTCTGCGCGGCGACCTCCGGCTTCAGCCAGCCATTGGCCCAGGCGCGGTCGACGATGGCGCATTCGATGGTCTTGATGGTGACGGGGTTGTCGTCGATGTTCAGCGTGCATGAGGCTTCGCACGGCGCCGGGCAGATGCGGCCGGTGAATTCCGGAAAATTGTTGGTCGAGTGCAGCGATCGCGAGGCTTCTTCCCAGTTGCCGTTGTAGACGAGGTCATTCCAGTCGGGGATCTGGTTGTTGACCGGACAGCCGGGCGTGCCCGGCGCGACCGAGCCGGTGCCGTGGCAATAGGGAATGCCGCAGTTCATGCAGCGCGCGGCCTGGTCGCGCGTTTCCTTCTCGGTCAGCGGAATCACGAACTCGTCAAAATTCTTCACGCGCTCCGCAACCGGCGCGTACTTGCGATCGTGCCGCTCGATTTCCAGAAAACCCGTAATCTTGCCCATCGAACCTGATGCCCCTGCAACTTCTTCGCTTCGTCATTCCTGGATGCGCCACTTGGCGCCGACCCGAAATCTCGTTTTCTGCTGTTGCGAGATTCCGGGTTCGCGCTGCGCGCCCCCGGAATGACGCTGTTGATGTTACGCCCCGATCGCGATTTTCGGCTCGGCGTCCGCGTTGGACTTCATTTCCTTCAGCGCGCGGCGGTATTCCACCGGCATTACCTTGCGGAATTTCGGCACGAACACCTTCCAGTTCGCGAGGATGTCGGTGGCGCGTTTCGAGCCGGTAAGTTTTGCGTGGCGGGTGATCAGCACGTGCAGTCGCTCGACGTCGGAGTCCAGTAGGTTCTGGAACACATCGACCCGGCCGTGCGCTTCGAGGTCGCCGGTGTGATGGTAGGTGCCGGCGTTGATCATCTCTTCCGAGAGCACCGGCTCGAGTTCGACCATCGCGAGGTTGCACAGTTTTGGGAATTCGCCATCCTCGTCGAGCACGTAGGCGACGCCGCCGGACATGCCGGCCGCGAAATTGCGCCCGGTCTTGCCCAGCACCACGACGATGCCGCCGGTCATGTATTCGCAGCAGTGGTCGCCCGCGCCTTCAACGACGGCCACAGCCCCCGAGTTGCGCACGGCAAAACGTTCGCCCGCGACGCCGTGGAAGTAGCACTCGCCTTCGATGGCGCCATACATCACGGTGTTGCCGACGATGATCGACTCTTCCGGCACGATGCCGGAGATCGCGGGTGGGCGCACGATGATGCGGCCGCCGGAGAGGCCCTTGCCGACGTAGTCGTTGCCTTCGCCTTCGAGGTCGAAGGTGATGCCGCGCCCGAGCCAGGCGCCGAAGGCTTGTCCCGCGGTGCCCTTCAGGCTGACATGGATGGTATCGAGCGGCAGGCCGGTATGACCATAGATCTTCGCGACCGTACCCGACAGCATCGCGCCGGCTGAACGGTCGGTGTTGTTGATCTCGGCCTCGATCTTCACCGGCGCGCCGCGATCGAGCGCGGGCTTGCGCCTTCTCGATCAGCGTGCGGTCCAGCACCTTCTCGAGATGATGGTTCTGCGCCTCGGCGTGATAGATCTTCTGGCCTGGTGCTTCCTTCTGCCGATAGAACAGCTTTGAGAAGTCGAGGCCCTTGGCCTTCCAGTGCGTCACCAGCGCGGTCTGGTCGAGCATCTGGGTCTGGCCCACCATCTCGTTAAAGGTGCGGTAGCCGAGCTGCGCCATGATCTCGCGCACTTCCTCGGCGACGAAGAAGAAGTAGTTGATGACGTGCTCGGGCTGGCCGGTGAATCGCTTGCGCAGCACCGGGTCCTGCGTCGCGACGCCGACCGGACAGGTGTTGAGATGGCACTTGCGCATCATGATGCAGCCGGCCGCGATCAAGGGCGCGGTGGCGAAGCCGAACTCGTCGGCCCCGAGCAGTGCGCCGATCACGACGTCGCGTCCGGTACGGAAGCCGCCGTCGACCTGTACGACGATCCGCGAACGCAGCTTCTCGCGCACCAGCGTCTGGTGGGTTTCGGCGAGGCCGATTTCCCACGGGCTGCCGGCATGCTTGATCGAGGTGAGGGGGCTTGCGCCGGTGCCGCCTTCGAAGCCGGAGATGGTGACATGATCGGCGCGGGCCTTGGCGACGCCCGCCGCGACCGTGCCGACGCCGATCTCGGAGACGAGCTTGACCGAGACCAGGCCGTCCGGATTGACGTTCTTCAGGTCGTAGATGAGCTGCGCGAGGTCTTCGATCGAATAGATGTCGTGATGCGGCGGCGGCGAGATCAGGCCGACGCCGGGCGTCGAGTGGCGCACGCGCGCGATAGTGGCGTCGACCTTATGGCCGGGCAACTGGCCGCCTTCGCCGGGCTTGGCGCCCTGCGCCATCTTGATCTGCATCATGTCGGAGTTGACGAGATACTCCGTGGTGACGCCGAAGCGCCCCGAGGCGACCTGCTTGATCGCGGAGCGCATGCTGTCGCCGTTCGGCATCGGCTTGAAACGGTCAGCTTCCTCGCCGCCTTCGCCGGTATTGGATTTGCCGCCGATGCGGTTCATCGCGATTGCGAGTGTAGTATGCGCCTCGCGCGAGATTGAACCGAAGCTCATCGCGCCGGTGGCAAAGCGCTTGACGATATCCTTGGCCGGCTCGACGTCGTCGAGCGGCACCGGCTTTCGCTTTTCGTCCTCGGCGATCTTGAGCTTGAACAGGCCGCGCAGCGTCAGCAGCCGCTCGGATTGCTCGTTGAGGACTTTGGCGAAGGCACGATAGCGCTCCAGCGAATTGCCGCGCACGGCGTGCTGCAGGTTGGACACCGACTCCGCGGTCCAGGCGTGATCCTCGCCGCGCGTGCGGTAGGCATATTCGCCGCCGACATCGAGCGCAGTCCTGTAGATCTGCACGTCGCCAAATGCGTCGGCATGGCGGCGCACGGTTTCTTCCGCGATTTCCACGAGGCCGACGCCCTCGATGCGGGTGTGTGTGCCGGCAAAATACTTTGCGACGAAATCCGCCTTCAATCCGACGGCGTCGAAGATCTGCGCGCCGCAATAGGACTGGTAGGTCGAGATGCCCATCTTCGACATCACCTTGAGCAGTCCCTTGCCGATCGACTTGATGTAGCGCTTGACGATTTCCTTGTCGTCGAGACTGCTGGGCAGGCGGTCCTTCATCGCGATGATGGTCTCGAACGCGAGATAGGGGTTGATCGCCTCGGCGCCATAGCCCGCGAGACAGGCGAAGTGATGCACTTCGCGCGGCTCGCCGGATTCGACGACCAGTCCGACCGACGTGCGCAGCCCCACGCGGATCAGGTGATGATGCACAGCGGCGCAGGCGAGGAGCGAGGGGATCGGAATCCGGTCGGTGCCGGCCATGCGGTCGGACAGGATGATGATGTTGACGCCTTCGCGCACCGCAGCTTCCGCGCGTGCGCAGAGTTCGTCGAGCACCTGCTCCATGCCGGCTGCGCCGAAGCCGGCATGAAAGGTGGTGTCGAGCGTGCGGGAAACGAAGTGCGATTCGGCGACATCCGAGATCGAGCGGATCTTCTCGAGGTCGGCGTCGGTGAGAATGGGCTGATGCACCTCGAGCCGCTTGGTGGAGGCGAGACCTTCGAGATCGAACAGGTTCGGCCGCGGTCCGATGATCGAGACCAGGCTCATCACCAGCTCTTCACGAATGGGATCGATCGGCGGGTTGGTGACCTGCGCAAAATTCTGCTTGAAGTACGTGAAGAGCTGCTTCGGGCGGTCCGACAGCGCCGAGATCGGCGTGTCGTTGCCCATCGAGCCCGCGGCTTCCTCGCCGGTGGACGCCATCGGCGTCATCAGGATGTTGATGTCTTCCTGCGAATAGCCGAACGCCTGCTGACGATCGAGCAGCGGCAGGTTCGAGCGTGTCGCCTTGCCCGGCGCGTCCGGCAGGTTCTCGACCTGGACCTGGGTACGGCCGAGCCACTCCTGATAAGGATGGCTGTTCGCCAGCGTGGCCTTGATCTCGTCGTCGGGAATGAGACGCCCCTGCTCAAGATCGACCAGCAGCATCTTGCCCGGCTGCAACCGCCACTTGGTGATGATCTGATCCTCGGGAATCTTCAGCACGCCCATCTCGGACGCCATGACGATGCGGTCATCGTTGGTGACGAGATAGCGCGCCGGGCGCAGGCCGTTGCGGTCGAGCGTGGCGCCGATCTGGCGGCCGTCGGTGAACGCGATCGCGGCAGGGCCGTCCCACGGCTCCATCATCGCCGCGTGATATTCGTAGAAGGCACGGCGCTGCTCATCCATCAAGGGATTACCGGCCCACGCTTCGGGGATCATCATCATGACCGCATGCGCGAGCGAATAGCCGCCCTGCACCAGGAATTCGAGGCTGTTGTCGAAGCAAGCCGTATCGGACTGGCCTTCATAGGAAATAGGCCAGAGACGGTTGATGTCCTTGCCGTAGAGATCCGAATGCACCGACGCCTGCCGCGCCGCCATCCAGTTGACGTTGCCGCGCAGCGTGTTGATCTCGCCATTGTGCGCGATCATGCGATAGGGATGCGCCAGCGACCAGGTCGGGAAGGTGTTGGTGGAGAAACGCTGATGCACGAGCGCCAGCGCTGACTCGAAATCCGGCTCGTGCAGGTCGGGATAGTAGCTGCCGAGCTGATCGGCCAGGAACATGCCTTTGTAGATCACGGTGCGGCACGACATCGACACCGGATAATAGCCGGAAAGGCCACGCTCGCGGCGCTGGTAGATCGCCTGCGAGATCGACTTGCGCAGGATGTAGAGCCGCCTTTCGAAGTCCTCTTCGGTCCTGACGGCGCCATTGCGGCCGATGAACACCTGCACGTTGGCAGGTTCGGTCGGCTTCACGGTTTCGCCGAGCGAGGAGTTGTCGGTCGGCACCTTGCGCCAGCCGAGCAGGGTCAGGCCTTCGGCCTTGATCTGGTCGGCGATGATGCTCTGGATGACCTCGCGCCATGCAGTCTCGCGCGGCATGAACAGCGCGCCCACGGCGTATTCGCCAGGCTTGGGCAATTCGAAGTCAAGTTCCTTGGCCTTGCGCGCAAAAAAGCCGTGCGGGATCTGCACCAGAATGCCGGCACCGTCGCCTGCGCGCGGATCGGCGCCGACGGCGCCGCGATGTTCGAGGTTGCAGAGAATGCTGATCGCGTCGGAGACGATCTGATGGGACTTCTTGCCCTTGATGTTGGCGATGAAACCGACGCCGCAGGAATCCTTTTCCTGTGAGAGGTCGTAGAGACCTTCCGCCGGCGGACGCCAGGTGTGTTCGTAACGAGGGTGTTCGTGGGTCGTGTGCTCGTGACCAGTGTGCTCATGCGCGCGGTCGAGCGGTTTCGCGACCGAATCCGTTGTCAGTGAATTCAACCCGATGTTCTCCCGCTCGAACGATGGCCCGCTCATCTCAGTCCAGTTCCCTTTCCCGGCCGGGATTTGACATCCCGAAACGAAATCCGCGTCTTTGGCGCACCTTGGACGGTCGCGGCACCCCGATTGACGACCTTGGGGCCACCACTCGCACGCCGCGAGCCGAAGTTTTAAGAATTCAAACCTGGTGCCCAACGTCCTCGGCGGAAAGCCGGTTTGCCATGCCCATAACCGGACGTCAGACGCCTGCATTTCGCGGCAAGACCTCATGCCAAGCCGACCCGTCAAAATTAAGACAGCCTTGCTGTCCTAACCATGACATTGCCAAATTTTTTTCTATCACACAAGCGCGCGGGAGTCCCTGATTGCGTGTCGCTTATTCCCGAAACGCCGCGGGCGCGGCGCCCCCGATTTGAAGCAAACACGCCCCGATCCGGCCCAAGGACTGCCTGATTCAGTCCCGAAATTCCGCCCGCGCAGCGAAGTTGCGCTGGAGCGATCAACGAATTCGCTCGGACAGGGCAGATGGGCACGGGATCACAGGAGCACGATGCGATGAAGCTGTTCACAGGATGGTTGACCATGCCTGCCGTTGCGGTGATGGCCGCCACCGGCGCTCAGGCACAGGTACCGGCACCATACGAGATCGATCAGCGGGCGGTCGTCGTTTCCGATCTGACCGGGCCGTATGCGGCGGTACCCGGGCCGGTGGAAGATGACGGCGCACAGCTGCTGCCGGTGACGGAGGTCTTCACCGTGGTGCGCGAGCAGCGGATTCTCGCCGCTCGGAGCGCCGCAGCAGCGCGGCTTCGTCTACATCATCGCTGTTGTCAGCCCCGATGGCGATGACGGCCGGCTGATGATCGATGCGCGAGACGGGCGTATCCTCCGCTTCATGCCGGCCGCGTGGAGACACGACAACCGTGATGATCTGACGACAACTTATGAACCCGTCGATGCGTCGCCACGGGTTATTGAAGTTCGCCACGGTCCGCCGCGCCCACCCGCATCGATCCCGCAGCGATACGCCAGCCGCTCGCTGTCAGCGGTGCCGCTGCCCAAGCCCGCACCGCATGCTGTTGTCGCGCCGAAGCCTATGGCCGCCAAGCCGAAGCCGGCCGCGCTACCACAGCAAGCGGCCGCTGTGCAGGAGAAGCCGGCCGAGGCGAAACCGGTGGCCGTCGCGGCTACACCTGTGGAAGCAAAAACCTCGATGACGATCGAGCCGACCCAAACCATGCCGCCGGTGCAGGGGCTGGACTGACGCGCGGCAGCGGACAGGGGCCATAACGGTTAGCAGGCCGGCGGACTTTTCTGTCTTGCCGCCGACTCGCGCGGCCGCAACGAGGATCGGAATGCATCGCCTGCGTGATTTGCGCTGCGAGCGCCTTATTTCGTCGCCCGAGCGGCCCGCGCCTCATCGTCGGCGTCCACGAAGGCGACCGGGGTGCCCTTGGTGACACTGTCCGCGACGCGTTGCGCGTCCCAGTTGGTGAGGCGCACGCAACCATGCGAACTCCGTCTTGGAGACCTTGTCCGGCGCGGGCGTGCCGTGGATGCCGTAGCCCTCGCCGGACAGGTTGATCCAGACGATGCCGACCGGGTTGTTTGGACCGGGCTTGATCGTGAAGGGCGTGCGCGACCGAACGCCCTTGAAATGGTATTTCGGATTGTAGCGATAGATCGGGTTAAGATTGATTTCCGTCACCTTCAGAGTGCCCGTCGGAGACGGCTTGTCCTCGCTACCGACGGTCGCGGGATAGAATCCGATCAGGGCGTTCGATTTGTCGAACAGCTTCACCGTCTGCCGGCTCTTGTCGACCTCGATCCTGTCGGCCTTCGGGGACCCGCCCTTCATGTCGCCGCCGGTGTCCACGACGGCAATGGTTTCGCCGGCGCGGTCGAAGCGCTCGCCGGGGTTGAGGGCGGCCAGCAGTCCCTCGCTCATGTGAAACCTTTCGGCCAGCTGCTCGCGCGGGCTGGTGAAGCTCATCTTCGAGATGCCCTTCATGTCGTCCAGCTTTGAAGGTAGGCGGCGCAGGAACGGGCCTGCAACGTCCTTATCAGTGATGACGTACGTCGTGGTGGCTGGACGGTCGTCCTCACGCAGTTTGGTCCAGATGTCGTCGGTCAGGGCATCAGAGCTCGGCAATTGCCGGGACTCAGCGTAGGCTCGCAGTGCCTTCCTGGCGTTCTCTCCGAACTTGCCGTCGATCTCGCCCGGCGAGAAATGCGCGCGGTCGAGCAGAAGCTGAAGTCGGACACCCAGCGGCGTGGGCTTGTCATGCGGAAGCGTCTTTCCCAATGGCTTGGCGGCGTCAATCGCGGCCGGTTTCATTTCGGTGCCGAACGCTGCGGCGTTCATCAGGCCGACGGCGAGACCAACACATAGACACGTCTCGCGGAGTGACATCAGCCGTTCTCTTTTCTGTTTCCGATTCTAGAACAGCAATCCGGGCCGCTTGTTCCCCGCAAACGCATTGAGGACACGATAGTCGATCACGCCAAAACAAAAGCGCCCCGGCAACCGGGACGCTTTCGCATTCAACAACCGTGATTGTCGAAAGAGGTTCGGATCAGGCTGCCGCCTTCTCGACTGTGTTCTCGACCACCGGCGCGGAGGGCGCGCTGGTCGCGATCGGAATGCTGCGGGGCTTCTTGGCTTCCGGAATCTCGCGGACGAGATCGACGTGGAGCAGGCCGTTCTCGAGCGAGGCGTTCTTTACCAGAACGAAATCGGCAAGCTGGAATGCACGCTCGAACGCGCGCGCCGCGATGCCGCGATACAGCACCTCGGATTTGCCCTTTCCGTTTTCGTTGGCGACCTTCTCGCCCTTGATCGTCAGCGTGTTTTCCTTCGCGACGATGGAGAGCTCATTCTGGGCGAAACCGGAGACGGCGACGCTGATGCGATACGCGTTCTCGCCGGTGCGCTCGATGTTATAGGGCGGGTAGCCGGGCGCATCACCATTGGCTTGGTCGAGCTGGTTGAAGAACCGATCGAAGCCGACGGTGGAACGATAAAACGGGGTGAGGTCGAAAGTACGCATAGGGTAGTCCTCCATTGAGCGACGTTGAATGAACCCGCCCGCCAATCGGGCCGGGCTTTCGTCTGTGTGCAGCCTGATGATCCGGTTCCGGAGCACTGGTAGCGGCCTGCACAGAGGTGATATGGGAGAACTCCAAATGCGTTCAAGAGGGCAGGACACTCTTGCTTTTTTGACGCTCCCGCCCTTGTTTTCAGGGGCTTTGCGCCCACCGCGGTCCGCTCATGACGCTCGTTTCGATTCCTGCCAATCCCGTTCCGGAGGACTACGTCAGCGGCACCATCAAGACCTCCGACGGAGTCGGATTGCGCTTTGCACGCTGGGCCCCGCCGCCGGGGCGAAAGGGAACGGTCTGCGTGTTTACCGGACGCAGCGAGCAGATCGAAAAATATTTCGAGACCGTGCGCGATCTGCGCGACCGCGGTTTTGCCGTCGCTGTCATCGACTGGCGCGGACAGGGCCATTCGCAGCACCAGCTGCGTGACGGGCGCAAGGGTTACGTGCGCCATTTCTCCGACTACGAAATCGACGTTCAGGCCTTCGTGGAGCAGGTGGTACTGCCGGATTGCCCGCCGCCGTACTTCGCGCTGGCGCATTCGATGGGTGGCGCGGTGCTGCTACGGGTCGCGCACGCCGGCAGACGTTGGTTCGACCGCATCGTGCTGTCGGCGCCGATGATTGATCTGCCGGGACATCGCACCTCGTTTCCGGCGCGCGCATTGCTGCGCGCGATGCGGCTGTTCGGACAGGGCGGCCGCTACGTTCCCGGCGGCAACGACCAGCTCACCGGCGTCGCCGATTTCATCGACAATCCCTTCACCGCGATCCCGTACGGTTCGCCCGCAATGCCGCGATCCTCGAGGAAGACCCGACGCTGGGACTCGCGTCGCCGACGGTGGCGTGGGCCGATACCGCCTTCCGGGCGATGCACGATTTTCGCGCCGTGAATTATCCGTCGCAAATTCGCCAGCCGCTGCTGATGATCGCGGCCAGCCACGACACCATCGTCTCCACCGCCGCGATCGAGGAGTTCGCCTATCACCTGCGCGGCGGTTCGCACCTCGTCATCGCCGGATCGAAGCACGAGATCCTGCAGGAACAGGATCGTTACCGCGCCCAGTTCTGGGCGGCGTTCGACGCCTTCGTGCCGGGAACGTCGTTGTTTTAGTGAGGGATTGGCGTATACGCGGCTTCGCAACAGCAATGTCCTGTCCCCGAAAACGGGATATCGATATCCGTCTGGCTGGGGTTTGAATCGCGAGGCGCGCTAGCCAGTCTTCGGCCGCCTAAAGCATCTTCTCGATGGCGGCGCCGGCGAGGTAGACGCCGAGCAGCAGCATCGCGATCAGGAACCAGCGACGGAATGTTTCGGCGTCCATGCGCGACCGCACGGTCTGGCCGAGCGCCATGCCGGTGAAGGATCCGGCCATCGCGATCGCGCCCGGCACGATGGTCGAGGCGTCCATCAGCCCGGCGCTGGTCAGGTTGAACGCCAGCGCAAGAGTCGCGGTGGTGAAGAACACACCGAGCGCCTGCACCAGTTCGTCCTTCTCCAGGCCGATCGCCTGCATGAACGGCATCGACGGAATGACCTGCACGCCGGTCGCCGCATCACCACGCCGACGATTCCGCCGACCCATTTCTCGTGGGCCGGGACGACCGCGAAGCGGACCTTGCGCAGGCCGACGATGGCGTAGATCACTAGCAGGATGCCGAGGATGATGGTGCCGAAGCGCGCGTAGGGACCGGTCATCAGCCCGGCGCCGGAGAGAATGCCGATCACGGTGCCGAGCATCAGCGGCCAAAGCCGGCGGAGGATGTCGTGCAGATAGGGGCCCGCCGAAGGTCTGCCAGATGTTGGTGATGATCGCCGGCACGATAACGATGGCGAGCGCATGGGCCGGCGGCATCGCCACCGCCAGCAGGCCCACGGATACCGTGGGCAGGCCAAGCCCGATCACGCCCTTGATGAAACCGGCCAGCGTGAACACCATCGCCGTGATGATGAGCATGGTGACGGACATGGATGACGAGCCGATGAGTAGAGACATGACACGATTTGGCCGACGGCCACAAAAACACCTTACGGCGCTACGAAGGCCGCACGGATATCCCGTTCCTCGGCGCGCCCAAAAATGAATGCCGGTGGACCTAGCCGTTCAGCAGCTTCAACGCGGCCTCATGCACGCGCGGGTCGCCGGCGGCGACGATGCGGCCACCGCCCTGCGCGGGCTTGCCGTCCCATGTTGTGATCACGCCACCGGCTCCGGTGATGATCGGGATCAACGCGGCGATGTCGTAAGGTTTTAGTTCGGTCTCGATGACGAGATCGAGATGGCCAGCGGCCAGCATGCAATAGGAATAGCAGTCGCCGCCATAGCGCGTCAGCCGCACCTCGGCCTCGACCTTGCCGAAGGCGGCGCGGTCGTCCGGGTTCATCAATAGCGGGCTGGTCGTGAACGATGTCGCCTCTTTCAGCGACGCGCACCGGCGCACCGCGAGTTTGCGCTCGTTCGACGGGCCGCGATAGCGCGCGGAGCCGCTGTCGCCGCTGAAGCGCTCGCCGATGTAGGGCTGATGCATCATGCCGTACACCGGCATGCCGCGATGAAGTAGCGCGATCAGGGTGCCCCAGATCGGAAAGCCGGCGATGAAGGATTTGGTGCCGTCGATCGGATCCAGCACCCAGACATATTCGGCGTTTTCGCGCTCGTTGCCGAATTCCTCGCCGACGATGCCGTGTTGCGGAAAGTTGGCCTTGATCATCCGGCGCATCACCGCCTCGGCCGCCCGGTCCGCCTCGGTGACCGGATCGAAGCCGCGGCTGCCACTCTTGTTTTCGACGTCGAGAAGAGACGTTCTGAAGAACGGCAGGATGGTTTCGCCCGAGACCGTGGCGAGACGATCAATGAAGGCGGTAAAATCGATGACCGTCACGGCTGTACCTCACCGGGCAACGTTCGCGCGCTGCGCCCCAAGAATGCTAAGCGCCTCCTATACATGCCCGGATCGGAGACCGCATCGTCTCCAATTCCATCGCGGAGCAGTTATCCCGCTCTCGAATCAATTCGTTCCGGGCGTGCAGAATATGACCGCTAGCAGCGATCACGACACTCGAATCGCGGCCTTGTGTGTTGCAGCCGGAACGTGAAGGTCATGCGCCGCGTCTACCTTAAATGTTTGGTATTATTGAATAAACTAATTATGCGCGTCGGCACGTCTGGAGGACTGACATATGCACAAATGCAGGGGAAAGGCGTCCAAATGCCCTTGCGTTTTGTGCAGCGCGGCCGCATATTGTTGCGGTGCGGTAGCCCTCGCGCTATCGCTGCCCTCCTTGGGCGTTTCCTCCCTAGACTTGGGCCGCTTGTTTTGACAAGCGGCCCTTTTTCTCATCCGGTCTCGAGTGTCTCCGCTCTCCGAAGTTCGGCATGTCTGAACCGCCGGATTAACGGTAGACGATCTACTCGGCGGCGGCGCGGAACGACCCGAGGTCGCCGAGCGGGATGGCGGCAAGTGCATCGGCGAGCGTCATCAAATCCACTGCGACCTGCCGAAAGCGCGGACCGCGCTCACGCCGCCGTTCGTCCATGTAGACCGCGCGGTTGAGTTCGAGCTGAACGGCGTGCAGTCCGCTGGCCGGATTGCCGTAGTGTTCGGTGATAAACCCGCCGGCGTAGGGCTTGTTGCGTCGCGACCGAATAGCCCAGGGCGCTCATCACGTCCTCGACGACGTTGGGAAGCAGCGGCGCGCAACTGGTGTCATAGCGATCACCGATCACGATATCCGGCCGTCTCGGTTCGTCGTGCGAGACGCCGGTCGACGGCATCGAGTGGCAATCTACCACGATGACCGTCCCGAACGCCTGATGCGCCTTGTGGATCAGCCGGCGCAGCGCGCGATGATAGGGTTTGTAGAGCAACTCGATCCGGCCGAGCGCCTCGTCCACGCTGAGACGCTCACGATAGATCTCCTGGCCGTCGCCGACCACGCGCGGGATGGTGCCGAGGCCGCCCGCGACCCGCATCGATCGCGTATTGGCAAAGCTCGGCAGCCGTCCCGTGAACATCCGTGGATCGAGTTCGTAAGGTTCGCGATTTACATCGACGTAAGAGCGGGGAAAGTTGACCCGAACCACAGGAAAGCCGGCGTCGGCCAAACCGCCGATCAGTTCATCCATGAACGAATCTTCGGACCGGCGCAGGCTGGCCAGATCGATGCGCGACGCGGCCAGGAATTGCTCCGGATAGACCGAGCCGGAGTGTGGAGAATTAAAGATGATGGGAGACCGCCATATCGCCGGCTCCGCGATCTCGAAAGGGGGCGGTTGGTCGCCGTCAAACTGGGTCATCGCCGGGCGTCGCCCCTGAAATTGCGCCGCCGCCTGCCGAACTTCGGCCAGACAGACGTTTTATGAGCTTGCATTGTCGACAATCGCAGCCATTCTGCCAAGCCAAAGTTCGCCTTCACCCCAAATTTACCAGCCATCAGGCTTAGTGGGGCGACTGCTCCTCCAAGCCGGGCCAGACAGCATCGCTATGCACAAAATCCTCCTTGCCGAAGACGACAACGACATGCGCCGATTTCTGGTCAAGGCGCTGGAAAACGCCGGTTTCAAGGTGTCGTCCTATGACAACGGTCTGTCAGCCTATCAGAGGCTGCGCGAGGAGCCGTTTGAAATGCTTCTCACGGATATCGTGATGCCGGAAATGGACGGGATCGAGCTGGCGCGTCGCGCTTCGGAACTCGATCCCGACATCAAGATCATGTTCATCACCGGCTTTGCGGCCGTCGCGCTGAATTCCGATTCGGAAGCGCCCAAGAATGCCAAGGTGCTCTCCAAACCCGTGCATTTGCGGGAATTGGTCAGCGAAGTGAACAAGATGCTGGCGGCCTAATTCGGGCTCCACTCGTCCTTGCCTGTCCGCACCGGAGCCGATATAGGACGCGGCGACCCCATGCGGAGGTTTCCGGGCGCGTAGCTCAGCGGGAGAGCACTACCTTGACATGGTAGGGGTCACAGGTTCGATCCCTGTCGCGCCCACCACCCAGTCTGCTGTTTTTCATGTTGCTAGAGACCGATGAGAAAGGCCCGCTGTTGGCGGGGTTTTCTGACCCTTTGGTGGTTGGCTGTCTCCGTTCGCAGATCTGTCGGTTTTTCGGCCCCTGTCTCTGGTCGAAAAATTCCCGTTCCTGGCGGGGTCCATTCAGCTCGAATAACGGCCTGCTGCGGGCACTGGGTCGATCGCTTCGGTGGACGCAAGTCTGCTGGATAGCCGGCCCGTTCGTGCAGCCACGATTGCGGCCGGCGAACGATCAGTCATGCAGAGTGCGCCTCGTTGAGGTGCGAGCCGAAGGCCCGAGTTGAGCGGTACTCACGCTAGGACAGCATCGCGCGGTCATTTGACCGCGTCGACAGTCGCACGACCGCCTGGTGCGCAGACAGCAACGTTAAAAATGTAGATCTAGCGAGTCCAACAATCCAATGCAACGGTGAAATGCACAGCCGTCGTTGCGACGAACATAGCTACAGCGGTGGTAACCCCAGCTTCAGGTATTGCTTCGACCACTCGGCCGGTGCATCGCGCAGTTCGGCGATGCCAATGCCACGCGGGAGACGTCCCTCGATCGCGGCCTTGACGAGAGGCGGCGCCAGGAACGCCATCGACAGGGTTAGATTGATCTGACGCACGCTGCACTTTTGTTTGATCGCGATGTCTTTAATTGTCATTCGGCCCGAGACAATTTCATCGAGCCATTGCCGACCGCCCGCAACGGCGCGAATGAGTCCGGCGCGACGTTCGGCCCGAATGGGTCGTGACCGATGTGATGGTGCGGATGCTGGCTGGATCACATCCCGAAACTTGCGAGCTGGCGGTTTGATCCAGGGAGCGAGGATGACCTCACCTCGATCATTCAAGGTGCCGCCGTCCTGGTTTTGGTCAGCACCGCACGTTTGATGCAAGAGCCGCTCTCTGGCTTTGATGGTAATCGCCAGTTGTTTGGCGCGAACCTCGATCTTCGCAACCCAGGTTAAAATGGCGTCAGGGTCTGAGATTGTCGGCGCCCCATGGCCTGACGATGTCAGGCGGTCGCGCAATGCCTTGGTGACGATTGCCTCGATCTCGTTGGCCGGCACGCGGGACACTGATCCCACCGGAGCACCTGAGTGACCGCGTTGCAGCGGCTGCGAGATATAGTAGCGATACCGCACCCGGTTCTTGGTCGCATGGGTTACGATCATTTTGTTGCCGGCATCGTCGAACAGCAGTCCCGACAACAGGGCCTTTGATTTTTGTTTGCTAATGGTCCGATGCGACCATTGCTCGGTGAGCCTGGCCTGAACAGCATCGAACAACGATCGGTCGAGCAGAGGCGGCTGTGGACCGGGCAGGTTCTCACCCTTGAACGTGACTTCGCCGACATAAAACCGGTTCCGCAGCATGTAGAAGAGAGGGCCTTGCGTGAACGGTACACCACCGCGCGTGGCGCCGGTCGAGAGGTGGCGAACCTTTGACGTTAGACCTTTGGCTTTGAGATCGACCACCAGGCGATTGACACTGCCGAGCTCGAGATAACGCGTAAAGATAAGCAGGACCGTTTTGGCCTCTTCTGCGTGGACGGACAGCTTCCCGTCTTTGAGCGTGTAGCCGAGCGGAACCATCCCGCCGACCCATAAGCCTTTGCGTTTGGAGGCCGCGATTTTGTCCCTGATGCGCTCGGCTGTGACCTCTCGCTCGAACTGGGCAAAGGAAAGCAGGACGTTCAAGGTCAGACGTCCCATTGAGGTCGTCGTATTGAACTGCTGTGTCACCGAGACAAATGACACGCCATGGGCATCGAACAGCTCGACGAGCTTGGCAAAATCGGCCAGCGATCGCGTCAGGCGGTCGACCTTGTAGACAACAACGACATTGATCCTGCGGGCCCTGACATCGGCCAGAAGCTTCTGAAGGGCAGGGCGGTCGGTTGACCCGCCCGAGAACCCGCCATCATCATAGCGGGCCTTGATCAAGGCCCAGCCAGCATGGGCCTGACTACGGATATAGGCCTCGGACGCATCATATTGCGCATCCAGCGAATTGAACTCCTGATCGAGCCCGGCATCGGTCGAAACCCGGGTGTAGATCGCGCACCTGACCAATTTGTTCGACGCAATCATGACGGGGTCTCAGCTTGCGACGCTGCACGCAGGCCAAAGAACCGGGGTCCGTTCCATTTGGTGCCGGTGACGGCAAACGCGACCTTTGAGAGGCTGTCGTAGGTCTTGCCTTCAAAGGCAAAACCACCGTCGACCACCATCACGCGATGGTTGTGCCCGTTCCATTCCCGGGTCAGGATCGGCGCCGGGCAGCAATTCCTGATTGCGCTGATCAATCTTGTCCGTGAGCTGAGTGATCGTCCCCAATCCCTTTGATCCCGCAGCCGTCTTCAACAGCTGCAGCGATGCGGCATCGAGATCACCGAAGGTGTCGCATTGGATGCGATAGGCGAGCATCGCAAACAGCAAATGTTTCGGTAAGTGCGAAGGTGCTGCCCGGCCAGTTACGCCCGCCACCGGATGCGAAGAGCTTTGAGATCGAGATCACGCAGGTGCGCAATCTCGATTCAATTGAAGCCGCGTCGCTATTGCGGCGAGCTTGTCCCCGAGGTGCCATCGTTTAGGCAGCCCTTGCTGATTTGCCCGCCCCTCCAGCCGTTGCGGCCGACTTGATGCGATACCGGCGGGCGCCATCGATAAGCTGAGAATCAAGATCGAGCTTCAGCTTTTTGCGAACGACACCGGCGAAGAAGCCGCGCACCGAATGTTGCTGCCAGCCCGTCGCCTGCATGATCGTTTCGATCGTGGTGCCGTCAATCCCTCGAAGCAACGCAAGGACCTTTGACTGCTTGCTATCAGGACGGAGGCTTGGTGTTGTTACTTCGGCGTTGGCGTTTGTGTCAGCTGCGGGTGATGTTTTTGTATGTCGTTTTCTCTCGAGTGGCTGAGCCAATTAGCTTGGCCGTAGCCGTTCGGGGTAATACCTTCTTCGGAGCAGGTTTGTTCGTCGTTGTTCCGCTTTGCTTTTGCGTTTGACGGGCCTTCGTCATAGGGATCTCCATCGTTGCGGGGCATCCATTGCGCCCCACCACCGCGGCCCCGCAGTGGCCAGCGGCCGGCGGGGCAAGATCCTGACGAGCTAAAAGCCCATTGTTACGGACGTAGTAGCGCTCCGTTCGGACAGCAAAGCCAGTCCTTTCTGAGCAATCTTGTTGCTCAATGCTGCTGGTTTCGAATTCCTCCCTCTCCGCCACAACACGATAAACGTTAGTTAATTCAATAGGATATCTGAGACCACGTGGGTACCCCCATTTGTACCCACATTTCACTCCGGATTCAGAAGTCGCGAAGGTCTATTCTCTGGCCACAACGGTATGGAGCGCCAACGTGCCCCGACCATCGAACATCCGGCGGTCATCGTCGCGGAAGAAATTACGAGCAGGTTTTCAATGTCATTCGACTGTTAAACCGCGCCGTCCCCCACTTGTCGCTATTCAGCTCAGCGCATTTCAATTTGGTGATGAAGTCGTGCTGCAGTTTATTCGCGTGCTTGACACCTACGAATTTGGCGGCGACGAAGAAGATGAAAGCGCTAGTCCGACCCAACTAACTGATCGAACGTATTGGGATCGACGAGCGCGCCCAGAAGCGCTCGCCACTGTTGACGGAATAGTGGCACTAGTCGCGAGCACCGGGATTGAACCGAAAGTAACGTATAAGGCCGCATTGCACGCCGATCGCGAGCAAGCTGAAGCCGAGACGATGGGCGATCTGCTCGACATCGAACGGCAGGAAGCGGCGTTGACGTGGCAGGAATCGGTCCTCACCGTTTCGGCTAACTCGCACCGAAGTGAGCGTCACGCGCGAAGGGCTAGCGGCCATCGCCCTGATGCGTCGGCAGGAACTCGATGGTTTTGTCGAGGGGCTATTTGGGAAGAATGAGATTGTTGAGTTTCCTGACCGTGCCAATTCTGGTCTTGAAAGTCTTGCTCAGATGCGCGCTCTATTCGCAGCGGTGGCCGAGCTCTCGGCCGATGAAATCAAAGCCCGCCTCGATCAAGGATATGGAGACGACTTTCCGACATGTGCGCGAGATGACAAAGAACGCAGAGCATGAAATGCACGCGATCGTTTTAGCCTGCAAGCGTGCCCGCAAGCAGATGCTCGCGAGCTCCCCGGCGACGAAGCCAACGATGCATTAGTAAAACCGCAGCACCTCATTCCCCCGCATAACATCGATGGGAGCGGCGGTATCGATGACCCGGCTTGATTTGACGGCTTCAGAACTTCGCAAGGTGGCGAGCGGGGAGAAGGATGGCGCGGCGGCGCGTCGGATACTTGCGCTTACGTTGGTGCTCGATGGCGTGGACCGCAAGATGGCGGCCGAAACCTGCGGCATGGACCGTCAGACCTTGCGGGTCTGGGTGCACCGCTACAACATCGCGGGCCTGGCTGGGCTTCGCAATCTCAAATCGCCCGGTCCCGGATCAAAACTCACGGCGCGGCAGCAGGCCGAATTGACCGAGCTTGTCGAGGCCGGCCCCGACCCCGCGGCACACGGGGTCGTGCGTTGGCGGCGGGTCAATCTTCGCGACGAATTGCAGCGACGGTTCGGTGTCGGGCTAGCCATGCCGTTCTCGTCCTCAATGGCGCCGGCTATCATAGTGCTGCCGCGCTCACGATTTCCGAAAACGTCACCCTCGTGCGTCTGCCACCCTAGGCACCTGAACTCAACCCGATCGAAAACTCTGGGAATAAAGAAGCTCGCGCCCCGCGGTCCCATGAGCGTTCTGTCGTCGTGTTGTACAATACCGAGCGCCCGCACTCATCGTTGGACTACAGGCCACCGGCGTCAGAGGCCGTGCAATGGCCGGCTCTGCTACGCGGACCAGCTTCGCTGGCCTCACCAGCCATGGCGCCAAAACCGATCATGCACTAACATTCAACCCAGACCACCCGTGGGGGCAGGCCATCAGGGGACAAACCAAAGGCGGAATGATGACTAAGAAGAGCAGTGAACGCCCGCAGTCCGAGCCTGAAATTATCCTGCCAGGTAATCGACCCGAATTCCGGCATTTGGGCCTCTAAGACGACACACGGAACTCACCGTATCTATGTCACAAGGCTTGGCCCATTCGGGATGACCCTTTTTGCTGCGGCAATTGGCGCAATTTTGATGCTAGCCGTCGTTCTTCTGCTTGGCTTCTTTTTGATCTGGATACTACCTTTAATAGTGACATTGATCTTAAGTGCCGTCGTGATCCGTTTCGCGCGTCGAATTTTCGCCGACAACAAATAACCGCATAAGGCGGCTGTGCCTACCGCATATCAAATCTGAGTGGACCACATCATTGTCCTGGGCGAGGTGCATCTGCGTCGGTTCCTGCAATCTTACGCCGACTATTACAATAGCGTCAGAACGCATCAATCCTGAACAAGGATGCGCCGGTTTCTCGCCCGTTCAGGGAACCGGTGTGATCAGTTCACGCGCCATCCAGGGCGGACTTCATCACCGCTACGCCCGTGTTTAAGTTTTCGGTACACACAACTCTACCTGCCGCATTTTTATTCCGGCACGGCCAAACCAATCGGCCGCTTCACTGAGGGATTATTGCTCCGGCTTTTACAGACGTGTTGGACTGAGCATCACCTGGGGCGGCGACGCGCACGGTTGGAGACCAAGCGGCAACTATGGCGCTCCGGACTTCTTCTTCAGCCATTGCGGCAGGGTTCGAACCGGCTAGTCTTAACGCGCCAGGACGAACCCCGTATTTGCGCATGATCGCCTTGCTCAGGGCGCCTTCGGAAGCATACCCAACCTCCTCGGCGATCCTCGCGATCGGCTCCGTCGTTCCAGCAAGCCGTTTTCGCGCGATCGCCAACCTCAAGTCAGAGAGGAACGTCATTGGAGCGGTGCCGGCGTGCTTTCGAAAGGCACGCACCAGCGTTGCGCGGGAGGCGACCGCCACGGCCGCCATATCGGCAAGGGTCCAGTCGCGGACAAGATCGTTGAGGATTGCCAGTACAACACGGGCCGTTGTGCGGTCTCGCAATAGTGAAACTGTCCCGTCAACAGTGGGATTTTCCGCAAGATGGTCCCGCAGCATCATCACAAACAGCGCCCTCGCCAAGTCGGCCGCGATCACCTCCGAGCCAGCCTTTCCCCAATCCAGTTCGTCACGGATATCCGTCAGGTGATGGCGAAACCGTTCCAGCAAAGGCTCACACGCCGTGCGAATGACGATCTCGTCGGGAAGCGCAGCCACCAGTGGATTCTCCGTTTCAAACAGAAGCCGACCGCAAAGGAGTTCAGTATCGGCCTGGGCGTCGATCGTCGTGCGCTGACGGACGCCGTTGCGAAAGTCGCTCGAAATCGACTGCACGACGCCCACCGCTCTGCTTCGCACCACGTGACTGTCTCCATGCGGCAGGAGCAGAATATCGCCGGCCTCGAGCGTGAGTTCGCCTAGGCCCGGCCTTTCAACCACGCAAAATCCGCGCGTAACGATGTGGAACTGAGCCCATCCCTTGCCATTCGGCATATGAGGTGACTCCCAGCTACCCCCAAACCTGCAGAAGTCTTCGATCACGGGCCGAACTCTGAGCAGCGGCACCATCGCATTCAGCAGTTCAGCTGCTCCCGCATCCGACATTCGAACTCCTTGATCCGCGTGGACATCCCTTTGCGCCATCCAGCCATTCTACGGAGCGGCAAACGGGTCCACACACAGCCCACAAAACACACCCACCTACGGAGGTTATTATGGCAATGCACGACTGGAATAACTACCGCAGCCAAATCGTCGCCGGCGTCGGCGAGATCGGCAAACTTAGCCCAGATACGGTGAAGGGTTATATGACGCTCGGGAGTGCCGGCGCGAAGACTGGTCATCTCGAAGCCAAGACACGCGAGCTGATCGCGCTCGCCGTGGCGATCAGCCTGCGCTGCGATGGCTGTATCACGGTCCATGCGGCCGAAGCCAAGAAGCTCGGCGTCACCGAAGGGGAGCTCGCCGAGGCGCTCGGCGTCGCGGTCTCGATCAATGCTGGCGCCGCGCTGGTCTATTCAACCCGCACGCACGACGCCTTCAAGGTTGCCTGAAGAGCCGAGCGCAATTATGAACACCATTCGGTTTGTCCTGACCGTAAATCCAATCCTGCTGGCGGTTGATCGAGAATCTGGGCGATGCTGCTGCTCGATGTTGGATTTGTGCAGACTGATCTTTGGAATGGTGATCGACCTGCTGCGGTCACGAGTGCGCTTGAGACAGAAATTCGATCTTGAGGCAACAAATCAATGTGTTGCGGCGAACCCGTCCCAAGAGACATCCCTTCATCTCGATTGACAGACTGATATTGGGAGGTATCTGCCGACTGTTTCCCAAGATGTATGATGCACTGGCAATCGTTCGACCAGACACCGTGATCCGTTGGCATCGTGCCGGTTTCAGATCGTATTGGCGCTGGAAATCGAGGCGTCGTCGCGGTCGACCGGCGGTGCCGTTGGAAATTCGCCGGCTGATCCGCGAGATGAGCTTCGGCAAACCGTTCTGCGGGTGAAGCCGCGATGCGGTCGAGCTTGCCCAATGCCATGGCAGCGCAGATCGACGGTGAGACCAAGCGTCGCCATCGATGTCGGCCAGACCAGCGGCCGAGTATGTGGCGCGGAGGAGGGGACCTCCGTCGCAAGGATGGAAGACGTTCCTTCGTAACCACGCTGACGGGATCGCCGCGATGGACCTTTTCGTGGTGCCGACAATCTTCTTTCGTCCGCTCTATGGCTTGCTGATCATGGGCCACGGCCGACGGCAGATCCTGTGGTTTGGAGTGACCGCGCATCCGACAGCCGAATGGATCGCCAATCAGCTCACTCAAGCTTGCGGCTGGGAGCAAATCCCTCGTTACCTGATCCGGGATCGCGATCGCGCCTATGGTGAGATATTTATCCGCCGGGTTCGGTCCATCGGCATCCGAGACCGCCCGACTTCTCCTCGCTCACCGTGGCAAAATGCGTATGCAGAACGGCTGATCGGTTCGATCCGCAGGGAATGCATTGATCATGTCGTGGTATTCGGCGAACGCCATCTGCGCCACGTGCTGCTGTCGTACATGAGCTACTACAACGGCACGCGCACCCATTTGTCATTGAACAAGGACGCGCCGATGTCACGCGCCGCCGAGACAGCCGGACGCATTCTCTGTCGTCCGATTCTGGGCGGACTGCACCATCAATATGCCCGGATTTGATATGCGGTAGGCACAGGTAGGCGGGGTTCTTCAAAACCGCGAGCAACGCCTCAGGCTCGCTCGCTACCTTAACTTCCCGAACGATCTTGCCTGTGTCGTCCACAATGCAGATGCTCGTCTCCTTGACCGATACGTCCAGTCCAGCAAAATGGCCATGCTGCGCTTCTCCTTCGATGCTTGAGGCCCTCACCAGGGTCCTCGATTCACCGGTCAGTCTGAAGCGCAGCGCCCCAAATCTTCAGCTATCCACAAGCTGCCGGCCGATTACCCCATCTTTCGGCGGCATACCGGACATGACCGGACTCGCTGCTGGCTTGACCCGGTCGCGAATGACCCGGAGCGGACGTCCTTTGATCTAGGTCAACACGAACGGCGCGGCGCTCTGCTCCCGTCAGGCATCAGGATCGTCCTGCGGCGCGAGGGTAACGCGATCGAATTGTTGTCAGTGGTGGCCCGGGAGGCTTGCCAGATGGCGAAAGACAAGCAGAAGAAGGACGAGGCAGCCGAGGCGACGGCCGCGTCCGGCAAGATGAGCCGCAAGGAATTCGAGAAGGAACTCGCCAAGCTTCAGGTCGAGCTTACCCGCCTGCAGACTTGGGTCCGAGCCAAGGGGGCACGTGTCATCGTGGTCTTCGAGGGCCGGGACACGGCGGGCAAGGGCGGCGTGATCAGCCGGATCACCGCCCGCACGAGCCCGCGCGTCTACCGGCACGTGGCATTGCCCGCGCCCTCCGACCGCGAGAAGACCCAAGTCTACATCCAGCGCTACATCGCGCACTTCCCGGCGGCGGGCGAGATCATCCTCTTCGACCGCTCGTGGTACAACCGGGCCGGGGTCGAGCGGGTGATGGGCTTCTGCACCGACAGGCAATACGAGCGGTTCCTGGCGGTGGTCCCCATTTTCGAGCGGGAGATGATCGTCGAGAACGGCATCATCCTGCGCAAGTATTTTCTCGATGTCAGCCAGGACGAGCAACGGCGCCGGTTCGAGGCGAGGATCAACGACCCGATGAAGCACTGGAAGCTGAGCCCGATGGATACCGAATCGGTGCGGCGCTGGTGGGACTATACGGCGGCCTACCAGCGCATGATCGAGGCCACGCACACGCCAGAGGCGCCCTGGTACATCGTCCCGGCCGACAACAAGCGCCGCGCCCGGCTGAACCTGATCCGGCATCTGCTCGACAGCATCCCCTACAAGAAGGTCGACGAAGACCTGCCGAAGATTCCCGAAGGCGCAGCCGCGGCCCAAGGGTGCTACCGAGGGTCTGAGCGCGGGCCAGCCGATCCCCAGTCACTACTGATGTTTTCGGCACATTGTGTCTGCCTTTGGACGACGCGCCGTCAGAATGGCCAAAATCTGTCAATCGCATCAGTCCGACCCCCTTTCGCGTCCAAGAATGACCCTACATCGGTGCGGTGTAACGGAGCCTTGATCGTCAGCGGCAGCCCTTGAAGCGTGATCGTCTCGTGGCTCCAATCGAACTGGTAGGCTTCCCCGGGAGCGAAGCTCATCGGTACATAGGCATGGACCGGAACTCGGGTGTGTTCGTCGCGCCAAGCCTTAACGAACCGATGCAGGCCGGCTTGTCGTGGGCACCGTCATATCCGCGCCCGCCCCAACTCCTCGAACAATCGCTGGATCGAGCGGCGCTCCCGCTTCGGCAGCTTAGCCTCCTTCTCGATGATCTCCGTCAGAACCTCGACCCAGTCGCCAAGCTTGGGCGTGGGCTGAACTCCCCGAAGACGTATTTGAACTCCGTCGCATGGCCGCGGCTGACCTTGCGCACCGTCGCCCGTGATACCGACAACGTCCGCACGATCTCCTTGATAGGGCGGTGTTGCTCAAATAGGCGCGTCGTATCTGGCCGATCAGGTCCACCGCCCTTCCTCGGCCCTTCAGGGCCGAAGGGAAAGGATGCTGACACAGCACATCAGGAGGGGTCGGAGTTGGACGCGATATCGCCCCTCACGGGGTCAGTATTGCGCGCGATTTTGCAGCCTAATCGGCGGAACCAGACGATAGGCGAGGTTCAGGTGGACTTCCTCGCACAAGCGCCGCTCCGATCTGATGCCGAAGCAGTAGCCGACAATCAGCATCCGGATTAGCAGTTCCGGATCAATCGAGGGGCGACCCGTCGAACTGTAGAACGCTGCCAAGTGCGCCCGCACACCTTCCAGATCGACTAACCGGTCGATCGCCCGCAGCATGTGGTCCGCCGGCACGTGCCGCTCCAGCGAGAATTGATAGAAAAGCGCCGCTTGATCGATTCGCCGTTCACCCATCATGGCTTCGCCCCAGGCTTCGATGCCTGAGTAAATCAGCGCTTCAGAGCAACCCGGAGTTTTTCAACACAATCGGGGAAGAGCGGACGTCGCGTGAAAGCACCGACACTTCCGAG
>CAVXSV010000017.1:0-61813 GCA_963764445.1 uncultured Alphaproteobacteria bacterium
TGACGGGGACCACATCGGCGCGCCGGCGATCCGTGCAGCCTGCGGGGCGCTCAGGGAGGGCAAGAGCCGCAAGACCGATCAGCGGACGCAGCGGATGGCCGCGTGACCTGATTAGGGCTTTCGCCATCCCTCGACGTGATGCAGAATGGCGGAATGGATTCGCGATTGGGGGTGGGTCGGTGATGAAATTGCGGGCTCTCTTGCTGGCGGCCGCCACTCTGGCCGGGTCGGCGGTTGCTGTTCAAGCAGCGGACCTCAAAATTCGGCCGCGGGCTGTCCAGCGCGCCTCGTATCACCATTGCGCATTCGTCGCCGGCGTGCGCGGCGCCACTCCCTTGACGGTACCATTCTTCGCAGGCGGCTGGGGCCCTGGGCCTACTTACTATGTTGGGTGGCAACGGTGCACCTGCTGTGCTGCGGCTGAGCCCGTGATCTCCGTGAACTACTAGGCCAGCGGGCGTTACCGACAGGCTCCCCACGTGCGTGAGCTATTTCACTACCTTGAGCCCGCTATATCCCGCCTGAATTCGCTCGGCGGTTCCGACAGCATCGGCCTGGTCCATAATGAGCAATATTTGGTCCTGCACCGATCGTTGATTTCGAGGCCCTCCAAAGTCGAGGTCGTCCCCAAGTGCCTTCTCGATGTCCAGGATCGCCTTGATGTCCAGAATCACTTTGGCGAGAATCTCGGCGTTGCTGCTCGTCGATCCCATAGCAGCGACCCCCACCGGGTTCGCATTTCGGGAGCTCGACCGGCTGTTCGTCAAAGGCCACACATCCTGCGACATACTCAACTCCACACCATTAAGCGGTGTTCGTTAGACCCACTTCGCAACTCGAGAAAACGGGACGGCTCTGACCCAAGGACCGTCCGGCTAATCAACCCGCCGGCGAGGCAAAAGTTCTGCCCGCCTCATGCGGGAAAAAGCAAAACCCGCCACCGTGACCAGTCGGCAGCGGGTTCAGTACGCACGCAATACTATGGCCCTCTCGGGTTAGAGCCAGGTTCTCACGCTCAGGGGAACGAGGGGTAAAAGAAGCGGGGACTTCCGTACGGCGGGCCGCTGGGGACTGGCCCAAATCCTGTCATCGATCTCGTACCAACTTCCTAGTATTGCGCCAGCTGTGGCCCTTCTTCTTCCCCTCTGGGTTGCCGATAGACGGGCTGTCCGGCCCGTGCAGCGCGTTCATCATCGCTGACCGTGCGGTCTTTATTGCCGCCGATACTTTTCGGCTGGCCATTGGCCGCATTTATTTCGGCAATATCCGTATGGATACGCGTCCCAAAGCCCGCGCTCCTTTAGGCTTGCTCGGCACTGATTGAGGCATGTGAGGTTCCTGTCGTGCGCTGAGGCAGAGACGGCAGCGATTAAAACGAGGGCTATGCCAACGACCATAGCGACCCAGCTTGAATGCCTCATGGGAGCGTCCTCCGGGCGAGTCAGAGAATCTGATACGAAATGGCTCAGAATTTGGACATTCCCAAATCAGGCCACTGTGATTTTAAATCAGGCCACTGAGGGTCGAAAACCGCCGACCTCCACGGATTCTCCAATCCAACCTAGAGTGCAACTCAGAGACCAGACTATCTATTCGACTTTGCTCGAGACCTTTCCTTCCAGCCAGTCTTCCTCTTCGGCAAGCGCGAGCCAAGCGTCCTTCATTCGCAGGTAACGGTTCTTCGACGGCAAATCCTTCGCCTCAGCCGCGAGTTCACCGCAATTGCGGGCGTTCTCCCGGTACTCTTCCGACTTGCTCACCGTGAGTCGCTCCGGTGTCTTTGACCGCTTTTGAGCGGCAACACCATTTCCGTGATTGTCAGGATCATCTCTAGATCCCGCTCAAAGCGGGCCACTTCGCCGCTCTGCAGGGCAAAACGGGCCAATGTTCGGATGTCAGCCAAGGCTTCCTCAGGGAATAATCGAAGTTTTTCGGTCGGCTTGGTATCGCTCATTCAAAGCCCCATGTGCTGCGACGCCCTGCTGTCAATCGAACATGACGCCGACTTTCCGTTCCTTGCGCCAAACAATGTAACCATGCCGACGCAATTGCCGAGTCGGGACGCTTAGCGAGATCTCGTGGGGAATGCCGACCGGGCTCGCCACTTCGAGGGATGCGCCACTGGCAGATATGTTGCGCATGGTGCAGTCAATCCCTGCGCCGCCGAACTCGATCATTCCGGCCTTGAAGACGCGCAGACGGGGTTCTAAACGGCGATCATCCATACGGACGTATTTACCGTGTACTTCTTTGAACTCGATGAAAATGCACGACAAAATCTCGTAGTCCTCGGAAAATGACTCGCTAACCGTAAAGCAGGAGGCCGAATGCTCGATAAGGAAATACCCCAAGACGCGACGATTGAGGATGTGTTGCCGACGCTGAGCAGCCCGGAAGCCTATATCCGAGGCGTTTTTGGGCACCTTCAGGAGTGCAAATCTAAACATGGCAACGGATCCGTTCGGATCGGCACCACGGGGTGCGGGACAATCCCTTACTACCGCGTGGTCTTTAAGTACGACGGAGATGAAAACGAGACCATTTTTGGCGCGTTCCATGGCGATAGTCATAGCTGCTTTAAGACGCTTGAGGCGTCGAGCGGAACGTGGAGTACCGCCGCAATGTCCTATGAGGACGTGCAGAACTTGTTCGGAAAGATCCGTGGCTGGAAGGGAACGAAACGCTGATAAAAGGCGAGGCTCCCCGGGTATGCCTGATTGAACTCACCCAATGCAGCGGGCGCTGTGTGGCTTGACGGGGCCTCCTAGCGCAATAACGCCCGCAACGCTCGCCGAACCAGGTATCCGACCCGCACGGGCCGCGGGAAAAACATCAGCCAGAAATAGGAATAGCCGCGGTTCCGGGTCAGGGTTATGCGCCACCTTGCCATCACTTCCCCGCTTCATAGGGCAGAAAGTACACACCCTCGCGGGTGCCCAGGCGCTCCTGTTCCCAAGCCTTACGCTCCTCCTCCGTAGCCGGGATGAATGCAAAGCAACTCTCAGCGCCCACTGTTTCGCCCGCTGCCGTTAGCGCCTCCTGGACCAGGCCATACACTTTTGGGGTCCCGATCAATTCCTGCATACGCTCGTCTTCCGACGATAAGTTTACGGTGCCTACGCGCACCCCATGCTCATCCGGGCTGCCCTCGTTCAGAACGAGGAAGATCGTGGTTAGCTCGAAAATCCGTAGGTTCGCTCATCTATCCCTCCTCGCTTTCAGCTCGATCTCGACCAGGCGGCGGATGGCTACTGCGACCGGCGCAGGCTTGCGAAGCTGTTGATGCACAGAAAGTCTGTTGAACACAATCAACAGCATTGCTGGATGCTAGCCGCCATCGCTTCATTGATACTAGCCGAAGCTGTTGGCGCCGCTTGCATATTTCCTAGGCGAATAGAGATCCTGTTGATGCATCTGTTTACAGAATAACTGTAGATCGTTTACAGGGAGGCTGTTGATAAAAGCCTTTATTTACAATGACTTATCTTACGTGCTAATGCTGCTCCTGTCGCGGCCATGGGGCGAGCCGCGATGACCACATCAGCCCCCAAGCGGGCCGCCGAGGTGAGTAAACACCACGACGACCCTAGGGTCTGAACTCATAACCAGTAACTGACCGCCGCAGCGATGCAGACGGCTGCGAGGAAATTGATTGCGAGACGGTCGTATCTGGTGGCGATGCGACGGAAGTCCTTCAGGCGACAGAACATGCGCTCGATGGCGTTGCGGCTTCGATAGAGGCCGGGCGAGAAGCAATTCTTCCAGCGTCGGTTCGCCTTGGGCGGGATGTTCGGCATCGCACCCTTTCCCTCGACCTGTCGGCGGATGGCATCGCTGTCATAACCCTTGTCGCCGTGCAGGATCGCGGAACGTGGCATCTCTTCGAGCAGAACCGCTCCGGCGGTGCAATCGGCTATCTGACCCCCGGTCAGCAAGAACGCGAGGGGACGACACTCGGCGTCGGTCAGAGCATGGATCTTCGTGGTCCGCCCGCCGCGCGATCGGCCGATGGCCTGCTGATGTTCCCCCCTTTGCCGCCAGATGCGCATCGATGCGCCTTCACGGCCGAGCTATCGATCAGGACCTGCGCAGGAGGGCCGCCGGCCGTTGCGAGTGCGTGGAATATGTCTACCCATACGCCCTTCGCTGCCCAGCGGACGAAGCGATTGTAGAGTGTTTTGCGCGGACCATAGACCTCCGGCGCATCGATCCAGCGCCCACCGGACTTCAGCACCTGGATGATGCCACTGATGACCCGCCGATCATCGACCCGTGGCTTGCCGCGCGTATCGTTAGGCAGAAGCGGCTCAAGCCGAGCGAACTGATCCTTCGTTAGCCAAAAGTAATCGCAACTCATGAGGGGCCTCCTGTCGGAGACCGTAAATCACAAATTCAGCGCGGAAGGAATCGCTTTATGGGTCCCGACCCTAACCCCCTGATGGAGTGCACCATGCAGAAGGCTAACGATAATTCTAATGCTGCAAGCGCTGCGGCACCATGCCCAGTACAGGTTCTAATGAGGCAGATAAGCGGCCTGGACGCCGCCTACGGCGACTCTGTACTCTCGACGAAGGCCCGACAAACGACGAGAAGACTGACATTTGGGAAGCGAATCGGATTTTGCGTGATTTGGTTTCCATCACGCGCGCCGAGTCCGCGCAGGGGGCACTGTTCCAGATTAAGCTCGCCCGGGAAGAGGCCGGACTCATGACCGAGAACTTGCCAGCGTTCGCGTCAACCAGCGATCCTGAGATCAGAGCGGTTCATCTTAATGAGCAGCCACTGGTTCGATTGCTGAATTCAGCTGCACACTACTTCAGGAAAATCATCGGCGATCAGGCGGCCGATGAGGCGGTTGGGGAGCGCCTCGGAGACCGCACCGACGGCCTTCGTCAGAAGCAGGACAGCTTGCGCATCATCGAAGAAGCCATCGCAAACAAGCCAGTTGGTCACCTGTCCAAGTACGCCTGATCAACCTAACGATGACGAGGCCCGCCGGTCCGCCGGCGGGTTTTCTTGAGTGGACCCTTCGTGGACCCTCCCTGAAAATCCGCCCCCAGGAGGGGTTTTATGATTTCGACAAGGCGTTGAACATACTTGGTTTTTTTGGTCGGAGCGAGAGGATTTGAACCTCCGACCCCTAGTCTCCCAGACTAGTGCGCTAACCGGGCTGCGCTACGCTCCGTGCCTTGCGTTCCCGTTCATTAGCCGCGTTCACGTCGCCGCGCAAGAAGCCGCGGCATCTGGCATGAATGGCTCCGAAACGCAGATTCCTCAGGACCGTCAGCCATCCCTGAGCGCGCTGTCCAGCAGTTCCCTGCAGGCGATGAGATCGGCCAACACACCCTTGAGCTTCGCAAGGTCGACCGCGGCGTCGTTCCCGACACCCGGAATCGCCGTGCTGTCGGGACCGGACCACAGCACGTCGTCGAGATCATGCCGCGGCGGCTTATGCACCGCCGGGTCCCGCGCGCGGGATGGGAAGTCGCGCTCAGTCTCATCCTCGTCGTCGGCCTCATAGCCGGGTGCGTTGTCATCATCGATCGCGCCGAGAGTATTGCGGATGTCATCCTCGATCGCGCCGAAGGCCGCGGCGGACGACCCTTCCGTCAGGCCCTGCACCGATTTGATGCCGTGCTCTTTCAGAATCCGCTGCACGCCGCGGATGGTGTAACCCTCGCTGTAAAGCAGATGACGGATGCCGCGCAGCAAATCGACGTCGTCCGGGCGATAGTAGCGCCGGCCGCCGCTGCGCTTCATCGGCTTGATCTGCGCAAACCGGGTTTCCCAGAACCGCAGGACATGCTGGGGAATATCGAGGTCGGCAGCGACCTCGCTGATCGTCCGGAAGGCATCCGGTGCCTTGTCCAAATGCTCGCTCCTCTGCGAGTCGTCTGCCGAACGCTGGACGGGTGTCCCGATTCCGAAGTTCGCATGTCCTTGCAGCAACCCTTGATGCGAACTTGGGAATCAAAGGGACACTAGCAAACTTAATGATTTTAGCGTGGTTTAGGTTCAGAAGCTCGCTTGAAGGACTTGCAGAGTAAATGAAGCGAACTTCTGAGCCACTACACTAGTCAGCCCTTGGTGTCGGCGCCGTTGGCGTTGATGCGCTGCTTCAGAATAGCCGACGGCTTGAATACCATCACGCGACGCGGAGAGATCGGAACTTCGGTGCCGGTCTTGGGATTGCGGCCGATACGCTGGCCTTTCTTGCGCACCATGAACGATCCGAATGACGACAACTTCACCGTCTCGCCCATCTCCAGGCAATCGGTGATCTCCTTGAGAACGAGCTCAACGAACGCAGACGACTCCGTCCGCGACAGGCCCCACCTTTTGGTAGACGGCTTCGCACAGATCGACGCGAGTGACTGTTTTTCCGGTTCCGGTCATCGCCTGCCCCAAGCTCCCGGCGAACAATTCATAACGGAAATTAAGAGTTTAACGGCCCACGGTCAACAGTTCACATCAGGCTTTCGCATGGTAGATGAGGCAATTGCGACGGATATTTTGATTCAACTCTTACCACCGCAGGAGCGCGGAGCCCCAGGTGAAGCCTCCGCCCATCGCTTCAAGCAATACCAGGTCGCCTCTTTTGATGCGTCCGTCCGCGACAGCGACCGACAATGCCAGCGGAATTGACGCAGCGGAGGTGTTACCGTGGCGGTCGACGGTCAGCACGACTTTTTCCGGCGCAATATGCAGTTTGTGGGCCGACGCGTCGATGATTCGCTTGTTGGCCTGATGCGGAACGAACCAGTCGATATCGTCCGCACTCGTGCCGGACGCATTGAAGGCATCGACGATGACGTCGGTGATCATGCCGACGGCGTGCTTGAACACCTCGCGGCCTTCCATCCGAAGATGACCCACGGTCTGGGTCGAGGAAGGTCCGCCGTCGATATAAAGTTTTGATTTATGACGACCATCCGAGCGCAGATGTGTCGTCAGAATGCCGCGATCCGAGGGCTTGCCGGACTGCTCCTGGGCTTCCAGCACGACCGCACCGGCCCCATCACCGAACAGCACGCAGGTCGCGCGATCGGTCCAATCCAGAATGCGGGAGAACGTTTCCGCGCCAATCACCAACGCGCGTTTGAAGGCGCCGGTGCGCAGGAAATTGTCGGCGGTGGCCAGCGCAAATACGAACCCGGAACAGACCGCCTGGAGATCGAAGGCAGCGCCGTGAGTTGATGCCGAGACCATTCTGGACCGAGACCGCCGTCGCCGGAAATGTATTGTCCGGCGTCGACGTCGCCAGCACGATCAGGTCGATCGACTGGGCATCGATGCCGGCATGAGCAAGCGCAGCCTTCGCCGCATGGATGGCGAGATGTGACGTAAACTCTCCTTCCGCGGCAATGTGGCGCTGACGAATACCCGGTGCGCTGGACGATCCACTCGTCCGAGGTATCGACCTTCGCGGCCAGTTCGGCATTGGTCAGTACCCTTTGCGGCAGATAGGAGCCGCAGCCGAGCACGACCGAACGTATCGCAGTCAAGAGAGAGCCTCCTGCGCGGCCGACGCCGAAGCAAGGGTGTGGCCGTCGCGGTTGAGCGTTTGGTTGATCTTGGTCAGGAGATCGCAGCGGACCATCTCATAGCCAACATCGACTGCGTAAGCAAAGCCTTCGGCATCGGTTCCCCCGTGGCTCTTGACCACGATGCCGTTAAGTCCGAGGAACACGCCACCATTGGATTTGCCGGGATCCATCTTGTCGCGCAGCGCCTTGAAGGCGTCCCGCGCAAACAGATAGCCGATCCGTGACCGCCAGGTGCGCGACATCGCGCTGCGCAGATATTCGGCGATTTGTCGCGCGGTTCCCTCGGCCGCCTTCAGCGCGATGTTGCCGCTGAAGCCCTCGGTGACAATGACGTCGGCGGCCCCCTTGCCAATACCGTCGCCTTCAACGAAGCCGATGAATTTGAGCTGTGGAAGATCCATCGCCCGCAGCAATTCCGCGGCTTCACGGATTTCCTCGCCGCCCTTGATTTCTTCGACACCGATATTGAGGAGACCCACCGTAGGCCGTTCCAGATCTAACAGGACACGCGCCATGGCGCTGCCCATGATCGCGAGCGACACTAGATGGCGCGCATCGCCGCCAATCGTGGCGCCGAGGTCGAGCACTACGGAGTCGCCGCGTATGGTCGGCCATACCGCCGCGATCGCCGGGCTATCGATGCCGGGCAGCGTCCGCAAGTTGAATCGCGCCATCGCCATCAGCGCACCGGTATTGCCGGCGGACACCGCGACGTCGGCCTCGCCTTTCTTCACCGCATCGATCGCAAGCCACATCGACGAGGTCTTGCGGCCACGGCGCAGCGCCTGGCTCGGCTTGTCGTGCATGCTGACGGCGACGTCGGTGTGGACAACGCGTGAGACCGCCTTCATCGCCGGGTGGGCAGCGAGCTGCGCTTCGATCAGCGCGCCGTCGCCGTAAAGCAGAAACTCGGTGGCGGGATGACGGGTCAGGGAAATCGCAGCACCCGGAATGACAACCGATGCGCCGATGTCGCCACCCATGGCGTCAAGCGCGATTCGAACCTTTTGCGGCATGGATGTCCCGGAAAAACCTGATATCTCTTGCAGCCCTGAAGCGCTAGGCCGCAAACGAAAGGATCGTCACCCAGGGATGTCACCCCGGTAGCGAACGGCAGAGTGCAGCGCTTCATCGGCCTGGCCGGGACAATAGCGCGTCCCGGCCTTGATACAACATCCTGCCCCCGTGGAATTCCGCTGCCCCGCCAACACAAAGGAGGGAGTTGAAATGTGATAAGTTCATTACAATTCAATAGATTAAAGCCGGATGCTCACTAAAATTATAGTCAGCATTCTCTTCAATCCTGCACTGGTTTCTTCCCCCGGGGAGAATTCGAATCGTTTTTAAGCGCCTTCAAGGCGGCGAAGGGGTGATCCTCGGGATCGACTGCCACGGAGGGTGGCTCGAAAACAACGTCAGGTTTTCGCGGATAAGGGTCGATTCGCCAGAAACAACGCGTCGCTCGCAATGCGTCCAAGGTCAATCACGCCATCAACGATGGGCTCGGGCGCATCCGGAGTTTCGCGGCCGGCGTCGATCTCATCGTCGTCAACGATGGACTCCGCGAGTTCGCGGACCTGACTCTCCGGTACGAAGATGAGGTCGATATCTTCGACGACGTCATTCTCGATCGGATCGAGGGATACCACGCAGACCTGGCCGACACGCGCCGATACTCTGCCCCGCACATGCACGCTGTCATTGCGCCCGGGCAGCACGTCGAACGATGCGCGGGCTGATTCGATTTCGCGCACGCCCGCAATCCTCGCCAATGCCATGCGCACACCACCATCGGCCTCGATGTCGCGATGAAGACCCGCTTCCGGAATCTGCGCGACGGTGACCGGCGCACACCAGGGATTCGGGATCGTGTTCGGCCTGTCTTTGACGGTCATGCCTTTATCTTTCACGTCACGGCTAGCGGCGCCGGAAAACGCAACCCTCCGGTCAGCATCGCCTCGTTGCTACCGGCGAGGACGGCTGCCGCGTCCTCTGTATAGGCGGCAAGCCGTCGCGCGCTCTCGATGTCCTGACCATTATAGATATTCTTGTTGAGCGCCTGCGCCAACGACTCCTGTCCCGCGGCAAGGGCCAGATCGTAGGCCGCCGAACGGCCGTAGAATGCTTCCCCGAACGCCTGCATGCGCTTGGGAACGGTCAGATCGCCGACGCCCATTTCACGCAGGTTGGCGTCCATATCGCTGCAGAAATGATCGAACAGGGCTTGCGGAAGTGCCTCGTCGTCCCCCTGCTTTAATCGTCGCAGCACCATCCACAAATGCAGCAGGACCATATCAAAGCGGCCATCGACCGTGTCCGGCACCCCTAAGGCCTGATAAAACAAGGGTTCTCGCGCTTGCGCCACGATCATGCCATAGATGGCTTCAATGGTGCAGCGCGATGGAGCGCGAGTTTTTCTGAAGTAACCGAACGGCCAGAGCATGTGGGTTCCGAAAGACAGCCCGCAGGGCTTCCGATTGTTGCAATCGGACACCGTTGCCGGGTACGTCGTTGCCGGTACGTCAATGACTCGCGCGATGCAAGAGGATGAGGTCAGCCTCGAAATGACAATTTCGGTTCCGACAATTTCGGCCCCAAAGACAGCGCGCGCAAGCAACACGCCGCGATGGCATCGCCTGCGCGCGACGCTCGCCGCCGTACTGGTTTGCGCGGCAATCGGCGGCTGCACTGGTGAGCAGTTCCAGAAGGGCTATATCCTGCCCCCAGGCGCGCTCGAGCAAATCCAGATCGGGGCCAGTCAGGATCAGGTGCTGATCGTGATGGGAACGCCCTCGACAGTCGCGACGCTGAACGGCGAAGTGTTCTATTACATTTCGCAGCGATCAAACCGGCCGGTCGCGTTCATGCCGCAACACGTCACAGATCAACGCGTGATCGCCATCTATTTCGACAAGAACCGCCAGGTGATCCGGCTCGCCAATTACGGACTGAAGGACGGCAGGATCTTCGACTTCATCAGCCGCACCACGCCGACATCGGGCCAGGAAATAAGCTATCTCCGCCGCTGTTTAAGCTGCTGAGCCCGAACTAGAGCGGGCATGTTGCGGGCACGTCAACGTCGTGGCCGGCATACCGTCGAGGAAGCGTCGCATCGCGACGCCTATGTCCCGCCCGTCCACGCTTTGATCGGTGCACGTTTCAAGCGCGTGCGCGCATACAGCCGGACATTGACGTTCAATCAACCGCATCCCGCTTTCGCGTCACGTCCGCATCGCGATGAATACTTCTCGCATCCCTCAGATGCTCGCGCGAAAGCTGCGCATTGAATGAGCGCGTTTGGATTCATCGGGGATAGTGGTGGATCAA
Organism: uncultured Alphaproteobacteria bacterium; assembly: GCA_963764445.1. GTDB lineage: Bacteria > Pseudomonadota > Alphaproteobacteria > Rhizobiales > Xanthobacteraceae > Nitrobacter. The sequence continues at coordinate 10,875 of CAVXSV010000017.1, forward strand.
GAGGATGTGGAGGCGCGTGAGCCATGATCACGTGGTCGATGGTGCCACACTCAACGGCGCTGCCCTTCGCTTACGCCTTACTGATGACGTCGTAAGCGTCCATCACTCGTGCGGAATAAACCAGCGCAGCGCCGGCGTTCATCGCGATGGCAACCCCAAGCGCTTCCGCAACTTCTTCGCGTGTTGCGCCGAACTTGACGGCCGCGTCGACATGCACGGTGATGCAGCCGTCGCACTGCCGGGTCACGGCGACAGCCAGCGCGATCAGTTCGCGGGTCTTGTCGTCAAGCTTGCCTGTCTTGGCGCCGGCACCGGTGATCTCTGCGTATCCCCGCGTTATTGAAGGGCTGATCTTTCCAATTTCGCCGATCTTGCCCACAAGCTGTTGTCTGTATTCGTTCCAGTCGAACATCATCGCCGTCTCCTCGGCTATCCAGGTTTACGAGCTTGCTAACATCGACGTGGTGGGATCTTTCGCGAACTTCTCAGCGGGTAATCTTCCGTCGTGTTCGTTCACAACGGAATGTTGTCGTGCTTCTTCATGGGCGCGTCGACGTGCTTGTCCCTGAGCATCGCCAGTGCACGCGCGATGCGGCGGCGCGTGGAGTGCGGCATGATGACGTCGTCGATGTAGCCGCGCTCGGCGGCGATGAACGGCGACAGGAAGCGATCCTCGTATTCCTTCGTGCGCGCGGCGATCTTCTCAGCGTCGCCGATATCCGGAGCGGAAGATGATCTCCACCGCACCCTTGGCGCCCATCACCGCGATCTGCGCGGTCGGCCAGGCGTAGTTCATGTCGGCGCCGATTTCCTTTGACGCCATCACGTCGAACGCGCCGCCATAGGCTTTCCGCGTGATGACGGTGACGAGCGGCACCGTGCATTGCGAATAGGCGAACAGCAGTTTCGCACCGTGCTTGATCAGCCCGCCGTATTCCTGCGCCGTGCCCGGCAGAAAGCCCGGAACGTCGACGAACGTCACGATCGGAATGTTGAAGGCATCGCAAAAACGAACGAAGCGCGCGGCCTTGCGTGACGCATCGAAGTCCAGCACGCCCGCCAGCACCATCGGCTGGTTGGCGACGAAGCCGACGGTGCGCCCGGCGATGCGGCCGAAACCGGTGACGATGTTTCTCGCAAACGTCTCCGCGATCTCGAAGAAGTCGCCCTCGTCCGCGACCTTCAGGATCAGCTCCTTGATGTCGTAGGGCTTGTTCGGATTGTCGGGGATCAGCGTGTCCAGCGAGTCGTCAGTGCGCTCGATGTCGTCAAAACTCGGCCACTCCGGCACGCCCTCGGTGTTGTTGCGCGGGAAGGAAATCGATCAGCCGACGCATCTGCAGCAGCGTCTCGACGTCATTTTCGAACGCGCCGTCGGCAATCGATGACTTCGTCGCGTGCACGCTGGCGCCGCCGAGTTCTTCCGCGGTCACCACCTCGTTGGTGACGGTCTTCACCACGTCGGGACCGGTGACAAACATGTAGCTGGTGTTCTTCACCATGAAGATGAAGTCGGTCATCGCCGGCGAATAGACGTCGCCGCCCGCGCACGGCCCCATGATGACTGATATCTGCGGAATCACGCCGGAGGCCTGCACGTTGCGGCGGAACACGTAGGAGTAACCCGCGAGCGCGGCGACGCCTTCCTGAATGCGCGCGCCGCCGGCGTCGTAAAGACCGATGATCGGCGCCCGCGCCTTCAGCGCCATGTCCTGGATTTTCGTGATCTTCAGCGCGTGGGTTTCCGACAGCGAGCCGCCGAACACGGTGAAGTCTTTTGCGAACACAAACGTCTTGCGGCCGTTGACGGTGCCCCACCCTGTCACGACGCCGTCGCCCGGCACTTTCGACTTGTCCATGCCGAATTCGACCGAACGATGCTCGACGAACATGTCGAACTCCTCGAACGAGCCCTTGTCGAGCAGACAGCTCGATGCGTTCTCGCGCCGTCAGCTTGCCGCGCGCGTGCTGCGCCTCGATGCGCTTCTCGCCGCCGCCGAGTTTTGCGCCGGCGCGCCGCGCGTCGAGGGTTTCGAGAGTGTCTTTCATCGGCTCCGGCCTATGTTACGAGGCGTCTGTAAACCGGTTCTAGCACGCCGTTTTTGAGGCTGCCACCAATGGCACGTCGCGCGCGCAACGCCGCTGAAGTCTGATTCAACTGCGTTGTATCAGACTCAGCCTTATCTTTTTGATCGAGCATGATCTTATCCGAAAACCGGTTCCCACTTTTCGGGATCATGCTCTGACCTCAGGGCGCCCGCCCCGACAGCCGCAGCACGAACACCAGCACTTCGGCGACGGCCTTGTAGAGTTCGGCCGGAATTTCATCGCCAAGTTCGACATGCGACAGCGCGCCGGCCAGCACCTCGTTTTCCTCGATCGGAATGTCGTGCTCTTTGGCGACCTCGATGATCTTCGCGCCAAGCGAGCCCTTGCCCTTGGCGACCACGCGCGGCGCGCCATCGCCCTTGTCGTAGTGAAGGGCGATCGCGATCTGATCCTTTGCCTGCACGCTCATAGGGCGCGATCCAGAAAATGACCGGCCGGCGCGGGCTTTGGCTGCGGCGGCGCGCCCTCGCGGATTACGATGTCGCCCGGCTGTAATTCGGCGCGGCTCAGCGCCTGGCTCAACTGCGAAGCCACCCGCGCGCAACCGGCTCGCGGTGACCGGACGCTCGGCCCAGAGCCGCACCGACGTCTTGTCGCCGGTCAGCGACACCACCGCGTGAACCGGCCCCGTGGGTTCGACGTCGAGCGAAAATCGCGCGCGCCAGACCCGCTTCGCCGTCTCGACATCGTGGCCAGCGGCATCGCGCGAAATCTCGAACTGCGCGATGGCGGTCGCCAGAAGGGATCGCAAACGGAATCTCGAAATTCCAGCGCGGCGCAACCTGGTCGGGCCTCGGCCCTGCGATATCGACACGGTCCGGGAGCGAAGCAACCTGCAACAGTGTTTGGCGCGCGATCGCCGCGTCGGTATCGTCGAGCAGATGCCGCGCGATTTCGCTCGCCGGTGCGCCCGATGACAGCAGCGGCAACGCGACGGGTTGCGCCGTCGGCAGCGCGTCGCGAAAGGGCGGCGACGGTGTGCTGGTGCGCACGATGAAAACGTTGTTCTCAGTGGGTCCATTCGCCGGCGCGGCCTTGAGCGACGACGATCCGACCGCGGGATCGCCGTCGAGTCCGAAGCTCCGCGCCGAGACCGGTGCTGCGGCCTCCGTTCTGCAGCACCTCCTGCAGAAGATTCAAGGCAGCACCGGTGGCAGCGGCGCGAACGCCTGCATCGGATACGCGGGAAAACAATGTCTGGTTCACAGCCGCCGGGCTTGTCGATATCCGTCGACGACCGGCAAACGCGCCTGCGGCAGATAGACTTCCTGCGCTTCGAATTCGGGCGACAGAGGCGGCGCACCTGATGCCATCGACGCGGGTTGCGCCGCCGGTTGCTGCGCTTGCTGCGAGCCCGACGCAGCGCCCGCAGACGCGCTCTGCGTTTCTGGCGGCCCGACGGAGATCGAAAGCATCTGCCGAAGCACAAGCAGCGCGGCCTTGAGATCGGGAAGTTGCGCGGCGCCGATGCCGACACGGCCGGTGGCACCGTCTTCAGGCCGGCCGCCAGCGATGCTTCGAGAAAAAGTCCGGAATTCTGGAACGCGGTCTTAATGTCGCCCCCGGTCAGGTTCGGACCGAGATCGGGACGTGAAGCCAGCAGCCGGTCCACGATCTGTTGCACCTGCGGCGGCAACTCGCCCGATCCGGCAGCCACCAGCAGATTGGCGTAGAGCGGTGACAGGCTGCCTTGCCGTGTCGCGGCGGCCTGCGCCGCGGCCGATACGGAAAGGGCTTCCAGCGCGTCAGCGCGGATTTTGCAGAGGACGCGACCACCGCGTCCGCCCTTGCCGCAGTAACAGCGGCCGCGACATCCGGCGTCAGCGTCACGGTGTCAGCGGGCCCGTTGCGGCGGGCGCGGCGAGCGGCAGCCTGATTGGCCGACGCGCTCTGCCCCACGACTGAGAGCTTCAGGCCTTGCGCGGTCTGCGACACCGCAAGCTGCAGGGTCTGGCCGACCTCAAGCGGAATTTCGGACAGCACCTCGATGGTCAGATTGGCGATCGCGATGCGAACGAGATCATTGGCAAGAATTTTCTGGACCTGCGCGTCGATCACGGTGCCCGGTTGAAGCGCGGCGTCAGGCGCAGCGCCTTGCGCCGCGATGACCGGAAAAATCGGATTGATCGAGATCGACATGAAAGCCTCGTTTGACCGGCGAGGCTAACCCCGTGTCCTAAACCTCTCGTTAACCGAACCCCGCCAGGACGGCCGCGGCGGCCCTGAAATCGGCCAGACGGGCCACCCGCCGGCCGGCTACCTCGTCATCGACGCCCCATTGCTCGCGTTCCAGTCCTCATCGACATGGGCGGCGGCCCAGACCTCGTCCGCATCCAGCCGACCGCGCATCAGCGCGAGCGCCAGCAACGCCGAACCCGTGAAAGTCGTGATCACATGCAACGCGGCAACCGCCCAGGGAGCGGACGGCAGCACGGCGCGGGCCGCGGCGATCGCCTGATCCGGCTGGCGAACATGGACGATACCCTCGGCCAGAATGAAATGCGCTCCCAGCGTTTCGGCTGCCCAGAACAGCACGGGATCCCAATGCGCCGCTTCGCGCGCAACCAGCGCTTCGGGATGGCCCGCGCGGTAGAACAGCAGGTCCGATCCGAAGTACTTGGCAATATCCTCAACCACGGCATCGACGCGGCCAGCCACGCCGTCGATGACGCTGTTGGCGAGCCGCGTCATCGGCATGGTCATGGGGTTGATGACGTCCTGCTGTGCCTCCCATTCGGCTGCGATGGTTGCGGCGATCTCCCGGGTCGGCGCCACTAACAGGTTGCGCGACGGGGTGCGCACCGGCTTGTCATCGAGCAGGACGGCAAACCCTTCCGGCGTTTCCCTCATTCCCGCGTGGGCGTAGAAACGCTTGCGTTGCCCGGTTCGCGTGGACTGGCGCACCGCTTCTTCCGGATCGAGCGGCGACGGTTCAAGACTCTTCGAACAATTCACGCATGGCATACACTCATCTCGTCCGAGACCGATTGAGCCTGACGTCGGGTCCGGCGCAACGGCGTGGACTTACTCCTCCGGCGCGTTCTCGATCGGGTCGAACCGGTCCGCCTCCAGACCGAGCAGATTCCAGGATTGCAGCATGTGCGGCGGCAACGGCGCCGTGACATCAATGACGCCGCCGCGCGGATGCGGGATCACGATGCGGCGTGCCAGCAGATGCAGCCGTTTCTGAAGACCTCCCGGCAATTGCCAGTTTTCCTTGTTGAAATACTTGGGATCGCCGACGATGGCATGATCGATATGCGCCATGTGCGCGCGAAGTTGATGGGTCCGGCCGGTGACGGGCTTCAGCGAAACCCAGGCGAGCTTCTGCGCCGATGTTTCCACTACCGCGTAGTAGGTCACCGCGTGGCTCGCGCCCTCGTCGCCATGTGCGACGATCCGCATGATCGAGTCGTCCTCGCTCTCTTCCTTGGCGAGATAGGTCGAGATGCGGCCCTGCTTCGGCTTCGGCACGCCCGCGACCAGCGCCCAGTAAATCTTGCGCGCCGAACGATGGCGGAACGACCCTGTCAGGGCCGTCGCCGCAAAACGCGTCTTGGCCACCAGCAGGCAGCCGGCCGTCTCGCGATCGAGCCGATGCACGAGGCGCGGACGCTGACCTTTCGCGTCGCACATCACTTCAAGCATGCCGTCGATGTGCCGCGACAGGCCGGAGCCGCCCTGCACCGCAAGACCCGCTGGCTTGTTCAGCACCATGACGTCGGCATCCTCGAACAGCACCATCTTCTTCAATTCGTTATGTGTCTTTGTCTCCGCTTCGGACAGATGGGCCGTGGCCTTCGGCGTGTCGAGCTTGAGCGGCGGGATGCGGACGTTGTCGCCTTCGTCCAGGCGGTCCTTACTGTCGGCGCGCTTGCCGTTCACGCGCAGTTCGCCTTTGCGGACGATGCGCTGAATGTGGGAAAACGACAGGCCGGGAAACCGCGCTTCAAGAAAGCGATCGACACGCATGTTGGCTTCGTCGGCGGTCACGACCACGGTCTGCACTTTTGTCGGCAACGGCATTTCTTTTCCCTCCCTCCGCTTGGCGGTGGGGACGGTCGGCGTCGCAGACGCTCGGGTTGGAGCCGGGATTCGGGGCCGAACGGCCCCCACCCCCGGCCCGCTTGCCGCCGCTTCACTTCGTTGCGCAGAGCGAGAGGAACAGACTTGCGCTCGCTGCCCGCGCGCGCGCCATACTTGTTTGCGCGCTTGTCGCCGCGCTCGGATTTCCTCGCGAGAGGTCTCTTGACGCGGCGGCTCATGATGACTTGTCCCGTCGCAGCTTGGCCCAGTAGTCCAGCCGTTTCCTGATCTCGCGCTCGAACCCGCGATCGGGCGGATCGTAGAAGGTCTGCCGTCCCAGCGCTTCCGGGAAAGTAGTCCTGGCCGGAAAATCCCTCCGGCGTATTGTGATCGTACTCGTAGCCGCCGCCATAGCCCTCGGTCTTCATCAGCTTGGTTGGCGAATTCAGGATATGCTTGGGCGGCAGCAGCGATCCGTTCTCCTTCGCGGATCGCATCGCCGCACCAAACGCTTTGTAGGCGGCATTCGATTTCGGCGCGGCTGCAAGTAGATCACGGCTTGCGCAATCGCCAGTTCGCCCTCCGGCGAGCCGAGAAAATCGTAGGCATCCTTCGCGGCGTTGGCGACAATCAGCGCCTGCGGATCGGCGAGGCCGATATCTTCCACCGCCATCCGCACCACGCGCCGCGCGAGAAACAAGGGATCTTCGCCGGCATCCATCATCCGCGCCAGGTAATAGAGCGCCGCATCGGGATCGGAGCCGCGCACCGACTTGTGCAGCGCGGAGATCAGATTGTAGTGACCGTCGGCGGACTTGTCGTAGATCGGCGCGCGACGCTGCAGCACGCCCTGCAACTGTTCGGCGTCGAAGATCTCGCCTTCCCGCGCTGACCGCCAGACTTCTTCGACCAGCGTTAACGCCGCACGGCCGTCGCCATCGGCCATGCGCACCAGCGCCGCCCGCGCTTCGGCGTCGAGTGGTAGCGGTTTGCCCTCGACTTGTTCGGCGTGGGCGAACAGCTTTTCGATCGCCGCAGCATCGAGCGAATGGAACACCAGCACGCGCGCCCGCGACAGCAGCGCCGCGTTGAGTTCGAACGAGGGGTTCTCGGTGGTGGCGCCGACCAGGACGACAGTGCCGTCCTCCATGACCGGCAGAAACGAATCCTGCTGCGCCTTGTTGAAGCGATGCACCTCGTCGACGAACAGCAGCGTCCCCGTCCCCGTCTCGCGGCGCGCGCGGGCGGCATCGAACGCCTTCTTCAGGTCGGCGACGCCGGAGAACACCGCCGACAGTTGCTCGAAATGCAGCGCGGTCGCGTCCGCCAGCAGCCGCGCCACCGTGGTCTTGCCGGTCCCCGGCGGTCCCCAGAAGACGAGCGAGCCGAGCGTGCGGGTCTCGAGCATCCGGGTCAGCGCGCCGTCCGGCCCGAGAATGTGATCCTGCCCGACCACGTCCGACAGCGTCTGCGGACGCAACCTGTCCGGCAGCGGATGCGGCGCATCGCGCTCCAGACCCGCCGCTGCGAACAGGTTGGTGGAATCGCGTTGATGCTTCGGGCTCATCCGCCGAGCGTGACTTGAATTTGCTGACCGTTGCGCACCAGCGTGATGCGCCAGAGCCGCCTGGATTCACTAACGGCCCGTTCGAGGTCGGCCGTTCTTGCGATCTTCTTGTTGTTGACCGACAGGATGATGTCGCCCTTCTTGAAGCCGACATTCACGGCCATCCCATCATCGGCCAGCCCGGTGACGACAACACCCTCGGCACTGGAATCGAGATGCAGCTCATCGGCAAGCGCCGGCGAAATGTTCGCAACCTTAGCGCCCTGAAATGGCGACTGCGCGGTGATCACGATCTCGTCGCGGCCGGTATCCGGCGCAGTCTCGAGCGGGATGGCGAGCTTGACCAGCCTGCCGTTGCGCTGAACTTCCACTTGCGACGTGCCGCCGAGCGGACGCGTGGCGAAGCGATAGTCGAATGCATTTGGATCCTCGACGGGCTGTCCATCGATCGACACGATCAGATCGGACAGCTTGAGGCCCGCCCGCGCCGCCGGACTTTGCGGCGTCACACTGGCGACCAGCGCGCCGGTGGGCGCCTTGAGGCCGATGGTTTCGGCAATCTCCGGCGTCACCGCCTGCAGCCGCGCGCCGAGCCACGGCCGCTTCACAGCCTTGCCGCCGGTCCGAGCTGATGCCACGACCACGCGCACCATGTTGGCCGGAATCGCAAAGCCAATTCCCTGCGAACCGCCGGAGCGCGAGAAGATCGCCGTGTTGATGCCGGCGAGATGGCCTGTCATGTCGACCAGCGCACCGCCGGAGTTACCCGGATTGATCGCCGCATCAGTCTGGATGAAGAACTGATAGTCGGTGATACCGACCTGTGTGCGCGCCAGCGCCGAAACGATACCGTGCGTCACCGTCTGTCCGACACCGAAGGGATTGCCGATCGCCATCACCACGTCTCCGACCTGCAACTCGTCCGAATTCGCAAAATCGAGCGTCGGAAACTTCTCATGCACGTCCTTCAATCGCAGGATCGCGAGATCGGTCCGCGTGTCCTTGAGCACGATCTCGGCCTCGAACTCGCGCTTGTCAGACAAGGCGACCTTGACCTGATCGGCGCCCTCGATCACGTGATTGTTAGTCACGACAAGGCCGGACGGATCGACCATCACGCCCGAGCCGAGCGAACGCTGCATCTGTTCGGGCTGCTGGCCGGGAACGCCGAAGAAGCGGCGAAAGATCGGATCGTCGAGAAGCGGATTGCGGTTATGCACCATTTTGGCGGCGTAGACGTTGACCACGGCCGGCGCCACTCGCTGTACGATCGGCGCATAGGACAGCCGAAGCTCGGACTGAGAGGCCGGCACTCGCCGATCCTGCGCCGCTGCAGGGTTGGCGCTGCCGTATACGACCACGGCGCATAGAGCAGCCGCAAGGAAAGCATTAAATCGGAACATTGAGGCCTCTCGGAAAGCTGGTGGAATATAAGCCGTTCGGCCCTGCAATAGAAGGTGATTTGCTACGTTTCGGACCGCAGCAACCATTGTCCTAAGCGTTACGCCGGCCACACGGAATTCGTTCCAGGCTGCAGACACGATCGCGCGCCGCATCAACCCATTCAATGAGGTCGCCGATCTCTTCGACAGGGTAAACCTTGCGAACCACCGTCGATTGGCAGGATCAATGCCGCCAACCCGAAGCGCGCGCCAGCCTTGCTGGAATGCGAGAGTCGCGCGGCAAGATCGTGTTGGAGGATCGGGACGTCCGCACGCTCACCCCAAAAGACAAAAGCGGCGCTCGACGCGCCGCTTCTGATGTTCAGGATGTCGCAAGGTCTCAGGCGGCCTCAGCCGGCTTTTCCTGAACCGGGCCGGAATCCTGGCCCTTGGCATCGACGTCGCGGTCGACGAACTCGATCACCGCCATCGGCGCGTTGTCGCCATAACGGAAGCCGGCCTTGATAATGCGAGTATAACCGCCCTGACGATCCTTGTAGCGGGGCGCAAGAACGTCGAACAGCTTCCTCACCTGATCGAGATCGCGCATTTCGCTGATGGCTTGGCGGCGCATGGAGAGACCGCCCTTCTTGCCGAGCGTCACCAGCTTCTCGACGATCGGGCGCAATTCCTTGGCCTTCGGCAGCGTGGTGACGATTTGCTCGTGCTTGATCAACGACGCGCACATGTTGGCGAACATCGCCTTGCGGTGTTCCGCGGTGCGGTTGAGCTTCCGATGAACCTTGCCGTGACGCATGGTGTAGTCCTCTGTCTTGTTCGGTCGCGACCGCTTGTCGGACACGCTGCTCAGGTGGGCTGCCTGCGTTCGCCCTGTTAAGTGAAGGCCGGGTTTGGAGACCCGGTCTTTCTTCGCTCAGTAATGATCCTCGAAGCGCTTGGCCAACTCGTCGATATTTTCCGGCGGCCAGCCCGGCACATCCATGCCGAGATGCAGACCCATCTGGGCCAACACTTCCTTGATTTCGTTCAGCGACTTGCGGCCAAAGTTCGGGGTGCGCAGCATTTCCGCTTCCGACTTCTGAACGAGGTCGCCGATGTAGACGATGTTGTCGTTCTTCAGGCAGTTGGCCGAACGCACCGACAATTCGAGTTCGTCCACCTTCTTGAGGAAGGCCGGATTGAAGGCGAGATCGGGGATGATCTCCTGCGTGACTTCCTTGCGCGGCTCTTCGAAGTTGACGAACACGTTGAGCTGATCCTGCAGGATGCGGGCGGCATAGGCCACCGAGTTCATCCGGCGTGATCGCACCGTTCGTCTCGATGGTCATGGTCAGCTTGTCGTAGTCGAGGATCTGGCCCTCGCGGGTGTTCTCGACCTTGTAGGACACCTTGCGGACCGGCGAGAACAGGCTATCGACCGGGATCAGACCGATCGGCGCATCCTCGGGCCGGTTGCGCTCGGCGGCGACGTAGCCCTTGCCGGCGGCAACGGTGAACTCCATGCGAATCTCGGCACCATCGTCGAGCGTGCAAATCTGCAGATCGGGATTGAGCACCACGACGTCGCCAACGGTCTGGATGTCGCCGGCTGTAACGGTGCCGGGCCCCTGCTTCTTCACGACCATGCGCTTGGGGCCTTCGCCCTGCATCTTGATCGAGATGTCCTTGATGTTCAGCACGATGTCGGTGACGTCCTCACGAACGCCCGCGATCGAGGAGAACTCATGCAGCACGCCGTCGATGTGCACCGACTGCACCGCCGCGCCTTGCAGCGACGACAGCAGAACGCGGCGCAGCGCGTTGCCGAGCGTCTGGCCGAAGCCGCGCTCGAGCGGTTCGGCAACCAGGGTCGCGAAGCGCGAGGGGTCGCTGCCCGGAATGACCTGGAGCTTGTTCGGGCGAATGAGTTCTTGCCAATTTTTCTGAATCGTCACTGTGTCACCCATGCCATCAAAATCTTTGGCGTTGGAGTGCGCGGATCGGCCCGCGCGACAAATCTCGAACCTGCGCGGACAACAACAAATCGCCCGCGGTCAAAATATCAAACGCGCCGGCGCTTGCGTGGACGGCAACCGTTATGCGGGATCGTGGTCACGTCGCGGATCGAGGTGACGGTGAAGCCCGCGGCCTGCAACGCGCGCAGCGCCGATTCACGCCCCGAACCCGGACCTGCCACCTCGACCTCGAGGGTGCGCATACCGTGTTCCTGCGCCTTCTTGGAAACGTCTTCCGCCGCCACCTGCGCCGCATAGGGCGTCGACTTGCGCGATCCCTTGAAGCCCATCGTTCCGGCCGATGACCAGGCGATCGTATTGCCCTGCGCGTCGGTGATGGTGATGGTGGTGTTGTTGAACGACGAATTCACGTGCGCGATGCCGGACGCGATGTTCTTGCGTTCGCGACGGCGGACGCGTGTCGCAGCTTCCTTACCCATTATCAGCCTTTCCTGTGATCTCAACGCCGCCGTAATGCCAGCGGCTCCACCTGAAGAAACGCGACCGGACGAAAGCGAATGATCGATTCGCCGTCTCGCTCGATCTGCGCTTGCTTACTTCTTCTTGCCGGCGATCGATTTGGCCGGCCCCTTGCGCGTGCGCGCGTTGGTATGTGTGCGCTGGCCGCGCACCGGCAATCCGCGTCGATGGCGCAAGCCGCGATAGCAGCCGAGGTCCATCAGGCGCTTGATGTTGATGCCGACCTCGCGACGAAGATCGCCTTCGACGAGATAGTCACGATCAATGACTTCGCGAATCTGAAGCACTTCCTGATCGGTCAATTGCGAGACCCGACGATCCTCAGGAATCTTGACCTTCTCGATGATCTCGGCGGCATTCTTCTGACCGATGCCATGGATGTACTGAAGCGCAATGACGACGCGCTTGTTGGTCGGGATGTTCACGCCGGCAATACGGGCCACAGACTTCTCTCCTGTCACCAACCCTTAATGGGTCAGCATTTCCTTGGTTATTTCAGGTGGGTATCCGCAAACGCGAACACGACGCCCGACCCCTACGATCTTGGGGGCCCGACATCGTCTGAAAACTATCCGACCGGATACCCGCTTATTAAAGGATTCAACGTCGTTTCGTCAACCGATTCGCGGCTTTCGCTCGCTTTTTCGTGACTTTTTTGACGGCCTTTTTGGTTCCTTTTCGTTTGCCGGCAGCCGAGGTTCTTCGCCCCTTGAGCGAGGCCGTCTTGGTGGTCTTCTTCGTCTTTTTGCCGACCTTTTGGGCCGATTTCCTGGCTGGCTTTACGGCCTTACGGGCTGCCGCCGTCTTTTTCGCGGCCTTTTTGGCCTTGGCGGGCTTTTTGGCCAAACCGGCCTTCTTTTTGGCCGATGCCTTTCTGGCCCCTGCCTTCTTCTCGGCTTTGGCATCGGAGGCGCCGATGGCCGCCAGGATGCGGTAGATGTCACGTGTGACGTGCTCGATGGTCATCATGCCATCGACTGTCAGCAGTTTGCGGCGCTCCGAATAATAGTGGATCAGCGGCTCGGTCAGCGCGCGATAGCTGGCCAGCCGCTTCGCGAGTACCTCGGGCGTATCATCGGCCCGCACCAGCTCGCCGCGCGCCGTCATTTCCGCGACCCGGTTCTCCACGCGCTGCAGCAGCGCGCTCTCGTTGACGCGGAGCTCGACCACGGCATCGAGCTTGACATGCTTGGATTTGAGTAAGCGGTCCAATGCCTCGGCCTGCGGCACGGTGCGGGGAAAGCCGTCGAGGATGAAACCGTTCTTTGCGTCCGGTTGGTCCAGCCGGTCGGAAATGATCCCAATCACGACCTCGTCAGGGACAAGACCCCCGCTCGCCATGATGTCCTTGGCCTTGAGGCCGACCGGCGTGCCGGCGGCAACGGCCGCGCGCAACATTTCGCCTGTGGAGAGCTGGACGATCCCGTAGTGATGAACGAGCCGTTGCGCCTGCGTTCCCTTGCCCGCCCCCGGCGGTCCGAGAAGAATCAGTCTCATGAAGAATTGCCCCCTCGCCTGGTGAGCGAGCGGGCGCGCACCTGCGCTTCGATATCGAGAACGGCACAGACCACAACCAGCACCGAGCCTTCGGCAAAGTAATACGGCACCTTGGCACAGGCGATCAATGCCTCGGGTATAAGAAGCACTGCGGCAAGAAGGCCGCGCCGCGAGGATCGTGGAGGATCTGGTCCCGGGCTAGCGGATCGATGCCGGAAACCGGAATGTCGTGCCGAGGCGGTAGATGAGAAGCGCGTCGAGCGTACAAGCGATACGCCGGGCGAACTCTAGCGTTATCGACGGCGGCCCCTCAACTTGGATTTTTTGATCAGGCCTTCATATTGATGAGCCAGCAGATACCCCTGCACTTGCGACACCGTATCCATCGTCACGCTGACGACGATCAGGAGTGATGTGCCACCAAAATAGAATGGTACGGCCGCGTACGAAATCAGGATCTCGGGAATCAGGCAGACGACCGCGAGATAGACCGCGCCGGGTACGGTGATGCGTGAGAGCACGTAGTCGATATATTCGGCGGTCCGCTCGCCCGGCCTGATGCCCGGTATAAAGCCGCCGTGCTTTTTCAGGTTGTCGGCTGTCTCGGTCGGATTGAAGACAATTGCGGTGTAAAAGAAGGTAAAGAACACGATCAACGCGAGGTAGAGGAACAGAAACAGCGGCCGGCCATGGCTCAGTTGCGTGGTCATCCACTGGAACCATTCCGGTCCCTTGCCCGCGTTGAAATTCGCGACGGTCGCCGGCAGCAGCAGCAGCGACGACGCGAAGATCGGCGGAATCACACCCGAGGTGTTGAGTTTCAGCGGCAGATGCGAGGACTGCCCCTCGAACATCTTGTTACCGACCTGACGCTTCGGATACTGGATCAGCAACCTGCGCTGGGCACGCTCCATGAACACGATGAAGGCGATCACCGCCACAACCATGATCAGAACGATCAGGATAATCCCGGTCGACAGCGCGCCCTGACGCCCGAGTTCCAGCATGTTGGCGAGCGCGGACGGCAACTCGGCGACGATGCCGGCCATGATGATGAGCGAAATGCCGTTGCCGATGCCGCGCGAGGTGATCTGCTCGCCTAGCCACATCAGGAACATGGTGCCGCCGGTCAGCGTGATCGCGGTCGAGACCAGGAAGAACGTGCCGGGATTACTGACCACATTGCCGGCGCCCTGAAGGCCGACGGCGATGCCGTAGGACTGGAAGAACGCGAGCACCACGGTGAGATAACGGGTGTACTGGTTGATCAGCTTGCGGCCGGCTTCACCCTCTTTCTTGAGGGCCTCGAGCTGCGGCGACACGGTGGTCAGAAGTTGCAGGATGATCGATGCCGAAATGTACGGCATGATGTTCAAGGCAAAGATCGCCATGCGGTCGATACCACCGCCGGAGAACATGTTGAACATCCCGAGGATGCCACCGGACTGCGAGTTGAAAACCTTTTGCCAAACCGTGGGGTCGATGCCCGGCAGCGGGATGTAGGTGCCGAGCCGGTAGACGAGCAGCGCGCCCAGTGTGAACCAGATGCGCTTCTTCAGTTCGTCGGCTTTCGCGAACGCCGAGAAGTTAAGGTTTGCCGCCAGTTGTTCCGCTGCCGAGACCATATTCAGCTTTCTCCTGCGCCCATCTTGCTGTCATGCCCCGCCATGGCGGGGCATTCGGCAGACGCCGGACCTCTTGTGGTACTCGGCTTTCGACAAATTACCATCCGCAAGTCCACTGTCGTGTGCCAAAGCGGCCGATGACGCAGATGTTACGCTGCCTCACCTTCGTCCTTCTTCTTCGGCGCAAGGATTTTTACCGTGCCGCCGGCCTTTTCAACTGCCGCGATCGCGGACTTCGAGGCGCCATGGACCTCGACGGTCAGCTTCGCCTTGATCTCGCCGCGGCCGAGCAGGCGCACGCCGTCCCTGGCGCGGCGTACCACGCCGGATTTCACCAGCGACTCCGCGTTGATGGTGCCCGTGGCATCGATCGTCTTGGCGTCGATCGCAGCCTGCAGCCGGTCGAGATTGATCTCGGCGAACTCCAGCCGGAAAATATTGTTAAAGCCGCGCTTCGGCAGACGCCGGTGCAGCGGCATCTGGCCGCCCTCAAAGCCCTTGATGCGCACGCCCGAGCGCGCGGTCTGGCCCTTGCCGCCACGGCCGCCGGTCTTGCCCTTGCCGGAGCCGATACCCCGGCCGATCCGCATACGTTTCTTGCGAGAGCCTGCGTTGTCGGCGATATCGCTGAGTTTCATCGCCCTGTCTCCTATTTCTCGTCGACGACGCGGACGAGGTGCTGAACCTTTGCGATCATGCCGCGAATTGCAGGCGTGTCCTGCAATTCGGTGACGCGACCGATCTTATTGAGCTTGAGGCCGATCAGCGTTTCGCGCTGCGAGTGATGGCGGCGGATTGCGCTGCCGGTCTGCTCGACCTTGATCATCTTTGCGGCCTTGGCCATCGTCATAACTCCAGACGTCTATTCAGCTTACTCAGCGACCACTTCGGCATCGCCGCCGACACGGCGCGATTGCAACGTGGAGACCTTGATGTTGCGGCGAGCCGCAACCGAGCGCGGCGAATCCTGATGCTTCAACGCGTCGAAGGTCGCGCGAACCATGTTGTAGGGATTCGACGAGCCGATCGACTTCGCAACCACATCCTGGATGCCGAGTGTCTCGAACACAGCACGCATTGGACCACCGGCGATGATGCCGGTACCAGCCGGCGCAGCACGCAAGTAAACGCGGCCTGCGCCATGGCGGCCCGCGATATCGTGATGCAGCGTCCGGCCCTCACGCAGCGCCACGCGCGTCAGATTGCGCTTGGCCGACTCCGTCGCCTTGCGGATCGCCTCGGGAACTTCGCGCGCCTTGCCGTGACCGAATCCGACCCGGCCCTTCTGATCGCCGATCACGACCAGCGCCGCAAAGCCGAAGCGCTTGCCGCCCTTGACGACCTTCGCCACACGGTTGATGTGGACGAGCTTGTCGACGAACTCGCTGTCGCGCTCTTCCCGACCGCCTCTGTGGCCGCCACCGCGTTCGCGTTCACCTGCCATGGTGTTTTTCCGATCCTGTAAAGACTTGTCTTGAGAGGCTTTCGCCTCTGTCCTTGTTCAATTCCAAATTCTCTAGAAGCTCAAACCGCTCTCGCGAGCCGCATCGGCCAGCGCCTTGACGCGGCCATGATAAAGATAGCTGCCGCGATCGAAGATGACTTCCTTGACGCCGTTCTTCACCGCGCGCTCCGCCAACAGCTTGCCGACCGCCTTGGCGGCATCGATGTTGGCGCCGGTATTGCCTGCGTCGCGCATCGTCTTCTCGAGCGACGACGCGGACGCCAAGGTTTCGCCCTTCAGGTCGTCAATGACCTGAGCATAGATATGCTTTGACGAGCGGAATACCGACAGACGCGGACGGCCGTTGGCGGTCCGGCGCAACGACAGCCTCACGCGTTGCTTGCGCCGGGCATTCGTAATCTTGAGTTTCGACATGACCGGCTCCGTTACTTCTTCTTGCCTTCCTTGCGGAAGATGAATTCATTGGCGTACTTCACGCCCTTGCCCTTGTATGGTTCCGGCGGACGATAGCTGCGGATCTCGGCCGCGACCTGGCCGACACGCTGCACATCGTTGCCCGTGATCGTGATTTCGGTCGGCTTCGGCACCACGATCGTGATCCCATCCGGGATCGCGTAATTGACGTCGTGGCTGTAGCCGAGCGCGAGTTGCAAGGTCTTGCCCTGCAACGCGGCGCGATAGCCGACGCCGGTGATCTCAAGCTTCCTCTCGAAGCCCTTGGTAACGCCTTCGACCAGGTTGGCGACCTGCGCGCGCGCGGTGCCATATAACGCCTGGGCGCGATTGGTCTCGAATCGCGGCGCGACCTTCACCGCGCCGTCCTCGAACTTCACCTCGACATCGTCATGCACGACGAACTGAAGCTGGCCCTTCGGCCCATTCATCTTGACGGTCTGCCCTTCAACGGTCGCGGTAACGCCCGAAGGCACCGGGACCGGTCGCTTGCCAACGCGTGACATGCTTAAATCCTTCCTTAGAACACCGTGAAGAGAACTTCGCCGCCCACATTCGCGTCGCGCGCGTCGTGGTCGGCCATGATTTCCTTCGGCGTCGACAGCACCGAAATTCCTAACCCGTTGTTGACGCGCGGCAGGTTCCTCACGGAGGCGTAAACGCGGCGCCCCGGCTTGGAGACGCGCTCAATCTCGCGGATCACGGGCTCGCCGTCGAAATACTTCAGTTCGATCTCGAGCTCGCTGCGGCCCGTAGAGTGCTCGACGCTGGCGTAGCCGCGGATGTAGCCCTCGCTCTTGAGGACTTCGAGCACATTGGCGCGCATCTTCGAGCCCGGGGTCGAAACCTTGGGCTTGTTGCGCATCTGCGCATTGCGGATGCGGGTGATGAGATCGCTGATCGGATCGTGCGTGGACATTTTGCGACCCCCTACCAGCTTGACTTCACGAGGCCGGGAACCAGGCCCTTGGAGCCAAGCTCGCGCAGCGCGATACGGCTCAGCTTGTTCTTACGGTAAACAGCCCGCGGACGCCCGGTCAGTTCGCAACGATTGCGAATCCGGGTCGCCGACGAGTTGCGCGGCATTTCGGCGAGCTTCAGGGTGGCGGCGAACCGCTCCTCCATCGGCTTGGTCTTGTCGGCGATCACGGCCTTGAGACGCGCGCGCTTCGCAGCCGCGTTCTTGGTCATCAGCTTGCGCCGGTTGTTCTTCTCGATCGAACTCTTCTTTGCCATGCTTGGCTCCTTGCCTTTCCGCGTCTGAGCGCTTCTCAGCGTCTCACTGCCGGAACGGAAAATTGAATGCGGTCAACAGCGCCCGGGCTTCGTCGTCCGTCTGCGCGGTTGTGCAGACCGTGACGTCCATGCCCCAGCTCTCGCCGGCCTTGTCGAAGTCGATTTCGGGGAAAATGATGTGTTCCTTGATGCCGAGCGAGTAATTGCCGTGGCCGTCGAAGCTCTTCGGATTCAGACCGCGGAAGTCGCGGACGCGTGGCAGCGCGACGTTCACCAGGCGGTCGATGAACTCGTACATCTTCGCCTTGCGCAGCGTCACCTTGCAGCCGATCGGCTGGTTTTCACGCAGCTTGTAGGTTGCGATCGCAACGCGCGAATAGGTCACGATCGCCTTCTGACCGGCAATCAGCGACAGGTCGCCGGCGGCCGTCTCGGCCTTCTTGCGGTCGTTGACCGCCTCGCCGATTCCCATGTTGAGAACCACCTTGTCGAGGCGCGGCACCTGCATGACATTGGCGTAGCCGAACTGCTCGGTCAGCTTGGTCCGGATACTCGTGTCGAACTCCGCGCGCAGGCGCGGCACATAAGCCGTCTCAGCCATCGATCTCTGCTCCCGAACGCTTGGCGACACGCACCTTGGTGCCGTCAGCCTGAATCTTGAAACCGACGCGGGTCGGCTTGCCGTCCTTTCCGGCGATCGCGATGTTGGACAGCTGGATCGGCGACTCCTTTGAGATAATGCCGCCCTCCTGCGCCTGGGTCTGCTTCTGGTGGCGCTTCACCATGTTGACGCCACGCACCAGCGCCTTGCCCTCGGCGGGGCGCACCTCGAACACCTCGCCGGTGCGGCCCTTGTCGCGCCCCGTCAAAACGATCACCTTGTCGCCCTTCCGGATCTTGGCAGCCATCACAGCACCTCCGGCGCGAGCGAAACGATCTTCATGTGGTTCTTGGCGCGCAGTTCGCGCGGCACCGGCCCGAAAATACGGGTGCCAACCGGCTCGGACTGATTGTTGATCAAAACCGCGGCATTGCGGTCGAACCGAATCACCGACCCGTCGGCGCGGCGGATGTCCTTGCGGACCCGCACCACGACCGCCTTCATGACGTCGCCCTTCTTCACCTTCCCGCGCGGGATGGCTTCCTTGATCGACACGACGATGATGTCGCCCACCGTCGCATAGCGGCGCTTGGAACCTCCAAGCACCTTGATGCACATGACACGGCGTGCGCCTGAATTATCGGCCACGTCGAGGTTGGTCTGCATCTGAATCATTGATGCACCTTGTCCTCTTTCTGATGCGCAAAATCGCGCTTAAGCTGTTTTCTTCTGTTCGCCCCGGACCACAGTCCAGCGCTTCAACTTCGAGATCGGCTTGCTTTCTTCGATCCACACCATGTCGCCCGGCTTGAACTGGTTGTTCTCGTCGTGCGCATGATAGTTCTTCGACTGGCGAATTGTCTTCTTGTAGATCGGGTGGGTGAAGCGGCGATCGACGCGCACCACAACCGTCTTGGCTTGCTTGTCGCTGACGACCACGCCCTGCAGTGTACGTTTCGGCATCTCGGGCCCCTTATTTCTTCGCGTCGCGCTTCTGCGCGGCGATGGTCTTGATGCGTGCGATATCGCGGCGGGCTTCGCGCAGCCGTGAGGTGTTCTCAAGCTGTCCGGTGGCGCGCTGGAAGCGCAGATTGAACCGCTCCTTCTTCAGATTGGCGACCGCGTCGTCCATCTGGTCAGGGCTCATCGCGCGGATGTCGGCGGTCTTCATCTCGGCCATGTCGGTCACTCCGCGATACGCGCGACGAAGCGCGTCTTGATCGGCAACTTGGCGGCAGCGAGCGACAGCGCTTCCTTCGCGGTCTGCACGGCCACGCCGTCGATCTCGAAAAGGACCCGACCGGGCTTAACCCGCACCACCCACAATTCCGGCGTTCCCTTGCCCGAGCCCATGCGGACTTCGGCCGGCTTTTTCGACACCGGCACGTCCGGGAATACACGGATCCAGACCCGGCCGGCGCGCTTCATGTGACGCGTCAGCGCACGCCGCGCGGCTTCGATCTGGCGCGCCGTGATGCGCTCAGGCGCCATCGCCTTGAGGCCGAACTGGCCGAACGACAACGTCGCGCCCGAAGTCGCGGTGCCGTGGATGCGGCCCTTGTGCGCCTTCCGGAACTTGGTTTTCTTTGGTTGCATCATGGCTTACGCCCTCAAACCTTCTGTCTTTTGAGCATAATCTGGTCCGAAAACCGGTACCCACTTTTCGGGATCATGCTAGTTTCTCACGCCGCGTCGCGACGCGGGCGGGAATTGTCGCCCTCGGCCATGCGCTTGTCCTGGGCCATCGGATCGTGCTCGAGGATTTCACCCTTGAAGATCCAGACCTTGACGCCACAGGTGCCGAACGTCGTGAAAGCAGTCGCAACGCCGTAATCGACGTCGGCGCGCAACGTGTGAAGCGGAACGCGGCCTTCGCGATACCATTCCATGCGCGCGATTTCGGCGCCGCCGAGACGGCCCGAACAATTGATACGGATGCCCTCGGCGCCGAGACGCATCGCCGACTGCACGGCGCGCTTCATGGCACGGCGGAACGCGACGCGGCGCTCAAGCTGCTGCGCGATCGATTCAGCGACCAGCGTGGCATCGAGCTCCGGCTTGCGAATCTCGACGATGTTGATGACGACGTCGGACGCGGTGATGTCGGCAACCTTCTTGCGAAGCTTGTCGATATCGGCACCCTTCTTGCCGATCACGACGCCGGGGCGCGCCGAATGGATCGTCACGCGGCACTTCTTGTGCGGACGCTCGATCACGATGCGCGCAACGGCCGCCTGCTTGAGCTCCTTGTGCAGGATCTCCCGGATCCTGACGTCCTCGTGCAGCAGCTTGCCGTATTCGTTCTTGCCGGCATACCAACGGGAATCCCAGGTCCGGTTGATGCCCAGACGCAGCCCGATTGGATTGATCTTTTGACCCATCGTTTTCTCCTGCGCCTCTTTACGCGCTCGCCTCGGCCTCGACCTGACGCACCACGATCGTCAGTTGCGAGAACGGTTTATTGATACGGCCCGAACGGCCACGGCCGGCGGTTGCGAAACGCTTCATCACGATGCCGTTGCCGACATGCGCCTCGGACACGATCAGGTCGTCGACGTCGAGGTCATGATTGTTCTCGGCGTTGGCGATCGCCGATTCCAGGCACTTCTTCACATCGACCGCGATCCGCTTGCGCGAAAACTGCAGGTCCGCGAGCGCCGCCGAGGCTTTGCGGCCGCGGATCAGCTGCGCAACCAGATTGAGTTTCTGCGGGCTCACCCGAAGCAGCCGGGCCACCGCCTTGGCCTCGTTTTCCGGGAGGCTCCGTTCGCGCTTTGGTTTGCTCATGACTTAAACCTCAAGCCTTCTTGGCTTTCTTGTCACCCGAGTGACCATGGAAGGTTCGGGTCGGCGAAAACTCACCGAACTTGTGACCGACCATCTCCTCGTTGACCGACACCGGCACGTGCTTCTGGCCATTGTAGACGCCGAACACCAGACCGACGAACTGCGGCAGGATGGTCGAGCGACGGCTCCAGATCTTGATGACGTCATGACGGCCGGACGCGCGCGCGGCATCTGCTTTCTTGAGCAGCGAGCCTTCAACGAACGGGCCTTTCCAGACTGAACGAACCATGTCCGGCTTTCCTTATACTTCTTCCGCTTGTGGCGGCTGATGAGAATGAACTTGTTGGTGGACTTGTTGGAGCGGGTCTTCTTGCCCTTGGTCGGCTTGCCCCACGGGGTCACCGGGTGACGTCCACCCGAAGTCCGGCCTTCGCCGCCGCCGTGCGGATGGTCGACGGGGTTCATGACCACGCCGCGGTTGTGCGGACGCCAGCCCAGCCAGCGCGTACGACCGGCCTTGCCGATCGAGATATTCATGTGATCCGGGTTCGACACGGCACCGATGGTCGCGGTGCAACGGCCATGAACCAGACGCTGCTCGCCCGAATTCAGACGCATGATGACGTAGTCATGGTCGCGGCCGACGAGCTGCGCATAGGTGCCGGCCGAACGGGCGATCTGACCGCCTTTGCCGATCTTCATCTCGACGTTATGGACGATGGTACCGATCGGCATGTTGCCCAGCGGCATGACATTGCCCGGCTTCACGTCGACATAGCTGCCGGCAACCACGGTATCGCCAACAGCCAAACGCTGCGGCGCGAGGATATAAGCCTGCTCACCGTCCTGATACTTGATCAGCGCGATGAAGGCCGTACGGTTCGGGTCGTATTCGAGACGCTCGACCTTCGCCGGCACGTCAACCTTGGTGCGCTTGAAGTCGACAATACGATACGACTTCTTGTGGCCACCGCCGCGGAAGCGCACGGTGATGCGACCCGTGTTGCCACGGCCGCCGTTCGAATGCTTGCCCTCGGTCAAAGCCTTTATCGGCTTGCCCTTGTAGAGCGCCGAACGGTCGACCATCACCAGCTGGCGTTGGCCCGGTGTCGTGGGGTTGAATTTTTTCAATGCCATCGTCGTATCCGCCTTATAGCCCGGTGGTAACGTCGATGCGGTGGCCCTCTTCGAGGGTCACGATCGCACGCTTGACGTCCGACTGCGAACCAAACTGGCCCCGGAAGACCTTCGTCTTGCCCTTGCGAACCAGCGTGTTCACACTCTTCACCTTGACGTCGAACAACTTCTCGACCGCTTCCTTGATCTGCGGCTTGGTGGCCTTGCTCGCGACCTTGAAAACAACCTTGTTTTGCTCGGACGCAACCGTGGCCTTTTCGGTGATCATGGGAGACACGATAACGTCGTAATGGCGCGGATCGATCGTCGTCATTTGAAGCGCGCCTCCAACGCATCAATCGCCGCCTTGGTCAGCACGAGCTTCTGGCGACGCAGGATGTCGTAGACGTTGATGCCCTGGATCGGCAGCACGTCGATATTCGGAATGTTGCGGGCCGCCGTGGCGAAACCGGCATGCACCGCGGCACCGTCAACGATCAGCGCGTTGGTCAGGCCGAGGCCGGAGAAGTGGCTGATCAGCGCCTTGGTCTTGGCGTCCTTCAGTTCGGCGCTGTCAATCACGATCAGACCGCCGTCCTTGGCCTTCGCCGACAGTGCATGGCGCAGCGCCAGCGCGCGCACCTTCTTCGGCAGATCGTGCGCATGGCTGCGAACGACCGGACCGAACGCACGGCCGCCGCCGCGGAACTGCGACACGCGGGCCGAGCCGTGACGGGCATTGCCGGTGCCCTTCTGCTTGAACATCTTCTTGCCGGTGCGCCAGATTTCCGCGCGGCCCTTGGCCTTGTGGGTGCCTGCCTGACGCTTGGCGAGTTGCCAGTTGACGCAGCGCTGGATCAGATCCTTGCGCGGTTCAAGACCGAAAATCCCGTCCGAGAGCTGGACCGAACCCGCTGCCTTGCCTTCGAGGGTGGTGACGTTCAGTTCCATGTTATGCACCCTCCTTCTCGGCCACGGTATCCGGTGCGACCTTATCATCGCCCGCAACCTGCCCGCCGCCGCCGGCAACCTTGAACTTGCCGGGTTGCGGCGCTTCCTTGGGCAACGGCTTCTTCACCGCGTCACGCACTGCGATCCAGCCGCCCTTGGAGCCGGGAACGGCGCCTTCGACCAGGATCAGGCCGCGCTCCACGTCAGTCTGCACGACGCGCAGGTTGAGCGTGGTGATGCGATCGACGCCCATGTGGCCAGGCATCTTCTTGTTCTTGAAGGTCTTGCCGGGATCCTGACGTCCGCCGGTCGAACCGATCGAACGATGCGAGACCGACACGCCGTGCGTGGCGCGCAGACCGCCGAAGTTCCAGCGCTTCATGCCGCCGGCAAAACCCTTGCCGACCGAGGTGCCAGTGACATCGACGAACTGGCCGACCACGAAATGGTCCGCCTGAATTTCAGCGCCAACCGGAATCAGCGCATCCTCGGACACGCGGAATTCAGCGACCTTGCGCTTCGGCTCAACCTTGGCGACCGCGAACTGTCCGCGTTCCGCCTTCGGCAGATAAACCGTCTTGCGCGCACCCGAGCCGAGTTGCAACGCGATGTAGCCGTTCTTCTCGCTGGTGCGGTGACCCAACACCTGACAATTGCCCAGCTTCAGCACGGTCACAGGGATATGTTCGCCGGCCTCCGTAAAGACCCGCGTCATTCCGACCTTTTGTGCGATCACT
Organism: uncultured Alphaproteobacteria bacterium; assembly: GCA_963764445.1. Lineage (GTDB taxonomy): Bacteria > Pseudomonadota > Alphaproteobacteria > Rhizobiales > Xanthobacteraceae > Nitrobacter. The sequence continues at coordinate 34,922 of CAVXSV010000017.1, forward strand.
CCGGAGCGCATCGGCGTGCTTCCTGTTCTTTCTGTCCCGAGGGACTAGCCAATTTACTTTGCTGAGCAAGACCCGGTCCGAAAACCGGTACCCGCTTTTCGCGGTCTTGCTCAGAGCTTGATCTCGACGTCGACACCGGCGGCCAGATCGAGCTTCATCAAGGCATCGACTGTCTGCGGGGTCGGATCGACGATATCGAGAAGGCGCTTGTGCGTGCGCATCTCGAACTGCTCGCGGCTCTTCTTATCGACGTGCGGCGAACGGTTGACCGTAAACTTCTCGATGCGCGTCGGCAGCGGGATCGGTCCGCGGACCTGTGCGCCGGTGCGTTTCGCAGTGTTCACGATCTCGCGGGTCGACGTATCGAGAATCCGATGGTCGAACGCCTTGAGACGGATGCGAATATTTTGGCCGTTCATTGCCGTTGTCTTTCTTGTCCGTCACGACCGGATCAGCCGGTCATCCACGTCGATCAAAGAAGGTTGTGAATGCCCGGTCTCGCAGCCGGACATCCGACACAGATCGTGATTACTCGATGATGCTGGCGACGACGCCCGCGCCGACGGTGCGTCCGCCCTCGCGGATGGCGAAGCGCAGCTTCTCTTCCATCGCGATCGGCACGATCAGATGCACTTCCATCGCGATGTTGTCGCCCGGCATCACCATCTCGGTGCCCGCCGGAAGATGCACCACACCGGTCACGTCGGTGGTGCGGAAGTAGAACTGCGGACGATAGTTGGTGAAGAACGGCGTGTGACGGCCACCCTCTTCCTTGGTCAGGATGTAGGCTTCCGCCTTGAACTTCGTGTGCGGCTTCACCGAACCCGGCTTGCACAGAACCTGACCGCGCTCGACGTCCTCGCGCTTGGTGCCGCGCAGCAGCGCGCCGATATTGTCGCCCGCCTGGCCCTGGTCCAGAAGCTTGCGGAACATCTCGACGCCCGTCACCGTCGTCTTCTGCGTCGGGCGGATGCCCACGATCTCGATTTCCTCGCCGACCTTGACGATCCCGCGCTCGACGCGGCCCGTGCACACCGTGCCGCGGCCCGAGATCGAGAACACGTCCTCAACCGGCATCAGGAACGGCTGGTCGATCGGACGCTCCGGCTGCGGAATGTAGGCGTCGACCTCCTTCATCAACTCCAGGATCGCGTCATGCCCGAGCTTCTGGTCCTTGTCCTCCAGCGCCGCCAGCGCCGAGCCCTTCACGATCGGAATCTTGTCGCCCGGGAAGTCATACTTCGACAGAAGCTCGCGCACTTCCAGTCTCCACCAGCTCCAGAAGCTCCGGGTCGTCGACCATGTCGCACTTGTTCAAAAACACCACCAGCGCCGGGACGCCGACCTGGCGCGCCAGAAGGATGTGCTCGCGGGTCTGCGGCATCGGGCCGTCGGCCGCCGACACCACCAGAATCGCGCCGTCCATCTGCGCCGCGCCCGTGATCATGTTCTTCACGTAGTCGGCGTGGCCAGGGCAGTCGACATGCGCGTAGTGACGGTTCGCCGTCTCGTACTCCACATGCGCCGTCGAAATCGTGATGCCGCGCGCCTTCTCTTCCGGCGCCTTGTCGATCTGGTCGTACGCAGTGAACGTCGCCCCGCCCGTCTCCGCCAAAACCTTCGTGATCGCCGCCGTCAGCGACGTCTTGCCATGGTCAACGTGACCAATCGTTCCAATGTTGCAATGCGGCTTGTTACGTTCAAACTTTGCTTTGGCCATTTGACTCTCCGTTTAATCGTTGACTGTCGCCAACGACAATCAGGCAAACTTCTTCTGGACTTCTGCCGACACGTTCGCCGGCGCTTCAGCGTAGTGGTCGAATTGCATCGTAAAGGTCGCGCGGCCCTGGCTCATCGAGCGCAGGTTGTTGACGTAACCGAACATATTCATGAGCGGCACCATCGCGTTGATGACGTTGGCGTTGCCGCGCATGTCCTGACCCTGGATCTGGCCGCGCCGCGAGTTGAGATCGCCGATGACCGACCCCGTGTAATCTTCCGGCGTCACCACCTCGACCTTCATGATCGGCTCGAGCAGAACGGACTTGCCCTTCTGCAGCGCTTCGCGGAATGCCGCGCGCGACGCAATTTCGAAGGCCAGCGCCGACGAGTTGACGTCGTGATACTTGCCGTCCACGAGTTGAACCTTGACGTCGACCACGGGGAAGCCGGCGACGACGCCCGATCCCATCACGCTGTTGAGACCTTTTTCAACGCCGGGGATGTATTCCTTCGGAACCGCACCGCCGACGATCTTGGACTCGAACACGTAGCCCGCACCTGGCTCGTTCGGCTCGACGACGATTGACACTTCGGCGAACTGGCCGGTACCGCCGGTCTGCTTCTTGTGGGTGTATTTGACTTCGGCCTTCTTGGTGATCTTCTCGCGGAAGGCCACCTGCGGCGCGCCGATATTGGCGTCGACCTTGTAGGTGCGGCGGAGAATATCGACCTTGATGTCGAGATGCAGTTCGCCCATGCCCTTGAGAATGGTCTGGCCGGATTCCTGGTCGGTCGAGACGCGGAACGACGGATCTTCCGCAGCGAGCTTCGCCAGCGCGACGCCGAGTTTTTCCTGGTCGGCCTTCGACTTGGGCTCGATCGCGATTTCGATGACCGGCTCGGGGAATTCCATCTTTTCAAGAATGACCTGCTTGTCCGGATCGCACAGCGTGTCACCGGTGCGGGCTTCCTTGAGGCCCGCCAGCGCGACGATGTCACCGGCATAGGCTTCCTTGATGTCTTCGCGGTTGTTCGCATGCATCAAAAGCATGCGGCCGATGCGTTCTTTCTTCTCGCGCGTCGAATTGACGACGCCGGTGCCGCTCTGAAGAATGCCGGAATAGATGCGGCAGAACGTGATGGTGCCGACGAACGGGTCGTCCATGATTTTAAATGCGAGCAGAGCCAGCGGCTCCTTGTCGTCCGCCTTGCGGACCACTTCGTTGCCCTTGTCATCGATGCCCTTGATCGCAGGCACATCGACCGGCGACGGCAGATAATCGACGACGGCGTCGAGCAGCGGCTGCACGCCCTTGTTCTTGAAGGCCGAGCCGCACAGCACCGGATAGAAGGCGCCGTTCAGAACCGCCTTGCGGATCATGCGCTTCAAGGTCGCCTCATCGGGCTCCTTGCCGTCGAGATAAGCAGCCAGAACCTCGTCGTCGAGTTCGACAGCGGCTTCCAGCATCTTCTCGCGATATTCCTTGGCCTTCTCGACCATGTCGGCCGGGATTTCCTCGTCGTCGTATTTCGCGCCGAGCGCTTCGTCCTTCCAGACGACCGCCTTCATGCGGACAAGATCGATCAGACCCTTGAAATTGTTCTCCGAGCCAATCGGCAACTGAATAGCAATCGGCTTCGCCCCGAGACGATCAACGATATCGTCGAGGCATTTGTAGAAATCGGCACCGGTCTTATCCATTTTATTGGCGAAGACGATGCGCGGAACCTTGTACTTGTCGCCCTGGCGCCAGACCGTTTCGGTCTGAGGCTCAACACCCTGGTTCGAGTCGAGAACGCAAACAGCGCCATCGAGCACGCGCAGCGAACGCTCGACTTCAATGGTGAAGTCAACGTGGCCGGGAGTGTCGATGATGTTGAGACGCTTGCCGTTCCAGTAAGCGGTCGTCGCGGCGGACGTAATGGTGATGCCACGCTCCTGCTCCTGCTCCATCCAGTCCATCGTCGCGGCACCTTCGTGCACTTCGCCGATCTTGTGGCTCTTGCCGGTATAGTAAAGGATGCGCTCGGTGGTCGTGGTCTTGCCGGCGTCGATATGCGCCATGATACCGAAATTTCGGTAATCAACGATGGGATGTTGGCGCGCCATGATCGTAAGTCCTTATGTCCGTTCGTTTCGCCGTTACCAGCGATAGTGCGAGAAGGCACGGTTGGCTTCGGCCATCTTGTGCACGTCTTCCCGCTTCTTGACGGCGTTGCCCCGGTTGTTCGACGCATCGAGCAACTCCGCCGAGAGCCGCTCCGTCATGGTCTTTTCGTTACGCCCCCGCGCAGCCGTGATGATCCAGCGAATGCCGAGCGCCTGACGACGAGTGCTGCGGACTTCGACCGGAACCTGATAGGTCGCACCGCCGACGCGGCGCGACCGCACTTCGATGGTCGGCATCACGTTCTCAAGCGCCTGTTCGAACACCGGGAGCGGCCCCTGCTTGGTCTTGTTCTCGATCATCTCGAGCGCACCGTAGACGATGCCTTCGGCCACAGACTTCTTCCCGGCGTACATCACCGAGTTCATGAACTTCGTAATGATAATGTTTCCGAACTTCGGATCCGGAAGCACTTCGCGCTTTTCAGCAGAGTGGCGACGAGACATCGTTTCTGTTCCCGATTACTTCGGACGCTTCGCGCCGTACTTCGAACGGCGCTGCTTGCGGTTCTTGACGCCCTGGGTATCGAGGACGCCGCGGAGGATATGGTAGCGCACGCCCGGCAAGTCCTTGACGCGGCCGCCGCGGATCATGACCACGGAGTGTTCCTGAAGGTTATGACCTTCACCCGGAATGTAGCCGATGACCTCGAAGCCATTGGTGAGGCGCACCTTAGCGACCTTACGGAGTGCCGAGTTCGGCTTCTTCGGGGTCGTCGTGTAAACGCGCGTGCACACGCCACGCTTTTGCGGCGACTGCTGCAGCGCCGGCACCTTCTTGCGCGACTTCTGTATGACGCGCGGACTTGCGATCAGTTGGTTGATCGTCGGCATCGTTCGCCTTCACCCTTGTTTGCGCGAAACCCCGATCGGCTTCGCAAATTCGTTCGGGGCTACCGCCCACTTGCTCGCGATGCATGAAACGATTCACGCAAAACGAAATCGCGCCAACCGTTCATTGCTGAACGGAAAGCGCTTCGACGCCACAGAGGACCGCGATCAAGACCAACCGGAATGAGCCGGCCGGCATCCACCGAGGTCATGCATTCGAAATCAATCTCGAGAGATCTCGCTCAAGAGAACGACTGTCGTCCTGGCATTGCCTAGCTATTATCGGCAGCGTCTGAGCAGCACTCGTCGAGGTTGGTGCCCGTCTCTATCGATTAAATCAGATAGAAAGGGTGGTCCGTTCCGACGTTGGCGTAGCTCACCGCCTGCCGTTAAGTGCGCGGGTTTTATCCACCGCGAGTTGTCAAGTCAAGGCTAAACCGCCGTGAGCAGAAGCACTTCTGGCGCGTCCGTTGAACCGGCATTTGCGCGCTTTCAGTCCCGCCGGAAATCGCCCGGCACGCTGGGTTCGCCAGTCACCGGATACCCCTAGAAACAATGGTTTTTTGCGACCGAGCCGCTCTCTACCGGTTACCTCGTCCTGTCTGTGAACGCGGGACCAGCGGAGCGAGGCGAACTTTAAACCGTCAGCACCGATCGTATCCCGGCTTTTATCCCGATCCATTTCCGGACGAGACCTCGGCCGCCAAATACCCGAATTGGCATCGCGTCCTGGCTTGGCGTCGTGCCGGTGCTGAAAGGCAGGGAATCGCGGAACCCGGATGCTAGTGGAGGGATTGCCACTCGCGACCCACCCGGTCACGAATTCGAATGCGATGTCAAATCCAAAACTCACTAGCAACTTATATCTGCTGGTGAACCTTTGATTCTAACGTCAGCAAAGCCCCTCCGCTGGAACGGGATGCGAAATGTTAGATGGACATTGGCCAGCAAATACAAATTGCCAAGCCGTGAACTCATCTGTCGAGAGAACGTCCGCCAGGCACCAATAGCGACCACATTTATGCGCCGCAGCGATGATGACCCGACATGCCACCGCAGATATTCAGCTGCGCAAAGAAGCGCGGCTATTCAATCATCTTGTCGACTGGCGACAAGCCGTTGTGGAGCGGGAAACCCGGTTGCGGGTGATCGTGTCCAAGCGGATTGGCTCGCTATGTCGCGCGAGACGATCAACGCATTTGGCGGCAGGAACCGGAGCTCGCCGATTCTAAACGCGTGAGGCAGAGAAGGATTAGAGCAACCCGCCTGCAACACAGCTGCCTGCAGCGGGGCCAAATACTGGCCTCCGCGGCAGAAAGCGATGACGATATCTGAATCGCTTTGGCGGTTCAGACCATTTCGTTTCTTTACTCGAGCTTAATGGCCGTGACCGTGGCCGCTCTTTGCTTCACGATGCGCCAACTCGCTCAACAGCCTTTGCGCGATCAAATCCTGTTCCTCTTGATCGAGGGGATACGTAACGAGATGCGCCAAAGGGCGCACTCTTCGCACCTAACGTGCCGGAACCGGCGTGGATCACCTTGCCGTCCGTTGTCATAGGAGCCATCGATCTGCGTCCCCAGAGATTCGTCGTAGAATGAGATGTGTCTCGGCATCTGTGCACTACTCCCTTTTTGGACTTGTTGGAGCTTTTTTGTGTACTGATGTAATCAACGACCGTATAGACAACCAGTTTACATAAGCCGCATTTTATTTCGTGAAAGAACCAGGCAGCAGTCTGTCGTATTCCCGCCGAACCGCGCGATAGCACTCGCAGGATGAGCGCTCCAAAAGACTCCGGTCCAATATCGTGACGATGCCACGGCTGTATGTGAGAATCTGCAATTGCTGAAATCTTTGTAATTCGGCGTTTACCGCCACCCGGCTGACAACCAACATTTCGGCCAGGAATTGTTGCGTGAGGTGAAGCTTATCGCCGTCGACGCGGTCGTGACACTTCAACAACCATCGAGCACAGCGCTGGAAGAGCGTGTGGCTGGCGTTGCAAGCAACGGACTGCATCACCTGAGCAAGGAAAGCTCGCGAATAGGCGTTGAGCTTGCGCCGGAAGATAGGCAGGCGCGTTTGCAGATCCTGGAAGTCGCGAAACGCAATACGAGTGCCGTCGCCGGACACCTGGACGACAGCCCGGTGCATTGATTGGTCGTCGCCCATGACAGCCCCGACGTTTATCGAGCCCTTCCCGTCCGGTGGTCGACGTTTCGGCCGTCTTGTCGGTTTTTAGCGGAGCAATATTGGCGATAATCGCCGTTTCCGGAAAGTATATGTAATCGAATGGGCCGCGCGGTTCGTACAGCACCCGGCCAAGGGCTAGTTTCACGGGCTCACACAGGCTCTCAACCTCGATCCATTCCGAAGCCGGTATGCTCGCCAACAGAGCGTTTTTTGGTCTCTGCACCATTGTCCCGCGATCACTGGTTCTTTCAAAATTCAAACCGATGGCCCCTAGTTTCGATCTTTGGGCGGCTGAAGGCAAGCGCGTTGGGTAGCGCTCCGACTAGCTGCGCCCGTTAGCGCTGCTGCTAGTTCAGCCCATCCTCTATTGCTTGACCTGCTTTGTCGAACATATTCGGATACTTCTCGAACGCCAACGCGGAGCAAGGCTCGATGGCATATCGAACGGAAAAGGCGATAGCTGCTGCTCATCGATATATTTATAAATATATATCGTCTTAGTAAGATATAACGTGACCGCCAAGTCAACTCTATCCCGAGGCCAAGGCCGAGGCCAACACGCGGCAAACGGCCCTAGTGATGCGCGGCAAAGTTCACTTTCTTGGTTTTGAACGCTGCCGCAACGGCCAGGTCCGAATCCAGTCGCGAAGCCGGCGGAGCTGGTCGTAGCCGCGCTGGCGGACGGCCTCCAGCGAAAACGCCAACGATTTGCCCGGTCCGACATCGATGAGTAAATCGACCATCTTCCGACGGCCCGCCCAAAGCTGAGCCATGAAGCTCCCTTCGGCGGAACAGGAATCGATCACCTCGATTCCTGCTGAGGAAAACAGATCTTCAGTGATCCTGTCGATCAGGAGCGCTCCGGGCGAGTATCTTGCGTAGTCGGGGCTGAACGCCGTCTTCCAGGTGTAGGCGGTGGTCCCGCAATACATCAGAACCTGGGCGGCAATGGCGCGGCCATCGACGCGAAGCAATGCCACTGAGGCGTTGCCTCGTTCGGCGAGCGCGATAACCATCTGTCTGGCGAAGGCCGCGTCCGCGGCATTGCACAGCAAGGCGGTGCCCCGCGCGCCCTTCCAGCTTCCGGCCTCCAACTTCAGGAACGTCTCGAACGCCTCTCGCGTGTCCGGCGCGCGGGTATTGACGATATCGACCGCGCCGGCGGCGGAGAGCCGGTTCCAGTCCTGCCGCAACTTCTTCCGGGTCGAGCCGGACCGTTTCACGCCAACGTCCGGGGTCGCGAAAGGCCGCGTGCTCTCGGACAATCTGAGCTGCGCGCCGCCCTGCTCCGTCAGCGCGTTGACAAGCATCTCGAAGCTCGGCGCCTCCGCATCGAGCGATTTCAGATTGATCACCTTGGGCAGCAGCGGGCTTTCCCGGATCGCAGACAGGAAAGCGGGGACGACCTCGCCGACATAGGCGGGATCGACGACCGGGCTCGACAGGAATGCATAGTTGTAAGGCAGCGCCTCGAGCAGTGCGGGCCCCAGCGGCAAAATCCTGCGGACCTGAAAGGCCCAGATACCGACTAGCCTACTGGGCTCAGTGCTATCGTCCCACGCCAGCAGAACCTGGATGCGCGCGAATCCGGTCTCATTCGCGACAGTCAGAGCAACCGGATTCATGAACACATTGGCGGACGCGCGCCGGACGAGATCGTCCCACGGCGCCGTGATGTCCAGCGTTGGTGAACAAATGTTTACGGAAATCATCAGATGCCTTGGATCATCCTTATGGCGATCCGCTCAGGCGGCGATATTGTTCTCTTCGCATTGCTTTTCAGTTAAGTCGCATTAGGGCCATCCGGTCCCAATCACTTGATGTCTTTCAAGGTTTGTTTGCCTTTTGCGGCGCAATGATAGGGCTGCGGAACGAAGGCAAACCCATGCGGTACACCGACATTGCGATTGTTGGCGGCGGTCTGGCCGGTTCGACCGCGGCAGCAATGCTTGGCCGCGCGGGCATCGCCACCATCTTGATCGATCCGCACACAACGTATCCGCCTGACCTGCGCTGCGAAAAGCTGGGCGGCACCCAACTTGAAACGTTGCGCAAGACAGGCCTCGCCGATGAGACGCTACGCGCGACAACCGTTGACGGCGAAGTCTGGGAAGCGCGTTTCGGCTACGTGGTGTTAAAAAAACCCAGCGACCAGCACGGTGTGATGTACGACACCCTCGTCAACACCATGCGCGCGCAAATCCCATCGAGCGTAGCGGTCCTTCCCACCAAGGTGACCGAGATTTCCACCAGCGACGAACGCCAGCGTGTCGTGCTGGCGGATGGCGAGGAGATTTCCGCGCGCCTGATCGTGCTGGCAAATGGGCTCAGCATCAGCCTGCGCCACATGCTCGGCCTCGAGCGGCGCGTCGTCAGCGAGTGCCATTCCGTCACGCTAGGGTTCGACCTCGCGCCAGTCGATCGCCCGGCGCTGCCCTTCCCGGCCCTGACCTATTGGCCGAAGCGATCGGCCGATCGCATGGCTTATCTGACGCTGTTTCCGATCGGCAATACCATGCGGGCCAACCTCATGGTCTATCGCCCGATGGACGACATCTGGTTTCGCGAATTTCGCAAGAATCCCGAAGCGACGATGCGCGCGATGATGCCGCGTCTCGATCGCATGGCCGGCGACTTCACGGTGGTCGGACCGGTCAAGATCCGGCCGGCGGATCTGTACATCACCGAAAATCATCGGCAGGCCGGAGTTGTCCTGATTGGAGACGCCTTCGCGACATCCTGTCCGGCCGCCGGCACCGGCACCGACAAGGTATTTACCGACGTCGAGCGTCTTTGCAACGTCCACGTCCCGAACTGGCTCGCGACCAAAGGCATGAGCCGCGCGAAAATCGATCTGTTTTACGATGATCCGGTCAAGACGGCCGTCGATGCCTGGTCGACCGCGAAAGCCTGGCATCTTCGCTCGCTGTCCGTCGACAATGGTCTGACATGGCGCGCACGCCGTTGGGCGCGCTTCATCGGACGGCTGGCTCAGAGCTTGACGCAATCAAGACACAAGCCTGGCACGCAGACATCCGCATCGCGACAGCGCCCGGGATCGCACGAAGGCCGTCTGGCGTGAGTGCTGACCGTTCTGTCCAGGCGCCAGAACTCACGAGAGCTTCAGCGAATGAATTTGACTCCCAGCGTCTTTCCGCGGCGCCAGATCACCTCGCACTGACGGCTGTCCCTCGCGTTGCGCGAGAAAGCCAGCCGGAAACTGGCGGGCGCCGTACCGGCATCGTCGAGCGTAATCTTGGCGCCGGTGCTCGAGAGATCAACGACGACGCAGGGCCTTGTGGCAAATCCGCCGTCCAGAGTCATCCACGCGGATTGCTGGACCGACTTGCGGCTTTCCCGTTTCTTCTTCGCAGCGATCATCATCCTGGACTCCGCACGCGATCCGTTCTTTGCAACCCGCGCCGATGGTTTTTCTCGACTGGAGCGGATGGCAGGAATCGAACCCGCACCTTCAGTCTGGAAAACTGCTGCTCGGCCACCGAGCTACATCCGCACGTTAATCTAGCATCCCAGTTTGCCGAGACCGAATAACGTCCCGGTGAGGCGGCAAGTTTTGCTAAAGTTGATATTAATTTTTCCTCACTCCGATCGCATAGCTGCGCGCGGATGAATTCCCCTACTCGTCGTCGTCGTCCGTTGTCGGCGAGCCTGTGCCTCTGATCATCCCAGAGCTTGCGGTAGAGGCCATTGGTCTTCATCAGGTCCGCGTGCGAGCCCCGTTCGACCGCCTGGCCACCACTGATGACGATGATCTCGTCCATATCGACCACTGAGGTCAGACGATGGGTCGAAAAGATCATGGTTCGTCCCTTGGCCACCCTCAGCAGCGTGCGATTAATCGCGGCTTCGGTGGTCTGGTCGAGCGCGGACGTCGCCTCGTCGAGCAGCAGTATCGACGGATCGCGAACGATCGCGCGGGCAATCGCCATGCGCTGACGCTGTCCGCCCGACAGTGTGTCGCCGCGCTCGCCGACGACCGTATCGTAGCGCTGGGGCAGGCTCATGATGAAGCGATGAATCTCGGCCTTTTTCGCCGCGGCCTCGACTTCCTTGTCGCTGGCATCTTCCTTGCCGAGACGGATGTTTTCGCGGATCGACATGTTGAACAGCATGTTCTCCTGGAACACGACCGCCATACCGGATCGCAGCGACTCGCGTGTCACCTTGCGGATATCGACGCCGTCGATGGTGACGTGACCTTCGTTAGGCGTATTGAGGCGCAGGATCAGATTGAGCAGCGTGCTCTTGCCGGAGCCGCTGGGTCCGACGATCGCGATGCGCTTTCCGACATCGAACTTCAAACTGAGGTCGTTGAGGACAGGTGTCTCGCCACCCTCATATTGAAACGTCACGCGATCGAAGGTGATGTCGTTGGTGATGCGCGGCAGATCAGGCGCGCCGGGACGGTCCGCGCCGCGCGTCGGCTCGTCGAGCAGTTCCTGCATATGACGTACGGCAGCCGCAGCCTGAATCGAGACCGGCACGTAGGACATCAGATGCGCAATATTGTATGAGATTTCCCAGAACGCGCTTTCAAATGTCACGAACGTTCCGATGGTGATCTGTCCGCTGGTCGCAAGATAGGCGCCGATGCCGAGAACGACGAGGTGCAGCAGCAGCACGGCGACCGTCGACCGACCGCTCGACCATGCTCGACAGAAACGTCGAGGATGCGATCTTCTTTCTCGTCTCCTCGTTGCGAAGGCTGAACCAGCCGCGGGCACGGCGCTGCAGGCTGAAGGCCTTGACCAGGGCCTGCGCTGCGATGTTTTCCTGAACCACGCCGAGGATCGCGGACTCGTTGACCTTCTGCTCGTAGTTCGCCTGAACCGCCTTCGGAGTCAGGATGCGTGGCCCGATCAATGTGATCGGAAAGATCAGCAACGCGACCACGGCCAACTGCCAGTTCAGGAACAGCATCAGAATGATGCCCGCGATCAGTTCCATCGCCGGAAGCAGCGCCGTATTGGCAAGCGTCTCCGTCGCGCCTTCGAACGCCGAGAGATCGACGGAGAAGCGCGACAGGATTTCTCCCCGCTTCGTGCGCGCAAAAAATGCCGACGGCAGGTCCTGCACGTGATTGAACAGCCGCAGCCGGACCTCCGAGATGATCGACGACGACAACCGAGCGTCCCAGCGTTCATACCAGATCGAGATCAGCGAGGTGATGATGCCGGCGACCGCGAGCACCGACAGGATCCGGACCAGGACGCCGAAATCTTCTTCGCCGAGCGCATCGTCGATCAGGAACTTGAGGCTGAGCGGCATGATGACGTTGAACAGCGTCTCGACCAGCAGGCCGATGCCGACGAAGGTCAGTGCCTTCCGGTAATTTCCAAGCAGAGGGCCGGATGAATGCGTAGATCGTCGCGACCGCACCGGCGGCTTCGCGCGCCGTGTAGACGACAAGATCCTCGTCGTCGTCGAGGTCGAGTTCGTCGTCCTCATCATCGTCTTCGTCATCCTCGACGCGTGCATGCGGCCGGGACTCAGGAACAGATTTGCGCGGTGTTGGAGACGCGAGACGTCGGCTCCGCCTTGGCAGGCGGGTTCTCCGGCGCCACCTCTGCCGTGTCGTCAGGAGCGGCTGAATCGTCGTCGGTCGGCGGCGCCTTGGGCACGATGGGTTCAACCGTTGCGATACGGCCACCACGCTGGCCGCCGGATGAAATGCGAAGAGTCTACATGGCAGTCAGGCTGACCGGAGACAACCCGCGATTCGAGCGGCGCACGTTCCGGCTCGGCGGCGACGACGCCGTCAGTCGTCTTCCTCGACCTTGTCGAACAGGGAGTAACGCAGGCTGTCGAATCCGCGTACCAGCGATCCGGCCCCTTGTTGGCCGTGATGGCCGCCGCCCACAATTCGTCGGCGCAGTCGTTGCGGTTCATGGCGAGGTCGAAGCCGTTGTTGAAGAAGATCTCCGACCATTCCCACCAGGTCGCCGGCTTCTTCACGCCGCGCAGCAGATCGTAGCGATCGATCAACGCCGGCTCCATGTCGCTGGTGACGGAGCCGAAGATCAAGCCGTGTCTTGACGACGCGATTCAACTCGCGAACCGCCCGCCGCGTCCGGGATTCCGAGACATGACAAAGGCTCGTTTCATAGACGAAATCGAACTGCCCGTCCTCGAACGGCATATCGACGATCGAACCGAACAAATTGAACTTCTTCAGCGCCGCCGGCGTTGTCGCGTGAATGGCGCGGTTGTTTTCGATACCCCAGGCATCGATGCCGCGGGCGCGCAACGCGCCAACCAGTTCGCCGCTCGCGGACCCCGCCACCAGCAGCTTGTAGGTTTTCGTCCTGTTCCAGGTGATCTTGATCAGATTGGTCAGATAATCCGGATCGCTGAATTGCTGCCAGACCTCGCGATAGGGACCGACGCCGCGATAGTTCTCGAAGTAATCGCGGTCGATCTTGTTGGAGACGGTTGCGCGATTTTCGCCGCGCGCATGGCGCAGCCTCATCATCTCGGTAACGATGATGTCTGTCGCCGCATCTGACGAATCCAGCAAACCATTGAGCGTCGAGTCGAACAGGTAGTCGCCGACCACGACCAGACCAGGATGCTCCTTCGGCTCGGGCCGATGGTTTGTCATGACATCGCGCACGGGAAGGCCGCCGGGAATGGCGTTGACCGATGAGATCCAGCGGTCGGGTCTTGCCTTCGAGGAAATGCGCGCGCGCGTCGCCGAGCGACGCCGGCAGCGACTTCAACGCCGCATCGATCAGTTCCTGGTCGCCGAGGTTCGCGAACGCCAGCGCGTCGGAGCCGGCGATCAGCCAGTTCAGCACACCTTGACGGCCGACGTCGTGCCGCGCGCCCTCGTTGTAGACGCAGCAGCCGCCGAAGGCTTCGGACATGAACCATGCGCCCGAAATCTTCTCGCCCCAGAACGGCTCGTCGAACGAGGATCGAGACACGGAGATAGTGCGCCGGCCGGTCGAAGTAGGCGACGTGCTTGACCATCGACTTTCGCAACTGCTCGCCGTCCCATCCCATGGTCGCGAGCCAGCTATGGGGGAGACACATCATGACGAGATCGAAATCGCGGGTCTCCGGTCCCTTGCCGTTCATCATGTTGAGCTGGTAGCGGCCGGCCTGGGTCTTGCCGACCTTGAGGACGCGGTGATTGAGCTGGATGTCGGCATCGACCTCCGATTTCAGACAGTCGATCAACTGCTCGTTGCCGTTCTGGATCGAATACAGGCCGATATAGCCGTCCACATCCATCACGAAGTTCTTGAGCGCATTCAGCCCGTTGGTGTTGTGGCTCTCGGTCGCGAGATCGGAGCGCGCCATCACCTTGAGGAAACGCTTGGCGACGGAATCGGCCACTTCCTTGTCGAGCAGTTCCTCTGCTGTCATGAACGCCCAGGGATGTTCGTTGTCGTGCGCGCCGACGCCTTCGTAATACTGGATCGGCGACATCATGGTGGTGCAACGCTTGCGAAAGGCCGCGATGGCGTCCGCGGTCCTCGCGCCGTATTTGCGGCGCATGCCGGGGATGTCGTCGAGCAGTTCGCCGTCGAGTTGCACCTGCTCGGCGTCCATCGGAATCGTCTGCAATCCGAAATGCTGGATCAGTTCGCGGAGCGGATCGGGCCCTGTCATCGAGTAGTCGTAGATTTCCGCAACCCCCGCCTCGTACATCGCCGGCGCGGTCTCGAACTTGCGGGTCAGAACCTTGCCGCCAATGCGGTCGGAAGCTTCAAAGATAGTGACGCGGCACAGTTCTCCGAGTTTTTTCTTGAGATACCAGGCGCTCATCAGCCCGCCGGGGCCACCACCAATGATTGCAAGATCAAGCATATGTTTCTTTCGATACCAGCGCCGGGCGCCGTCGCAGCCGCCAACCCGGCCGTTCCCCAAAACTGGCGCACCAGGGTCCCAAGGCGAAAGTGACCTCAGCCAACGTAGATTGTGAATGTACAAAGCTATCTCTAGGAAAAGCGCTTTTCACCCTGAAGGAAAGATGAACAAACCAGATCTCGCAGGAAAAACACCGGCCAAACGCTGCTAGATGCAAAAAGGGCCGGTTTGTACCGGCCCTTTTTCACGTGGATCAGGAAGATTTCTACTCCGCCGGCGGAAGCGCGAGCGGTTCGGCCTCCGGAGCGGAGGGCACGATCGCCGCCTGCTTCTCGCGCTCGTCGAGAATCAGCTTGTCGCGCTTGACCGCGACTTCGCGGATCTTGGCCATCGAGGCGCCGGTGCCTGCCGGAATCAGCCGGCCGACAATGACGTTTTCCTTGAGCCTTGTCCATGATGCGCCTAAACGCCATGGAGAGACCACTTTTTCCAGCACCAGATTTTCCCGCGAGCGTTGGAAACACTGGTGCTTTGCTAATGCCGCGTGTTTTGCTTTTTAAGCCACTTCTGAAACTGCGGATGAATAAAGACCTTGACCGTTTTGTGCATCTTCTACGTCTCGATCGTGATCGTGCCGCCTTTGAGATCGATGTTCTCCCATTGCAGGTCTGAACAGTCCCGCAACCGCAGCCCGGTCGTGTAACCGAGTAGTATCATTCCGCGCCAATCCTCGCTAGGTGCTGCCGCAATCAACGCCGCAGTCTGTTCCGGGGTAAAAACGTCTCTCTCGACATTGCGTGCTTCGTCCTTGATCAGCCGCACCTGCGTTTTTGTGGTGGGATTAATGTCGATGTAACCGCTGTCGTGCGCGGTCTTCAACGGCATCCGCAACACCTTGATGTTGCCGTTGACGGTGGGCGCGGAGAGGCCCTTCGCCCTTAGCTTGTCGCGCCAGGATCGAACATCTGTGGGGGAGATCTCGCGGAGCAGCCTCCCCGGCCTCTCGCTCCCAAATGCTTCGAGGAAATCGTTAATCGCCTGCTCGTAACGCAAATAAGAACGAACCGCTACGTTTGCCTTGGTGTCCTTCAGCCACTCCAACAGATACTCGCGCACAGTGCGAAAATGCAGTCCTTCGCCCGTAGCCTGCTTCTTTATCTCACCTCCACAGCTCAAGAGCGCCGTGCTTCCGTTAGCCGTCCTGCGCTTCGCTTCCAGCGGTACCACGATGCTCAAGGCTCTGACACAATCTCTCGGCTTCCTTGCGATCTGTCGTCTTAAGTCAACGAAACGTTCGTTTTCCGTTCGGCAGTTTGTTAGGCGCAATACCAAAACGGTAATTACCACGCGGATCTTTGTGAATCGATGCCATAGGTGGTCATAAAATGTCATAACGTCCATCAACGTGCAAGCTCTTTTGTCAACGTGCATTTTCATTCGTCCTAACGAGTCTCCGGAGGGGGGGACAACGTTACGGGGGTTCGATTCCCCTCACCCGCTCTTCTCTTTTCTCCCTCGTAAATGACATGAACAAATGTCGCTGGACATTGTCAGATGTTCTGACTATTAGTTCTGACCAGCTATGGCATCAATCACCAGAGACGCGCATCAACCGCCGAAGAGTCCCTTCTGGATCGCCTGTTTCAATGGAGTCGGAAGCGACGGAAGGGTTCGGCGGCTCAAACGGAGCACAAAAACGACTGACAGGAAATTGGCGCAGAGATTGGCCGATGAATGGGAGCAACTCGAAAAACTGGCCGGAAAGGGACGGCTGACAGAGAGCCATTGCCGGAAGGTTATCGCTCAGATGTACGAGCGCACGGTCGGCGAACCGCTGCACTTCCGCACCGCTCGCGAGCATCTAAGCGAATGGGTAGAGAGCAAAAAAAACGAAACGGAACTGCGCACCTATTGGAAATATCGTCAAACCATAGATGAGTTTCTCGCCCATGTCGGTGTAAAAGCTGATCGCCTCTTGCGTGAGATCACACCAACTGACATTCGCTCTTGGCGCGACGCATTGAAACGCAAAGGACTCGCAGCGCCAACAGTAAATGACGCAATCAAGACTTTGCGGATGCCATTCAAAGCGGCTCACGACGCTGGCTATATCGAGATCAATCCATGTACGAAGAACTCTGTGCGTCCGGTGAGGGATGATGCTCGGAATGTTGAAAAAGACGTGTTTACGCCGGAGCAGATTGCAGCGTTGATCGAAGCAACGCCAAACGAAGATTGGAAAGGCGCGATTCTTTGCGGGTATTACACTGGTATGCGCTTGCGCGACGTTGCCGATCTACAGTGGAACGCAATCGATTCGGAAGAACAGAAGATCACGGTGACGACCCGCAAGACACGCAAGGATGTCACCGTCCCAATCCATCCCCAATTCGCCTCATGGCTACAGGAGCAAACGCGAGGCATCGGCAAAGCGCCGGTGTTTCCAGGACTCGCTGGTAAAAGTGGCGCTGGCAAAAGCGGACTTTCAATGCAGTTCAAGCGCATCATGGAACGCGCCAAAATCAAAGGACGACTGCTACGCGAAGCAAACGGCGCGGGACGTTCACAATCCAGCCTGAGTTTCCACAGTCTGCGTCATTCATTTAACAGTGCGATGGCAAACGCGGGTGTTTCATCGGAAGTGCGGCAGAAGCTCACGGGCCACTCTAGCGCCAAAATGAACGCGCAATACACACATCACGAGCTTGAGGAGTTGCGCACCGCAGTCTCAGTGATTCCGAGCATTGGCGGCAAGTAAGACCCCCTCTGATTGCATCGGGTGATTGCAACCGATTGCACGGAGCGTTTGCGCCTATGGTTTAATCTAGCGCGTTTCCGGGTCGCTGATCCTGTGTCGATCGACAGGCTATTAATGTTCAGCACGTTTAGCGTGAATGCCGCTGTATGGATTATCGTTCAAGCCGAAGGTGCGGCGTGCAAGTTTGTCGAGCTTTTCGATTTGATCCACGGAGTTGAGGATTTCCGGGCCGTCCATTGTTTCGATGTGATCGACGCCGCGCTCTGAGACGCCCGCCATGCGCTCAATGTGGCGCTCTCCGCGTTGCTGCATGGACATCGCTACAGCTTCAACCGGAGTGACGTCAAACGGCGCATCCTCACGCTTTGCGAGTGCCTTCGAGGACTCAATCTGTCGCGTCCAGCCTTCCCGCTTTGCTCGTGCGAGTACCGTGCCCTCTGGAATGTTCATGTTTCGGGCGATTTCGCGTAAACCGATGCCGGAAGCGTACGCCGTGCGGATTTCAGCCCAGGTTGCGTTCGTGATTGTCCGCCTCACACCTGAAACATTAACTTAAAAGCTTTGGGGCTCCAAGTTTGAAGCGCCAACCGTTGGCTTCATCGATTCGGTTAGACCCGTTATCGTGGCTCATCAAGGTCGAGCTTGTAGTCGAAGCTGGCCAAATCCGTGCCGGATTGCTGGATAACGCTTTTCGGGAGTAGCGGAAACTTTGCAGCGGCAAGCGCTCGGCGGGCCGTCTCTTCTGCCCATCGATTATGGGTGTTCGAGACAACCTTCACGTTGTGGGGATGGCCTTGTCTGTCGAGTTGGAATGTACATTTCATGGACATGCGATGAATCCGTTCAGGATGCTTCACGAGCTGTGCAAGCACCACTCGACGAGCGACATCAGTGGCCTGAAGTGTATACGCTCGCCCGACGGCATCGCTGTCTGCCGCGTGCGCATGGCCTGGCCAGAGCTGCACAGACGTGATCATAAGCAAAGCTATGACAGACTGAGGACGCATGGGTCTAACGAGAATTAGACTGCAACCTGCAAACTATTTCTGCCTCCATCGAGGCAGTTTGCCGGAAAACGCCGCACGACGTCAACCGCGATTCCGGGGCAAAACGCACGCTCAAAAATTTCCGTAAAAAACTATATGTCATAGCAAACCCCTGAACCGCGTAAGCATGGCGCGGATCCGGGCACAAATATTTTGCTTGCCCTTCGGATCAGCGGTCTGTAGGGTCAAAATTCTTAAGGAATATTCCTTAAGCCAAACCCTCCATCCCTAATCCCCCTAACCCCTGAACCCCATGACAGTACTCCTCCAACTCACGCAAAAATCTCGTTACCCACGACGCTCCCTTCCATCGGGCATCATCGTCCTGAGTATCTACCGTCCAAATCGTTAAGACCGGTAGCCATGGGAAGAATCCGGCAGATGATTGCTGTTGATGGTCGAAAATGCTGGGCGCTCTTTCATCCCTGCACACGCAACACGTATGTGATTCCATCGGTAGTTGAATTTTTGAAAACAGTCCCCACTTCCCGGCCCATTAGAACTGCGCTGGGCGGCACGATGAAGGAGTCCAATCGCCTCGCTCTCCTGGAGGGGGAGATTCAGCATTATCCTTTTTCGACTCATGCATTTGTTGTTGAAGACATCGGCACGGACGAGGACGGCAATCGCATCGAAGTCTTGTTCGGCGCGGTGGCCATGAAGCAATGGGGAATCCGACTTGATCCTGCGAAAGAGAAACTGGATCTATCCCATTACCCCAAGGAATTTGTCGAATTCTGAAGCCGGGGATTTTGCGCGCTGGACGGCTTATCGAGTTCGGGCGTCGCGAGTCGGTGGAGTGCAAAAATTTCCGTAAAAACTATATGTCATATAAAATCGGTAAGGTGTTGGGTCAGATTGGCCTTGACACGCTCGCTGAAAAATCGCTACAAGTGATGTCGGACGACACTTCAGCAACACTCCCAAAGCTAAGAGTTGAAGTGCCCAAAAGGGCGGCGCGCCGGGGTCGCATGAAAGCCAGTGCGTCGCCCAGTCCATTTTAGGAGCGTTTCCTAAGCCAATAGGATTCTGTCATTTCCGAGACCTGTTCTAAACTCCACGGCTTCTCCTCTAGTCCCGCGGCCACGGCGGGCGTTGTTCCAAGGCTCTGATGCTTCCGCACAAAATCGTAAACTCCGAAGTGTAGCGCCACGGCCAGCTTGGCACCATTGCTTCCTCGGAGCGGTTTAAGAAGGACATCAGCACCATGGAAAAGGCCAGTCGAACGATCTGGATTGCAGGTGCACCGCGACGACGGCAAGCGTTTTCGTTGTGCGCGGGGATGAAAAGCTCAGCGCGTTTGTTGAACTTGAACGTGAGGTGTTAACCGTGACGTTTTATCTCGAATCCATTCAAGCCGATTCGTGCCGGTGACCAATGACAATCACCGAAATCAGACCATTCCGAAACGGCTGGCAGGTGTATGAGAGTGTCGTTATGCAGCCGGTGTTCTTAGGTCAAGAGCAGGCAATTGATTACGCGAAGGGCCGCGCGTGCTTCGGCTCTGGCGAAATTTGCGTTCTGGATTGAGATCGTCAGGAACTTCACCGCAGACTTTCCGTAGAAAGGTTAAAGGGAGGGGAGACAGTCGTGGATAGCGGGAGAGAGAGACTCGATTTTGGTCAATCTTGCTCCCGCGTTCTGCCTTTTCACCTGAGCATTCCGATGAACAGCATTTCTGTTTCCTTCTATCTGCAAAAGAAGCCGGTTGTGTGTCCGCAATGTGGATCGACAGCCCGCGTCGCTCGCGACCTTTGTCTGAAGTGTATGCTTTTGCTAGGCATTGCTGCCCGTGGCGACACCAGTAAGATGCTCGATGACGCGATTAGCGAGATCGATGTTTAGGACGCCGAGCACTTTGTTTGCGGAACTTGGTTCCGCCGTTTCCGTAGAAGAATGATGAGGCGGTTCACGGTTTGCTCGGTTTGCGTCACCGTCCCCCTAACTACATGCGCCAGTTTCGGATGCGTTTCAGGCGCAACTAGCTAGGACAAAATCCAAACCGAGCATCCCTCTTTCCGGGCGTGAAGTTATTGCGAAATCATCGCTGATAATCTCAGCAAAGCCGGATGGAGCTTGGGCTGGGTGTCAGTCATTGACTCTGGGCCGAACAATCTGGATTGCTGACGCGCACTCCGACGATGGAAAGAGTTTGGTCGTGCGTGCCGATGAAATCCTGACAGCATCTCTGGAAGCGGAACGGGCGATTCACCAGTTTGCGGTAAGTTTGTTGTCGTAAGAATTTCACCACTCTGTGAAATCGCCGTTGTGCTTGTGGGAGCTTGACATTCTGTGGCACTCGATCCGAAAACTCCGAACCTATGAAGAAATACATACTGTCTTTACTAGGTATCTTCGTTGCGATGGCGTTTATCGCTTCTTGTCAGCAGGAGGGAACGACTGTTACGGAAGAACCCGGTAGCGGGCCATACTCGTATATGAATCGTCCCGCGCCGTCACCGACGCGCTAGCGTGAGATTGGGACTTGAATCAGCTTTATGGCTCTTTGAAATCGCCCGCGTGCTCGTGCGTCTCGATCACGTTGCGTTTCTAAGCGCGAAGCGGCTTCAGGAAATTTTGACGACGTTCTTCGCCTGGAGACCCTTCGGTCCCTCCACCACGTCGAAGCTGACTCGGTCGCCCTCGTTCAGGGTCCTGGACCCCTCTGCTATAATGGAGGCATGGTGGACGAAGACATCCGCGCCGCGCTCCCGCACGATGAAGCCAAAGCCCTTGTCCTCGTTGAACCACTTCACGGTACCTTGTTCAGGCATACTCTTGCTCCGTTCACCACTCTTTAAACTCGCCCGCGTGCTCGTGTGTTTCAATCACATTTCCGGCGGCATCGTAAACGCGAATCACGGCACCGTGTGAGCGGCTGTAATGGCTGGCGTACCCGATTGCATTGCTGGCAGCGTTTGGTCCGTTATACCACAGGCGACCGAACGGCAGTGCATCGCTGATTAGATCAACGCCGCGATGATCTGTGCGCGGGCGGACTTCGCCCCAAAGAATTCCTGAAAAACCATATGTCAGCCAAAATCAGCAGCGATTCGGCTGCACCGCCTCGCTAGATCTCATTTACCCTTTAAGCTAAATCCGCAATTCTTCACCCAGGATTCTTCGCACCCTTTCGTCATCTGTAAAACATTCGGAATCTTGGCCCTACAGTTTCCGTAGAACTAAGCGTTCTGGGGGAACCAGCCGCCCTTCACGCCCATCGAGTGGGGGGCGATGATTTCATCCACTCCACGGTGCATGGAAACGCCAAATCCGGAGCCCTAGCAAATTGAGGGCAACTACCGACCAGCCGCCGGAAACTTCACGATCTTGTGCGGCAATTCGGCCTCGGCTATCCAAGCGTCGATTATCTGACCGACTATTCCACGGATCAGGTCCGGAATCGGCACGCCCATTTGATCGGACGTTCTTCGAAGGCGGCGCATCCGTTTTTGATCGAGCGCATCGAGCGGGAATCCATTCAGGCGGAACTTCACTATGTTCGGAGGGGCTTTCATGGGTCCATCTGAAAGCCGATGTGCAACACAGCGCAAGAAAAATTTCGCGAACTCGCCCTTGTGTTCGTGCGTTTCGATCACGTTGCCCTAACGGATTTAACGCATTTCCGCATCTTTCCGCGTAACCTCGCGCCGGATTTTACTCACTACTTCAGTGAAGGGCCAGAAATGAGTTCTCAATAACGAGAAATCAAAGAAGGCCAAAACAACGAATGGAAATAAGATGAAAGCAAAAATCATCAGCAAAATCCTGTCAGTGAAACAAGCGTTTCATCGATTGCGGCAGTATATTCGTTGGATGCGGTTTGGTATCAACTGCTGACCGGCGCATCATCATGTGATCGATTGCGAAACTTCGCGTATCCGATTGCATTGCTGATTGCGTTTGCCTCGTCATACCACAGCCGACCGGAGCACAGCACATCGGAAATTAGATCGACGCCGCGATGATCTTTGCGTCGTCGGACTTCGTAAACGTGTTGTGAGCTAGTCATCACAGGGGCCAGCTGTTAGCTGCATCGCTTGGTTAGGCCTCGTTGGTGGCTGCTCGTGAAGCTCACAAATCAGCGGCACGTGATCGCTCCGCCGCGTCCAAGTCGCGTGGGAGCCGACGCTCAGGCTAAACGCGGAAGGCTGAAAGCCGCTGCTGGCGAACATATAGTCTATGTGAAAGCCTCGCTCGGCATGGTGGTAAAGATAAAACGTGTCCTCCGGCTCGTCTCCGTGCTGACAGCCTCGCTGCTCATGGTAAAGGCTACGAAAGCCGTATCGGTCGAGAAGGCTGACGAAGTCGCGGAACTTGTAGCGGCGGGATGGACGGTCAAAAGCGAAGCTGGCGTTGAAGTCGCCTGCCCAGATCGCGTCGGATGTCTCGATAAGTGGCTTGTAGTGCTCGAATGCCTCGAACAAAGGATGGACGTAAGACCTAGAATCGGAATGAGGCACCGTCCACACGGCAAAAAGCAGGAATGAAATAGGGCCTGAGACGCTAACCGGAACTATCCAGCGGTGACGAGGATCGTAGCTCGGATGAAGCTCGAAAGCGTAATCGCCGTATGAAAGCACCGCCAAGCCCTTTCGTGGATTGGTGCCGAACCACTCGAATGACATGACCGGCGCACTTCCGAGTGCCTGCGGAATGTCTGAAAGTCGCTCGCACTCGGGAACGATGAGCACATCGGGTCGAAGCTCGGAAATGGCATCGTGCTTCTGGTGAAAAGCTCCCTTACAGTTCCAGCTTACGAGACGCATGATGGTGGTAGAGGCCTAACTATAATTAGACTACATCTTGCAATCCATTTCCTGCCCTTCCCGCAGAAGGAGAAAGCGATTAAAGGCTGCACGGCGAAAATTGTGCCGAATTGCTGGGCATTTAGGAAGCGGAATCCAACGAGCCGGATCACGTTCACCCAAATGGCTTCGTTTCTCGTTTTTCATTCAACGAGACTTCCTTAGAGAATTTGGTTGAATGAATTTCAACGAGATTTTCGGTGTTTCGTTGAATTTTGGTTGAATGAATAGAGTGAAAACACCCGGTCGCATTCATCAAACTTTCAACGAAAAGAGGAGTTTTCATTCAACGAGATTTACTAGGGAATTTGGTTGAATGAAAAGTGAGCATCCCGTTGCTGCGGCTGATATTTGCCGAGAACTTGCCGTCCGCTTTTAGTGCGTTGTAGGCCGCGCTGTCGGTGACTTCGGCGCGTGTCGCCAAATCGTGCGCTGCCTCCTTGAGTTCCAGCCGTTTCTTGCCGTCATCGAAAACTTCTCGAAGGTGATCGAGCGTGATGACCTTGCGTTCAGCTGGCGGCTTATCGAACTCTTTCCAGTCGAAGTCCGTCGCCTGTGTGAAACCGCTCAGCTTCCGATGCCATGCCGAGCGCGGCGCGTTTTCGCCGTTGGAATTTTTCGGATTGAAAAAGACAACGGAATCATCTGTCTCGTCCTGGCTCCCACGGGTCATGATGAAGATACAGCGGGGCACACTGGTCAGAATGTAGCTTCCACTGAGCAGATGCATCAGTCCGGTGCCACCGGTGGGCTTCTCATTCGGTTGCGGTTTTCGCGTGTGCGCGACAATACCGAGCGCTGGCTTGTCTGTTCCGGTTGGAAGCAAGTTGCGAAGGGCGTCGAATGTTTCCACGTAGTCGCGCTGTTTATCATCGTGCGCGGCTGCGTTCCACGGGTCGAAAATAACGCATTCCGGTTTGAAGGAATCAAGCGCCATGCCAATGTCCTCTTGAAATTCCTTGTTAGTCAGCGTCAGCCCGAACGGCGGCGGTTCGCTTTCTCGAATCCGGTTCTCAATTTCGTCGCAATTATTGAGCGAGGAAAATTCAAGCTGCAGCCGGTAGCGACCATTTTCGGTTTGCACGATCATCGTGCGAAACTGCCGATGCACTGTGAGGCCGAACCAATCGCGTTGCGTTGCTCCCGAAACGGCGAGTTGAGTCGCGCCGAGACTTTTGCCAACACCAGGTTCGCCACCAATCACAAACACTTCGCCGCGCATGATGTGGCAGTCCCCGATAAGAACGACGTCATTGTCCGGTACGAAGTCCCGCAGCGAACGCGGCGAAAAGAATCGGATGCGCGGCTCGCGCTCAGTCGTGTTCACTTTCGTCTGAATCAGCATCGCCAACTTTTCTTGCGCTTGTTCCGGCGTGATCTCGCCTTTGTGCAATTGCTCGCCGATCTTCGCCCCCTGCCGCGCTCGTGAGTGCTCCAACGCTTGATCGAGCGCGTACTTCAAATTCTCCTCATCATGCGGCAACGTGGCTATCTCGGTGATGCGGCCAGCACCGCCGATTCTCTCCAGTTCGCCGTTGCGTCGTAGCGCGTCGGTTACAGCGATCAGGCTGCGATTCGTTAGGCCGCTGACGCGGTTGAAGATCATGCGATTCGGCGGTGACGAGAAGTCATCGGCGGTGACCGGGAGTGTATCCGTGCCGTTCATCAGCGCCGAGAGCACGACGCACTCGTGACCGTCGAAGATCGCGGTGTCGGCAATCACTTCCGCGGCCCTCCGTATGTACGCATCGCGTCGATATGGCGACGGAATGCGTGAAAGTGTTTCAAATCGCCGCTTCGCCAATACAAACCGAACAGCCGGGCCGCTTCGCGCTCCCACCGCCTCCAAATCATTCCTGCTTGAACCAACGCAGGCGCGTGATACGCTCGCGGCACAGCAATCAGTTTACGCCCGGTTAGCTCGCCAGCGCCGGGCGCTTTTTTTTGGCGGGGCGGGCGCGTTCATTTCGCCTCCATTTGCTCGCGAACGAATCGAGCGACCGCGTCGAACGGAACAAGCGTGACGCCTCTCTGTTTGCCTCGTTCACGTATGCGAATGAGTCGCCAGTAGCCTAGCTCTTCGCCCCGATAATAAAACGAACGCGTGAAATGGAAGTACGGATCGCCACCGCTGTTAGGTTTGGGTAGCCGGAAAGTTTCCGGTCGCGAAGCACTCAGCGCCGCTTCGCTTGGCCTTTGTATAGACGTGATTGGCATGTGCCAACGTCGCAAAGCGCACAACTAAAAGACAGCAGTCCTGTAGCTATATAGCTAGCCGCTGAGACCTGACCTAAGCCTCAACACCAATTCAGAGGGAGTTCCCGTCTTGTCGTAGCTCTCAAGGCCCTTGCACAGTTCACGAAAGTTGAAAACCTTCTCCTCAAGAACAATTGGCCCGTTTTTAGTCTGTTTAACTCGTTTACCTATTGCCCATTCAACTGGAATACGCTCAAACGGCTTGTCTTCCGAGCGAATTGCTTCCGCTTTTTCCAGCCAGCGCCAATAGGTATCGGCATCTCGATATGATCGCCTGCCCTTGAATGTTCGTTGTAAGACCTGAATCGCGTAGTTGCCTGCCTCACGGGACTTGTTGTTGATGGCAACCAACACAAACCCATCATCGGCAAGCCGCTTCATGAATTTCAAAAAACGGCGTTCCTCAACATGGCTGCCGGATGGAATTGTGATGATCTTTGCAACAAGGGTGCGGCAGCGTTCGTGAAATTGCTTCCGCGTCTCGCGCCGCCAATGTTTCTTGTAATCCTCTTGAGTATCAGAACGGTCTTTGGGCGGTTTAGCCTGCGCGTCAAAGAAGAAAGGTTCACTAGGCCAGACAAAGTAACCGACAGGGGGGAGCATTTCGGGAAGCTGTTGTATGGTGATGGCTCTGCGAAGCCAGAGGGGTAATTCAATCCAGGTTTGCGGCAGGTGATCTAGGACGGTTGCAGTAAACATCTGCCACCCCCATTTAAACATCGCCTGTGGGCCGCTAACGCCTTTCAACCAGGCATCGCGCAAACTCTGGCATCGCCGGTAAGATTCAAAGAAAACAGCCGCTTTTTGCTCATCACGACATAGCCCGTCTGCTTTAATCCAGCAGAGATGGTCTCGCCACCAATGATCATAGTTAATCTGTAAAAGAATTCGCTTAACGACTGCTGGCTTGTGCCGTTGTTTTTTGATCCGGTTTTTCCGCGAAGTTGGCCGCTTACGCCGTGCGGTTTTAAATCCGCGTTTTCTTTTCATCGGGAAAAAATTTCGGGCGGCATTTGTGCAAGGCACGCCCGGTATTGGGGGACATGGCCCTGAAGCGGTGAAGGCTAGCCAAAAAAGAAGGCTCAGATTCGAAAGCATCGACAACTCTGCCGAGAGCTTCGCATCGCAGAAACCGACTTCAATAAACAACGCTGAACGTGCCTGAAATCAGCGGCCTTGTTCTGACCAAACGTTCTGACCAGCGAGTATCTCCGCAGTTTTCAGGCTATTCTACCTATGAAGATGCCGAATCTGGACAATCGAAACGGGGTT
>CAVXSV010000018.1:0-20811 GCA_963764445.1 uncultured Alphaproteobacteria bacterium
TACAGATGACGGCCGGTCCGCGTTCGAGGCCGAGTGCGGCAAGGGAACCTATGTGCGGGCGCTGGCCCGCGATATCGGCCGGATTCTGGGCTGTTACGGCCATATCAGCGCGCTGCGGCGGACGCTGGTCGGCCCATTCGACGAAGCCGACATGATTCCGCTGGAAGAATTGGAGGCTTTATGTAATAGAGCCGCGTCCGGCGAGGGAAACCTCGCCGACGCGCTTTTGCCCGTTGAGACCGCGCTGGACGACATCCCGGCGCTGGCCGTCACTCGGGCTGATGCGGCAAGGCTCCATCGGGGCCAGGCCGTCTTGTTGCGCGGACGGGATGCGCCCCAAAGTAGCGGCACAGTCTATGTCACGGTGGCAGGCCGATTATTGGCCCTCGCCGAACTAGGGCATGGCGAACTCATCCCCAAGCGCGTGTTTAACCTGACCGGGCTGACAGCCAGTTCCGGTCGCAACGAAAGAGTTTGACGATGTCGATTACCGCCGAACGCAAAGCGGAAGTCATCAAGACCAATGCCCGCAAGTCGGGCGATACCGGTTCGCCGGAGGTTCAGGTCGCGATCCTGTCGGAACGCATCGCCAACCTCACGAACCATTTCAAGAGCCACACCAAGGACAATCACTCGCGTCGTGGCCTTTTGAAGCTCGTCTCCACGCGTCGTTCCCTTCTCGATTACATCAAAAAGAAGGACGAGGCGCGTTACAAGGCTCTGCTCGAGAAGCACAACATCCGCCGCTGAGCAAAGTCCGCGCGCACCCGTGCGCGCTATGATGCGTGGGCGTCAATGTCCACGCGAGGCGTGATCTGCGAAAAGCGAAAATTTCCGGTTTCTAGAAACAGATCATGCCCAAGGAGAGCGTGTCCAGCAGCAATCCGGCGGCTGGGCGATGACGGGTCAAATGCCCGTACCATCGGGAGGATGGACGCCATTCAAGACTTGAAGCCCATGGCAGGATCGCCGGACGCCGACACCGCAACGGTGCGGCCAGTGTCCCGGAATCTTGCGCATGGTTTTTGCGTTCTGGCGTCTGTGTTTTCGTGAACCCATGAAAGACAAAACAATGTTCAACAAGCATTCAGTCGAGATCGACTGGGGCGGGCGTCCGCTCAAACTCGAAACCGGCAAGATTGCCCGCCAGGCCGATGGCGCCGTGGTTGCCACCTACGGCGAGACCGTCGTGCTCGCCACCGTCGTCGCCGCGAAGACACCGCGCGAGGGAGTCGACTTCCTGCCGCTCACCGTCGATTATCAGGAGAAGACCTACGCTGCGGGCCGCATTCCCGGCAGCTACTTCAAGCGCGAAGGACGCCCGAGCGAAAAGGAAACGCTGGTTTCCCGCCTGATCGACCGCCCGATCCGCCCGCTGTTCGCCAGCGGCTGGCGCAACGAAACCCAGGTCATCGTCACCGTGCTGTCGCACGACATGGAAAACGATCCCGACATCGTGGCGATGGTGGCCGCATCAGCGGCACTGACACTGTCCGGCGCACCGTTCAGGGGTCCGATCGGCGCCGGCCGCGTCGGCTTCATCAACGATGAGTACGTCCTCAATCCGACGCTCGACGAAATGGCGGACACGCAGCTTGAGCTGGTCGTCGCCGGCACCGCGGACGCCGTGCTGATGGTTGAATCCGAAGCCAAGGAGCTGAGCGAGGACATTATGCTCGGCGCCGTGATGTTCGGCCACCGTCACTTCCAGCCGGTCATCAAGGCCATCATCGAGCTCGCCGAGAAGGCCGCTAAGGAGCCGCGTGAAGTCAGCCATGTCGACGACAGCGCGATCGAGAAGGAAATGCTCGGCCTGATCGAAGGCGACCTGCGCCCGGCCTACGCCATTGCCGACAAGCAGCAGCGCCAGAACGCCGTTGCCGCCGCCAAGGCCAAGGTCATCGCGCATTACTTCCCGGAAGGCCAGGAACCGAAATACGACAAGCTCCGCATCGCCGGCGTGTTCAAGCATCTCGAAGCCAAGATCGTCCGCTGGAACATTCTCGATACCGGCAAGCGGATCGACGGCCGCGACGTCAAGACCGTGCGCAGCATCCTCGCCGAAGTCGGCGTGCTGCCGCGCGCCCACGGCTCGGCACTGTTCACCCGCGGCGAGACCCAGGCGATGGTCGTGACCACGCTTGGCACCGGCGAGGACGAGCAATACGTCGATGCGCTGTCGGGAACGTACAAAGAGACGTTCCTGCTGCACTACAACTTCCCTCCCTACTCGGTCGGCGAGACCGGACGCCTCGGCAGCACCAAGCGCCGTGAGATCGGCCACGGCAAGCTGGCGTGGCGCGCGATCCATCCCGTGCTGCCGCCGCACCACGAATTCCCCTACACCATCCGCGTGGTGTCGGAGATCACCGAATCGAACGGCTCGTCGTCGATGGCCTCGGTCTGCGGCGCTTCGCTGTCGCTGATGGATGCGGGCGTTCCGCTGAAGCGGCCGACAGCCGGTATCGCCATGGGCCTCATTCTTGAGGACAAGCGCTACGCGGTGCTGTCGGACATTCTCGGCGACGAGGATCATCTCGGCGACATGGACTTCAAGGTGGCGGGCACCGATCAGGGTATCACCTCGCTGCAGATGGATATCAAGATCGCAGGGATCACCGAGGAGATCATGAAGGTCGCGCTCGGCCAGGCCAAGGACGGGCGGATCCACATTCTCGGCGAGATGGCCAAGGCGTTGACCAACGCCCGCGCCGAGCTCGGCGAATACGCGCCGCGCATCGAGACCTTCAAGATCCCGACCGACAAGATCCGCGAAGTGATCGGCACCGGCGGCAAGGTGATCCGCGAGATCGTCGAGAAGACCGGCGCCAAGGTCAACATCGACGACGACGGCACCGTGAAGGTGGCGTCGAACGACGGCGAAGCGATGAAGGCCGCGATCAAGTGGATCAAGTCGATAGCCTCCGATCCGGAAGTCGGCCAGATCTACGAAGGCACCGTGGTCAAGGTGATGGAGTTCGGCGCCTTCGTGAACTTCTTCGGCGCCAAGGACGGTCTCGTCCACATCAGCCAGCTCGCCTCCAACCGCGTGCAGAAGTCCTCGGACGTCGTCAAGGAAGGCGACAAGGTCAAGGTCAAGCTGCTCGGCTTCGACGATCGCGGCAAGACGCGGCTGTCGATGAAGGCGGTCGATCAGCAGACCGGCGAGGATCTCGAGGCAGCCACGCCGAAGGCGGACGCGCCAGCCCAAGCGGCCGGCGAGTAATTCTCGCGAGAGCGAGCATTAGAAAATCAAAAGGGCGGCTCTCGAGCCGCCCTTTTTTGTTTGCCTATCCCCGCGCAATGGCTTCGCCATTGTCGCTGGAGGTGCGCGCCTTATGATGACGCCGACCGGGTAACGCCCTCGCCCACGCACCCATTCACCACCTCGCCCAGCGCCGCGAAATCGGCCTTGCGCGGCGAGGTCCTGCGAAACGCCAGCCCGATGCTGCGTCCGGGCTGCGGCTCTTCCAGCCGCAAGAACTTGACGCGATCGTCGCGCGCCTCGACATCGGCGGCGATCTGCGGGATCAGCGTCACGCCATAACCGCCGGCGACCATCTGCATCACGGTGGCGAGACTGGACGCGCCGAACGTCATGCCGGTGCTGCCCGGCGCCGGTGCCCGCGGGATCGTGGCGCAGAAAGCCAAAGTCTGGTCGCGCAGGCAGTGGCCGTCCTCGAGCAGGATCAGGCGCGTCTGATCGATGTCGCGCGCCGCCACGCGACGTTCGCAAAGCCGCGGATCGCTCGCCGGCACCGCCAGCAGGAAAAGATCGTCGAACAGCTCCATGGTGTCGATGTCGGGCTCGCCGAGCGGCAGCGCCAGCATCGCGGCGTCGAGCGCACCGCCCTTGATCTCGTCGACGAGTAACCGGGTCTGCGTCTCACGCAGTTCGAGTTGCAGATCCGGGTATTGCGATTGCAGCGCCGGCAGGACGCGCGGCAGCAGGTAGGGCGCGAGCGACGGGATGATGCCGAGGGTCAAGCGCCCCGTCAGCGGCTTGGCACGATGTTGGGCGAAATCAACGAGATCGCGTACCGACGCCAGCACGTCCTCGCCACGACGGGAAATTTCCCGACCGATCTCGGTCAGCATCACCTCGCCCGGCCGCCGCTCCACCAGGGTGACGCCAAGAAACTGTTCGAGGTCCCGGATCTGCATCGACAGCGCCGGCTGGGTAATGGCGCAGGACTCCGCGGCGCGTCCGAAGTGGCAGTGGCGCGCGAGCGCAGCGAGGTAGCGGAGCTGTTTAAGCGTGATCATTGCTGATAAGATAAACTTATCACGACAAGAAGACAATACGACTGGACCTGATGCAGGATGTCTTCCAAACTCCCGTCATCCTCGCGTTGCCGGAGGACTGCGGCCTTGGCTGATTACGCCCCATCGAGCACTGGCGTCGGCGCGCCCACAGAATGAGTGCGGGTTCGCGCTGACGCCCTGCGACGGGCGGCCGCGACGTCAGACATCGCCACGGCGGCCGTTCGGGAACGCGACAGCACAGCATCTGGAGACCATAATCATGGACGCAAAGACGGACGACAAAGGCGCGGGCAAATGCCCGTTCGCCAGCAGCCGCGGACATGGAAACCGCGACTGGTGGCCGGAGCAACTGGACGTTCAGGTCCTCCATCACAACTCCACCCTGTCCGACCCGATGGGCGAGGCGTTCGACTACGCCAAGGAGTTCAAGAGTCTCGATCTCAACGCCGTCATCGCCGACCTGACGGCGTTGATGACGGACTCGCAGGACTGGTGGCCGGCCGATTTCGGTCACTACGGCGGACTGATGGTGCGTCTGGCCTGGCACAGCGCGGGCACCTACCGGATCACCGACGGCCGCGGCGGTGCCGGCGGCGGCCAGCAGCGCTTCGCGCCGCTGAACTCGTGGCCGGACAACGTGCTGCTCGACAGAGCGCGCCGCTTGTTGTGGCCGATCAAGCAGAAGTATGGCCGCAAGATTTCCTGGGCCGATCTCTACGTTCTCGCCGGCAACGCCGCGCTGGAATCGATGGGCTTCAAGACCTTCGGTTTCGCCGGCGGCCGGGTCGACGAATGGGAGCCGCAAGAACTGTTTTGGGGTCCGGAAGGAACGTGGCTGGGCGACGAGCGCTACAGCGGCGAACGCGAGCTTGCCGAACCGCTCGGCGCCGTCCAGATGGGCCTGATCTACGTCAATCCGGAAGGACCGAACGGCAAGCCGGACCCGATGGCGGCGGCCAAGGACATCCGCGAAACCTTCTTCCGCATGGCGATGAATGATGAGGAGACCGTCGCGCTGATCGCCGGCGGCCACACCTTCGGCAAAACCCATGGCGCCGGCGATGCATCGCTGGTCGGCCCGGCGCCGGAGGCCGCCGCGCTCGAGGATCAGGGTCTCGGCTGGAAGAGCAAGTTCGGCACCGGCAAAGGATGCGATTCGATCGGCAGCGGTCTGGAAGTCACGTGGACGCAGACGCCGACGAAATGGGACAACAACTTCTTCGATACCCTGTTCAAATACGAATGGGAGCTGACCAAGAGCCCGGCCGGCGCTCACCAGTGGCAGGCGAAAGACGCCCCTGCCATCACTCCCGACGCCCACGACAAGTCGAAGAAGCATGTCCCGACCATGCTGACCACCGACCTGTCACTGCGCTTCGATCCCGCCTACGGAAAGATTTCGAAGCGCTTCCACGAGAATCCGGATCAGTTCGCAGATGCGTTCGCCCGCGCTTGGTTCAAGCTCACGCATCGCGACATGGGACCGCGCGAGCGTTATCTCGGCCCGCTGGTGCCGAAGGAAACGCTGATCTGGCAGGACCCGATCCCGGCCGTGGACCATGAACTGGTCAACGACAAGGACATCGCCGACCTGAAGGCGAAGATCCTCGCCTCCGGTCTCAGCGTGCCGCAACTGGTTTCGGTCGCATGGGCGTCGGCCTCGACGTTCCGTGGCTCCGACAAACGCGGCGGCGCCAACGGCGCACGCATCCGTCTCGCGCCGCAGAAAGACTGGGAGGTCAATCAACCGGTCCAGCTCAAGACGGTGCTCGGCAAGCTCGAAGAAATTCAGAAGGGCTTCGGCAAGAAAGTCTCACTCGCCGATCTGATCGTGCTCGGCGGCTCTGCTGCGGTCGAGAAGGCCGCGAAGGATGCCGGCATTGAGGTGAAGGTGCCGTTCACGCCGGGCCGCATGGACGCGTCGCAGGACGAAACCGACGCCGCGTCTTTCGCTCCGCTCGAGCCACGCGCCGACGGCTTCCGCAACTACATCAGCAGCAAGCACCAGTTCATGGCGCCCGAGGAGGCGCTGGTGGATCGCGCGCAACTGCTGAAGCTGACTGGACCGGAAATGACGGCTCTCCTCGGCGGCCTGCGCGTGCTCGGCGCCAATGCCGGCGACTCCAGGCATGGCGTCTTCACGAAGCAAGTCGGCAAGCTGACGAATGATTTCTTCGTCAATCTGCTCACGATGGATACGGAGTGGCAGCCAAATGGCGAAGGGGTGTACGAAGGCCGCAACCGCAAGACCAATGCCGTCCAGTGGACCGGTACCCGCGTCGACCTGATCTTCGGCTCGCACTCCCAGCTTCGCGCGTTCGCGGAAGTCTATGCGTGCGCCGACGCAAAGGAAAAGTTCGTCAGGGATTTCATCGCCGCATGGACCAAGGTGATGAACGCCGGCCGCTTCGATCTTGCCTGACCTGTATCTCGTTGCTGCCCTCCTGACATTCGTCAGGGGGGCTTTTTCTTGCCTCACTTTCTGCGTAAGCGAAAAATCGAGTTATCTTTGAGGGTGAGCATGATGAAGCTTTACTGGTCGCCACGCTCGCGCTCATTCACTGCGCTCTGGCTGCTGGAGGAAACCGGACAGCCCTATGATCGGGTGCTGACCGACATCTCCACCGGCGCACAGAAGACGCCAGAGTTTCTCGCCATCAATCCGATGGGCAAGGTCCCGGCACTGACGGACGGCGATCTCGCCATCGCCGAATCGGCGGCGATCTGCGCCTACGTCGCGGAGCGTTTTCCGGGTGCGAAGCTGGCGCCACCGCTCGGCGACCCGCGCCGCGGCAAGTATCTGCAATGGCTGTTCTTCGGGCCGAGCTGTATCGAGCCGGCGCTGATCCAAATCTTCACCAAGCTCGAGGTGCCATCGAGCACGGCGGCGTGGGGCAATGCCACGCAGGTGTTCGATGTACTCGACAAGGCCTTGGAAAATGGCCCGTGGATTCTCGGCAGCGACTTTTCAGCCGCCGATATCGTGATCGGATCAGCGCTTTACTATGCCGTGCGGCAATTCAAGATGGTGCCGACGCGCCCAACATTTGACCGCTACATCGACGCCTGCATGGCGCGGCCGGCGTTTCAACGCGCGGAAAAGATCGCGGCGGGCTGATTCAGCTCCTCCACACCGTCATGCACGGGCTCGACCCGCGCATCATGGAAAACTCTGAATGATGGATTGCCGGGTCAAGCCCGGCAATGACAACTACTTGCCGTTGATCATGCCGTCGCTGCGCAACGCATCCGGCTGCGGCATCGCGATGATGTTGTAGCCTGAATCGACGAAATGAATCTCGCCGGTGACGCCGCCCGACAAGTCCGACAATAAATAAAGCCCGGCGCCGCCGAGCTCGTCGAGGCTGACGCCGCGCCGCAGCGGCGAATGTTTCTGCTGGAACGCGAACATGAAGCGCGCATCGCCGATGCCGGCGCCGGCCAGCGTCCGGATCGGACCGGCCGAAATGGCATTGACGCGGATGTTCTGCTCGCCGAAATCGACCGCCAGGTAACGCACCGACGCCTCAAGCCCCGCTTTGGCCACGCCCATAACGTTGTAGTTCGGCATCGCGCGGTCGCCGCCGTTGTAGGTCAGCGTGACCATGCTACCGCCATCCGGCATCAGCGCGGCGGCGCGTTTCGCCGCTTCGGTGAAGGCGAAGCACGAGATCAGCATGGTGCGCCCGAAATTCTCACGCGTGGTGTCGGCATAGCGGCCGGCGAGTTCGCTCTTGTCGGAGAACGCGATAGCGTGGACCAGGAAGTCCATCTTGCCCCAGGCCTTGCCGATATCGGCGAACACCTTGTCGACCGAACTGATGTCTTCGACATCGCACGGCAGCACCAGCTTCGCGCCGACCGACTCCGCGAGCGGCCGGACACGCTTGGCCAGCGCGTCACCCTGATAGGTGAAGGCCAGTTCCGCGCCATGCGCCGCTAACGTCTTCGCAATTCCCCACGCGATCGAATGATCATTGGCGACCCCCATGATCAGGCCGCGCTTACCGTGCATCAGTTGCTGCATCGTAACTCTCTGCATTTTGATTTCCTCCCCCCTTGTGGGAGAGGATTAGGGGAGGGGCCGCGGCAGCGAGAAGGTCGATTGCGAAACAGGGATTCTCCCCCTCCCAATGCTTCGCATCGACCTCCCCCACAAGGGGCGGCTAACAACAACACACGCCTCACGCAACTCTCTAAACGCGAACGGAAAAACTCACGCATCCAGTCGCTTGAACACCAGCGTGGCATTGGTCCCGCCGAAGCCGAACGAATTCGACATCACCGTGCCAAGCTTGGCGTTGTCGATACGCTTACGCACAATTGGCATATCCGCGAATACCGGATCGAGCTCGGTGATGTTCGCGCTTTCGCAGATGAAGCCGTTGTTCATCATCAAGAGCGAATAAATCGCCTCCTGCACGCCGGTCGCGCCGAGCGAATGGCCGGTGAGCGAACTTGGTGGCGGAAATCGGCGGACACTTCTCGCCGCTGCCGAACACCTTGCGAATCGCCTCGATTTCCGGCGGGTCGCCAGCCGGCGTCGAGGTCGCATGCGGGTTGATGTAGTCGAGCTTCGTTTTCACCGTCGACATCGCCATCTTCATGCAGCGCTCGGCGCCCTCGCCCGACGGCGCCACCATGTCGTAGCCATCCGACGTCGCGCCGTACCCGACCACTTCGCCGTAGATACGCGCGCCGCGGGCCTTGGCATGTTCGAGTTCTTCCAGCACCACTACACCCGCGCCGCCGGCGATCACGAAGCCGTCGCGACTGACGTCGTAGGCGCGCGAGGCCGTCGCCGGCGTGTCGTTGTACTTCGAGGACATCGCGCCCATGGCGTCGAACAGAACCGACAGCGACCAGTCGAGTTCTTCGCAGCCGCCGGCGAAGACGACGTCCTGCTTGCCGATCTGAATCGTCTCGTAGGCATTGCCGATGCAGTGGTTCGAGGTCGCGCAGGCCGATGAGATCGAATAGTTGACGCCCTTGATCTTGAACCAGGTGGCGAGCGTCGCAGAAGCGGTGGACGACATCGCCTTGGGCACTGCGAACGGGCCGACCCGCTTCGGCCCCTTGCTGCGGGTGGTATCGGCCGCTTCCACGATCGTGCGCGCGGACGGCCCGCCCGAGCCCATGATGATTCCGGTGCGCTCATTGGAGACGTCATTCGGCTCCAGACCCGAGTCGCGAATCGCCTGCTCCATGGCGACGTAATTCCATGCCGCGCCCTCGGCCAGGAAACGCATTGCGCGCCGATCGATCACATCGGCCGGATTCAGCGTCGGCGCACCCTGCACCTGCGACCGGAATCCCAGCTCCGCATACTTTTCCGCGCGCGTGATGCCGGACTTCGCCTCAAAGAGGCTGGATAGCACTTCCTGAGTGTTGTTTCCGATGGAGGAGACAATGCCCATCCCCGTGACGACGACCCGCCTCATGATCTCCTCGCCTTGTAATTACCCTGTTTCATGAAGGCCCTTGTCAAAAATCGAAATCTGCATCGACAGCCAAAGTTATCGGCTCATGTCCCCGGCGCTGCATCCTGCTTGAAGAGACCAACCTTCAAGTCTTTCGCGCGATAGATAATATCGCCGTCGGCGGAAAGCCACCCATCCGCGATCCCCAACACCAGCTTCGAGCGCATCACCCGCTTGATGTCGACGTTGTACACGACCTTGCGGATATGCGGCAGCACCTGACCGGAGAACTTCAGATCGCCGAGACCCAGCGCACGGCCCCGGCCTTCGCCGCCGGTCCAGCCCAGAAAGAATCCGACCATCTGCCACAGCGCGTCAAGGCCAAGGCAGCCGGGCATCACGGGATCGCCCTTGAAGTGACAGCTGAAGAACCAGAGGTCGGATTTCACGTCGAGTTCGGCGCGGATCAATCCCTTGCCGAACTCTCCGCCATCGTCGTTGATCTCGGTGATACGGTCGAACATCAGCATCGGAGGCAACGGCAACTCGGGATTTCCGGGTCCAAACAGCTCGCCCCGGCCGCAGGCCAGCAATCCCTCATAGTCGTAGCTGCTGCGGCGGTCCTGCATGCTGCGTGGCCTTTCTCTCTTCGAGGAATGATGGTTGGCGGGAGGCGCGAGACGCTTCGCCTGAAAAACGAGCGCTGATCTTCAACTGGCGCCGCGGGGCTCTCTAACACAGGGTCTGGAGGGGGGCAAAGCGAGGCTGGTGTCCCTAATTCGCGCGTGGTCCAATTCGAACGTTCGCTTGAGAAAGCCTGAAGAGAAAATGGAGCGAACGTCTGCACTGGACCACGAAAGCATAGGCTTACATATGTAAATTGTTGATATAACTTGCTAATTCTGACTTCACGTTGCGCCGGACCCGGCAAGATCATCGTATCGCAGCAATGAGTTTGGAGTCGTTCTAGTTGCGAAAAACTTGCATCTAAGCACTTTCCTTCTTATAGTCTTCGCAGCAACCCTATACGGGTGATGAGCTTTTTCAGGTACATGCCGTGAGTATGAATGAGAACATTGTGGTCGTAACCGAGGAAGACCTTGACGTTGCGGCAATTGTTCGCGGCCGGCAGCCGACGCTGACAGGCTGCCCGTGGCATGACGTCAATGAAATGCTGCAATCGGTTGGCCTGCGGCCGACCCGGCAGCGTATGGCGTTGGGCTGGCTGCTGTTCGGCAAGGGCGCGCGCCATCTCACGGCGGAAATGCTCTACGAAGAAGCGACCATCGCCAAGGTTCCGGTCTCGCTCGCCACCGTCTACAACACGCTCAACCAGTTGACCGAGGCCGGACTTCTGCGGCAGGTCAGCGTCGACGGCACCAAAACCTATTTCGACACCAACGTCACCGCGCACCACCACTTCTATCTCGAGAACAATCACGAGCTGGTCGACATTCCGGATCCGCATCTGGTGTTGCAGAAAATGCCGAACGTGCCGGAGGGTTACGAGATCAGCCGCATCGACATGGTCGTGCGGCTGCGCAGGAAGCGCTGACCCATTTTCGCGATTTGATCGATGTTCATTGTGCCCGGCCTCGCGTCGGGCATTTGTTTTGTGACAGACGATCTGACCAAACAATCCCGGCGATCACGACCAGACGACGTTCACTCGATTTTTTCGTCGGCGTAAACGCCCCAGAGCCGCTGCTGCTGGATCCAGCCGTCAAAGCCATTTCCTGAAACATGGCACCATCCCGCGGCGCAATGCTTGACCTGCGCCACGACGCCAGCCTGCAAGCGGGCCGCCACCGCGCTCTTGGCATCGGCGCTGTCGTATAGCGATGCGAGGTCATCCTTGGTCTTCATCGTGACGACCGCGGTGCGGCGGCCCGACAGCAGCGAGTGATAGACCCAGCCCTCGGCACCCTCGAAATCGCGGATGCGGCGCCAGTTCTCGAATTCCGCGGTGATTTCGACGGGCAATCCGGCTTTGGTATAGATCCAGGCGACGTCGTTATCCTTGGTCGGACCGGCGCGGACGTTCACATGGTCGGACTTCAGGCTCACATAACGCGGAATCGGAAGCCCGCTTGTGGACAGCGCAAAGTCCTTGGCGTTGGCGACCGCCTCGGTCGCGAGCACACCCAGCATCGCGCCTGCGAACACCATGGAAGCGAAAAGCCGTCTGAGCGCCATCAACCCCATCCCCTGCGGAAGCCCACCATGCCGCCCGATCCCGCTGGTCGTCTTCCAGACCCCGGGTTCTTGTCTTGGCCCAGCCTTCTGCTAGAGAGGACCAAACACTAGGTGACCGGGAAAGCCCGGGAAGCTCCACGGAAAATGTGAGAAACCCGGGAGATCAAGGAGACAGACGCTGAGATCTGCAGGCCGCGCCAGTTTCGAACAAGCGGGTTAACGCGGACTGAACAGTCCGTCCGGCCGAACCTAAATTCGCCAGATTGAGCGGCTCCTTCGGAGCGGAAATCGGAACACTAGAGAGCAAGAGATGTCGATCAAGAAGAAGCCTCTGGTTGTTGTCACGCGCAAGCTGCCGAACTCGATCGAGACCCGCATGCGCGAACTGTTCGACGCGCAGCTCAATCTCGACGACCAGCCGATGACGCCGGAACAGCTCATGGACGCCGTCCGTACCGCGGATATTCTCGTTCCGACGGTGACCGATGAAATCAA
Organism: uncultured Alphaproteobacteria bacterium; assembly: GCA_963764445.1. GTDB lineage: Bacteria > Pseudomonadota > Alphaproteobacteria > Rhizobiales > Xanthobacteraceae > Nitrobacter. The sequence goes on from CAVXSV010000018.1 coordinate 12,378, forward strand.
CGAGGACGTGCTGAAACAGCCGGACTGCAAGCTGAAGCTGATCGCCCAGTTCGGCAACGGCATCGACAATATCGACGTCGTCGCCGCGCACGCGCGCGGCATCACCGTCACCAATACACCGAAAGTGCTCACCGAAGACACCGCCGACATGACCATGGCGCTGATTCTCGCCGTGCCGCGCCGCATGACCGAGGGCGCCGCCCTTCTGACTGCCGGCGGCGACTGGCCCGGCTGGTCGCCGACCTGGATGCTCGGCCGGCAACTCGGCGGCAAGCGGCTCGGCATCATCGGCATGGGCCGCATCGGCCAGGCGGTAGCGCGCCGTGCCCGCGCCTTCGGCCTGCAGATCCACTACCACAACCGCAAACCGGTGGCGCCGAAGATCGCCGACGAACTCGGCGCAACCTATTGGGATTCGCTCGATCAGATGCTGGCGCGGATGGACATCATCTCGGTGAACTGTCCGCACACCCCCGCCACCTTCCATCTGCTGTCGGCGCGACGCCTCAAGCTGATCCGCAAGGATGCCTATATTGTTAACACCGCGCGCGGCACTGTCATCGACGAGGACACCCTGACAAGGCTGATCGAGGCCGGCGAGATCGCCGGCGCGGGCCTCGACGTGTTCGAGCACGAACCCGCGGTCAATCCGAAGCTGGTCCGCCTCGCCAAGGCCGGCAAGGTGGTCCTGCTGCCGCATATGGGCTCCGCCACTATCGAGGGCCGCGTCGAGATGGGCGAGAAGGTTATCATCAACATCCGCACCTTCCTCGACAACCACAAGCCGCCGGACCGCGTGCTGCCGAGCATGCTGTGAGTATCGTCGTCGCTTATCTGCCAGCCAGTATGTCGTGCAAATTTGATTGCTCCAGTTGACCGCGATCGCGCTGCGCCCGCGCGCTGCAGATGTCGCTGGGACAGCCTGACACCGCGCCGCGGCGGCCATCTATTTCGGACGCAGCAACCCTTCTAATTTCGGAAAAACTCGCTCTAATATACTCTCGTCTTTCTTCCATCCTCCCAACGCTTAGCCACTTTTACCATTTCAACATAAGTACCTTCTTGGCCAGTTTGCGACTGAACATATTTGATCACGGGCATCCCCTTAACATAGGCACGATGCAATTCGCCGGCCCAGAAATCATGGCAAACATGATCATCAAAAACGTTTTTTAAAACGCCGACCGCCATAAGTTCATGCAAATTTAGATAGTCCCTGATCGCCCAGTATTCGTCAGATCCTATAAAACTTAGGTCAACGTCTCCGTTTTGTTTGGTCAACATCGCCAGCCTATCCAAGGCGGCGGTATACTTTTTATGCAGACTCTAAGTTCTCATGGTCCATTTCCGTCTTCAAAAAGAAGTCCGTTGCGGCGCGTTTGCGAGCAATTTCCCGCTGACTGGCTATAGATTGCCAACCCGTAACTAGGGCGTCCCCTGCAATCATTGCAGTCACCCACTGTGGCGCTGAACCCCAATCCATCCCTCTGCCCCCTATCTTAAGCCTAGCTTCTCAGCAACGTGAGCCTGACTCTCACTCATATCCGCTCAAATCCCTGATGGTCGGGTGATCGCCGTTGAGCGGATTTGACGGATCGCGCCTATAATTCAGCGTCTCGAACCGCATCGCACGCGCGTCCACCATCAGCAGGCGTCCGACCAGCCCCTCGCCGAATCCGACGATCTCGCGAATGACCTCCAGCGCGGTCATCGAACCCAGCACGCCGGCCAGCGCGCCGAGAATCCCCCGCTTGCTCGCAGGTCGCCACCGTGCCATCCGGCGGCGGCTCGGGAAACAGGCAGCGGTAGGTCGGGTTGAATTCGCCATCGGCATTTTTTTCGTGGGCGCGGATCGTCGTCAGCGATCCATCGAACACGCCGAGCGCTCCGGTCACCAGCGGCTTCTGTGCCAGATAGCAAGCATCCGCCACCAGATAGCGCGTGGCGAAATTATCCGAGCCGTCGGCGACAATGTCGTAGTCCGCCAATAGCGCCATCGCGTTCGACGCATCCAACCGCATGTGGTGCGCGCCGAATGCGACGTGCGGGTTGAGCGCCCGGATTTTGTCCGCGGCGCTCTCGACCTTGGGACTGCCGATATCGGGCGTCGTGTGAATGATCTGGCGTTGCAGATTCGACAGCGAGACCGTGTCGTCATCGACCACGCCGAGCGTGCCGACGCCGGCGGCAGCCAGATACATCAGCACGGGCGCACCGAGGCCCCCGGCCCCAATCACCAGCACGCGCGCATTGCGCAGCGCGTTCTGGCCGGGGCCACCGACCTCGCGCATCACGATGTGACGGGCATAGCGTTCAAGTTCGTCGGCGCTCAGCATCGTTCTGCCGTTCTCGTATCTCGATCCAGCGCCGCTCGCAGGCCTGAACCCGATGGCTGCTGTTACCGAGCGAGCAGATGTGTTTCAATAGCGCCGTTTCAACGGAGACGAAAGCTGTCATGCGAGCGACGATCGCCGCGGCATTGATGATCGTGACCACCGCGATTTACGCTGAGGCACAGCCTGCCAGTATCAATGGGCGCGTTAAACCAAAGCTGGCGGGCAGTCTCCCTGCCGTACAAACGCCGGCCGATACCGTCAAGGCGATGACGCCGGCGGAGCGCCAGGGCCTTCAGACCGATCTGGCATGGACCGGCCACTACAACGGCATCATCAATGCCGAGGTCAGCGACCGCCTGATCGCGGCGATCAAGGCGTTCCAGAAGGATCATGGCGGCAAGCAGACCGGGGTGCTCGACCCGCAGGAACGCAGCGTACTGACCGCGGCCGCGCGGAAATCGCGCGGCAATGCCGGCTGGAAGACCGTTACCGATGCCGGCACCGGCGTTCGGCTCGGCCTGCCGGCCAAGCTGGTGCCGCAGCAGTCAAGCGATGGTAACGGCACGAAATGGAGTTCGCCCACCGGCACGATCCAGGTCCTGCTGACGCGCCGCAAGGACGCCAACCTCACGACCGCCAGCCTCGCCGATCACGAACGGAAGGAGCCGGCCGGCCGCAAGATCGAGTACACCGCCGTCAAGCCGGATTTCTTCGTGCTGTCGGGCACGCAGGGTCTGAAGAAATTCTACGTTCGCGGCCAGGTGCACGGCAGCGAGGCCCGCATCCTGACCATCCTCTATGATCAGGCCACCGAAGGCACCATGGAGCCGGTGGTGATCGCGATGTCGAGCGCGTTCAATCCGTTTCCGGTGTATGGCGGCCCGCCGCCGCGCAAGACCGTGGAATACGGAACGGGCGTGCCCGTCAGCAGCGACGGCGCGATCGTCACCGATCGCGACCTCGCCGACGGATGCCAGTCGACCGTCGTCGCCGGTTTTGGCAACGCCGATAAGATCGCCGAGGACAAGGATCACGGTCTCGCTCTGCTGCGCATCTACGGCGCGCGCGGATTGAGGCCGATCGCGCTCGATGGCGGCGCGGCCAAAAGCAGCCTCGACCTCGTGGGTATTGCCGATCCGCAAAATCAGGGCGGCGGCTCTGCCGTGAGCCGCGTCAAGGCTTCCATTACGCAGGCGGGCAGCGGCGGCGAATCGGCCGTATCGCCTGCGCCCGCGCTGGGTTTTTCCGGCGCGGCCGCGCTCGATACGAATGGAAAATTCGCAGGCGTTGTGCTGTTGAAGCCGGTAATCGTTGCAGGGGCTTCGAGCTCGACGCCCGCCGCGCAGGCTGTGCTCGCTCCGGCCGAGGTTGTGCGAGCATTTCTGAAGACGAACAACGTGACGCCCGCGAGCGGAGCGTTCGACGCGAAAGCGTCCGTGGTCCGCATCATCTGCGTGCGGAAATAGATCGTCTCGCCTGCGGGGCGTCGGTTGGCGAACCAAACTACTTCTGGCAACTCGGACACCAGAACGTCGAGCGTCCGTTCTGCGTAAAACGCTTCACCGCGCCCTTGCATGTCGGCGTCTGGCATTTGTCGCCCTCGCGGTCGTAGACCTGAAACGAGTGCTGAAAATAGCCGAGTTCGCCCGAGGTCTGGCGATGATCTCGCAGCGACGAGCCCCCGGCTTTGATCGCCTGATTGAGCACACCGTGTATCGCGCCGACCAACCGTTCGGCATGATCGGTCGGCTCGCCCTTCTTGGTCGCCAGCGTCGCGGCGAGACGGCGCGGCGACAGGTGCGCGCGAAACAGCGCCTCGCACACATAGATGTTGCCGAGCCCCGCGACCACGCGCTGGTCGAGCAGCGCGGCTTTCAGGCTGGTCTTCTTGTCCCGGCAGGAGCGCGCCAGCATCGTTGCATCAAAGGCGTTGCCGAGCGGCTCCGGTCCAGTCCCTTCAGCAGCGGTTCGTCGTCGATCGCCTTGGCGATAGCCGATGTAGCCGAAGCGGCGGATCGTTGAACACGACCGCGGCGCCGGTCGACATCTGAAACATCACATGATCGTGGGCGCGATCCTGATTGCGCGGAATGTGAAAATCGCCCGGGGTCGTGGCGCCGGTCGACAAAGCCACGCGGAACGAGCCGGACATGCCGAGATGCATCAAGAGCACGTCGCCGGAGGCGAGGTCCGCGAGCAGGTACTTCGCGCGCCGCCCGAGCCCGGTCACGGTCTGGCCCTCAAGGCGGGCGACAAAATCCTTCTGGAACGGAAACCGCAGATCCTTGCGCCGGGTTTCGGCCCGGACAATGGTCGCCCCCTCCATGGCAGGCTGCAACCCGCGACGGACGGTTTCGACTTCGGGAAGCTCGGGCACAGCTTTGCTCGTTTCGTGGGATTCGCCGGCGTTTTAAGCCGGGGTCTCGTCTTCTTCGCTGAATACCAGCCAGTTATAGAACGGATCCGTCACCGTCATGGTGGTCGCGCCCCATGGCTGCTGAAATCAGCCGGGCCGCGCATAGCCATAACGCTTGGCGCAGGAGTTCCCCGCCTGATAGTCCGCAAGGCCCGTTGTCTCGATCATAACCTTGGCGCCGGGGGCATCGCCATGGTGTTCGCTGAGATGCAACACCACCGAGCCCAGCGATATCCCCATATAGACCGGCAGATCCGGCTCGAAACGATGCTCGAAATCGAGCTTGAAGCCGAGGAAATCGAGGTAGAATTCCCCTCGCCTTGCGGATATCGAACATCCGCAGAATGGGCGTGGTTTTCAGAAATTGTGATGCCATGGCTCGCCATATATATCGTCGAGAAACGGATTAACCACGGCGTCAGGCCGTGTCCGGCTTCGGTCGTGGCCCGGCCCCGCTTGTAGCGCAGCGCAGCATGGCAGGCTATGGTCCTATCATGGAGAAGATGGGCATGGACCGACCCGACCAAACGACACATTTCGGCTTCAGGGACGTCCCCGTGAACGACAAGCAGACGCTGGTGAACGGCGTATTTCACAGCGTCGCACAGCGCTACGACCTGATGAACGATCTGATGTCGGGAGGACTGCATCGCGTCTGGAAGGACGTCATGATCACGACCCTCAACCCGCCGCGCAACGATTCGCCGTTCGCGCTGCTCGATGTCGCCGGCGGCACCGGCGATATTGCCTTCCGCGCTGCCAAAGCAGCAGGCCACGGATTTCCGGCTCGACCGTCTGCGACATCAACGCCGACATGCTCGCGGTCGGCCGCGAGCGCGCGGTCAAGAAGCATCTCGATCAACAGGTGTCGTTCGTCGAAGGCAACGCCGAGACGCTGGCGTTTGCGGACCGCAGTTTTGACGCCTACACCATCGCCTTCGGGATCCGCAACGTGCCGCGCATCGACCACGCGAGCGAGGCGCTTCGGTGTGCTGAAACCGGGCAGCCGGTTTCTTTGCCTCGACTTCTTCGGCGGTCGATGTGCCCGGCCTCGACAAGCTTTATGACCTATTCTCGTTCAAGGTGATTTCGCCGCTTGGCGGCGCGATCACCGGCGACGCCGATTTCTATCAGTATCTGGTCGGTTTCGATCCGCAAGTTTCCGAAACCGAACGCCTTCGCCGAGATGATCCGTGACGCCGGCTTTGCGCGCGTCAACTGGCAAGCCCTCTCAGGCGGCATCGTCGCGCTGCACTCGGGCTGGCGTTTGTGATCTCCGCATCGACCCATGCCGCGCGCCTGGCGCGCGCCGCATTCGTGTTCGCGCGCGAGGGCGTGTTCGGCGTCGTCGATCCCTCGCTGGTGCCGCCGCCGGGACAACTTGCTCTGCGCATGGCTCGGCTGGTCGAGCGCTCCGGCGCGAAATCCGGCCCGCGGCTGTCGCGCGCGCTAACGCGATTAGGTCCCGCCTATCTCAAGCTCGGACAGTTCCTGGCCACGCGCCCCGATGTCGTCGGCGTCGACAATGGTCGCGATCTGCGAAAGCTTGCAGGACTGGATGCCGCCGTTTTCGCGAGGCGGCGGTCGAGGCCGAGATCGAGGCGGCGCTGGGGACGACCGGTGGCGGAGGCTTACGCGACCTTCGGCGACCGGCGGTGGCGGCGAACTTGATCGCGCAGGTGCATCGGCGAGAGTCGTCAAGGACGGCGAGGGCTCGTAAGACAGGTCGCGGTCAAGGTTGCGCGGCCTACGTCGCCGCGCGTTTCCGGTCGCGATCTCGGTGATTGATTTTCGTCGCAGCGGCCGCAGCGATTCTCGTCGAAGCGCGGAGGCTCGTCCGTCGAGGTGATGAAGACGCATGGCGCGCCAGGTGCGACGGAAATGGATCTTCGGCTGGAAGCTGCAGCGCTGTCGGAGATGGCGGAGAATACCGTGAGGATCCGGGCTTCCGTGTGCCGACGGTCGATTGGAATTGCACCAGCCACGACGTGCTGACCATGGAGTGGATCGACGGCGTAATCGCCGAACGTCGACGCGCTGCCAGGCCGCACTCGGACAGTGGATCTCATGCGATCTCGGCCGAACGGCCATCCAGAGCTTCTGCGGCATGTGCTGCGACGGCTTCTTCGATGCTGACATGCATCCGGGCAATCTGTTGTCGACGACCGCCGGCATGCTCGTCGTCGTCGACTTCGGCATCGTGGGTCGGCTCGGCAAGAAGGAGCGGCGGTTCTCGCCGAGATCCTGTTCGGCTTGATCACCGTGATTATCTCTGTCGCTGAGGCGCATTTCGAGGCCGGTGATGTGCCCGGGCATCATTCCGTCGATAGTTTTGCGGAGGCGATCCGGGCGATCGGGGAGCGATTGACGGTCAGACCGCCGGCCGGACGATCTCGATGGCGAAGCGGCCGACCCCGCTGTTCGAGGTGACCGGCCTTTTCGACATGCAGACGTGCCCCGAATTGGTGATGCTGGAGAAGACGATGGTGGTCGTCGAAGGCGTCGCCCGCAGCTTCGATCCGAAATTGGACATCTGGACGGTGGCTGATCCCGTGGTCCGCGAATGGATCGCGCAAAATCTCGGCCCGCTCGGCCGGATGCAGGGCGCGATGGCGGCGCTGGCGAACTTGGACGTGTACTCAGCGGACTGCCCGCGATCGCCTCCCGGTCGATGGCGGTGCTGGAGCGGTTCGAGACCATGACCCGCGAGGGCCTGGTGCTGGCCCCGGAGACGATAGCGGCACTGGCTCGCGCACGCGCGCAGCAAAACCGCTGGCGTACCGTGGCGCTCTGGGTGATGGCCCTGACATTCCTCGCTATCCTTTGGGTTATGCTCTCATCGCAATCAAAATATTGATATCAATGATATCGTCCGCTAGGCTATGTCGGCACCTTCGCGGACGAAAGTATGGCCAGTCTGACCATCCGGAAACTCCATGAGGCGGTGAAGGCCGAGCTGAGGCTGCGCGCCGCGCGCAACGGCCGTTCGGTCGAGGACGAGGTTCGCGTCATCCTGAAGCGGCCGCGACCGCCATTCCCGCGGCCGACACGGGTAATCGAGTATCCCGCAGCGCAGCAATTTCGGGTGACCGGAATTCATTCCATCCATCCAATGGCTTGTGCAACGTAACGTTGATTATCGGCGGCGGCATTGCCGCCTACAAGGCGCTCGATCTGATCCGCCGCCTCAGGGAGCATGGTTTTATTGTGCAGTGCGTCATGACAAATGCTGCGCAGCAATTCGTCACTCCGCTGAGCGCCAGCGCCTTGTCCAACACCCGCGCCTACACCGATCTGTTCGATCCCGGCAGCGAATTCGACGCGGGCCATATCCGCCTCGCGCGCGAGTGCGACCTGATCGTGGTGGCGCCCGCCACCGCCGACCTGATGGCGAAGATGGCGCAAGGTCACGCCGACGATCTCGCCACCGCGATCCTGCTCGCCACCGACAAGCCGATCCTCCTGGCGCCAGCGATGAACCCGCTGATGTGGAATAACCCAGCGACGCGCCGCAATGTGGCGCAGCTCGCCCGCGACGGCGTTGCAATGATCGGGCCCAATGCCGGCGAAATGGCCGAAGCGGGCGAAGCCGGTGTCGGCCGCATGGCCGAGCCGACGGAAATCGCGGCGGTGGCCGCGGACTCCAGACCCGCACGGCCACAGCCGCTCAAGGGCAAGCTGG
>CAVXSV010000019.1:0-22585 GCA_963764445.1 uncultured Alphaproteobacteria bacterium
ACGGGGCGACCATGTCGTAGCCGTCCGACGTCGCGCCATAGCCGACGACTTCGCCGTAAATGCGCGCACCGCGCGCCTTGGCGTGTTCGAGTTCTTCCAGAACCACCACGCCCGCGCCGCCGGCAATCACGAAGCCGTCGCGACTGACGTCATAGGCCCGCGAGGCGGTCGCCGGCGTGTCGTTGTATTTCGAGGACATCGCACCCATGGCGTCGAACAGCACCGACAGTGACCAGTCGAGTTCCTCGCAGCCGCCGGCGAAAATGACGTCCTGCTTGCCGATCTGAATGGTCTCGTAGGCATTGCCGATGCAGTGATTGGAGGTCGCGCAGGCTGACGAGATCGAGTAGTTGACGCCCTTGATCTTGAACCAGGTCGCGAGCGTCGCCGAAGCTGTCGACGACATTGCTTTCGGCACCGCGAACGGACCTACCCGCTTTGGTCCCTTGCTTCGGGTGATGTCGGCGGCTTCCACGATCGTACGCGCGGACGGGCCGCCGGAGCCCATGATGATTCCAGTGCGCTCGTTGGAGACGTCATGGCTCCAGCCGGAGTCGCGAATCGCCTGCTCCATCGCCACGTGATTCCACGCCGCGCCCTCAGCCAGGAAGCGCATCGCACGGCGATCGATCACATCGGCCGAATTCAGCGTCGGCGCACCCTGCACCTGAGAGCGGAAGCCGAGCTCCGCATACTTCTCCGCGCGCGTGATGCCGGACTTCGCCTCAAACAGACTGGCTAGCACTTCCTGAGTGTTGTTTCCGATGGATGAGACAATGCCCATCCCCGTGACGACAACCCGCCTCATGATCTCCTCGCACTATCGTTACGCTGTCTCATGAAGGCACCCTCGTCAAAAATCCTAAACCTACATCGATCGCCGGAGCCACCGACTTTGAAGCCATCGGCTCCTATGTTCCCGGCGCAGCATCCTGCTTGAACAGACCAACCTTCAAGTCGTTCGCGCGATAGATAATGTCGCCGTCTGCGGAAAGCCACCCGTCCGCGATCCCCAGCACAAGCTTCGAGCGCATCACGCGCTTAATGTCGACATTGTATACGACCTTGCGGACGTGCGGCAGCACCTGACCGGAGAACTTCAAATCGCCGAGACCGAGCGCGCGGCCACGGCCATCACCGCCGGTCCAGCCCAGAAAAAATCCGACCATCTGCCACAGCGCGTCGAGGCCAAGACAGCCGGGCATCACCGGATCGCCCTTGAAGTGGCAGCCGAAGAACCAGAGGTCCGGTTTCACGTCAAGCTCGGCGCGGATCAATCCCTTGCCGAACTCCCGCCATCCTCGCTGATTTCGGTGATCCGATCGAACATCAGCATCGGCGGCAACGGCAACTGGGCATTTCCAGGTCCGAACAGTTCGCCCCGGCCGCAAGCCAGCAAACCCTCATAATCATAGCTGCTGCGCCGCTCGTGCATCCTGCCTGGCCTTTCTCTCATCGAGGAATGACGGTTCGCGAGGCGCGCGAAACGTGTGGCTTTCGCCTGAGACGGGCGCCGGTCTTGGATCGGCGCTGCGAGGCTCTCTAACACAGGGTCGGAGGGGGGCAAAGCGAGGCTAGTGGTCCGACTCACATTTGGGGCGTGCGACCCGGTTCGACGCCCAGTTGGAAAGTTGATAGAGAAAATACCGAGAACGTCTGAACCGCCCAACCGGGTCGAAGTTTATGGTAAAATTATAATTGTTGATATAATTCATTTCATATTTCACACCGCGCGGCCATGCAAAGTCCTTTGCTGGGACATCAGTTTGGAGCCGTTCTAGTTGCGAAAAACTTGCATCTAAGCGCCCTTTTTCCTATAGTTTTTATAGTGCCGGGTGAAAAACCTAATGGCGTCGACGAGCTTCAGGTGCATGGCGTGAGTATGAACGAAAATATCGTGATGGTTGCCTCGGAAGAGCTTGAAGTTGCGGCGATCAGTCACGCACGGCAGCCGACGCTGACCGGTTGTCCGTGGCATGACGTCAACGAAATGTTGCAATCGGTCGGCCTGCGGCCGACGCGGCAGCGCATGGCGCTCGGCTGGCTCCTTTTCGGCAAGGGTGAACGCCACCTCACGGCCGAAATGCTCTACGAGGAGGCCACGCTCGCCAAGGTGCCTGTGTCGCTGGCGACTGTCTACAACACGCTCAATCAGCTGACGGAGGCAGGCCTGCTGCGCCAGGTCAGCGTCGACGGCACCAAGACCTACTTCGACACCAATGTCAGCGCGCATCATCACTTCTATCTCGAGAACAAGCACGAGCTGGTCGATATTCCGGATTCGAATCTCATCGTGCAGAACATGCCGCAAGCGCCGGAAGGCTACGAGATCGCCCGCATCGATATGGTCGTGCGGCTGCGCAAGAAGCGCTGATCGCATTCAATCCGCGCGATGGATTACCGATGCCCGCCCTTTCGGCGGGCATTGTTGTTTGCGGGCGATCTGACAAACAATCCCGACGACGCGGGCCTACTCGATCTTCTCGTCGGGATAGACACCCCACAGGCGCTCCTGCTCGATCCATCCGTCGAAGCCGGAGCCCGAGATCCGGCACCATCCCCCCGCGCAACGCCTGACCTTCGCCACCACACCGGTCTGCACGCGGGCCGCCACCGCGCTCTGGGTATCGGCGCGGTCGTAAAGCGGCGTCAGGTCGTCCTTCGTCTTCATCGTGACCACCGCGGTGCGGCGGCCAGACAAGAGCGAGTGATAGACCCAGCCCTCGGAGCCCTCGGAATCGCGGATGCGGCGCCAGTTCTCGAATTCCGCAGTGATTTCGACCGGCAGGCTGGAACGCGTGTAGATCCAGCTCACATCGTTGTCCTTGGTCGGACCGACGCGCACGTTCACATGATCCGATTTCAGGCTGACGAACCGCGGGATCGGCAGCCCGCTGGTGAATCGGGGTTGGCGTTGGCGGCGCTTCGCCGAACACTCCCAGCATCGCAGCTGCGACCACCATGGAAGTGAAAAGCGGGCAAAACCATCATCGACCCCAGCCCCCGAAAGCTTATCACGCCGCCCGATCCCAGCCGGCCGCGCTTCGGACCGGGGTTCTTGTCTTGGCCCGGCCTTCTGCTAGAGAGGGCTCAGGGGCCGGGAAACCTGCCGAAAGATGCGAGGGACCCGGGAGCCAAGGAGACAGACGCTGAAATCTGCAAGCGGCAGTTTCAATCAGCCGGGTTAAGGCGGACTGAACAGTCCGTCGGCGAATGAATTAACTAATTGCGGATTGGCTCGGAGCCGTTTCGGAATCGGAACACCAGCGCGGGATGAAGAAAAGTGTGTAGCGGTTTTCCGCCCGCATCACGGTTAAAATTGGAACGAGCTAAACATGTCGGTCGAGGAAACCTCTCGTCGTCGTCACGCGGAAGCTGCCCGACAGCATCGAGACGCGGATGCGCGAGCTATTCGATGCGAGGCTCAATCTCGACGATCGGCCGATGACGCCGGAACAGCTCATCGACGCGGTCCGTATGGCGGATATGCTGGTGTCGACGGTCACCGATGAGATCAACGAAGGATCGTCGGAAACAGCCCGACGTCAAGGTGAAGCTGATCGCCCAGTTCGGCAACGGCGTCGACAACATCGACGTCGAGGCGGCGCACGAGCGCGGCATTACCGTCACCAACACGCCCAAGGTTCTCACCGAGGACACCGCCGACATGACCATGGCGCTGATCCTGGCCGTGCCGCGCCGGCTGATCGAGGGCTCGACTGTGCTGTCCGACGGCAACGACTGGCAGGGCTGGTCGCCGACCTGGATGCTGGGCCGCCGCATCGGCGGCAAGCGGCTCGGCATCATCGGCATGGGCCGGATCGGCCAAGCGGTGGCGCGACGCGCGCACGCCTTCGGCCTGCAAATCCACTATCACAATCGAAAGCCGGTCGCGCCGAGCATCGAGGACGAGCTGGGCGCAACCTACTGGGAAAGCGCTCGACCAGATGCTGGCGCGGATGGACATCATCTCGGTGAACTGCCCGCACACGCCGGCGACCTTCCATCTGCTGTCGGCGCGGCGGCTGAAGCTCATGAGGAAGGACGCCTACATCGTCAACACCGCGCGCGGCAAGGTGATCGACGAGGAGACGCTGACCAAACTGATCGAAACCGGCGACATCGGCGGCGCCGGTCTCGACGTGTACGAGCATGAGCCGGCGGTGAACCCGAAGCTGCTGCGGCTGGCGAAGGCCGGCAAGGTGACGCTGCTGCCGCACATGGGCTCGGCGACGATCGAAGGCCGGGTCGAAATGGGCGAGAAGGTGATGATCAACATCCGCACCTTCCTCGACGGCCACAAGCCGCCGGACCGGGTGCTGCCCGGCTGTTGGTATCCTGAGTTTGCCCGAACCAACTGGGGAGGCTGACATGGCAGACACGGAAGGTGTGGAAGGCGGATGCGCGTGCAGGCAGGTCCGCTACCGGCTAAGCGGCATGCCGATGGTCGTTCATGCCTGCCATTGCCGCTGGTGTCAGCGCGAGACGGGGACTGCTTTCGCCCAGGAATGCCCTCTACGAGGCCGAGCGCGTCCAGCACATTGCGGGCGAGCCGGAGATTGTCGTCACGCCATCGGAGAGCGGCAAGGGCCAGCGGATTGCGCGATGCCCCATTTGCAAGGTCGCGATCTGGAGCAACGTATGCGGGCGCCGGCGAGGCCGCGCGCTTCGTCCGGGTCGGCACGCTCGATACGCCTGATCGCCTGCCGCCCGACATGTCACATCTTCACGGCCTCGAAGCAGCCCTGGATGCGTGCTGCCGTTTGCCGACGCAAAGGCCTTCGCTGAATGGTTTACGACCTGCGCAAAGAATGGCCGGCGGAAAGCCTGGAACGCAGCCGGCTGATGGCGCGAGCGGGCGATGCATCCGGCTGCCGCGAAGGGATAAGCGCTCAGAACGTGCGCGCTCTACAGGTCGGCCAAATCTTGATGGTCGGGTTATCGCCGTTCAGCGGATTCGACGGATCGCGTGTATAGCTCAGCGTCTCGAACCGCATCGCCCGCGCGTCGATCATCAACAGCCGTCCGACCAGCCACTCGCCGAAACCGACGATGTCGCGAATGACCTCCAGCGCCATCATCGAACCGAGTACGCCGGCGAGCGCGCCGAGCACGCCGGCTTCCTCGCAGGTCGGCACCGTTCCCTCCGGCGGCGGCTCGGGAAACAGGCAGCGATAGGTCGGGTTAAGCTCGCCGTCGGAATTTCTTTCGTGGGCACGGATCGTCGTCAGCGATCCATCGAACACGCCAAGCGCGCCGGTGACCAGCGTTTTCTGCGCCAGATAGCAGGCGTCCGCCACCAGATAGCGCGTGGCGAAATTGTCCGAGCCGTCGGCGACGACGTCATAGTCGCCAAGCAGCGCCATCGCGTTGGACGAATTGAGCCGCATGTGGTGCGTGCGGAATGCGACGTGCGGATTGATCGCCACGGATCTTGTCCGGGCGCTGTCGATCTTGGCACGGCCGACGTCCGCCGTCGCGTGAATGACCTGCCGCTGCAGGTTCGACAGCGACACGGTGTCGTCGTCGATCACGCCGAGCGTACCGACGCCGGCGGCAGCCAGATACATCAGCGCCGGCGCACCCAGGCCGCCGGCGCCGATCACCAGCACGCGCGCGCCTTGCGCTTCGCTCTGGCCGGGGCCACCGACCTCGCGCATCACGATGTGGCGGGCGTAGCGCTCAAGTTCGTCGGCGCTCAGCATCGTTCTGCCGTTCTCGTATCTCGGTCCAGCGCCGCAATCGCCACGCCTGAACCCGATGGCCGCTGTTTCTGACCAAGCAGATGTGTTTCAATAGCCCCGTTTCACGGAGACGAAAGCGTCATGCGAGCGACGATCGCCGCGGCATTGATGATCGTGACCACCGCGATCTTACGCCTTAGTCGCAGCCGCCGCGCACAATAGGCGCGTCACGCCAAAGACTGGCGGCCATCCCGATCCCCGCGGCGACAAACTCCTGCCGACACCGCCAAGGCGATGGAGAAGACCGAGCGCCCGCCACTCCAGTCCGATCTCGCCTGGATCGGCCACTATAACGGCGTGATCAACGGCGAGGTCAGCGACCGCCTGATCGCCGCGATCAAGGCCTTCCAGAAGGATCAGGGCGGCAAGGAGACCGGCGTGCTCAATCCGCAGGAACGCACGATACTGGCGGCGGCCGCGCGGAAATCGCAGACCGACGTCGGCTGGAAGACCGTCACCGATGCCGTCAGCGGCATTCGGCTCGGCATGCCGTCCAGGCTGGTGCCGCAAGCAGTGCGAGCGATGACAACGGATCGAGGTGGAGGTCGGCCACCGGCACGATCCAGATCGAGCTGACGGCCGCGACGCCAACCTCACCATCGCCAGCGGTCGCCGATCACGAAGAAGGAGCCGGCCGGACGCAAGATCGACTACAGCGCGGTCAGGCCGGATTTCTTCGTGCTGTCGGGGCATGCAGGGCCTGAAGAAGTTCTACGTGCGCGGCCAGATCGCGCGGCAGCGAGGTCCGCGTCCTGACCATCCTCTATGATCAGGCCACCGAAGGCACGATGGAGCCGGTGGTGATCGCGATGTCGAGCGCGTTCAATCCGTTTCCCGGCCAACGGCGGCCCGCCACCACGCAAGACCGTGGAATACGGAACGAGCGTGCCGTCAGCAGCGACGGCGCGATCGTCACCGATCGTCGACCGTCGACGGATGCCAGTCGATCGTCGTCGCCGGGTCACGGCAACGCCGACAGGATCGCTGAAGACAAGGATCACGACCTCGCGCTGCTGCGCATCTATGGCGCGCGCGGATTGAAGCCGATCGCGCTCGTTGGCGGCACAGCCGAAAAGCAGCCGTCGATCTCGTCGGCATCGCCGATCCGCAAAATCAGGGCGGCGGCTCTGCGGTGAGCCGAGTCAAGGCATCGATTACGCAGGCGGGTCGGCGGCGAACCGCGCTGTCACCGGCGCCCGCGATCGGGTTTTGCCGGCGCGGCCGCGCTCGATACGACGGAAAATTCGCCGGCATTACGTTGTTCAAGCCCGGCGATCGTCGCTGGGCGTCGGCTGCCCGCCGCGCAGGCTGTGCTCGCTCCGGCCGAGGGTGCTAGCATTTCTGAAGACGCACAACGTGACGCCCGCGGGCGGAACGTTCGACGCAAAAGCGTCGGTGGTCCGCATCATCTGCGTGCGGAAGTAGATCGTCTCGCCCGCTGGCGGCGTCGGTCGGCGAACCGAACTACTTCTGGCAACTCGGACACCAGAACGTCGAGCGTCCGTTCTGCGTGAATCGCTTCATCGCGCCGTTGCATTTCGGCGTCGGGCACTTGTCGCCCTCGCGGTCGTAGACCTGAAACGAATGCTGAAAATAGCCGAGTTCGCCGTACGTCTGGCGATGGTCGCGCAGCGACGAGCCGCCGGCCTTGATCGCCTGATTGAGCACGCCGTGTATCGCACCGACCAGACGTTCGGCATGATCGGTCGGCTCGCCCTTCTTAGCGCCAGCGTCGCGGCGAGACGGCGCGGCGACAGGTGCGCGCGAAACAGCGCCTCGCACACATAGATGTTGCCGAGCCCCGCGACCACGCGCTGGTCGAGCAGCGCGGCCTTCAGGCTGGTCTTCTTGTCCCGGCAGGCGCGCGCCAGCATCGCCGCATCGAATTCGTTGCCGAGCGGCTCCGGACCAAGTCCCTTCAGCAGCGGCTCGTCGTCGAGCGCCTTGCGAGCGATAACCTTCATGTAGCCGAAGCGGCGCGGATCGTTGAACAAGACCGCGGCGCCGGTCGACATCTGAAACATCACATGATCGTGGGCGCGATCCTCGTTGCGCGGAATGTGAAAATCGCCCGGGGTCGTGACGCCTTCGACCACGCGGAACGAGCCGGACATGCCGAGATGCATCAGGAGCACGTCGCCGGACGCGAGGTCCGCGAGCAGGTACTTCGCGCGCCGCCCGAGCCCGGTCACGGTCTGGCCCTCGAGGCGGGCGACAAAATCCTTCTGGAACGGAAACCGCAGATCCTTGCGCCGGGTTTCGGCGCGGACGATGGTCGCGCCCTCCATGGCAGGCTGCAAGCCGCGACGGACAGTTTCGACTTCGGGAAGTTCGGGCACAGCTTTGCTCGTTTCGTGGGATTCGCCGGCGTTTTAAGCCGGCGTCTCGTCTTCATTCACTGAATACCAGCCAGTTATAGAACGGATCGGTCACCGTCATGGTGGTCGCGCCCCATGGCTGCTGAATCAGCCCGGGCCGCGCATAGCCATAACGCTTGGCGAGGAGTCCCGCCTGATAGTCCGCAAGGCCCGTCGTCTCGATCATAACCTTGGCGCCGGGCGCGCAGTCGCCATGGTGTTCGCTGAGATGCAGCACCACCGAGCCCAGCGATATCCCCATATAGAGCGGCAGATCCGGCTCGAAACGATGCTCGAAATCGACCTTGAAGCCGAGGAACTCGAGGTAGAATTCCCGCGCCTTCCGGACATCGAACATCCGCAGAATGGGCGTGGTTTTCAGAAATTGTGATGCCATGGCTCGCCATATCATATCGTCGGGAAACGGATTAACCACGGCGTCAGGCCGTGTCCGGCTTCGGTCTGGCCCGGCCCCGCTTGTAGCGCAGCGCAGCATGGCAGGCTATGGTCCGATCATGGAGAAGATGGGCATGGACCGACCGGACCAAACGACACATTTCGGCTTCAGGGACGTCCCCTTGGCGACAAGCAGACGCTGGTGAACGACGTATTCCACAGCGTCGCACAGCGCTACGACCTGATGAACGATCTGATGTCGGGCGGACTGCATCGCGTCTGGAAGGACGTCATGATCACGACACTCAACCCGCCGCGCAACGATTCGCCGTTCGCGCTGCTCGATGTCGCCGGCGGCACCGGCGATATTGCCTTCCGCGCGGCCAAAGCAGCAGGCCACGGATTCCGGGTCCACCGTCTGCGACATCAATGCGGACATGCTCGCGGTCGGCCGCGAGCGCGCGGTCAAGAAGCATCTCGATCAACAGGTGTCGTTCGTCGAAGGCAACGCCGAGACGCTGGCGTTTGCGGACCGCAGTTTCGACGCCTACACCATCGCCTTCGGGATCCGCAACGTGCCGCGCATCGACCACGCGCTGCGCGAGGCGCTTCGCGTGCTGAAACCGGGCAGCCGGTTTCTTTGCCTCGAATTCTCGACGGTCGATGTGCCCGGCCTCGACAAGCTTTATGACCTATTCTCGTTCAAGGTGATTCCGCCGCTCGGCGGCGCGATCACCGGCGACGCCGATTCCTATCAGTATCTGGTCGAATCGATCCGCAAGTTTCCGAAACCGAACGCCTTTGCCGAGATGATCCGTGACGCCGGCTTTGCGCGCGTCAACTGGCAAGCCCTCTCAGGCGGCATCGTCGCGCTGCACTCGGGCTGGCGTTTGTGATCTCCGCATTGACCCATGCCGCGCGCCTGGCGCGCGCCGCATTCGTGTTCGCGCGCGAGGGCGTGTTCGGCGTCGTCGATCCCTCGCTGGTGCCGCCGCCGGGACAACTTGCTCTGCGCATGGCTCGGCTGGTCGAGCGCTCCGGCGCGAAATCCGGCCCGCGGCTGTCGCGCGCGCTAACGCGATTAGGTCCCGCCTATCTCAAGCTCGGACAGTTCCTGGCCACGCGCCCCGATGTCGTCGGCGTCACCATGGCTCGCGATCTGGAAAGCCTGCAGGACCGACTGCCGCCGTTTTCGCAGGCAGAGGCCGAGGCCGTGATCGTGGCGGCGCTGGAACGACCGGTGGCACAGGCTTTTGCGAGCTTCGGCCCGGCGGTGGCGGCGGCCTCGATCGCGCAGGTCCATCGTGGCGAGATCGACAAGGACGGCATCCGTAAACAGGTTGCGGTCAAGGTGCTGCGGCCTAACGTCGCCGCGCGCTTCCGACGCGACCTCGGTGATTTCTTTTTCGTCGCCAACAAGGCCGAAGCACATTCCGCCGAAGCGCGGCGGCTGCGTCTCATCGAAGTCATCAACACCATGTCGCGCTCGGTGGCGATGGAAATGGATCTGCGGCTGGAAGCCGCCGCGCTGTCGGAGATGGCGGAGAACACCCGTGACGATCCGGACTTCCGTGTCCCCACGGTCGACTGGGATCGCACCACCCACAACGTGCTGACGATGGAGTGGATCGACGGCATCGCGCTGAACGATCACGCGCGCCTGGCGCAATCGCAAGTGGATCTGCCCGATCTCGGCCGCAAGGTAATCCAGAGCTTTCTGCGGCATGCGCTGCGCGACGGCTTCTTCCATGCCGACATGCATCCCGGCAACCTGTTCCTCGACGACGCCGGACGGCTGGTCGCCGTCGACTTCGGCATCATGGGTCGGCTCGGCATGAAGGAGCGGCGCTTCCTCGCCGAAATCCTGCTCGGCTTCATCACCCGCGATTATCGCCGCGTCGCCGAAGTGCATTTCGAGGCCGGCTACGTGCCCGGGCATCATTCCGTCGAGAATTTTGCGCAAGCGATCCGTGCCATCGGGGAGCCGATTCACAATCGCACCGCCGAGGAAATCTCGATGGCGAAGCTGCTGACCCTGCTGCTCGAGGTCACCGGCCTGTTCGACATGCAGACGCGCCCCGAATTGATCCTGCTGCAAAAGACCATGGTGGTGGTCGAAGGCGTGGCGCGCAGCTTCGATCCGAAATTGGACATCTGGACGGTGGCTGATCCCGTGGTCCGCGAATGGATCGCGCAAAATCTCGGCCCGCTCGGCCGGATGCAGGGCGCGATGGCCGGCGCTGGCGAACTTGGACGTGTACTCAGCGGACTGCCCGCGATCGCCTCCCGGTCGATGGCGGTGCTGGAGCGGTTCGAGACCATGACCCGCGAGGGCCTGGTGCTGGCCCCGGAGACGATAGCGGCACTGGCTCGCGCACGCGCGCAGCAAAACCGCTGGCGTACCGTGGCGCTCTGGGTGATGGCCCTGACATTCCTCGCTATCCTTTGGGTTATGCTCTCATCGCAATCAAAATATTGATATCAATGATATCGTCCGCTAGGCTATGTCGGCACCTTCGCGGACGAAAGTATGGCCAGTCTGACCATCCGGAAACTCCATGAGGCGGTGAAGGCCGAGCTAAGGCTGCGCGCCGCGCGCAACGGCCGTTCGGTCGAGGACGAGGTTCGCGTCATCCTGAGAGCGGCCGCGACCGCCATTCCCGCGGCCGACACGGGTAATCGAGTATCCCGCAGCGCAGCAATTTCGGGTGACCGGAATTCATTCCATCCATCCAATGGCTTGTGCAACGTAACGTTGATTATCGGCGGCGGCATTGCCGCCTACAAGGCGCTCGATCTGATCCGCCGCCTCAGGGAGCATGGTTTTATTGTGCAGTGCGTCATGACAAATGCTGCGCAGCAATTCGTCACTCCGCTGAGCGCCAGCGCCTTGTCCAACACCCGCGCCTACACCGATCTGTTCGATCCCGGCAGCGAATTCGACGCGGGCCATATCCGCCTCGCGCGCGAGTGCGACCTGATCGTGGTGGCGCCCGCCACCGCCGACCTGATGGCGAAGATGGCGCAAGGTCACGCCGACGATCTCGCCACCGCGATCCTGCTCGCCACCGACAAGCCGATCCTCCTGGCGCCAGCGATGAACCCGCTGATGTGGAATAACCCAGCGACGCGCCGCAATGTGGCGCAGCTCGCCCGCGACGGCGTTGCAATGATCGGGCCCAATGCCGGCGAAATGGCCGAAGCGGGCGAAGCCGGTGTCGGCCGCATGGCCGAGCCGACGGAAATCGCGGCGGTGGCCGCGAAGATTCTCAGACCCGCACGGCCACAGCCGCTCAAGGGCAAGCTGGTGCTGGTCACGGCGGGCCCGACGCATGAGCCGATCGACCCGGTGCGCTATATCGCCAACCGCTCCTCGGGCAAGCAGGGTTTTGCCATCGCCGCCGCGGCACAGGCCGCCGGGGCCGAGGTGACGCTGATTTCGGGCCCGGTGGATCTCGACGATCCCGCAGGCGTCACCGTCCAGCACGTCGAATCCGCGCGCGAGATGCTGGCGCAGGTGGAAGCCGCACTGCCCGCCGACGTCGCCATCTTTACCGCAGCCGTCGCCGACTGGCGGGTCGAAAGCGAAGGCGCGCAAAAGCTGAAGAAGACCGCGGCGGGAATGCCGCCGCTGCAACTGGTGGAAAATCCCGATATCCTCGCGATCATCGCGAAACTGCGCGACAAGCGTCCCCCTCTTGTTATCGGCTTTGCCGCCGAAACTGAGCATCTCATCGACAACGCCAAGGCAAAGTTAGCGCGCAAAGGCTGCGACTGGATCGTCGCCAACGACGTATCGCCCGCAACCGGCGTGATGGGCGGCGACCGCAACACGGTCCATTTGCTGACGCATGACGGCGTCGGCGGCGAGATCAAGGCCGAGTCCTGGCCTATCATGACCAAGGAAGAGGTTGCCGCAATGCTGATCGAACGCATCGTCTCAACCGTGGCGAGTTCACCAGTATGACTAGCCCGATCAAGGTTGACGTCCAGCAACTCCCCCATGCCGAGGGTCTTCCGCTGCCGGCCTACCAGAGCGGCCAGGCCGCCGGCCTCGACCTCCTGGCCGCGGTCCCCGAACGGACGCCGCTGGTTCTCGCGGCCGGACAGCACGCGATGGTTCCGACCGGGCTCGTCGTTGCCTTGCCCGACGGATTCGAGGCGCAGGTGCGGCCGCGTTCCGGCCTCGCCGCCAAACACGGCGTGACCGTGCTGAATTCGCCCGGCACCGTCGATGCCGACTATCGGGGCGAGGTCAATGTGCTGCTCGTCAATCTCGGCACCGAACCATTCACGATCCGCCGCGGCGAGCGCATCGCGCAGATGGTGGTGGCGCCGGTGACGCGCGTGGAACTCGTGCGCGCGGTTTCGCTATCAACCACGACACGCGGTGGCGGCGGATTCGGTTCGACCGGGCGCTAAATATTTTCCGCTGTCGCAAAAATCGATTCGACTCTCACAAAAATCGTCTCGGAAATGTCGCGGCCGCGCATTTTTCCATCGCCGGATTCCCGTTCACGGTCTGGACTCTTACCCGCCGACTCTGCTTGAGGATATTGTTGGCCAATTCGCGAACGGCAATCGATTTGCCGGCGTGTCGTCGTTCGGTTTTGGGGCAAACATGTCGGGCGTAGTCGCGGTGATACGTCGGACCTTGCTGTCATGCACCTCGCTGGTGCGCGGCGGCATCGCAGGCGCGAGCGCGGCGAGCCTCCTCGCCATATCGCCGGCGTGGGCCACGGAACCGGGCTTGTCCGAGCGGTTGATTCTGACCTTCATGAGTCTCGGCCGGCAGGATTTGGCCGCTCTGGCGATGGCACTGAGCGTGCTCGGCTTCTCGGTGGTCGCCGCCATCCTGCTGATGCGCACGCGCATCCGCGCTGCCACGAACGAACAGCGGTTGCGCGCCGAAATCCGCGAGCTGCAGACGGAGGCCGATCGCTTTCGCGCGCTGCTATTCGCGGAACCGCAGGTTTTGATCTCCTGGGCCGCGGGCGAGGACCGTCCGCAAATCAGCGGCGATATCTCGCTGCTGATGCCGCAGGATGCAACACAGCCTCAGCGGCTTTTGGCGTTCGGAACCTGGCTGCCGCCGGAACCGGCGTTGCAGATCGATCATGCGGTCGATGCGCTGCGCAATGCCGGGGAGGGCTTTCTGCTCAATCTGGTCACGTCGGCCGGCCGAACCGTGGAAGCCATGGGTCGCGCCATCGGCGGCCAGGCCATCGTGCGTATCCGCGACCTCGGCGGATTGCGGCGCGATCTCGCCGAAATGACGCTGCGCCACAAGAGCCTCTTGGAAGAAACCGACATGCTGCGGGCCTTCGCAGCCGCGTCACCATGGCCACTCTGGGCGCGCGGCGGCGACGGCAATCTCAATTTCGCCAATGCCGCCTATGCGCGCGCCACCGAAGCCGCCAGCACTGCCGATGCAATCCAGCGCAATCTCGAACTGCTCAACAGCGACGACCGCATCGCGATGGCGCGGGCGCTGAACGACCATGCCACCTTTGCCGCGCGATTGCCGATCGTGATCGGCGGCGAGCGGCGCATGTATGATGTTCACGCGCTCAAGGTCGCCGGCGGAAGTGCCGGCATCGCGCTCGACGCCAGCGAGGCCACCGCGCTGAGCGCGGCGCTGGTGCGGATGGCGGAAGCGCATCGCCGGACCCTCGACCAGTTGTCCTCCGGTGTGGCCGTGTTCGACGGTCAACGCCGACTCGCGTTCTACAACGATTCCTATCGCCGGCTGTGGGACTTCGACCGCGCCTTTCTCGACGGCAATCCGGACGATTCCAGCGTGCTCGATCGCCTGCGCGCCGGGCGCAAATTGCCCGAGCAGCCGGACTTCCGCGCCTGGAAGGCCCGTCTGCACGAAGCCTATCGCGCCAATGAGGCTGCCAAGGACGTCTGGTACCTGCCGGACGGACGCGCGCTCAGCATCGTCACCACGCCGAACCCCGAAGGCGGCGTCACCTATCTGTTCGACGATGTCACGGAAAGCCTCGAGCTTGCGCGGCGGTTCGATCGGCTCATCACCGTTCAGCGCGAGACGCTGGACAGCCTGACCGAAGCGGTCGCGGTGTTCGGCAGCAACGGCCGCGCGCAACTGTTCAACCCGGCGTTCGCCCGGATGTGGAAGCTCTCACCTGACGCGCTCTCGCAGCAGCCGCATATCGATACCGTCGAGGCCTGGTGCAAGCCGCTGTTCGACGACGACGACGCCTGGCAGACCATCCGCAACGCCATCACCGGCATCGATGATCGCGCCGCGGTGCCGCTCAATCTCGAACGCAAGGACGGCAGCGTGCTGGACTGCATGACCATGCCGCTGCCCGACGGCGCCACCATGCTGACGTTCCACGACATCACCGATAGCGAGAACGTGGAACGCGCGCTGCGCGAGCGGAACGATGCGCTCGAGACCGCCGACCAGATGAAAGTCGATTTCGTCCATCACGTGTCGTACGAGCTGCGTTCGCCGCTGACCACCATCATCGGCTTCGCGCACCTGATGAACGACCCCGGCACCGGGCCGCTCACCGAAAAGCAGGCCGAGTATGTCAACTACATCACCTCGTCGACCGACGCTCTGCTCGCGTTGACCAACAACATCCTCGATCTCGCCACCATCGACGCCGGCGCCATGACGCTCGAACTCGGACCGGTCGATATCCGCAAGACCATCGAGGCCGCGGCCGAGGGTATTCAGGACCGTTTGGCCCGCGAGCGCATCGTCCTGAAGGTCGATGTCGCTCCGGACATCGGCAACTTCATCGGCGACGAGCGCCGCATTATCCAGGTCCTCTATAATCTGCTTGCCAACGCCGCCGGCTTCTCGCCACCGGATGCCGTGATCGCGGTGAGCGCGCGGCGCACCGAGCACAGCGTCAGCTTTTCCGTCACCGACGACGGACCCGGCATTCCGCCTGATGTCAAGGACAAGGTGTTCGACTGGTTCGAGAGCCACGCCAACGGGTCGCGGCATCGCGGCGCGGGCCTCGGCCTGTCGCTGGTGCGCTCGTTTGTAGAACTGCACGGCGGGCGCGTGCATTTCGATTCGACCGTCAAGCGTGGCACAAGGGTGGTCTGCGACTTTCCGCTCGACCAGACCGCGCATCGCAACGCTGCGGAATGACCGAACCGTCGACATTCGCAACCTCGCTCGCCAACGAGACTGCGACCGCGCATCTGATGGCCGATCTCGCGCTCCTGATTGGTCCCGGCGACGTCATCACGTTGTCGGGCGATCTCGGTGCAGGCAAGACCGCGGCCGCCCGCGCCATGATCCGGTACCTGGCCGACGACGACACGGTCGAAGTGCCGAGCCCGACATTCACGCTGGTGCAGCATTACGATCTGCCGTCCTATCCGCTGCTCCACGCCGATCTCTATCGAATCGACGGCGCCGGCGAGCTCGAGGAGATCGGCCTTGCGCCACTGCCCGAGGGCACGGTGGCTCTGATCGAGTGGCCGGAGCGCGCACCCGACGCATTGCCCGCCGACCGGATCGACATTGCCATCAGCCACCGCCCGGCGCTTGGATCGGCGGCGCGCGCCGCGGAAATCACCGGCTACGGCAAGGCGGCAGTTCAGGTCGCACGCCTTGCGGCGCTGCGGCAGTTTCTCGACGGTGCCGGATATCTCGACGCCAGGCGGCAGCGCATGGCCGGGGATGCCTCGACGCGGTCCTACGCCCGGCTGATCCGCGGCGACGGCAGCTTTATCCTGATGAACGCGCCGAAGCGACCCGACGGACCTGCGATCTATGACGGCAAGTCCTACAGCGCGGCGGTGCACCTCGCCGAGGATGTCAAACCCTTCGTCGCTATCGCGCGCGGCTTGCGCGACCACGGCTTTTCCGCACCTGCGATCCATCATGCCGACCTGGAATTGGGATTCCTCATCACCGAGGATTTTGGCAGTGCGGGCTTCGTCGAAGGCATGCCGCCCGTGCCGATCGCCGAACGCTATCAGGCCGCCACCGACATGCTCGCCGCGCTGCATTGCCGGACGCTGCCGGATACGCTGCCGCTCGCGCCGCACATCATCTACCCCATCCCGGTGTTCGATACCGAGGCGTTGCTGGTCGAGGTCGGTCTGATGCTGGAGTGGTATCTGCCGGACCGCGGCATTGAGCCGGGCAACGATCTGTGCACGGAATTCAAGACGATGTGGCGCGCGTTGCTGGCGAAGCCGGCGGCGGCGCCGAAAACCTGGGTACTGCGGGATTTTCATTCGCCCAACCTGATCTGGCTGGAGCAACGGCCCGACACCGGAAAGGTCGGGGTCATCGACTTTCAGGACACCGTGCTGGGTCCCCCCGCCTACGATCTCGTCTCGCTGCTGCAGGACGCGCGGGTGGACGTGCCGGAATCGCTCGAACTCGCCATGCTGGCCCGCTATATGAAAGCGCGGCTGGGATCAGGCGAAGCGTTCGATCCCGCAGGCTTCGCCGAGCTCTACGCAATCATGTCGGCGCAGCGCAACACGCGGCTGCTCGGGACGTTCGCGCGGCTGAACCGGCGCGACGGCAAACCGCATTACCTGCGCCATCAGCCCCGGATCTGGACCTATCTCGACCGCTCGCTCGCCCACCCCGCGTTGTCAGTTGTCCGGGCCTGGTATCAGGCTCACGTTCCGCCTCCGGCAGGCTGACGCGGACGAGTTGACGATGAACCGTCTCATCGCGTTATAGCCGGACGTAGCCGCTCGAGAACGGCGTCGCGTCGCTCGCCTATGGCCCGGCCATGACGATTCCAATCAAATTCCATCCCGAACGTTGTTTGTTTTACGGCTTGTTAGCCGTCATGCCCTAATTTTGGGCTTTGGATCTGTCCGTGGATCCCTCGCGGCACAGCCTTCCAAAACGGAGCGAACCATGGGTGCGGAACGGCGCAAGGGCGAACGCATCACCTTCGAGCGCGGATTCGGCGCGCACATGATGGGCATTGACGGCACCTGGCGCCGCGACTGCACCATGGAGGATGTTTCGGAGACCGGCGCCAAGCTGACCGTCGAAGGCTCTGTTGAAGGCCTCCATCTGCAAGAATTTTTCCTGCTGCTGTCATCGACCGGCCTCGCCTATCGGCGCTGCGAACTGGCTTGGGTCAATGGCGACCAGATCGGTGTCAATTTCCTGAAGCACAACGACAAGAAGAAAAAGACCGGCCGACGCAACGGCGCTGCCGCAGACGCCTGATCCTGGCGCGGATTCCGCAAAAGTGGATACCGGTTTTGCGATTAGAATACGCGCAAGTTATTATTGGGAGCATTTTCTTACGGCTAACCGGATTCCACTTAGCCGGAAAATGCTCTCACAGCCCGATCCGACCCGCTATTTCCACGTCATGCATTCGTCACGTCTGGCGTCTATCGCCGAAGCGATCGATGCAATTCGCCCGTCGTCGTGATACAATCCGCTGAATCAACCTGGAAGCACCGGACTTTTAAGGATGCCCGTCAAACCGACCAAAGCCATGGTGCTCGCCGCAGGTCTCGGCCTGCGTATGCGGCCGCTGACGGAGCGGATGCCGAAGCCCATGGTCCCTGTGGCCGGCAAGCCCCTGCTCGATCACGTACTCGACAAGCTCGCGGATGCGGGCGTCGGCGAAGCGGTCGTCAACGTGCACTATCTGCCGGATCAGATCATCGATCACGTGGCGCACCGCAGCCGTCCCCGCGTCATCATCTCCGATGAACGCGACGAAGTCCTGGGCACCGGCGGCGCCGTGGTGAAAGCCCTGCCGCTGCTCGGCGACGCCCCGTTCTTCCATCTCAATGCCGACACCATGTGGATCGACGGTACACGTCCCAATCTGACGCGGATGGCGGAAGCTTTCGACCCCTCGCGCATGGACATCCTGCTGCTGATGGCACCGACGGCGAGCAGCATCGGCTATGGCGGCAGCGGCGACTACGCGATGCTCCCCGACGGCGCCTTGCGCAAGCGGAAAGAGAACCAGGTCGTGCCGTTCGTCTATGCCGGCGTCGCCATCATGTCGCCTGCGCTGTTCGCGGGCGCACCTAGCGGCGAGTTTTCGCTGACGAAAATCTTCGATCTCGCCAACGAACGGGAACGCCTGTTCGGGCTGAGGCTCGACGGCGTCTGGATGCACGTCGGAACGCCCGACGCCATCCAGGCCGCCGAGAAGGCGGTCCTCGTCAGCATCGCCTGACATCTGGCTTTCAGGCGATGCCTTGCAGCCGATCGCCGCCCATCCCTGCTCGTGTCATGATATGCCTGATCTCGAATCAGGATCTTCCATGCGCGTCCGCAACGTCCCCGCATCGGCGCCGTTTCTGCGCACCGTCATCACCGCACTGGTCGATGGCGCGCTGATCGATGGGTTTCGTCCGCGCGCGCAGCCCGAACGGCTCGCCGAGGCCACGCTCTATCTGCCAACTCGCCGCGCCGGCCGCATGGCGCGCGAAATTTTCCTCGATGTGCTGAATGTCGATGCCGTGATCCTGCCGCGCATCGTCACGCTCGGCGACATCGACGAGGATGAACTGGCCTTCGCACAGGCGGCTTCCCCTCCGGCTGAGACGCTCGAACTGCCTCCCGCGCTCGACGGGCTGGCGCGTCGTCTTGCGCTCGCGCACCTCATCGAAGCATGGGCGAAGCAACTGAAGCCCGGCGATCCGGCGCAGGCGCCGCTGGTTCTCGGCGGCCCGACCTCGACGCTGGCGCTTGCCGATGACCTCGCGCGGCTGATGGACGACATGGCCACGCGCGGCGTGGACTGGCGCGCGCTCGACGGGCTGGTGCCCGATGCGCTCGACAAATACTGGCAGCTCACGCTCGATTTCCTGAAGATCGCCCGGCACTACTGGCCGGCTCATCTTGAGGAAGCCGGCCAATCGAACCGGCGGTGCGGCGCGACCGCCTGATCGAGGCCGAAGCCGCACGCCTCGCCGACCATCATGCCGGGCCGGTGATCGCGGCTGGCTCCACCGGCTCGATGCCGTCGACCGCAAAACTGCTGCATGTCATCGCGAAGCTGCCGCAGGGCGCCGTCGTGCTGCCGGGACTCGACACCGACCTCGACGAGGAGGCGTGGCAACTGATCGGTAGCATCCGTGACAAGGCGAATGGCGCATTCACCTCGCCGCCCGCCGTCGGCCATCCGCAGTTTGCGCTGCATGGCCTCCTCCGGCAACTCGGCATCGCGCGCCGCGACGTGGAAACGCTCGGCGTCCCCGCGCCAAACGGGCGCGAGGTTCTGACGTCGGAAGCGATGCGGCCATCTGAGGCAACGGCGGAGTGGCACACGAGGCTTGCCAAGCCTGAGGTCGCGGAGAAAATCGCGGCCGGATTACAGAACCTCGCCGTGATCGCAGCAGCCAATCCCAAATCGGAGGCGCTTGCGATTGCCGTCGCCATGCGCGAGGCGCGTGAGCTCGACAAGACGGTGGCGCTGGTGACGCCTGACCGGGCGCTGGCGCGCCGGGTGATGGCCGCGCTCGGCCGCTGGAATCTCGTCTTCGACGATTCCGGTGGCGACGCCCTGATGGATACTTCTGCAGGAATCTTCGCACGGCTCGTCGCGGACGTGGCCTGCAATAGCCTGGAGCCGCCGACCCTGCTGGCATTGCTGAAGCATCCGCTGTGCCGGCTCGGCCGCGCTGCGGGCGGCTGGTCGCGCGCGGTCGCGACGCTGGAGCTGGCGATCCTGCGCGGCACCCGGCCGCCGCCCGGCAGCAAGGGCCTGGCAGAGGAGTTCTCACGCTTTTGCAGCGAACTCGACAAGCTCAATCGCCGCGAGAGTTCGTCGCTGCATCGCGCTGAGCCTCGCACTGCGCTGAAGCCGCATCAGCTTGACGAGGCTAGCGCCCTGATCGCGGCCGTGCAGGCTGCGCTCGAGCCGCTCGAAGATAGCGGCACAGCGCGATCGGCGGACTTCACCGCTTTCTCCGCGCAGCATCGTGAAGCGATCGAAGCGATGTCGCGCGACGATCAAGGCGTTCCCGCCGCCTTCGAGGGCCAGCATGGCCTTGCACTCGCCGCCGCGTTCGATGATCTCAGGGAGGCTGCCCCGCGCAGCGGCCTGACGGTTCAGACCGCAGATTATCCCGAGGTGTTCGAGACCGCATTCGACGATCGTACCGTGCGACGGCCGCAGGCCACGGCCGCGCATCTGCGAATTTATGGTCCGCTCGAGGCGCGCCTCACCCAATGCGATCGGGTCATTCTCGGGGGCCTCGTCGAAGGCGTCTGGCCGCCTTCGTCTCCTAACGATCCATGGCTGAGCCGCCCGATGCGGCATGAGCTTGGGCTCGACCTTCCCGAACGACGCATCGGTCTTTCCGCACACGACTTCGCGCAACTGCTCGGTGCTGATGATGTCATTCTCAGCCATGCCGCCAAGTCCGGTGGCGCCCCGGCGGTGGCATCGCGCTTCCTGCACCGGCTCGAGGCG
The DNA here is from genome assembly GCA_963764445.1 of uncultured Alphaproteobacteria bacterium. Taxonomy (GTDB): domain Bacteria; phylum Pseudomonadota; class Alphaproteobacteria; order Rhizobiales; family Xanthobacteraceae; genus Nitrobacter. Next base: position 20,920 of record CAVXSV010000019.1, read on the forward strand.
GTCGCGGGTGAAGCGCGCTGGAAGGCCGCGATGCAAGCCGGCGCGCGGTACGTTCAATACGCCGAGGCGCTCGACCAGCCCGACAGGGTAACGCCCATCGCACAGCCCGCGCCAAAGCCACCGCGGGCCGCGCGGCCGCTGAAACTCGCGGTCACCGCGATCGAGGATTGGCTGCGCGATCCCTACACCATTTATGCCAAATACATTCTGAAGCTCCTGCCGCTTGATGCCGTCGATATGCCGCTGTCGGCAGCCGATCGCGGTTCGGCAATTCATGACGCACTCGGCGATTTCACGAAGAAATATCCGATGGCCTTGCCGGAGAATCCGCTGACGTGTTGCGCGCCATCGGCCAAAACCGTTTTGCGCCACTGATGCAGCGACCCGAGGCGCGCGCGCTGTGGTGGCCGCGCTTCCAGCGCATCGCGGCGTGGTTCGCGGAATGGGAGGCCGATCGGCGCATCAATGTCGCAAAACTCGACGCCGAAGTCAGAGGCGAAATGCCGATCCACCTCGACGGCGACCGAACATTCACGCTCTCGGCGCGCGCGGATCGGATAGAACATCGCACTGACCGCACCTACGCCGTCCTCGATTACAAGACCGGCAGCCCTCCGAGCAGCAAGCAGGTGCGACTCGGGCTGTCGCCGCAGCTCACGCTGGAATCCGCGATCCTGCGCGGCGGCGGGTTTGAAGGGATTCCGGCCGGCGCGTCAATCAGCGAAATCGCGTATGTCCGGCTTAGCGGCAACAAACCGCCTGGCGAACCAAAGCCGGTCGACCTTGACACGAGCAAGACCAAGACGCAGACGCCGGACGAAGCCGCCGATTACGCATTGCAGGAGCTCACCACACTTATCCGCACATTCGAGAACGAGGCGCAGGGCTACACATCGCTGAATTTGCCGATGTGGACGACGCGCTACGGCACCTACGACGACCTCGCGCGGATCAAGGAATGGTCGGCCGCGGGCGGACTGGGGATCGAGGAATGGTGAAGGCGCCCCGCACCGTTCACCCCGACGCCAGCGCGCGCCAGCAGCGCGCATCCGATCCGGCAACGTCGGCATTCGTCTCGGCCAATGCCGGATCGGGCAAGACCCATGTGCTGGTGCAGCGGGTGATCCGCCTGCTGCTTAGCGATGTCGACCCCGCGCGCATCCTCTGCATCACGTTCACCAAGGCCGCCGCCGCCAATATGTCGGAACGGGTGTTCTCGACGCTCGGGCACTGGGTCGCGCTCAATGATGACGCCCTGAACGCGGCGCTGCGTGATATCGGTATCGCGCGCCCCGACCCCTGACTCCCGCAAGCGTGCGCGAAAATTGTTTGCGGCAGCGCTGGAAACGCCGGGCGGCCTGAAGGTGCAGACCATCCACGCGCTCTGCGCGCGGTTGCTGCAGCAGTTTCCTTTCGAGGCACGGGTGCCGGCCCGCTTTACCGTGCTCGACGAGCGCGACCAGACCGAGATGATGGAGCGTGCAAGTCTCGGCGTCATGCTCGATGCCTCGAAAAATCCGGACAGCCCGGCAGGCTGCGCGCTGCAATACGCCATGGGCGCGGCGGCCGACATGACGCTACGCGACGTGGTGCGCCAGGCCTGTCTCAGCCGCGATCACTTCATGGCCTGGACCGAGGATCGCGGCATCGAGCAAGCGATCAGGGA
>CAVXSV010000020.1:0-64599 GCA_963764445.1 uncultured Alphaproteobacteria bacterium
GCTCGAACCTGGGACCCGATGATTAAGAGTCATCTGCTCTACCAACTGAGCTATGCGCCCGGAGTTGTCCGGAAATCCCTTGGCGGGACGGGGTCGTTTAGCAAAGCGAACCCACGATGTCCAGCAAAGCGGCGGCGCTTTTCCCCTGTCACCACGGCTTCGCAAACACGAAAAAGCCGCTGGAATCCAGCGGCTTCCTCATATCCCGGCGATCTTGTGTCTGGGCTATCAGAGCCGCCCGGACTCCTGATCGTCATGCCGGTCGCCGGAGTCGTCCCGATCACCGTCATGATCCCTGTGATCGAAGCGATCGCGGTCGCGCCTGAAACTGTCGCCTCGGTCAAAGCGGTGATGGCGCCATTCAGTCCCGCTACCAAAACCGTGGCCCATATGGGTCAGGATCGTCAGGCGCCGCTTCTGGCCGTCGTCGAGGGTCTTGTAGAGCGGGTCGGCGGCATCGGCGATTTTCTTTAAGGCCGTCGCGGTCTCGGCCATGCGATCGGCGCGCGACCGCAGTCTGGCCACCGGATCGACAGGTGCCTGCTGTTCGTGCGTGTCATCCGTCCCGGGCTGCATCCGGGCGTTGGCACGGTCGATCCGCAGCTTGGCGAAATCACGCACCGCCTGTTCCACCGGCGGCCACAGCTTCTCCTGATCCGGCGTCAGCGTGAGGCCGGCGTGGACTGCCGCGATCCGCGCATCGGCGAAGGCCGTCCTGTCCTGCGGGCTAAGCCGCGCATGCTCATGGAACCAGGAGTTATGCTGGTGGGCATACACCGCGGTGGAACCGGCAATGGCAAGCGCTGCAACGCCGGCGAGAATGGCCTTCTTCTTCATTGGAACCTCCTTTGCAAGACATGAAGATGGATGCGCGCGGCGCACCATGCAAATTACATCTTCGCAAAAGTGACCTCTCTTACGAAGATGTAATCTGACACAAATGGGCGAACGGAAACGTTCGGGACATATCGCGCGCGGGAACAGCATCGCAAATACAAACGGCGCCTCGCGGCGCCGTTCGATTCGTTTTGTCATTTTGCCAATGAGAGGATCAGCTCGCTGCGGCAACCGAGGGCACGTCGCGCTGATGCTTCATCACGATCTTGTTGAGCGCCCCGAGATAGGCCTTGGCGGACGCCACCAGCGTATCCGGATCGGCGGCCTTCGATGTCATCGAGCGGCCATCGTGGCTGAGACGCACGGACACTTCCGCCTGGGCATCGGTGCCGTGGGTCACCGCGTGAACCTGGTACAACTCGAGCTTGGCCTCATGCGGGACCAGCCTCTTGATGCAGTTGAACACCGCGTCCACCGGACCGTTACCCTCGGCTTCTTCGATCCGGGTTTGGCCATCGACTGTGAGCTTCATGGTCGCACGCTGCGGACCATGGGTTCCCGCGATCACCGTCAACGACGACAGCTTGATGCGATCGTGCGACGCAGCCATTTCCTCGTCGACCAGCGCAACGATATCCTCGTCGTAAATGTCCTTCTTGCGGTCGGCCAGTGCCTTGAAGCGGACGAACGCATCCTGCAACTGGTTCTCGGCCATCTTGTAGCCCAGCTCCTCCAGCTTGTGCTGGAAGGCATGGCGGCCGGAATGCTTGCCCATCACCAGCGAGGTCTGCTTCACGCCGACGCTCTCCGGCGTCATGATCTCGTAGGTCTGCGCGTTCTTCAGCATGCCGTCCTGATGAATGCCGCTCTCATGCGAGAACGCGTTCCGGCCGACGATCGCCTTGTTGTACTGCACTGGGAAAGAGGTCGCCGCCGACACCAGCTTGGAGGCGCGGGTCAGCATCGTGCTCTCGACGTTGCACCAGTACGGCATCACGTCGCCGCGGGTTTTGATCGCCATCACGACTTCTTCCAGCGCGGCGTTGCCCGCCCGCTCGCCGATGCCGTTGATGGTGGATTCCACTTGGCGCGCGCCGCCCTCGACTCCGGCCAGGGAGTTGGCGACGGCGAGACCCAGATCGTCATGGCAGTGCACCGAGAAGATTGCCTTGTCGGCGTTCGGCACCCGCTCGCGAATGGTCTTGAACATCCGCCGGTACTCGTCGGGCACCGCATAGCCGACGGTGTCCGGCAGGTTGATGGTGGTGGCACCGGCTGCAATCGCGGTCTCCACGCATTTGCACAGATAGTCGATCGGGGTGCGGGTCGCGTCCATCGCCGACCATTCGACATCCTCGACCAGGTTGCGGGCCTGCGTCACCGTCGCGGTGATGATCTCCAGCACCTCGGCCTCGCTCTTGCGCATCTGGTGCGCCAGATGGATCGGCGAAGTGGAAACGAAGGTGTGGATGCGGCCCCGCCGTGCGTGGCGCACCGCTTCGCCGGCACGAGCGATGTCGCCGGGAATGGCGCGGGCCAGACCTGCGATCACCGCGTTCTTGGCGCTCTTTGCGATCTCCGCGACCGCCTCGAAATCGCCGACCGAAGCGATCGGGAAGCCGGCTTCGATGATATCGACGCCCATCTCGTCGAGCATCTCGGCGACCTCGAGCTTTTCCTCGAAGGTCATGGTGGCGCCGGGGCATTGCTCGCCGTCGCGCAGAGTGGTGTCGAAAATAACGACGCGGTCCTTGTCGGACTTGTTCGCGGTGGTCATGGAAAAGGTCCTTTGGTCAGTGCGCCGTGCGGGCGCTCGAAGGCGTTCTGGTGTTCCTGCGTCCCCCTGAGTGCCCAGGCACAACTGCCCAGCCGGCGCTCAGGGGCCGATAAGAAGCAGAAGCCCGCCAATCAGGAGGGTGGGCATGGACGCAGCCGGAATCGCTTCGGAACCGGCGGCTGACGCCGCTTTCCCGTGAATTCCAGTCATTTCGCTGCGAATCAGCATTACCGGACCCTTTGGCAGGCGATTTTCGGCCTAAATCCTTGACGGTTTGTTGCCGACACCCTTCCAGCCCAGATTTTAGACGAAAATGGCCCGGCATCGCAATGCAAAAAGCTGGTCAGCTGAACTGCCTAGGCCTCTCTTTGTAGAAGGGACGGCGCGCATCGCCAAAGCCCGCAACTCATTTCGTTCGCGCCGTTGCCACCCGCCCTCTGGAGTGGTAACGGTGATGAAACAGCCGTGGTCTTCCCTGTTGCGGCTTTCTTCACCGCGACCTTCTTCGCCCGCACCGCGCGCTGGCGTTCGTTCACCAGTGCCTCCCGAACCTTGTGGAACTCGCTCAGTTCGCTCTTGTCGACCTTGGGGAACTGCAGGTCGAGTTGCTGCAGCGCGTTGACGATGGTCGATCCGATCACCACCCGCGCAAACCACTTGTGGTCGGCCGGCACCACATGCCACGGCGCATGGACGCGACGAGGTATGGCGGATCATGTCCTGATACGCCGCCTGATACTTGTCCCACAGCCCGCGCTCGGCGACGTCGCCCATCGAGAACTTCCAGTTCTTCGCCGGTTCCTCCAGACGGTCGAGAAAGCGCTGGCGCTGCTCCTCTTTCGAGAGGTTGAGAAAGAACTTCAACATCACCGTGCCGTTGCGAGTGAGATAGCGCTCGAATGCGGACATGTCCTCGAATCGTTCGCGCCAGATGGTCTTCGTCACCAGCTTCGGTGGAATCTTCTGCTTCGCAAGAATTTCCGGATGCACGCGTACCACCAGTACTTCCTCATAGTAGGACCGGTTGAAGATACCGATGCGTCCGCGTTCGGGGAGCCGTCGCGCCGCGCGCCACATGAAGTCGTGATCGAGTTCTTCCGTTGAGGGCTGCTTGAAGGAATGCACGTCGCAGCCCTGCGGATTGACGCCGTCGAACACGCTCTCGATGGCGCTGTCCTTGCCGGCGGCGTCCATGCCCTGGAAGATCAGCAGCAGCGACCACGATTTTGCGCATACAGCTTTTCCTGCAGATCGCTGAGGCGGTCGCGATTGGCCTTGATGATTTCCTGCCCCGTGTCCTTGTCGATGCCACCGCGTTCCGCGGTCTTATGCGAGGTGAGATGAAACGGCTTCGTGCCGTCGACACGAAACGGGTCGACGAAAACTTTGGGATCGGCGGCAGCCAGATGATTTTTCTTGCCCATGAAGCGAACTCCGGTTTCCGGCGACCGCAAGACAATACAGCCTGGCGGTTGATGTCAAACCGCCATCGACGCCACATGATCGATGAACGCCGTCACATAGACCGGCATCTCCGACGCAAAATCCGCGCGGCCTCGCACCAGATGGATCGCGCTAAGTTCCGGTGCGGTCTGTCCTGCAAGTGTGCGTGCGATCCGCGCACGCAGCGCCTCGCCCGGCATGTCTACGTCTAAAAGCTGAATGACCGCGATCAGCGGCCCGGCGGCGACACAATACCACCATGAGTCGGCACGGTAAGCGGAGGGATCGAGACCAGTTTCCTCCCCGACTTCGCGGACGATGCCACCGGCGAGGTCAAACGCACCATTCCTGACATCGCAGGGATCGGACATGCCTGACGGAAAGTAGATGCTCCCGGCGTTCGCGGTGTTCTTAGCCATTTCCCCCAATACGAACGCACCGTCGCTGCCGCGCAGCGCACCCATACCAAAGCCATTGAATACGGCTTTGTCGGGAAAGCCCCAGTCTCGCCATGCGAGGAAACTTGCGAAGTCGGTTTCAAAATAGTCCGCGCGAAAACAGCCGTCCGCGAATATCGCGTTGCGGCCGAGCAGGATACGCCCGTTCCACAACGCCGGCGTTTTGGCGCGCTGCGCGGTGAAGTAGGCGTCGATCTGGCTCCGCTGCTCGTTTGCGAACGCCCAGCGCCAGGGCTGGACAGTCAGATCAAGTCGGCTGACGCGATGGATCGCAGGCATCGTCACGCCGCGCTACGCCGTGCCCCCGGCAGTCCTGCGACCAGTCGAGCGAATATCGATTTCATGTTTCCTCCGTGCGATCCGCTGGTTGCGCACGATAGAGGAGCCTGTGCGACTTGAGAAGTCCGCTTCGGTCGAAGTAGCCCGCGGCTCAATTCGGCGCGCTCAGCGGCTTGTCGCAACCACGCATCAAACGCATTACAAGAGCCAACCTCACGCTCACCGACGCAAAATAAAGACGGGGACAACAGGATAAAATTGCCGGCGATTTTCTACGGCACCAACCGCAGTGCAATTCGAATGAAATAGTACGTCCGGATTTCGCCACAAAATTTATCATCGCCGTCAACGCGATGACAACTTGATTTAAACGATTCGAGTTTTGCGGCGCCGCTGCCGTGCCTTTGTGGCGCCGCGCGCTCACAAATCGTTGTCTCGTGACAAGCCGGAAAAAGCTGCGCATCATTCCAGCTTCATCGAAAACCTGACATTCGGCTGCGGCTGCGCCGCTGCATCCGCGCACTTCCGTTCGTCGTGAACAACAGCGTCGCAGGACACCCCGGAGATATGAATGAAACGACGGAAACTCGCATTCGGCAGCGTGATTGCGCTGGTGTTTCTGCTGAACGGTTCGGCGTATCCGGCCGATGACGACAATGCGTCGACAGGTGCCATCCATCCTGGCGACGTCGTCACGACGATCGCTGAAACCTGGAGCCTCGCGCTGCAGGTCGCGATACGGCGCTCCCGCAACCGCAACGCGCTTCAGGCCGCAATCGAGCGCGAGACCGTGGAAGCGACGCACCGGTTTGGAACGCTCGGATGCAGCGCTGCTCCCGACGGCGAGCATGATCCCGTCGCGCTGCTGGCCAGAAGGCGTATCGACATCGAGATCACCTCCCTCAAGGACCGGCTCGCCATCACCTATCAATCCCGGTGCATCGCTGGCAGGCTCGCGGTGACTTTCGACGTCAAGGCTATCGACAACCCGCGATAGCATCAGCACGGACCGGACTTGGTGCGACGGCAACCATGTGATAACGCCGCAAGGCATGAGCGAGACCTCGCCGCTGATCGCTTTCGCGCACGTCAGCAAAAGTTTTGACGGCGGCCGCGTCAAAGCCGTCGACGACGTGTCGCTCGATATCGCCGCGGGCGAATTTCTCGCCGTCGTCGGCGGCTCCGGCTCCGGCAAGACCACGCTGCTGCGGCTCGCCAATCGCCTGATCGATCCCGACGCCGGCATCATCACCGTCGCGGGAGATGACATCGCCGGCGTCGATCCGATCGGGCTGCGCCGCCGGATCGGCTATGTATTCCAGAGCGGCGGACTGTTTCCGCATATGAGCATCGCCGGCAATATCGGCATCACGCCGCGCCTGCTCGGGACGACCGAAGTCCGAAATCGCCGCGCGGGTCGACGAACTGCTCGATCTGGTGCAGCTCGACCGCACGGCAGCACCGCGACCGCTTCCCGCACGAGCTTTCCGGCGGCCAGCGCCAGCGCGTCGGCGTGGCGCGGGCGCTCGCCGCGAAGCCGCGCATCATGCTGATGGACGAGCCGTTCGGCGCGCTCGATCCGCTGACGCGCGACGCACTCGGCGAACGACTACCGCGCGCTGCACGCCAAGCTCGGTCTCACCACCGTGATGATCACCCACGACATGACGGAGGCGCTGCTGCTTGCGGATCGCGTTGCCGTCATGCGCGAAGGCCGCCTGCTGGCGCTGGGTACGGCGCCGGAATTGTCCCGTAGCGACGATCCTTATGTCGGCGAGTTGCTCGGCACGCCGCGCCGCCAGGCCGAACGGCTTCAGGCGGTGCTATCGCAGGGCAGCACGTTATGAGCCTGCTCTCCGATCCGCGCTGGAACGAAGCGCTCGGCCACCTGCCCGACTATCTCGGCAATCATGTGCGCGTCAGCGTGACGGCGCTGGCGCTCGGACTCGCGCTCAGCTTGCCGCTGGCTCTGATCGCCCGTAACCGCCCCGTGTTGCGCGGCGCGCTGCTCGGCCTCGCCAGCATCGTGCAGACTGTGCCGGGGCTCGCGCTGCTGGCGCTGTTCTATCCGCTGCTGCTGGCGCTCGCGGCGTTGACGCTGACATGGTTCGGCGTTGGTTTCTCCGCGTTCGGATTTTTGCCGGCGGTGCTGGCGCTCGCGCTGTATTCGATGCTTCCGGTGCTGCGCAACACCATCACCGGCCTGCAGGGCATCGATCCTGCATTGACTGAAGCGGCGCAAGGCGTCGGCATGACGGCGCGACAATCCCTCATCATGGTCGAATTGCCGCTGGCGCTGCCGGTGATCATGGCGGGCATCCGCACCGCCGCGGTGTGGGTGATCGGCACCGCGACGCTCTCCACGCCGATCGGTCAGACCAGCCTCGGCAACTACATCTTCGCCGGGCTGCAAACCCAGAACTGGGTGTTCGTGCTGTTCGGCTGCATCGCGGCGGCGGTCCTCGCGCTGGTTGTGGATCAGTTGCTGGCGCTGATCGAATCCGGCTTGCGGGTACGCAGCCACATCCGCGTGGCGGTCGGCCTTGTTGGCATCGCGGCCCTGATCGCTGCCACGTCTGGTGCCCTCGCTGACGCGCGCGAAATCCACTTACATCGTCGGCGCCAAGACCTTCACCGAGCAGTACGTGCTCGCGGCGCTGATCTCGCAACGGCTGCAGGCCGCCGGTCTCTCCGCCACCACGCGCGAGGGTCTCGGCTCCAACGTGATCTTCGATGCGCTGACAAGCGGCGACATCGACGTCTATGTCGATTATTCCGGCACGCTGTGGGCCAACCAGTTCCACAACACCGGCATCAAGCCACGCGAGGAATTGCTCGCCGAGCTCAAGGCGACGCTGTCGCAGCAGAACATCACCCTGCTCGGCGAACTCGGCTTCGAGAATGCCTACGCGCTGGTAATGCCAAAAACACGCGCCGACGCGCTGAACATTCATTCGATCGCCGATCTCGCCGCCCATGCGGGCACGATGTCGATCGCCGGCGACTATGAATTTTTTTCCCGCCCGGAATGGGCAGCTTTACAAAAGGCCTATGGACTGCGTTCCGCCAGCAGCGGCAGATGCAGCCGGACTTCATGTATGCCGCCGTCGCCTCCGGCGAGGTCGATGTGATCGCCGGCTACACCAGCGATGGCCTGATCGCAAAATACGACCTGACTGTGCTCGACGACCCCCGGCACGCCATCCCGCCCTATGACGCGATCGTGCTGCTGTCGCCCCGGCGCGCCAACGACGCAAAGCTGCGCGCCGCACTTCAGCCTCTGCTTGGAAAAATCGAAATCGCCACCATGCGCGAGGCCAATCTGCGCGCCAGCGGCAATGATGCGGACAGTTCGCCGACGGCGGTCGCGCGGTGGCTGTGGGACAAGATCGCGAATAGGTCGGTGAGAAATAGCGCTCGACGGACTTCCCTCCCCCTTTGCGGGAGAGGGAAAGAACCGATCAGTTCTTCGTCTTATAGACCAGTGCGCCCTTCTTGATCACCGAGATCGCGCCTGCGCGATCTCGCACCAAAGGCGTGGATCAAGAATTCTTAGTTCTTCGTCTTATCGACCAGTGCGCCCTTTTTGATCCACGGCATCATGTCGCGGAGTTTTGCGCCGACCTCTTCGATCGGATGCGCGGCGAGCTTGGCCCGGGTCGCCTTGAACGAGGTCTGGTTGACCTTGTTTTCCAGCATCCAGTCGCGGGCGAACTTGCCGGCCTGAATGTCGTTCAGCACGCGCTTCATCTCGGCCTTGGTCTCGGCGGTGACGATGCGCGGCCCGGTGACGTACTCGCCGTATTCGGCGGTGTTGGAGATCGAGTAGTTCATGTTGGCGATGCCGCCTTCATAGATCAGGTCGACGATCAGCTTCACCTCGTGCAGGCACTCGAAGTAGGCCATCTCCGGCGCGTAGCCGGCTTCGACCAGCGTCTCGAAGCCGCCCTTGATCAGTTCGACCAGACCGCCGCAGAGCACCACCTGCTCGCCGAACAGGTCGGTCTCGCACTCTTCCTTGAAGGTGGTCTCGATGATGCCGGCACGGCCGCCGCCGACGCAGATGCGTAGCTGAGGCCGAGATCGTGAGCGTTACCGGAGGAAATCCTTGGCGATCGCGATCAGGCAGGGCACGCCGCCGCCACGCTGATACTCCGAGCGCACGGTATGGCCGGGGCCCTTCGGCGCGATCATCAGCACGTCCAGATCGGCGCGCGGATCGAGCAGGTTGAAATGCACGTTGAGGCCGTGCGCGAAGACGAGCGCCGCGCCCTTCTTCATGTCGTCGTGCAGATGCTCGCGGTAGATGTCGCCCTGCAGTTCGTCGGGCGTCAACATCATCACGAGGTCAGCCCACTTCGCAGCTTCGGCGACTTCCATCACCTTGAAGCCGACGGCTTCGGCTTTCTTGGCGGAGGTAGAGCCCTTGCGCAGCGCGATCGCGACTTCCTTGACGCCGGAGTCCTTCAGGTTCAGCGCGTGAGCGTGGCCCTGGCTGCCATAGCCGACGATAGCGACCTTCTTGCCCTTGATCAGGTTCAGGTCGGCGTCGCGATCGTAATAAACACGCATGGTCGTTCCTCTCTTGTGGCCATCATCGGCCAGATCAACATTTGCGGGATAGCGCAGGCACGCGCGAAGAAATGCGCACGGTTTTTAGGGCGACGGCTGCCGGGAGACAAGCCCGCAGCGACCGGCCGAACGGCTTTCCGGACACCGACATCAACGCCGCCCAGCCGATGACCGGCAGGATTGCGTCTGAGGCTCACCGCCGTCTGGCTTGCGGCAGAAATAGCTGCCATGCAGCGGCGCGTGATAGTCCGCCGACATCAGCGTGAAGCCAACGTCCGTCAACATCCGCTCGATCACCCAGCCGAAGGTCGAATGCTCGTCTCGCATGTGGGCCACGACATCGTCGCACGGGAAGTCATGGTTCTTGATGTTGAACTCCGCCCACTGCTCGACGGTACGATCGGTGCCGTCCGGCGCGCCGACGAACACGATGTCGCGCAGGAATAGCCGGCCGCCGGGCTTGATGACGCGGTACATGCGCGACAGCGCCACCGATTTCCAGAAGTCCGGCAGATGATGAAGCGTGAACTCGCTAACGACCAGGTCGAACGAGCCGGGCGCGAGGGCAAAGCTGAGCAGGCCGGCCGATTGCGTCCTGATCGCGACATTGCTGTCGCGCGCCTGGACTTCGGCCAGCGCCAGCGTTGCCGGCGCGATATCGACTGCATCGACCTCCACGCCCATCTTCGCCGCTTCGCAGGCAAGCGTGCCGGTGCCGCAACCGATATCCGCAATTCGCCAGCCCGGCTTCACACCGAGTTTGGTCAGAGTGGCGCGGGCTCGGCCGCCGCTGTCGTCGTGGTCGTAGATCGCCGAGCGCGCGGCGACGAGCGTATCCAACCCGATCCGTCCGCGTTCGCTGTAGAACCAGTCGCGCGCCAGCATGACCTTACATCCCTTTCGGTCCGCGCCCGATCGCCGCGACGCCAGTGCGCGACACCTCGACCAGACCGATAGGCCGCATCAGGTTGACGAACTGGTCGATCTTGGACGTGCCGCCGGTGATCTCGAACACGAAGCTCTCGTTAGTGGCATCGACCACGCGGGCACGGAACACTTCCGCCAGTCGCATCGCCTCGATGCGCTGATCGCCCGAGCCCTTCACCTTGACCATGGCCAATTCGCGCTCGATAGCACGCCCGGTCAGTGTCATGTCCACGACCTGATAGACCGGGATCATGCGGTCGAGCTGATGCTTGATCTGGGTGATCACCATCGGCGTGCCGGTGGTGACAATGGTGATGCGCGAGACGTGCTTCTGGCTTTCAGTCTCCGACACCGTAAGGCTTTCGATGTTGTAGCCGCGGCCGGAGAACAGGCCGATCACCCGCGCCAGCACACCCGGCTCGTTGGCGACCAGCACCGACAGGGTGTGAGTCTCGTTGGGATCGTGGCGCTCTTCCATGAAGTAGGCGGAGGCGGGCTGTGTCATTGCAATTTCCTAAATGGTCATGACCGCTAAGGCGGGCATCCAGCACTCGCCGACGTTCATGGTCAAATGTGACTGCGACAGCGTACTGGATCGTCCGGTCAAGCCGGACGATGACGCTGCACTGTCGGATCGGGCTGCGTCCTTCATCGGAATCTCACACCAGAGCCTTGCCGCCGGCGAAGGCGGCAGCGGTCGCATCAGCATTGGCTTCGGCCGGCAAAAGCATCTCGTTGTGGGGCCTGCCGGACGGGATCATCGGGAAGCAGTTTTCCAGCGCCGCGACGCGGCAGTCGAACAGCACCGGTTTCTTTACCGAGATCATCTCCCTGAGCGCGCCGTCGAGATCAGACGGCTTGATCGCCCGCAGGCCGACGCAGCCGAAAGCATCGGCGAGCTTGACGAAATCCGGCAGCGCCTCGGAATACGAATGCGACAGCCGGTTGCCATGCAGCAACTGCTGCCACTGCCGCACCATGCCCATGTACTGATTATTGAGGATGAAGATCTTGATCGGAAGTTCGTACTGAACGGCCGTCGACATCTCTTGCATCGTCATTTGCACCGAAGCATCGCCCGCGATGTCGATGACGAGGCTATCGCGATGCGCGACCTGCACGCCGAGCGCCGCCGGCAGGCCGTAGCCCATGGTTCCGAGGCCGCCCGATGTCATCCAGCGGTGCGGCTGCTCGAAGCCGAAGAACTGCGCCGCCCACATCTGATGCTGGCCGACTTCGGTGGTGATGTAGGTGTCGTGCCCGCGCGTCGCCTCGAACAGCCGCTGGATCGCGAACTGCGGCAGAATCACATCGTCATTCTTTTTGTAGGCCAGCGAGTTGCGCGCGCGCCAGCGTCCGATCTCGAACCACCATGGATCGATTTTCGGCGTCTTGCCTTCCGCCTTGAATGCCTGCAACAAGTCGGCCATTACGCTGCCGGCATCGCCGATGATCGGCACATCGACGCGGATGTTCTTGTTGATCGACGAGGGATCGATGTCGATGTGGATTTTCTTCGAGCCGGGCGAAAACGCATCGGTGCGCCCGGTGATGCGGTCGTCGAAGCGCGCGCCGATGCACAGCATGACGTCGCAATCGTGCATCGCCATGTTGGCTTCGTAAGTGCCGTGCATTCCCAACATGCCGAGCCAGTTCTTGCCCGACGCCGGATAAGCGCCAAGGCCCATCAGCGTCGAGGTGATCGGAAAGCCGGTGGCCTCGACCAGGGCGCGCAGCGTCTTCGACGCCTCAACACCGGCATTGATGACACCGCCGCCGGTGTAGATCACCGGACGCTTAGCACCTGCCAGCAGCGCCACCGCTTTCCGGATTTGCCCAGGATCACCCTTGGTCTGCGGCTTGTAGGACACATGCACGTCGGACTTGCGCGGCGGGTGATAGGTACCGGTGGCGAACTGCACATCCTTGGGCACGTCGACCACAACCGGTCCGGGGCGGCCGGTGGTCGCGACATAGAACGCCTCGTGCAACACTTTTGCGAGATCGTTGACGTCGCGCACCAGCCAGTTGTGCTTGGTGCAGGGCCGCGTGATGCCGACGGTGTCGCATTCCTGAAACGCATCATTGCCGATCAGGTGCGTCGGCACTTGACCGGTGATGCACACCAGCGGAATCGAATCCATCAGCGCATCGGTGAGCGGCGTCACCATGTTGGTCGCGCCCGGTCCCGACGTCACCAGGACCACGCCCGGCTTACCGGTAGAACGGGCATAGCCTTCGGCGGCGTGACCCGCACCCTGCTCGTGCCGCACCAGGATGTGCTCGACTTTTTCCTGCTGGAAAATCTCGTCGTAGATCGGAAGCACCGCCCCGCCGGGATAGCCGAAGATGTGCTGAACGCCATGATCGGCCAGCGCGCGGACGATCATGGCCGCGCCGGTCATTTGATTGGCATCCTGACTGTTATTGTCGCTCATTGTTGGCTCCGGATCGCGCCCTGCGCGGGGATCATTCTCGTCTGGGACAATAAAAAAGGGCCTCTGAAGGGCCCTGTTGCACCGCCTTGGATTTGAACGGCCTCAGCCGTCCCGGGCAGCGCTCCAGGGTACGACAATAAGCAGGAGAGTAATTTTATTACGCATTTGTCACCAAGACTTCCCAAAGGTTGCGCGGTTATAGAGGCCGGATTCGCCGCCGTCAACCGGTTTTCGGACGCAAATATAGTCGGTGCCGCTGATTTGGCGAGAGGAAAGTGGGCGAACCGCTCCTTGTCATGGCGGGGCTTGTCCCGGCCATCCGCGTCTTCCTTTCCGAAGAACTGAAGACGTGGATGCCCGCAATAAGCGCGGGCATGACGCCCTACTATTTGGCGGCCGCGGCCGCGAGCACAGCCCTCGCCTCCTCCGGCGTCACCCATGCGAACTCCGGCAACTGATGCCGGAACCAGGTGAATTGCCTCTTGGCGTAGTGGCGAGTGTCGGCGCAGCCGATCGCGGCCGCCTCCTCCCGAGAAATCTCGCCGCGCAGATGCCGGATCAGCGCTGGCACGCCATGCGCCTTCATGGCCGGCAGCAGCGGATCGAGGTGTCGTTCGGCTAGAGCCCTCACCTCCTCCAGCGCCCCGGCTTCCAGCATCGTACCGAAGCGGGTGTCGATCCGCGCATAAAGCGCCTCGCGATCCGGAGCGAGGAAGATTGCTTTCGCCTTGTCCGGCGGCAACAGCGGCGCCAAACCTTCCCGATGCCAATCCGCCAGCGCGCGCCCCGTCGCCTCGATCACCTCCAGCGCCCGCGCGATGCGAGCGCGGTCACGCGGCGCCAGCCGCTCCGCCGCGGCGGGATCGCGCCTCGCGAGAACGGCATGCAGCGCCTCGGGTCCGTCACGTTCGAGCCGCGCGCGCACATTGTCGCGAACCTCGGACGGAATCGGCGGCACCGACGATAGGCCACGCGTCAGCGCCTTGAAGTAGAGGCCGGAGCCGCCGATGAAAATCGGCAGACGGTTTTGCGCGCGCGCTTCCTCAAGGGCTTTCGCCGCATCAGCCACCCACATCCCGGCGGAGCAATTTACGCTCGCATCGACAAGGCCGTAAAGCCGGTGCGGCACGCGCGCCTCCTCATCCGGCGTCGGACGCGCAGTAATAATGCGAAGGTCGCGATAGACCTGCATGGAGTCGGTATTGATGACGATGCCGCCGGCCTGTTCAGCGAGCGAAAGCGCCAACGCCGACTTGCCGCTGGCGGTCGGTCCTGCGATAAGCACGGCATCTTTCCGCTGCTCCAGATTCGCCTCACTCATGTCCCTCGTCGCCACGCTGATCTGCAATCCGGATAATCCCGTGCTCGATAGCACGGTGGTACAAGGTGCGCGCACAATTCTTCGCAAGGCGGGTCCGGCGCATTGGCTGTGCAATGACGTCGCGGTCGACATTCCGTTCGAGAGCAGCGAGCCGATTCCGACCATCGTACAGCGACTGCACGCAGTGCTCGGCGGCGGCCTGCCGACCGACGTGGTGGTGCAGCCTCAACTCGACCGCCGCAAGAAACTGCTTCTGGCCGACATGGATTCCACCATGATCGACCAGGAATGCATCGACGAACTCGCCGATTTCGCCGGCCTGAAAGACCATGTCGCGGCCATCACCGAGCGCGCGATGCGCGGCGAGATGCAGTTTGAACCCGCGCTGCGCGAGCGCGTGGCATTGTTGAAGGGGCTTCCCGTCACCGTCGTCGACGAAGTGCTGGCAAAACACATCACGCCGACGCCGGGTGGCCGCGAACTGGTGATGACCATGCGTGCCAACGGTGCCTACACCTGCCTGATCTCCGGCGGCTTCACGCTGTTCACCAACGCGGTGGCCGCCATGATCGGCTTTCAGGAAAATCGCGCCAACACGCTGCTGATCGAAGACGGGAAATTGTCAGGTACGGTCACCGAACCGATCGTCGGTCGCGAGACAAAACTTGCGACCCTGATCGAATTGCGCGAGACCCTCGGTCTCGGCAATTCGGAGACGCTCGCGGTCGGGGACGGCGCCAACGATCTCGACATGATCCGGCAAGCCGGCCTCGGCGTCGCCTACTGCGCTCAACCGGCGGTTGCCCTGGCAGCAGCCGCGCGAATCGATCACGGCGACCTCACCGCCCTGCTATACGCGCAAGGATACCGGCGCGACGAGTTTGTGAGCGCTTGAGTCCGTTCGGACACAACATTGCAAATTAGTTGTCATCACCGGGCTTGTCCCGGTGATCCACGTCTTTCGTAATGGCGATGACAAAGACGTAGATGGTCGGGACGTAGGCGAGCGAAGCGACGCCGTTCTTCGAACGGCTATGGCCCGGCCATAACGAAACACACGACGATGTAGTCCGCCCCCTACTTCAAGTTCAGCGCCACGAACCGCAGTTCGCCGGCGCCGTTGGAGACCATCAGCAATACCGCCTTTTTGCCGTCCTTCTTCAGCTGATCAATGCGCTTGCGGATATCGGAAGCGCTGCTCACGGCTTCCTGCGCCACCTCGACGATAACGTCGCCCGCGCTGAGCCGCTTCTCGGCTGCGTCGGAATCCGCTTCCACATCGGTGATGATGACGCCCTTGACGCTGTCCTTGATCTTGTAGCGTGTGCGCAGGTCCTTGCTGAGCGCCGCGAGATCGAGGCCGAGTGCCTTCTGCGTTACGGGCTTGTCCTCGACATCGGGCTTGGTCTTGACCGAGGCGGGCGTGGCCTTTTCGCTATCGTCGAGTCGCCCCAGTGTCACCTTCTTGGTCTCTTCCTTGCCCTTGCGGATAATCACAATGCTGACGGTTTTGCCGACGGCCGTGTCGGCCACGAGGCGCGACAGATCTTTCGGCTCCTTGATGTCTTTTCCGTCGAAGGCGATAACGACGTCGCCGGGTTCGAGGCCCGCGGGCTTCGCCGGACCCTTGTCCTCGACGCCGGCGACCAGCGCGCCGCGCACCGGTTTGATATTGAGACTTTCGGCGATTTCGTCGGTGACCTGCTGGATGCGGACGCCGAGCCAACCGCGACGCAATTCACCGAACCGCCGCAATTGGTCGACAACGCCCGCGACCGTTTTCGACGGCACCGCAAAGCCGATTCCGATCGAACCGCCCGACGGTGAGATGATCAGCGTATTTACCCCCACGACCTCGCCATCGAGGTTGAATAGCGGCCCGCCGGAGTTGCCACGGTTAATGGCGGCGTCGGTCTGGATGTAGCTGTCATAGGGGCCGTTGTTGATATCGCGGTTGCGCGCCGAGACGATGCCGGCCGTGACGGTGCCGCCGAGGCTGAACGGATTGCCGATGGCGATCACCCACTCGCCGAGCCGCAACTTGTCGGAATCGCCGAACTTGACGGCGGTCACCGGATGCGGCGGCTTGAACTTCAGCACCGCAAGATCGGTTTTCTTGTCGACGCCGACGATCTCGGCCTTGATCTTGGTGCCGTCATTCAGGATGACGTTGATCTCGTCGGAATCGGCGATGACGTGGTTATTGGTGACAGCGAAGCCGGCGGAATCGATGATGAATCCGGAGCCGAGCGAGTTGGCCTTGTGCGGTTGCAGGCCGCCCTCCTTGCCGCCGCGGTGGTTCTTGAAGAAATCGTCGAAGAACTCCTCGAACGGCGAGCCCGGCGGCAGTTGCGGGATCGCGCGACGGCCCTCAGAGCCGCCATTCTTGGCTTCGACCGTCTGGGTCGTCGAGATATTGACTACGGAGTCGATCACCTTCTCGGCGACGTCGGCGATGCCATCCGGACCGCGAGCGAAGGCCGGCGCGGATATCAGGGCACTCGCGGCGCCGAGGCAGAGTGCTGCCAGCAGGGAACGCCGTCGAATGCTCAACGCGGGGATCGCTCCGGCCATGTCTCAAATCTCTCCTGAAGGAAGCACGTCGGGGCACAGTGCGCCTGAACGCGGTACCTGTGCAAGCGCTGGGACGACATTCGGCGCCGTCATCAGCGGTTCCGATTACGGCGAAAAGCTGACGTCGCCACTCACGTTACTGTGGCGGCGCAGGATTTTCCAGACGGCCCCTTGCCTAGGCCCGATTCTAACATTCGCGTTTCGTTTCAGCGAACATCGTTGCGAATGTCAAACCCGCCCCGCTAAGGCCGGACCAGCCAGATCAGGATCAGCCCGGCTATTGCCGACCCAATGCCGGCCGTCCGCAAAACATTATCCGGGGTCGCCAGTGCGCTTTTCATGGCCCGCCGCATCCATTCCGGCGCCGCCGCGAACAGGATGCCTTCGATCATGAAAAGAATACCGAGACCGATGAGGAAATCACCGAAGGCAATGGATCATCGGACGGCGTCTCCCCCGGCATCGCGATTTTCGCGCGCGCGGTACCGGTCCGCATCATGCGACAAGCTCATCCATCCTGATCGTGCCAGATCGCAGACCTGTCCGTCGCCCCGCGCGAAGCTGTCCTTCGCATCCGGTGCGCGGGCTCGCCGCGATCCGGGTGTTACGGCTTCGGCGCGGCGCCGGCAGCGGGTGGCACCCCCTGCGGCCTGCCGCCGGGACTTCCGAAGAAGCGGAAGAAATCGGAATCCGGCCTCAGCAGGAACCGGGTATCGCTGCTCTTCAGGCTATTCACATACGCGGTCATCGAGCGGTAGAACGCAAAGAATGCCGGGTCCTGATTGTAAGCATTGGCAAACAGCCGGTTGCGCTCGCCATCGCCCTGACCGCGGACTTGCTCGGCCGAGGAATTGGCCTCGGCGATGATCACGGTCGCTTCGCGGTCGGCCTTGGCCCGAATCTCCTGCGCCTTCTGGCCGCCCTGGGCGCGGAACTCAGCCGCTTCGCGTTGCCGCTCTGTCTGCATGCGCTGGTAGACCGCCTGACTGTTCTGCTCCGGCAGATCGGCTCGCCGAATCCGGACATCGACCACCGAGATGCCGTATCCGCCAGCCTCCTTGTCGAGTTGGTCGCGGATGCGAGCCATCAGTTGTTCGCGCTCATCCCGCACGACCTGGATGAACGTCACCTCGCCAAGAACCCGGCGCAGCGATGCGTTGAGCAGCGTCGTCAACTGGATATTGGCAGCCTGAATAGAGCCGACGCTTTGGTAGAACCGCAGCGCATCCTTAATGCGATAGCGCGCGAACGCATCGACGACGAGCCGTTTCTGATCCGACGCAATGACTTCCTGCGAAGGATTTTCGAGATCCAGAATTCGTTTGTCGATGCCGATCACGGAATCAACAAACGGCGCTTTGAAATGCAGTCCCGGCTCGGTGACGACGCGCACCGGTTCGCCAAGTCGCACCAGCAACACCTGCTCGGTTTGGCTCACCGTGAACATGGCGCTGTATCCAACCACCAGCACGGTCAGCAGCAGCAGCAGCGCGACAATTCCTGAAACTCCGGCTCTCATCGGGCGCTCCCGTGTCGGATTGGCAGGCTGATTCGCCGTCGCTGTACCGCGCTGCGATGTCAATTCGCTCAGCGGCAGGTAAGGCACGATACCCGGCGAGGACGATGAACCCGGATCATACACGAGCTTGTCGGCGTCACCGAGCACTTGCTCCATGGTTTCCAGATAGATGCGCTCGCGCGTCACGTCAGGCGCCTGCTTATAGGCCAGATAAACCTGCAGGAACCGCGAACTCTGGCCTTTGGCTTCGGCAATGGCCTGTTCCTTATAGCCTTCAGCATTCTGCAAAATCTGCGACGCCCGTCCGTGCGCATCGGGAATGACGCGATTGGCATAGGTTTGGGCTTCGTTCTGCAGCCGCTCGAGGTCGGCGCGGGCCGCCTGCACGTCGCGGAATGAATCGATGACCTGAGCCGGCGGATCGACCTTCTGCATTTGCACCTGCTGGACAAGAATGCCGGAGCCGTACTTGTCCAGCGTCTTCTGCATCAGATCCTGTACCGACAACTCAATATTGGTTCGCGCGCCCGTCAGAATTGGCTGAATATCGGAACGTCCGACCAACTCGCGCATCGCGCTTTCGGCCACGGCTTTGACGGTGCCTTCCGGATTTTGGATGTTGAACAGGAAGTCGCCGACCCCATCCGGCTTGATCCGCCACAACACGGTGAAATCGACGTCGACGATGTTTTCGTCGCCGGTCAGCATCAGGCTTTCCTCCGGCACGTCGCGCATAGTGCTGCCGTGCCGCGCCGGGTCCTGCGTCAGAGTCATACCGATACTGAGCGTCGAGACGCGCAGCGCCTTCGGCAGCAACACGGTCTCGATCGGATACGGCAGATGGTAGTTCAGGCCAGGTTGTACGGTTCGCACATGCTTGCCGAAGCGGAGGACCAGGCCGAGTTCTTCCGACTGCACCCGAAAGAAACCGGAGATGCCCCAGATCCCGACCACCCCGATCGCGATCAGCGCGATGCCCATGCCGCTCAAATGTCCGCCCGGCAACAGTTGCCGGAGACGATCCTGACCGCGACGCAGAAGATCCTCGAGATCGGGCGGCTTCGGTCCAACCGGTTGCGGGCCGGAACCCCACGGTCCCTTCGGACCCGAGCCCCACGGGCCTCCGCCTTGATTCTTCCACGGCATCGACAGTCTCCTCCGCGCAGGCTCGGGCTTTTCAAACCCGCCTCGCTCTGTCCGATCGGCTTTATAGGGGACGCTTACGGCCCTTACAACGCGGCTTGTTAGTCGTAAGGAGCTAATATCCGAACCTATAATTGTCAATGTAAACATCGCGAATGCGGTTAATGTGACGTCAGACGGCGATATGTCACATAAGAATAATCGGCGGTGTCGTCGGCGGTTGCCGTGTTTCGGCCTCGGGCGGTTTCGTGCCAGACCGACGGATCAATCGCTGGAAAAAACGTGTCGCCATCGACCTTGGCGTGAACTTCCGTCACCTCGAGGCGATCCGCCAGCGGCATCGACACCGCATAAATCTCCGCGCCGCCGATCACCGCGATCTCAGTGACCAAACGCCGCAGCGCGTCCCCTTTCGCGATGGCGAGGGCATCCGTGAGCGATCGCGCCACCACGGCGCCCGCGGCGGAAAAGTCCGGATCGCGGGTGATGACGATATTGGTTCGTCCCGGCAACGGCCGGCGCAACGAGACGAAGGTCTTGCGCCCCATCACCACCGGCTTGCCCATGGTCATGGTCTTAAAGCGCTGCTGATCGGCTTTCAGCCGCCACGGGATGCTGTTGGCGGCGCCAATTACGCCGTTCTCCGCCACTGCGACTATCAGAACAACTTCCGGATGGAGCGAGGCGATCGCGGTCACACCGCGACCTCGGCCTTGATGTGCGGATGCGGGTCGTAGTTCTCGAGTTTGAAGTCCTCGTAGCAGAACGCAAAAATATTTTTCACCGCGGGATTGATCGTCATCGTCGGCAATGGTCGCGTCGGCCGGGTGAGCTGAAGCCGCGCCTGATCCAGATGGTTTGAGTAGAGGTGCGCATCGCCAAGGCTGTGCACGAAATCGCCCGGCTTCAGACCGGTCACCTGCGCGACCATCATCGTCAGCAGTGCATAGGACGCGATGTTGAAGGGCACGCCCAGAAACACATCCGCCGAGCGCTGATAAAGCTGGCACGACAGCTTGCCGTTGGCGACATAGAACTGAAACAGGCAATGGCACGGCGGCAGCGCCATCTTGTCGACATCGGCTGGATTCCATGCGCTGACGATCAGCCGCCGCGAGTCCGGAGTGCGCTGGATCATGTCGACCACGTTGGCGATCTGGTCGATGCTGCGTCCGTCCGGCGCGGGCCATGAGCGCCACTGCGAGCCGTAGACCGGGCCGAGATCGCCGTTGGCGTCGGCCCACTCGTCCCAGATGGAGACGCCGTTGTCCTTCAGATACTTAGTGTTGGTATCGCCCTTCAGAAACCAAAGCAGCTCATGCACGATCGACTTGAGCGGAAGCTTCTTGGTCGTCAGCATCGGAAATCCCGATGCGAGATTGAAGCGCATCTGATGCCCGAAGATGGACAGCGTTCCGGTGCCGGTGCGGTCATGCTTCTCCGCACCGTCGCTAAGTATACGTTCGAGCAGGTCGTGATACTGATTCATGGCTTTGGCGCTTTTGAGCGGGTGAACCTTAGCGCCCGCTCGGTCGGTCCGACACCGGCGATTCGCGCTTTGCCCGGTTATACCCGGAAAATGGGATAGCTGACCGGCCCGGCAAGGCGTACGCAGCCGTCGCGCGGACCTCGGGACCACGCGGCAGTTGGGATCAGGCCAATCAACGGCAGCTTCTTGTTTGTCCGGATTTTGACGTCCGGCGCGCCCGCCGACCCCTTAAACACGCCAAATGTGCCGACCAGCACCCTTTTTTCCTCAACCTTTGCAGACTATATTGAGGATGCCGGTTCGCCGGCTATGGAAATAAACGGCCGTCGTAATAAACCATTCGGACCCGGGGGCAGTACCCGGCGCCTCCACCAGAGCCCGATCAACCTTGGCAAAATGGCGGGTTCCGGCGGGGGCGAAACAGGATCGACGAGGGCGTAAAGGGCTCGCTTTTTCTCGGTATGGTTCCGCCGTTATCGGGCTATGCAATAGTTGCAAACGACAACTATGCTCCGGTTGCTCAGGCTGCGTAACGCAGTTTGAAAGACCATTCTAAAGTCCTAACGGGTTAAGCTCCGTCAGGCGGGGTTCGGAGGCACCTGGCAACAGAAGCCTCCACTTTTCGTTGCATCGCTGTTCGCCCCAAGCAGGAACGAGAATTTCCCTTTATCCGACGGAACAACTGCTGACCTGAACAGTCCATCGGAGTAGCATCGGCATGCAGTGCGAGTTCGCGCCGCGGGCGCTCGCGGCTATATTCGTACGCGACCAAAGGCAACGAGACCAACTGATGGCGACCGATCATATCCGATACGATGTGCTGACGAGCGACGCGATGCGCGGCGTTCTGCGCCGGGTGCTGACGGACGCCGCCGAGCAAGGGCTGCCGGGTGAGCATCATTTTTTCATCACCTTCCTGTCGAAGGCCGACGGGGTGAAGATATCGCCCCGCCTTCTGGCACAGCATCCTGAGGAAATGACCGTCATTCTCCAGCACCAGTTCTGGGATCTGACGGTGACCGAGGATCGCTTCGAGGTCGGCCTGTCGTTCGGCGGCGTTCCCGAGCGCCTTGTGGTTCCTTTTAGCGCCATCAAAAGCTTCGCCGATCCGTCGGCGCCGTTCGGCCTGCAGTTCGAGACGGCCGAGACCGAGACACCGGCGGCCAACCTGCCGGCGCCGCCTGCGCCAACAGCCCCGGCCGTTCCCGCCCCGCCCGCGCCGCCAGCCGCCGCTGAAACCAAGGACGAACCCAAACCT
Source organism: uncultured Alphaproteobacteria bacterium (assembly GCA_963764445.1). Taxonomy (GTDB): domain Bacteria; phylum Pseudomonadota; class Alphaproteobacteria; order Rhizobiales; family Xanthobacteraceae; genus Nitrobacter. The sequence continues at coordinate 22,036 of CAVXSV010000020.1, forward strand.
GGCGAAGGCGCCGAGGTTGTCAGGCTGGACCGCTTCCGCAAGAAGTAGTCCGTTGCATTTGCCGAAGCGTCCCGTCCCAGGTACGCGGCTGGTTACGCTTGCCGTCGCAGTATCGAGCCATAACGGACTGAATCCATGGTTTCGTCATCACGCAGAACAAGGACGCGCACGGAAACCGACAGCTTCGGCCCTATCGAAGTTCAAGCCGATCGCTACTGGGGAGCCCAGACCGAGCGCAGCCGGCAGAATTTCCGTATCGGGCACGATCGTATGCCGATGCCGCTCGTTCGGGCGCTTGGCATCGTCAAACTCGCAGCGGCGCAGACCAACCGCGAGCTAGGTCTGCTCGATCAGCGGCGCGCAACCGCAATCATTCGCGCCGCGCGCGAAGTGATCGACGGCAAGCTTGACGATCATTTTCCGTTGGTGGTCTGGCAAACCGGCTCCGGCACGCAGACGAACATGAACCTCAACGAGGTGATCGCCAATCGCGCCAACGAGTTGCTCGGCGGTGAACTCGGCGCCAAGAAGCCCGTTCATCCCAACGACCACGTCAACATGAGCCAGTCGTCGAACGACTCGTTTCCGACAGCGATGCATATCGCGGCGGCCCAGGGCATCGCGTCAGACCTGATTCCGGCTCTGACCGTTCTTCTTAAGGCGTTGCGCAAGAAAGAAAAGGCGTTCGCGTCGTATCGTCAAGATCGGCCGGACTCATACTCAGGACGCGACACCGCTGACACTCGGCCAGGAATTCTCCGGGTATGCGGCGCAGGTCGAAAGCGGCATCGCGCGGCTGCGCACGGCCATCAAGGATCTCTATCCGCTGGCACAAGGCGGAACCGCGGTCGGCACTGGCCTTAATTCCAAGCCAAAATTTGCAAAACTGTTTGCGAAACATGCAGCAGCGCTAGCGAAACTCCCGTTCATCAGCGCGCCCAACAAGTTCGAAGCGCTGGCCTCCAATGACGCTTATGTCTTCGTTCACGGAGCCATCAACTCGGTTGCAACGGGTCTGTTCAAGATCGCGAACGATATTCGCCTGCTGGGTTCCGGGCCACGTTCTGGCCTCGGAGAACTGATTCTTCCCGAAAACGAACCGGGATCGTCGATCATGCCGGGCAAGGTCAATCCTACTCAGTGCGAAGCGATGACCATGGTTTGCTGTCAGGTGTTCGGGAATCACACCACCGTGACGATCGCCGGCAGTCAGGGGCATTTCGAACTCAACGTCTACAAGCCAGTTCTGGCATATTGTATGATCAATTCCATACAATTGCTCGCCGATGTCGTGCGTTCTTTCACCGAGCATTGCGTCGACGGCATTCGCGCCGACGAGAAGCGGATTCGCGAACTGATGCAGCGCTCGTTGATGCTGGTTACGGCGCTCGCACCCAATATCGGTTATGACAATGCCGCAAAGGTTGCCAAGACCGCCCATGCCCGCGGAACGACGTTGAAGGAGGAAGCCCTGCGGCTGGGCTTTGTCACGGCCGCGGAGTTCGACCGGCTGGTGCAGCCCGACAGAATGACGCGACCGGGCTGAACTCAAACGCCACCGGCACACGCCCGCATGTCAAAGGCCAGTCCCGGAAAGAGTTATAATTCAGTATCGACTAATGACGTAGACAATAGTTGCTACCACCGTTGCGACGCATCATGGTACAGCACAAATAATAGCCGTTTTTGCAGGCCAAGAGTATTTTTGACCTTCGCAGGCAGATGGACGAGGATTTTTTCTATGATGACCGAGCTGACGAAGGCCCGGTGTGACCTTTCCGATCCCCCAAAATCGCCATGCGTTCCCAGCGTTTGAGGTAGCGGAATCGGTCATGGGGGATGTGGTCAATCTGAACAGGCGCAGGAAGCGCATCGAGCGGGAGCGGATGGCGGCGATCGCCGACACCAATCGAACCCGCTATGGCCGCACCAAGGCCGAGCGCGATCTCATCGAACAGCGTGTGACGCGGGAGAAACGTCTGCTCGATCAGCACCGCATCGACGGCGAGGATGCATCATGAAATCGCCGGTGGTGAAACGATCGATCGTGGTCGCCGGCCACAAGACCAGCGTGAGCCTCGAAGAGGCATTCTGGAACGGAATGAAAGAAATTTCGAGCCTTCGCGACATGACGCTGTCCGAACTGGTCGCCGAGATCGACAGCAACCGTCAGCAGGGCAATCTGTCCTCGGCGATCCGCCTTTTCGTCCTGGACTACTTTCGAAGCCGCGCGACGGCTTCGGAATCGGATACACAGCGCGGGCACCGGATAGCAGGCGTCGAATCCCCCGCGGCGAATCCCATCCGTATGTCTGCTCACGTCAGCGTCATGATTGTGAGCATTGCTTAGGTTGTTTCCCGAATACCGGCGCTCAGCCTTTTCAGCTATTATGTACCTGTACCTCGAAGATGCGCCACGGAGCCGATCAGAGGTAGGCCGCCGAAATTAGCCTGCATGCCCGCAGCGCGGTCCACCGATGGTCTGCAAATCACTATCGCCGTTAAGACGAACAAGCCGCCCGGTGAGATGTCACCGTGCGCCGATGATGACGCTTGCCGGAAACCAGATGGAGCCGATCATGCAAAACGACCAATGCGGCGATCGCCGCGGCGATCCCGGATCTTTACGCGAATATGCCGTCGTCAAACGATCGGTGGTTGTCGGCGGTCACAAGACCAGCGTGAGTCTTGAGGACGCATTCTGGACAAGCCTGAAAGATATCGCGATGCGGCGGGGAATGACCCTCTCGACGCAAATCGCCTCGATCGATACCAGTCGCAGGACCAGCAATCTGTCTTCGGCGATCCGTCTGATTTGTGCTCGAGCATTTTCGTACGCGCGCGGTAAGCACCATGCTCATCGGCGAACGGCAAACGGCATCGACGCGACTTGCGCCCCTTGGTTCGGAATAGCTGTAATTTTCGATTCTAGGGATTCAGAACCGGACTCCGTGATTTTGTCGTGACGCATTTTCTTCACGATAACCGCTTCGTAGCATACGCGTTAGAGAGCCGGTCGCGATGCGCTCGATGCCGACGGCCTCAGCACCAGCGGCTGGTGCGGGCGGACTGGCCTTGAGTCCGCGCAGGCTGTGTCTCGAACGGTGCCAGCAGGCGCGCAAGCCAAGGCGGAATCGGCGCATTGAACGCCTGCGGCGCAGTCCGTCGAACGCGCCGGGTTGGCCATCCGAGGTTTCGCACGAAACCGCCGCGGATCACGCTTCGGAACTGGCACATCAACGATCAACGGTTCGTCCGTCGCCAATGGCGTAGCGGACACATTGGACGACTGAGCCGGAAGCGATGCCATCGCCGGTAGCGGGTTGGCCATCCGAGATTGCGCGCGAGACCCCCGGGGATCACGCTTCGGAACTGGTACATTGGCGGCGAGCGGATCGTCCGTCGCCAACGGCGCAGCGGAAACCTCTGTCGGCTCAGCCGGAAGCGATGCCGTCACCGGCAGCGGAATGGCCGGAGGCGACGCGGGCGAAGGCGCCATGCGTTGCTCGATCGAATCGAGCCTGCGGGTTTCGCGATCGATCGCCCTCACCGTAAGCCACGACGACAACGTGGCAACATCAATGGTCCGGTTGATCGCGCTGGGCGTGTCCAACCGCGAATATCTGGACTTCCGGACGATTGTTTGCAGACCCGGCCGACGTTGAAGCCAGGCTGGCGCGGATATCGACCTGGTCCGCCGCGATGTCATAACCGCCGGAGACGATGGTTTGCGCTCCGTCGCCGTCAAGCGCCGTCGCGCTGACACGCAGGCGGCCATCCCTGATGTTGAACGGAATTTGCGCCGATGCGACCGGCAACGGACTCTGCGGATAGCGACTGCTCCACGATCTGTTGCAATTTGGTGTCATCTGATGCCTGGCCGTCATCGCTCGCATTGAGCGCAATGTCGAACACGCGTGGATCAAGTCCCGGAATGCGCGCACGCTCGAGCGTGACCAGCCCGCTGCCGGACAACGCTCCGACGAGCGCAGACGCGCTGCGACCCTGGCTCGCGAGTGTGATCTGCGCTGAGGCGCGTCCGGCGGGCATCGCCAACGCACCGTAATGCAACGCTGCACCATCCACGTTCTTGAGCTGAACGTCCGCATTCAAGGCAACACGGTCGGCGGCCTGCCGTATGTTGAGCCATGCCGTGGCATCGCCCTCGCCGATTTTCCCTTTCATCGCATCGACCGTCATGGACTGGCCGTCACCTTTGACAATGCCGCTGACGGATCGCAATTCGATACCTCCCGGCAGCGTGCCGCGGAGGGCCTCGAATGCGAGCTGGCCGCGCCAACCTTTCGGCAAACTGCCAACCAACGGCTCGGCCGTATCATGTCCCGTGGCGCCGACGGCAAGTCCAAACGCCGATGCCAGATCCAGCGTATCCATTCCGATGTCGCCCTCGACGACGTTCTCGTTGCCCAGGTTCACCGCGATACGCCCGCGCATACGGGCACCGGCTGCTGTGCCATCGAGATCGTTGAAGGTCAGCTTGCTGCTCGCTAGCGTGACATGCGACGACAGGCTGACGTTCTGAGCGCGAAAATCTGGTGGCTTGATATCCAGCAGTGGACCAAAATTGACGCGGTGCACTGCGAGATCAAAGTCAGCCTTCCGGTCCGACGACCATGGCTCCAGAGTACCTTTTATTTCGGCATCCAGACCGGTTCCCGACATCCTCGCGTTCAGCCGGATCGGAGCATTCCAGACTCCTGTCGCCGTCCCTTCGAACAGCACAGACCCGTTGCCGGTTGCGATCATGCGGTCGAGTCCCAACAAGTCCAGCAACGCACTGTCTGGCTGCCCCGATAGCTTCGCTTCAACGGTCGCTTCGCTGCGCGCAAGTGCGTCAAGATCGATGCTGCGCACGGCCGCGAGAGGGAGTGTGGCGGCCATCGATACGGTGCCTTTCAGTTGCGGCAAATCGACGTCCAGCTTAGCCGCCGTATCGGCCTTGTTCTTGTCGGCAGGGCTATTATCGACGTTGAGCGTGAGTTTGAGCCGCGCAGCTCCCGGAACACTTGGCATCGCATCAAGGCGCGCGGCGACGGCTGGCACGACCGGAGCAATCAAGCTCGTCACCCGCGCAAACGAATCCGATGCCGCATTCAATGAAAGCTGGCCGGTTGCGTTGACGCGGTCGAATGCACCGGAGCCCTCGATCGTGAGGCCACCGGGCGAACCAATCTTCAATTGCTCCAGCGAGATTGCCTTTGGCCCATAACTCAGTTTGGCGACGAATGGGCGCAATTCCTGTCCCGCCGATATCGCGCGATCGACATTCAGCGACAACTGTCCTTCATCCGGCCAACTGCCTTCCGGCCCCGCGATCGCGCGAACCAGATTCGCTGCGGCATCGAGATCAAGACGATCCGCTCTGAATTCAGCGTCGGTACGCGTGCCCGTCCCGACCGTCGAATTCACAAACGCCAGCCGCCCTTCAACGCTGCTACCCTCGATATCGGCCTTCAGCTCGTCAAAGGCGACGCGACTTGAGTCCACGGCCAAATTGCCCCGCAGACTCAACGGTTTTCGGCTTTTATGGACGACTTCGCTGCGACCTCGCAGCCAGGCGACGAAAGTATCCGGATCTGACGATTTAATATCGAGCGCACCGTTGAAATGTGCTGATGGCCCGGGTTGTGCGATCTGACCGTTCATCGCCACACGCGTCGCGCCGGGAGCGCGGAATTCCAGCCGGCTGATTGCCCATGATGCGCCGTCGCCGCGCAAATCAGTGCCGAAATTCTGGATCGGGCGGCCACCCAGCATGATCTGGTCGGCGCTGATTTCGACGTCAGTGGCAAGCCACGGTTGCGAAATTCTAGTCAGAAGACCCTGTAACACGGGCAATGTCTGCGCCGGCGACTCGTGGTCCTTGGCAAGCAGGCGGTCGGCGTCGAGCTGACGCGCGAACAATTCGGCGTGAATCCGGGGCGACGCGCCGAAACGGACGTCGCCGACACCTGAGAGTTTCAGCGCAGAATCGCTCTCACCGTAACTCGCATCGACCTGCTCCAGCCGCGCACGACCCGGATCGGCCTTGATCTTGGCCGACACCCGCCATGGTCTTTGCGATGTGTCGCCCGAAGATTCTTTACTATCCGATTCCGCAGCGCCAGCCAGCGTCAACGCGCCCTCGAAATGCGGCACACGCGCATCAAATGACAAAATTCCATCGAGGTCGATGGACGCCGCGCGCGTTCCGGGACCGACCGCGAGATGAACACGGCTGGCATTGCCGTCGCTCGCCTGTCCGGACGATATCCGAAATGGATGGCGCAGCCCCGACAGCATGAAATTGCCGTCGCCTCGGACGGAGGTTCCCAGCGAACGCACGTCGCCGCTGAAAGCAATGTCGTTCAATTCAAGGGTGCTGCGGCTTGCCGCATCGTGGAGCGCGACGCGGCCGGTGAGGTTCAGCCGGTCAATGGAGACCGAACCGGAATTGAGCCGCGATGACAGTGGCCAATCAATCCGCCCGGCGGTGTCGAGACCAACGTCGAGTGCGACGCCGTTGATCGTCAATTCGGTCGCGCGCCATTCTCCGCGCATCAGCGAGCCCAGGCTGAATTCAACTGCGAGGTTGTCGGCCCGCACCTTGCCGGGGTCGTTCGGTCCTCCGACCACAATTGAACGAAGTCGCAATGACGGCGACGGCAGCAGTCGGGCGACAAGCGCGCCATCAACCCGCACCGGTGCGCCGATCATACGCGCCGCTTCGGTCTCAAACTGAGGCCGAAACCGGTTCCAGTCAATGAAATAGGGCCCGATCAGCGCGGCGATGAGTGCGATAATAAATGCGATCGCCAGACCGAGCAGCGTCGTCTGCACGGTGTCTCCCCTGAACCGTTTCGACAAGATCGAGTTCCGCCTTGGTAAGTACCCGGAGCAAATATCGGACATCCGCGCCACGCTCGGACTACCGCATCGGTCCGAGCCCGGCGACCGTAGCAGAACGAACGCCGACTCCACTTAATATAATCCCAACTGTGGCGAAGTCGCAGCGATGACCAGCAGGAACCAGTGCCCTTCGCGCAGACACCCTGCGTTGCTTATGATCGCCCTCCAGCCATGAACGGGGTATCGGCATCACGCCGATGGTATGATTTTCCCCGGATTCAAAATGTTGTCAGGATCGAGCGCCTTCTTTAGCGCCCGCATGGCGTCGATGGCTTCGGGCCCCAGCTCGGCGTTGAGATATTTCTGCTTGCCCTGCCCAATGCCGTGCTCGCCGGTGCAGGTGCCGCCCATCGCCTGGGCGCGTCCGACAAGGCGATGCATGAAGTCTTCGCCCCGCGCCATCTCGTCGACATCGCTGACATCGCAGAGCAAGGAACAATGAAAGTTACCATCGCCGACGTGGCCGACGATCGGTGCCAGCAGATTGAGGCGCTTGAGATCGTCCTCGGTTTCGTGGACGCAGTCGGCAAGCCGCGAAATCGGAACGCAGACGTCGGTCGCCACAACGCCTGCGCCGGGACGCAACGCTTTCACCGCCCAGTACGCATCGTGTCGCGCCTGCCAGAGCCTGGTGCGGTCTTCCGGCTTCTTGGTCCAGACGAAATCGCCTCCGCCGCATTCCTGTGCGATCTCTCGGAAATTTTTCGACTGTTCGGCAACGCCGTTCTCGCTGCCATGGAATTCGAGCAACAGCAGCGGCGTCTCCGGCAGTGACAATTTTGAATAGGAATTGCACGCGCGAACCTGCGCCGCGTTGAGCAGCTCGATCCGCGCCACCGGAATTCCGGTCTGGATCGCCAGGATCACGGCGTTGCAGGCGCCTTCCACCGTCTTGAACGAGCAGGCCGCCGCCGCGATGATCTCGGGGATTCCGCGCAGCTTGATCGTCAGTTCCGAAATGATGCCGAGCGTGCCTTCCGCGCCGACGAACAGATGTGTCAGATCATAACCCGCCGATGATTTCTTCGCGCGCGTTCCCGTCGTGATGATTTCGCCATCCGCGCGCACCACTTTGAGCGCCAGCACGTTGTCGCGCATGGTACCGTATCGCACCGCGTTGGTGCCGGAAGCTCGAGTCGAGGCCATGCCGCCGAGCGAGGCATCGGCGCCGGGATCGATCGGGAAGAACACGCCCTGGTCGCGCAACTGCTCATTCAGCAGCTTGCGGGTGATGCCGGGTTGGATGACGCAGTCCAGATCCTCGGGATGAACCGCCAGAATCCTGTTCATGTCCCGCAGGTCGATACAGATGCCGCCCGCCGGCGCATTGACCTGTCCTTCTAGGGACGTGCCCGTTCCGAACGCGATCACCGGTACACGATTGGCGGCGCAAATCCGCACCACATCCTGAATGTCGGCAGTCTCCTGCGCCGTGACCACGGCATCCGGCGGCTGGTTTTCGAGCCACGTCGTCGTATGGCCATGCTGCTCGCGCACTGCCTGCGATGTGACGAGCCGGTTGCCGAACCGCGCGGCGAGCGCTTCAATGGCGCCTGCCAGTGCCTTCGGCTCAGGCCGTTTGAGCGAAGTGGTTTTTGTAATGCCCACGATCGTTTTCTCCCTGGCGACAAGACCGTGGCAAAGGATGAAAAACCGGTCAAGGCATCGGGCGAACATGGGATAAGGTGATGATGACGCTACCTACGGCCCGCGCTGACCCCACAACCGGCCCGCTGCCGTTTCGGGCCCCGACCCTGCAGATCGAGCCGAAATGGATCGACTCCAACGGCCATCTCAATATGGCCTATTACAATGTCCTGTTCGACCGCGGGATCGACCAGTTCTGGCTGGAATTGGGAATCGGCTCCGACTACATGAAGACCCGCAACGGCTCGACATTCACGGCCGAGTGCCATGTGCGCTACCTGCGGGAAATCCACCTCGGAGATCCGGTGCAAGTTTCCGTCTTGCTGATCGCCGCCGACGAAAAACGTCTGCATACTTTTGAGGAACTACGCCACGCCACTGAAGGATGGCTTTCGGCAACCTCCGAGAACATGACTCTTCACATCGATATGGCGGCTCGCAAAGTCGCGCCCTTCCCGGCTGATATTCGCGCCGGCATCCAGCGCATGCTTGAGGTCCACGACCGGTCTTCGCGTCCCGAGGGCATCGGCCGAAAAATCGCGATGCCCTCGAAGTCGCGTTAGCCGGCACTTTGGCTACACACCGGTGCGGCGTCCCCGCATCAGCCCGACCACCGCCGAAACCACAAACAGAATCAGCGCGATGAAAAAGATGATCTTGGCGATTTCGATGGACGCGCCCGCGATGCCTCCGAAGCCCAGGATGCCTGCAATCAGCGCGATCACGAGAAATGTTACAACCCAGCTCAGCATGACCTTGATCTCCATTCCCGGCGCGCCTCGCGCGCATACTGAGAAAACAATCCACCGCTGGAACAAAGGTTCCCCGCAGCCTGTTGCCGACTGCATCTGAAAAATCGCCGGTTTTACGGAACAAAAGAGCGATCGTCGGCCCGCAAGTCGCTTGCGTGCTTGGGGAACGGGAAAACTGATGCCATTCGCGTCAGCGCCCCTATATATCCTCTCAATCCTGCTAAGAAGGCTCCCCTTCACCACCCCGCAGTGCCATCGTGGGGCCAAGACGATTCGCATGACCGAGCCGAACAGACTGAGCCATCACGACGTACCCGAACACCGGCCTGCCGCCGGTGGCATCGCTGCGCGCGCGCGCGCGGCGGCAACGCCACAGTATTTGGCCGGGCTCAATCCGGAACAGCGGGAGGCGGTGGAAACGCTGGACGGACCGGTTCTGGTGCTGGCTGGCGCGGGCACCGGGAAGACCCGCGTGCTGACGACACGCATCGCGCATATCCTCAGCCAGGGCCGCGCCCGCCCCGGCGAAATCCTCTCGGTGACCTTCACCAACAAGGCCGCGCGCGAGATGAAGCATCGGCTTGGCCAGATGCTCGGACAAGCAGTGGAAGGCATGCCGTGGCTCGGCACTTTTCATTCCATCGGCGGCCGGATTCTGCGTGTTCATGCCGAACTGGTGCAGCTCAAATCCAATTTCACCGTTCTCGATGTGGACGACCAGATCCGCTTGCTTAAACAGCTTCTGCAGGCCGACAACATCGACGACAAGCGCTGGCCGGCGCGGATGCTGGCCGGACTGATCGACGGCTGGAAGAATCGCGGTCTAACGCCGGCGCAGGTGCCGTCGGGCGAAGCCGCCGTGTTCGGCAACGGCCGCGGCGGCAAACTCTATGCCGCCTATCAGGCGCGGCTGAAAATCCTCAACGCCGCGGATTTCGGCGATCTGCTGCTGGAGAATATCCGGCTGTTTCGCGAGCACCCCGACGTGCTGCGGCAATATCAGGGCCGCTTCAAGTTCATTCTCGTCGACGAGTATCAGGATACGAACGTCGCCCAATATCTGTGGCTGCGATTGCTGTCGCAGGCGCCGTCGTTCGTCATTCCTGAAGCCGCGCAGCGGCTGTCCGGAATTCATAACCCCAGCGCCGATGAAAAGAGCGAGACAGGGGTTATGGATTCCGGGCTCGCGCCAAACGGCGCGCCCCGGAATGACGAAAAGGTGGGAGCGCCGCAGCCCCCACCCAAAAACATCTGCTGCGTCGGCGATGATGACCAGTCGATCTACGGCTGGCGCGGCGCCGAGGTGGACAATATCCTGCGCTTCGAGCACGATTTTCCCGGCGCCAAGGTGATCCGGCTGGAGCGCAACTACCGCTCCACCGGCCATATCCTCGCCGCGGCTTCGCATCTGATCGCACATAATGAGGGTCGCCTCGGCAAAACGCTGCGCACCGAGGATGTCGACGGCGAGAAAGTCACCGTCACCGGCTCCTGGGACTCTGAGGAGGAGGCCCGCGCGATCGGTGAAGAGATCGAACAATTGCAGCGCGCCGGCAACAAGCTGAACGAGATCGCAATCCTGGTCCGCGCCTCGTTCCAGATGCGCGAGTTCGAAGACCGCTTTGTCACCCTCGGCCTGCCCTATCGCGTCATCGGCGGTCCGCGCTTCTATGAGCGCGCCGAAATCCGCGATGCGCTGGCCTATCTGCGCATTATCAACTCTCCAGCGGACGATCTCGCCTTCGAGCGCATCGTCAATGTGCCCAAACGTGGCTTGGGCGATGCCACCGTGCAGATGCTCCACGACATCGCCCGCAAACAGCGGATTCCCCTCAGCGAGGCCGCCCGCGCCGTCGTCGAAACCGACGAGATGAAGCCGAAAGCGCGCGGATCGCTCCGCGCTTTGCTCGATAGTTTCGACCGCTGGCGCGTGCAGCGCGAGACCATGCCGCATACCGAGCTGGCCGAGGTCGTACTCGACGAGAGCGGTTATACCGAGATGTGGCAGAAGGATCGCTCGGCCGATGCCGCGGGCCGCCTCGAAAACCTGAAAGAACTGGTGCGCTCGATGGAGGAGTTCGAGAACCTGCAAGGTTTTCTCGAACATATCTCCCTGGTGATGGACCGCGACGGCGGCCCCGATGAGGATGCCGTCTCGGTGATGACGCTGCATTCCGCCAAGGGACTCGAATTCGACAATGTCTTCCTGCCGGGCTGGGAGGAAGGTCTGTTTCCGCACCAGCGCGCGCTCGACGAGCAAGGACGCGCTGGCCTCGAGGAAGAACGCCGCCTCGCCCATGTCGGTCTGACGCGGGCGCGCCGCCGTGCGAAGCTCTACTTCGCCACCAACCGGCGCATTCATGGATCGTGGTCGACGACGATTCCGTCTCGCTTCCTCGACGAACTGCCGGCGCACAATGTCGAGATCACCGAATCAAAGGGCGGCTCGGGCTGGGGTGGAATGAGTGGCTACGGCCCCTCGCGTTTCGACAATATGGAATCATTCGGTTCAAGCTATGCGACGCCCGGCTGGCAACGCGCGCAGGCCAATCGCGGCCGCGGCGGGTTCAATGAGGCTGGCACCCCCTACGATGCGAGCAAATCGAAATCGAAGCGCGCGCCATTGACCATCGAAGGCGAACTGGTCGCCAAATCCACCGGCACGGACTCCGGCTTCTCGCTGGGCGACCGGGTGTTTCACCAGAAATTCGGCTACGGCAAGGTGGCACGGATCGACGGCAACAAGCTGACCATCGCCTTCGAAAAAGCCGGCGAGAAAAAGGTGGTCGATAGCTTCGTGGAGCGGGTGTAGCCGATTGCGGAACATCACGCGGATTCCTATCTGTTGATCGGTATTCTCCATCGTCCCGCCACCCGGCCGGGATAATTGTCCTTCGTCCCCATCACTCCTCCCGCTCACAGCGTGTTAATCCCGCATGTCGCCAATCATTTCTGTTTCCGGTCTGTCGAAGACCTACGCGTCCGGCTTCACAGCGCTGAAGACCATCAACCTCGGTATCAACCGGGGTGAGATTTTTGCGCTGCTCGGCCCCAACGGCGCCGGCAAGACGACGCTCATCAGCATCATCTGCGGTATCGCGAACCCATCGGCCGGACAGGTGCTGGTGGACGGCCATGATATCCGGCGCGACTATCGGGCGGCCCGCTCGCTGATCGGCCTCGTGCCGCAGGAACTGCATACCGATGCGTTCGAAACGGTTTGGGGCACCGTCAGTTTCAGCCGTGGTCTGTTCGGCAAGCCGAAGAACCCGGCTCATATCGAGAAGGTTCTGAGGGACCTGTCGCTGTGGGACAAGAAAGACAACAAGATCGTCACGCTGTCCGGCGGCATGAAGCGGCGCGTGATGATTGCGAAGGCGCTGTCGCACGAACCGCAGATCCTGTTTCTCGACGAACCGACTGCGGGCGTTGATGTCGAGCTGCGCAAAGCGATGTGGGATGTGGTGCGGACGCTGCAAGCCTCAGGCGTCACCATCATTCTGACGACACATTACATCGAAGAAGCCGAGGAGATGGCCGACCGCGTCGGCGTCATTAACAAAGGCGAAATCATCCTGGTCGAGGAAAAGGCTGCACTGATGCAGAAGCTCGGCAAGAAGCGGCTGAAGCTGCATCTGCAGGGCAAGGTCGACGCCGTACCGCCACCATTGGCGACCTACAATCTCGAGCTAGCCGAGGGCGGCAGGGAACTGATCTACACCTACGACACCCGGGGTGAACATACCGGCATCACCAGTCTGCTCAGCGATCTCCGCAACGCCGGCATCAAGTTTTCCGATCTCGATACCACCCAGAGTTCGCTGGAAGATATCTTCGTCAGTCTGGTGAGGGCCTGACATGAACTTCAGGGCGGTGCAGGCGATTTATCGGTTCGAAATGGCGCGCACGTTCCGCACGCTGCTGCAAAGCATCGTCTCGCCGGTGGTTTCGACATCGCTGTACTTCGTGGTGTTCGGGCTGCGATCGGATCGCGCATCACGCAGGTTGAAGGCGTCAGCTATGGCACATTCATCGTGACCGGACCTTGGTGATGCTGTCGGTCCTGACACAGAGCGTCACGAATGCATCGTTCGGCATTTACTTTCCGAAATTCGTCGGCACGATTTACGAGATTCTCTCGGCGCCCGTGTCCTACCTCGAGATCGTGCTGGGCTACGTCGGCGCCGCGGCAACCAAGTCGATCATCGTGGGCTTGATCATTCTGGCCACCGCGGGCCTGTTCGTGCCGCTGCATATCCATCATCCGGTCTGGATGCTGACGTTTCTGATCCTGACCTCCGTGACTTTCAGCCTGTTCGGCTTCATCATCGGAATCTGGGCCGACGGTTTCGAGAAGCTGCAGATGATCCCTCTGCTGGTGATTACGCCGCTGACCTTTCTTGGAGGAAGCTTTTATTCGATCAGCATGCTGCCGTCAGGTTGGCAAACCATCGCACTATTCAATCCGGTAGTGTATCTCGTCAGCGGCTTCCGCTGGAGTTTTTACGAAATCGCCGACGTCAGCGTCTCCGTGAGCATCGGCATGACGCTCGGTTTTCTCGCGATCTGCATGATACTTGTGTGGTGGATCTTCAAAACCGGCTACCGTCTGAAGAACTGAAGGGCATTGAAGACGGCATAAAAAACGCGGTCCGGTTTGATCCGGACCGCGCGTGTTGCTGTGCAAGCAACAAAATCCTTATCGATAGCAGTGGAAATGGCCGTGCCGCCAATAGCCGCGGCATCGATGCCCGCGGCGGGGCCCGCGATCCGGAATGCCGAGCACGCCCTTGACGCCGCCGACCGCACCACCGACGCCGGCGCCAATCGCGCCACCGATCACACCACCAACCGGACCGGCAGCACGATTGCCTTCGTACGCACCTTGATTGCCACCGCGCTCCATACCTCCGATGACGCCCTGCCCGTGCGCCAAATGCGGAATTGCGAAGAGGGCCAGCGCCGTCGCCGCTGCCGCGAACTGCAGCCGAATGGAAGTTTTGATCGGCAATGCTTCGGTTCTGATCTTCATCTGCATCCTCTGGTGGCTCGACCACGATGGGCCATGTCTTTGATTGAGGTAAGCATAACGTGATCGCTGTCCAAAGGTTCCGGGACAGTTAGCGGTGGCTCGTTATAAAAGCCCTCTCTCGCAGCGGTTTTTGAACCTCCCTCCGCCTTGGTTACGCCGCTTCGCGAATTAACGATGGCTCGAACCCGCTACTGGAAGCAGAGCCGTTTTGAGTGCATATATCGGACGGGGGACGGCAGGCAGCATTCGAGGCCGAGGTAAAATGCGTACGTTCCTTATTTCCATCACCGGTCTGCTGTTTCTTGCCGCCGGCAGCGTCGCCCAGGCCAAGGTGTCGATCCTTGTCGACAAGGACAATCAGCAGATGACCGTCTCCGTCGACGGCGTCGAGCGCTATCATTGGCCGGTCTCGACCGGAAATCCGTCGCACGAAACCCCGAACGGCAGCTTCCGAACCTTCCGTATGGAAGCCGACCATTTCTCCAAGGAATTCGACGACGCGCCGATGCCGCACTCGATCTTCTTCACCAAGGTCGGTCACGCCATCCACGGCACATTCTCCGAGGGCAACCTCGGCGTGCCGGTGTCGCACGGCTGCGTACGCATCTCGCGCGCCAATGCAACGACACTCTATGCGCTGGTGCAGAAGGACGGCGTCCTCAACACCACCGTCACGCTGACCGGATCGTCGCGCGTCGCGCTAGCGCGCAATCCTCGCGGCAAGCGTAACACCGATGTCGCCCGTCAAGACCCGGCGCCGGACTATCAGTCTATGACGCCGCAGGAAATCCGGTTGATCTGACACCGCGACAGATCGCGCCCGCTCAGCAGCCGCAGGCCATCGTTCGCGGCGATGACGGCTATATCTACCCGGCGGATGGCAGCTCCAGCGATCAGCGCTATCCCGCACCGCGCGGCTATCGTCGCCTCTACGACGCGCAGAACGTTCCTCGGCAACGGCAGAATTACTACGGCGAACAAGCGGATTACGGTTATGCGCAGCCTTACCGCCCAGTTTAGCGCCGCGGCCCTATCAGCCGCGCGGCCTTTTCATGGATATGGACGACTGATCGCTACTGGTCCTCGCCGTCGCGAAGCCGCCGCCAGACCGCGCCGAGGATATTGGAATAGTCGTCGGTCCAGACCCGCTGGTTCTCGGTCGGGTCGGTGAGCGTCCACTTTGTCCGACGACGCCAGCGCCCCGACGTCGGCATCATCCCGCGCTGAGATCACCACATTGGTCGCGAAGATGTATTCGTCGTCCCGGCCCGAATCCTCATTATAGACCCAGCTCTTGAGCTCATTGGCGTCCGCGATGCCGACGACGACGCTGGCGAGTTCAAGATGCCGGTTCGAGACGTGCATCACCACCGCCCCATGCGGCGCGAGCTTGTCCTTGTAGATTTCCATGGCCTCCTCGGTGGCCAGATGAATTGGAATCGCGTCCGACGAATAGGCGTCGACGATGATCAGGTCGTAGATGCCATCGGGTTCGCGCGCGAACGTCAGCCGCGCGTCGCCCATCACCGGCTTCAGGTCCGGTTCGCAGTTCCTGACATAGGTGAAGTATTTCGGATCTTTCGCGGTATCGACCATCGACTGATCGATCTCGAAGAATGTCCAGTTGTCACCCGGCTGCGACGCGCAGGTCAGCGTTCCCGCGCCGAGGCCGATTACGGCGACGCGAATCGGACCGCCCTTGCGCTGCGCGAATCGCCGCGATGGCCTGCCCGATGCCGCCGTCCTTGTGATAATACGAAATCGGCTCGGGCCGTCCGGTGATCGGCGTGCCGTCGTTGTTCTGCACGCGTTCGGCGCCGTGAATGGTGGTACCGTGCATCAGCACATGATACTGCCCGTTCGACGTCACGACGATCTTATGAACGCCAAAGAAACTCCGCACAGTCTCGACCCTGCCGTCGTCGGCGGGATAGACGCGGATCAGCGCCAGCGCCAGCACGACGGTCGCGGCAGACCTTCCAGCGATTCACCCGACGCCGCGACCGCAAGCAACGCGGCCAGCACCGCCACCGCGCCGATGATCCAGACCCGGTGATCGTCCAGCCAGGACCACATTGCGCCACGGGAATATGCCGGTACCACCAGCGCCGCCGCAATCAGTGCGAGAACCAGCGCGTACCAGCGGCTCCAGTGCGGCAGCAACTCGTCGCGGGACGGACGGCACAGCGCGGCCAGCGCGAGCAGGATCGGATATTCGGCGATCCACGAGAACGTAAACGGCGCGATCAAACCTGCGAACAGGCCGCCGACCATGCCGCCGAACGACAGCGCGACATAAAAACCGGTCAGATAGCGCGATGCCGGACGGGTGCGCGCGAGTTCGCCATGACATGCCATGGCGATCACGAAGAAGCAGAGCTGATGACCGCCGAGCGTCAGCAGCAGGTTCTGCTCGCCGCCGACCGCCAGCAGGATAACGACACCGGCGATCGCGAGCGGCTGGAGCAGCAACATCAGCCGGTGCGGCAATAGCGGCCGAGACTGGAACACCAGCACCCACGTCAGGAGATACAGAGACAGCGGAAGCACCCACAGGAGCGGCGCGGCGGCGACGTCGGTCGAGATGTGCGCGGTGACCGCGATCAGCAGCCCGGACGGCACGGCGGACAGGAAAATCCAGCGTAGACGCAGCGCCCACTCCGGCGCGAGCGCGCTTGCATTGTCATCCGCGGCACGGCCGATCACGATCGCGGCGATCGCAACAGCAACACGCCACATCCTGCGATCAGCAAAATCAGAATGCCGTAACCGCCGGTCCAGAGCAGATTCTGCGCACGCAAGGTCAGCAACGGCTCCAGCAGTACCGGATAGGACAGTAGCGCCAGGAAGCTGCCGATATTCGACGAGGCGTAGAGGAAGTAAGGATCGGGACCGTCCGGGTGCCCGGTGCGGACGAACCACGCCTGCAACAGCGGGTTGTTCGCCGCTAGCGCGAAGAACGGCAGACCGATTGAGACCGCGAACAGCGCCAGCAGCCACAGCGCGTAACCGCTTGGTGGCGGTTCACCCCAGCCGCCCGCGATCGACAGCGGCAAAGTCAGTAGTGCAACGACAAGCAGCGCCAGATGGATCGCGACCGGCACGACGCGGCTGCGCAGCTTCATCAGAAAGTGCGCGTAGGCATAGCCGCCGAGCAGCAGCGACTGGAAGAACACCATCGCCACCGACCACACTGCGGGCGAGCCGCCGAGCCGGGGTAGCACCATTTTCGTGAACAGCGGCTGCACCGAAAACAACAGCAGCGCGCTGGTGAAGATCGCCACGGTATAGACCACAAGGATCAGCCTGTTGCGGGGGCCGGAAGGCTGATCCGGCGCGGAGGACGGCAGCGACGAGGTCATGAAGGCTCCGGCAGGAGGCCGGCAGCGACCGGCGGCAAGGACATGGCAAAAACGGTGGATCGACGATTAAACACAGGCGTGCACTGCGGGCAACGCGAGCGCGGCAGCGAGCCCGAAATCGATCCGCCCGGTCTTGTGCCGTCCATCGCCGTCTCCGATAAAGACGCCTGCGAAACTGAACGACAGTCGAACAAGTCATACCGTCAAAGGACTTCGAAGCGGATATGTCAGAGACCGACGTCGTCATTATCGGCGCAGGCCACAACGGCCTTACCTGCGCGGCCTATCTCGCGATGGGCGGACTGCGGGTCAGGGTCGTGGAGCGGCGCAAGGTGGTGGGCGGCGCGGCCGTGACCGAGGAATTCCATCCCGGATTCCGCAATTCGGTCGCGGCCTACACCGTCAGCCTGCTCAATCCGAAAGTCATCGCGGACTTGCGGCTGCACGACCACGGCCTGCGGATCGTCGAACGCCGCGCCCAGAACTTTTTGCCCGCGCCCGATGGCCGCTATCTCCTCACCGGCGAAGGCCGCACCGAGGCCTCGGTCGCTGGCTTGAGCGAACGGGATGCCAGCGCGATCGGCGGCTTCATGCGCGAACTGGAAGAGATCGCCGACGTGATCCGGCAATTCGTGCTGCGCGCACCACCGAACCTTGTCGAAGGGTTCGGCCTCAACGCCGCGCATGAGATTCGTCAACGCCGTCGGCACGGCGGGCATCCTGCGCAGCCTTTCGCTTGAGCAGCAGCGCAGCCTGCTCGATCTGTTTACGCGATCGGCCGGGGACATGCTCGACGACCGCTTCGGGACCGATCTGGTCAAGGCCCTGTTCGGCTTCGATGCCATCGTCGGCAACTATGCCAGCCCCTACACGGCGGGCTCGGCCTATGTGATGCTGCACCATGCTTTCGGAGAAGTGAACGGCAAGAAGGGCGTGTGGGGCCACGCTATCGGCGGCATGGGTGCGATCACCCAGGCAATGGCCGCCGCGGCGCGCGCGCATGGCGTCGAGATTGAAATCGATGCCGGTGTGCGCGAAGTTATCGTCGAGCGCGACCGCGCGGCGGGTGTGGTTCTCGACGATGGACGAACGATCCGCGCAAAATATGTCGCGGCGAACGTCAACCCAAAACTGCTTTATACGCGGCTGCTGCCCGCGGGCGCACTGCCGGCCGCTTTTCTCAACCGCATCACGAACTGGCGCAACGGCTCCGGGACGTTTCGGATGAACGTCGCATTGTCCGCGCTTCCCTCGTTCACGGCGCTGCCGGGCCCGGGCGACCATCTCAGCGCCGGCATCATCATCGGCCCCAGTCTCGGCTACATGGACCGCGCCTGGCAGGACGCGCGTCAGTTCGGCTGGAGCCGCGAACCGGTGGTGGAGGTTTTGATCCCGTCGGTGATTGATGATTCCCTCGCGCCATCCGGCCAGCATGTGGCCAGCCTGTTCTGCCAGCACGTGGCACCGCAGTTGCCTGATGGCGCGTCCTGGGATGACCATCGCGACGAGGTCGCCGACCTCATGATCGCGACGGTCAATCGTTACGCTCCGGGGTTTGCCGCCAGCGTCATGGGCCGGCAGGTTCTTTCGCCGCTCGACCTCGAACGCGAATTCGGACTGCTGGGCGGCGACATCTTTCACGGCGCGTTAACGCTGAACCAGTTGTTCTCGGCGCGGCCGATGCTCGGCCATGCCGATTACCGCGGGCCGCTGAAAGGTCTCTATCATTGTGGGGCAGGCGCGCATCCCGGCGGCGGCGTCACCGGCGCGCCCGGCCATAACGCGGCGCGTGTGATTCTCAGGGATAATCGCGCGCTGTTTAGCCGAGGCGACTGAGCGGCGCCAGCGTCAAAAGAACAATAGGATGTAGATCGCAAACATCGGCGTCAGCAGAAGCGTCCCCGCGCAAAGGCCAAGCACCCAAACGGTATCCTCGGCCCCAAGGCCAAACGTCCTTCCGATCGGCCAGAAGAAATCCATGCTTCGCATGTTCATGACGCCCCCGCGTTCTGCTTGGGGACATCGGTAGCGACAAACCTCTAAAAACCTCGCCGCGATTTCGCTAGATTTGAACACAGCAGCTACCGCGGATTAACCCTCGCGTTACCGATGCAATTCACGGTTTAGCCGTCTTTTTTTGCCTGTCGATAGGGCGGTTGAAAACCCGTGCAAAAGTGGCTGGCAGGATCGGGAATAAGGCTGTTGATATCTCTGTGGAAAAGTTGTGGAAAACATCCTGGACAACCCGTGCAAGAACCCTGCGGGTGCCGTGGGAGAATGTCGGTACATCGCCTGACGGATTGATCGGCGGTGCGGTCTTGGCGATCATGACGCCGTTGCCAATATCGTCGGCGGGACGCTTCTCACCGTCGGGCCTCGGGGGCATTTGCCGTCCTTTGCTGGCTCAACATCGCGGCCCGCGCGATCTAGAATCTTATACCACGCGTTTCCGAGTGGGCTAGTCATGCACTAAAGCAAATGCCTAGCGAAAGTAGGCAAGTATTGGGGGTCTATGTGCTGCAAATTGTTGTCCGGATCTTTCTCACGGTCCTTGTGCCGCTGTACGGGGGTTATGCCGACGCATCCAGAAACGATCTTATGATCTACGTGCTCGTAGCGGCTGCATGGTCTCTCTGGGCCTACGGCCAACCGGGCCCCCAACAGCTTTGGCAAACGGGCGGTGTGGCCGGAGTCATAAAAGGCTGGTTTGTTATGTCGGCTGCCGTTTTGATCATAGCCGGACCGGCCTTTGCCATCGGCTACTATGTCTTAAAGCCTGGACCTCTTTAACGCCGGACTCCCGATGACCAACGCCCTTACGCCCGCGACCAGCCGCGCCACCCTGGCCGTCGGCGAGGAGCAGATCGCGCGGCGGGTCGCCGATCTCCTGACCGAGAACTCTTGAGGACGGCGAGGCCGCCGTCGCCGCATTCGCGCGCAGCGAGGGACGCTGGGATGTCGCGATGCACTTCGTCGACCCGCCGGATGAACAGCGAATCCGCGCGTTGGTCGCGCTAGTCACCGACGACGACATCGCGCAGACGACCGTGTTCGATACCGTCGCCGCCAAGGACTGGGTCAGGGCCAGCCTCGAAGGCCTTGCGCCGGTCGCGGCCGGCCGTTTCATCGTCCACGGTCGGCATGATCGCGCGCACGTGCCGCCGAACAAGCTCGGCATCGAGATCGAGGCCGCGCTGGCGTTCGGCACCGGCCACCACGGCACCACGCGCGGCTGCCTGCTGCTGCTCGATCAGGTGCTGCGCAGCAAGATGCCGCGGCGCGTTCTCGATCTCGGCTCCGGCACCGGCGTTCTCGCTATCGCCGCGGCCAAGGCGTTGCGGCGAAAAGTGCTGGCCAGCGACATCGATCCGCGTGCGGCGATCGTGGCGCGGGAGAATGCCGCGCTGAACGCCGTCGGCAATCTTGTCGAGTTCGATCTGCGCGACCGGCTTTTCCGCGCCGCAGTTTCGCGCGCGCGCGCCGTTCGACCTGGTGCTGGCGAATATTCTGGCCAATCCGCTGCGGCAGATGGCGCCGGCGATGTCGGCACATCTTGGATCCGAAGCCATGGTGATCTTGTCCGGACTGCTGCCGCATCAGACGCGCAGCGTGATCGCCGCCTATCGCACGCAGGGGCTGGTGCTCATCCGGCAAATCCGGATCGACGGATGGTGCAGCCTGCTGATGCAGAATTGCGATTAGCGCTGACGCCTCGTCTTGTTTTGACGCGTTTTCTTGACGCGAACCGGTATCCACTTTGCTCGAATACGCTACTAGGATACCCGGACAATGTTCGAAGCCCATTTCCAGACATTCGAGGAGCCCGAAGGCGGCGTCGCGCTGACCGCCCGTCTCGCCGCGTTTCGCGAGGAACTGGTGCGACGGCAACTGACGGGATTCGTGATTCCCCGCGCCGACCAGCAGCAGAACGAGTATGTCGCGCCCGTCCGAGGAGCGGCTGGCATGGCTCACCGGACTTCACCGGATCGGCCGGCCTCGCCATCGTGCTCGCGAAGGAAGCCGCGGTGTTCGTCGATGGCCGCTATACATTGCAGGCGGCGAAACAGGTGGATACCCAGGCCTGGAGCATCGCTTCGCTGGTCGATCCGCCCCCGGAAAGCTGGCTGGCGGAGCATCTCCGCGCCGGCGACCGTCTCGGATTCGATCCATGGCTGCACACGTCGGCGGCCGCCGAATGCCTCGCCACAGCTTGCGCGAAAGCCGGCGCCGAACTTGTCCCCGTTGAGAGCAATCCGGTCGACAGCATCTGGACGGATCGTCCCGCACCAGCCGCTCGGCCCGGTCACGATCCACGGCGCGAAGTTCGCAGGCGAGTCCGAGGCCGACAAGCTCACGCGCATCCGCGCCGAGATGGCAAAACTCGGCGTCGATGCGCTGGTGCTGTCGGATTCCCACGCGGTGGCGTGGACCTTCAACATTCGCGGCGCCGACGTCTCGCATACGCCGCTGCCGCTGTCCTACGCGCTGGTGCCGAAGGACGGCCGCCCCACCGTGTTCATCGACGCCCGCAAACTCTCCAACAGCGCCCGCGATCATCTTCAGCGCAATGCCGACGTCCACGAGCCGAACGCGCTGACCCCGGCACTCACCGATCTCGCCGCGCACCGGCGCAGCCATCGCACTCGACAAGGCGACCGCCGCGGACGCCTTGAGCCGGCTGATCACCGCCGCCGGCGGCAATCCGGTGCGCGGCAACGATCCCGTCGCGCTGCTCAAGGCCGTGAAGAACCCGACCGAGATCGCGGGCACCCGCACCGCGCATCAGCGCGACGCCGTGGCGCTGGTGCGGTTTCTCGCCTGGATCGACCGCGAAGCGCCGAAGGGCACGCTGACCGAAATCGATGCCGTCGAGGCGCTGGAAACCTTTCGCCGCGAGACCGGCGCGCTGAAGGACGTCTCCTTTCCCACGATCTCCGGCACCGGACCGAACGGCGCCATCGTCCATTACCGCGTCACCCGCAAGAGCAATCGTCGCATCGTGCCCGGCGATCTGCTGCTGATCGATTCCGGCGCGCAATACGAGGACGGCACCACCGACGTCACCCGCACCATCGCGATCGGCACGCCGACCGACGAGATGCGCGACCGTTTCACGCGCGTGCTGCGCGGCCACATCGCCATCGCCCGCGCGGTATTTCCCGACGGCACCACCGGCGCGCAGCTCGACACGCTGGCGCGGCAGTTTCTCTGGCAGGCCGGCGCTCGACTTCGAGCACGGCACCGGCCACGGCGTCGGCAGCTATCTCTCGGTGCATGAGGGTCCGGCGCGGATTTCGAAACTCGGGACCACGCCGCTGAAGCGCGGCATGATCCTGTCCAACGAGCCCGGCTACTACAAGCTGATGCGTTCGGCATCCGGATCGAAAACCTGGAGCTGGTCAGGGCCGTCGGAGATTCCCGGTGCCGAAAAACCCATGAACGGACTTCGAGACCCTGACGCTGGCGCCGATCGACCGCCGCCTGATCGACCGCCGCATCAGCAAGAAGGAGGTGCATGTGGCTCAACGAGTACCATGCCCGCGTCCGCCGCGAGGTGCGCCCGCATCTCGACGAGGCCACCAAGATCTGGCTCGACGCCGCGACGGAGCCGCTGCCATTCGAAGACCACGCGCCGGGCTAGCTTCCCGGAAAATCTGCGAATTCCACCTCCGCCTGTCTGCCTTGAACACTTGGCAGGCAACCACGATTCTGCCTCAATTGATCCCGATCAAGGGCGCGCATTCGCCTGCGGAGCACTCACTTGATCGACCGGCCCTAAGCATCCACTGCGAGCGGACGCGCTGACGGACGTGCTGTCGAGGTGCACAGTGAAGCAGTTTGGATAGCCAACGTGTGAGGTGAGCCGGTCGTTGAGTTGCGTAGGACCGAGCGAAATTTGGCAGTTGTCACGCTTTTGGCCAAAGCGCTGCAACCGCTGGTCGCCGTCAGAGCGAGTAGGTCGAACGATAGGGTCTGGCCCGGCAGTCGAAGCGGGTAAAGCTGATAGCGCACGAATGCAAAATCAAACTCAGTATCGAAACCGCTATGCCAATCGTCTGCAACGTCTTATATCTCACGAACCAAGTGGCGATCCGTGCGCATGCTTCATCCGCGAAATAGCATCATTCATCAGGCTACGTCGGCAACCTGCCGTCAATGCCAGGAGTATTCCCTGACTAGCGAGCGCCTTCCTGATATGCTTCATCTCATCCACGATTATGCAAACACTTCTTCGACTTAAGAATACTTCGTCACTGGATTTATCCTGTCCTCCACATCTTCGTTTGAACCGAGAAGAGGGACGTGGATCACCGGGATATCTGAGACCGCGCTCGCGCTTTAGCCCGGTGATGTCAGGTTTTGTCGCTGGACTTCAGCACTGGCGAGCGTCGCAATGACGACGCCTAATACTCCACCTTCGGAAACCACTCGCCCCCTCGCCCCTCCGTCGTCATGTCGAGAAGATTCCACAACGGATCGGCGAGGTCTCCGGCGCGATATCTCCGACCCCCAGAAGTGACGGATTTTTCCGTCGCGTTTTCTGAACACGTTGAAGATCGTCTCGTCCCAGTCCTCGCCGTCCGGCACCTTGTGCTGGGCGCGCTGCCTTTTGAGAATTTCGACGTCTCGCCGAAATAGTCAGCGTCGTAGCTGTTGCCCGCGGTCGAGATCAGCGACATGTGCTCCCAGCCGCGCGCGTGCGCCCACGCGGCGAGCCGCGCGATCGGCGATTTCGCCACCACATGAAATGCGGCGCGCTGCGTGAGGTGCCTTGCGGCACCGTCGATGCCATCCAAGAGATGCGTGCAGCCGGGGCACGGCTCGTCGCGATCGGGGCCGTACATGAAGCTGTAGAGGATCAGCGTGTCGTGCGGTCCGAACAGCTCGGACATCCTCACCTTCTCCGGCATGATGGTTTTGCCGATGCGCTCGAACACGTAGTCCTGCGAGACTTCGCCGCCCATCGGCAGCGCGCGGCGCTTTTCGGCCACCGCTTCGATCTGCGCGCGCAGCTTGATCTCCTCGTCGAGCAGCGCGTTGCGCGCGGCGCGATAGTCTTCGCTCTCGTTCGGATATTGCAGATATTCCATCGGGCCTCGCCAGATGCTGTGGACTATCGGTGGAACGGAGAAAACGCAGGCCCGGCCAGCGCGCGAACATGCATCGCCCCTCAGACGATGCCCCTTCCCCGCCGCGCTATTGCACGGCGACCTCTCCCACTGAGGTGAAGGCAGCGGCCATCGGCATCGCTGCCCACACAACAAAAAGCCCCGCCATTTCTGACGAGGCTCCTAAACGTCCGTTTCAGTACATTCGTGAAACGAAGCGTGAAACCTAAAAGCGCGTCCCGGTTCATCCGCGGGTCACGGCGCTTTCCGATTTCCTACATGATCCGCCGCCATCATCACATCAGGATGACAGGCGGCGCGATCATGAATCTTTTATGCGAGCGAGAGGTTCTCGGCGCTGACCTTGCCGCGCATCTTGTCGGTCTTCAGCTCGAAGTTGACCTTCTGGCCCTCGGCGAGGCCGGAGAGGCCCGCGCGCTCCACCGCACTGATGTGCACGAACACGTCGTTGCCGCCGTCGTTCGGCTGGATGAAGCCAAAACCCTTCTGGCCGTTAAACCACTTCACTGTACCTGTCGTCATTAGAGTCGTCCTTGTTCCAAAGCCCGCGCATATGCACGGTTCCGCGCACCGTTGCGCGATCCATCCAATCTCAGCGGTGTCTTTGGAAAGGAGCCTGGCGGCGCTTAACAAAACCAATGCCAGCAATCGAATGAGAGCTCGTATAACATTTCCCCGCGGAAATAGCAAATCCGGGGCCTAACTCTGGCATTTTGGCAGATAATGCCTATATTGTGTCAATGACAAAGCCCCCGCCGAGCCCCTCGCAACTGGCCCGCAACGAACGCATGCGCACGGCTGCGATCGAGGGCGCAAAAGCCCGTTCCGACATCGAAGCCCGCGACGTCGCCGTTCGCAAGAACATGGAACGCCTGCGCGCGCTGCGGATGGCGAAAGAAGCCGAAGAGGCGGCGCAGCCGAAGCCGGTGAAAGTGCCGGCCCGGAAGAAAGCCGCGGCCAAACGAGCCGGTACGCTGTCGGATTTTATCGAAGTCCAGAAGAGCACCGGCCGGACGACGTGACGCGGATGCGCCGCTGCGGCGGATCGCGAGCAATCAACGCAACCTGAAAAAAACGCCCCGGATCGCTCCGGGGCTTTCTGTGTTTCTCTGTCATTTCGCAGTGGCCCGACGAACCCGGAATACACGCCGGCTAACGACCTGTCTGGCTCCCGGATCGGCTTGCGCTGCAAGCCGTCCGGAATGACGGGTATCGGTCGATCAATACCGGTAATGATCGCTCTTGAACGGGCCTCCCTGCTTCACGCCGATGTAGTCGGCCTGATCCTTGCGCAGTTCGGTGAGCTTCACGCCGATCTTGGCGAGGTGAAGCCGCGCCACTTTTTCGTCCAGCGACTTCGGCAGCACGTAGACTTCCTTCTTGTACTTGCCGTCCTTGTTGTTGGCGTAAAGCTCGATCTGCGCCAGCGTCTGGTTGGTGAACGACGCGGACATCACGAAGCTCGGATGGCCCATGGCGTTGCCGAGATTCACCAGGCGCCCTTCCGACAGCAGGATCATGCGCTTGCCGTCTGCGAAGGTGATCTCGTCCACCTGCGGCTTGATGTTGTCCCACTTCAGGTTCTTCAGCGCCCCGACCTGGATCTCGTTGTCGAAGTGGCCGATGTTGCAGACGATGGCACGATCTTTCATCGCGCGCATGTGCTCGATGGTGATGATGTCCTTGTTGCCGGTGGCGGTGACGAAGATGTCGGCGCGCGGCGCGGCGTCCTCCATGGTCACGACCTCATACCCTTCCATCGCCGCCTGCAGAGCGCAGATCGGATCGACTTCGGAAACCATGACGCGGCAGCCGGCCTGACGCAGCGAGGCGGCCGAACCCTTGCCGACATCGCCGAAGCCCGCGACCATCGCCATCTTGCCCGACAGCATCACGTCGGTGCCGCGGCGGATGCCGTCGACCAGCGACTCGCGGCAACCATAGAGGTTATCGAATTTCGACTTGGTGACGCTGTCGTTGACATTGATCGCGGGCCACAACAGCGTGCCGGCCTTCTGCATGTCGTAGAGGCGATGCACGCCCGTGGTGGTTTCTTCCGAAACGCCCTTGATGCTCTCGGCGATACCCGCGAAGTAGCCCTTGGGCTTGACCTTGAGCTGCTTCTTCAGCAGCGCGAAGAATACTTCCTCTTCCTCGGAGCCCGGCTTGTCGAGGAACGCGGTGTCGCCCTTCTCGGCGCGCAGGCCGAGGTGGACGTACATGGTTGCGTCGCCGCCATCATCGAGGATCATGTTCGGGTGGCCACCCCCGTGCCAGTCGAACAACTTGGCGGTGTAGTCCCAGTAGTCCTTCAGCGTCTCGCCCTTCACCGCGAATACCGGAATGCCGACGGCGGCGATCGCCGCGGCAGCGTGATCCTGCGTCGAATAGATGTTGCAGGAGACCCAGCGGATGTCGGCGCCCAGCGCTTTCAGAGTTTCGATCAGCACCGCGGTCTGAATCGTCATGTGCAGGGAACCTGCGATCCGCGCGCCCTTCAACGGTTGTTTGGGGCCATATTCCTCGCGCGTCGCCATCAGGCCCGGCATCTCGGTCTCGGCGAGCGAGATTTCCTTGCGGCCGAAATCGGCAAGCCCGATGTCCTTGACGATGTAGTCGGTGAAGCCTGCGGCGGACTGCTTGGCGGTGGCGGTGGTCATGGTGATTTTCCTGCTCTGCTCCCTCTCCCCGTTTACGGGGAGAGGAGTGGGGTGAGGGGCTATACGCGGGCCACGACAATTGTGTCTCGTTGGGAGGGGTTGCCCTCACCCGCAGCCAAGACGCGGCGACCTCTTCCCGTAACAACGGGAGAGGTAAGAAGTTACACCGCGCGCTTCAGCGTCTCGGCGAGATCGGTCTTCTCCCAGGAGAACCCGCCCTCGTTGTCCGGCGTGCGGCCGAAATGTCCGTAGGACGAGGTGCGCGCATAGATCGGCCGGTTCAGGTCGAGATGCTTGCGGATACCGCGCGGCGTAAGGTCCATCGCGTCCGATACGATCCGTTCGAGCGCGTCTTCCGGAATCTTTCCGGTGCCGTGAGTATCGATGTAGATCGACAGCGGACGCGCCACGCCGATGGCGTAGGCGAGTTGCAATGTGCAGCGGTCGGCAAGACCAGCCGCGACGATGTTCTTGGCGACGTAGCGCGCGGCATAGGCCGCCGAACGGTCGACCTTGGTGGGGTCCTTGCCGGAGAATGCGCCGCCGCCATGCGGCGCCGCGCCGCCATAGGTGTCGACGATGATCTTGCGGCCGGTCAGGCCGGCATCGCCGTCGGGACCGCCGATGAAGAATTTGCCGGTCGGATTGATGTGCCAGATGGTCTTGTCCGTGATCCATTCCTTCGGCAGCGCCTCGCGCACATAGGGCTCGACACGGTCGCGGACCTGATCGGAGCTCATGTCCTCGATCAAATGCTGATGCGATACCACGATCTCGCGCACGCTGACCGGCTTGCCGTTTTCGTATTGCACCGTGACCTGGCTCTTGGAATCCGGGCCCAGCACCTTTTCCTTCCCGGAGTGGCGGGCCTCGGAGATCAGCCGCAGGATCTTGTGGGCGTAGAAGATCGGCGCCGGCATCAATTCCGGTGTCTCGTTGGTCGCGTAGCCGAACATGATGCCCTGGTCACCGGCGCCTTCTTCCTTGTTGGTGCCGGGCTGCAAGGCGTCGACGCCCTGCGCGATGTCGGCCGACTGCGGATGCAGCAGAATCTCGATGTCGGCGGTCTTCCAGTGAAAGCCGTCTTGCTCGTAGCCGATATCCTTGATCGCGGCGCGGACCACGCTTTCGATCTTCTCCTTGGTAACGGATTCGGGCCCGCGGGTTTCTCCGGCGATCACCACCTTGTTCGTGGTAGCCAGCGTCTCACAGGCGGCACGGATCGCCCAGGGGTCGATGCCGGCTTTCGGACCCTCGCTGAAAAACAGATCGACGATCTCGTCCGAAATGCGATCGCACACCTTGTCGGGATGTCCTTCAGACACCGATTCGCTCGTGAACAAATAAGACCCGCGCATCAATCGACCCTTCGTCCGCCAGACCGGGCGGCCCTTTCGTGCTGTTGTCCTGGAATGTCAGTCCCGGCGACGCGAGATGACGTAGGATTCGTCGTAGAACCAGAGACCGTTGTGCTTGCGCAAAACCTCTCTGGTGGCGTCGAGATAGCGGCCGCTTTGAGTTATTTCCGTCAACCGGTCATCTTCGACTTGGGCGACGTAAACCGCCGCGTTCCACGCTGCAAACGCCGTCGAAGTTCCGATCGACCCGGTGACCTCATTGGGCAGCGCTTCCATATCATAGCGAAAGATCGAACGATGGTCGGCATAAGCGTTAAAATTGAGGTCGCGCGCCGCCGAACCGAGCTCGTATTTCACAGCGCGCAATAACTCATGACGGCTCACCGCGAAAGGGTTTTCTCCGGGCCAGACCGCTTGGACAATCTCCAGTCCGGGATCCTGTCCGTGAGAATGTATTCCTATCAAACGCCCTCCCGGCCGCAACCCCCGAGCCAGCGGGGCGATAATTCTCCTGGCCCTGAAATTCACGGAAGATTTGGCCCGGTACGGCTGGGAAGCGATCACCAGATCGAAGTTGGCTTCGACCCGCCCGGCCCGTGGAACCACCGAATTGAGCAGGAACTGATGGTCCTCCCGGTAGAACACCAGCACGACCGGGCGCTCGTAGATCGGCATCCCCGTGACGGGGCTGACGCTGGCCCGCCAGTTCTCCTCCAGAAACGGCCCGAGGTCCCGGATCTGGGCCTCGAAGTCGCCGGAGGATGTCCCTCGCAGGGCCACCTCGCGCCAGACCATGCCGGCCGCAGCCTGCGGCGACCGGGGCGCCAGCCAGGGCGCCTCCGCATAATGCATGTTGGTCAGCACCATGACAGTCGCCGGATGCTCAAACAGCCGGTCCGGCACCTTGTCGAGCGTCAGCTTGATGTCCTCGAGGCTGAGCTCCTTGCCCGCGATGTAAAACGGCATGTGGGGAAAGCGGAGGTGCATGGACCGCATCACCCGCGCCAGCACGGTGCCGTCGCCGACGCCCGCATCGAACACCCGCAGCGCCGGCGGACGCGGATGGATGCTGCCGAATTCCAGCGCGACACGATCGGCGATGACACGCTTCTCGCTGCAGGTATGGACGAACAGCAGATATTTCTGCCGGTTCTCGAAGAAACGGAAATTGGCGCGGGGATCGCGCCGTTCGATCGGCTCCGGCTTGCGGCCCGGCGCTGCGCCATCCGGCGAGCCCGCCGCGATATAGGCCTCGATCCGGTTCAGAGTGTCGATGGTGATGCGCTTGCCCTCGCGCAGCCGGTGCACGAGCTTGCCGTCATTGACGGCACGCCGGCCAAAGGTCGATTCCGCCATGCCGGCCCGGCGGCAATAGTCGGAAATCTGGCTCAGCAGTTCGTCGTTTGTCATGAGGCCGGACGGTGGGCAGCGGACGGTGAAGCTGGCATCGTATCATCATCTGCCCACCATTGAAATCCGGCGTACTGGCGGCATTGCCGCTTATCCCTGTTTTCTTTCAATCTTTTATGACATTCGCGGACACCTCGTCAGCCCAACGTCGGTCTGCTAAGACGCGCCCATACAAGTCGCCCTCCGGGTGATCACCAGCCGATAGGTTTGTTCGATGCGCATTGCCATGATTGGCACGGGCTATGTGGGCCTGGTGTCCGGGGCCTGCTTTGCCGATTTCGGGCATCAGGTCACCTGCGTCGACAAGGACACGGACAAGATCGCGGCGCTGCGCCGCGGCGAGATCCCGATCTTCGAACCCGGCCTCGAGGCGCTGGTCGCGACCAACGTGCAAGCGGCGCGGCTCGATTTCACCACGGACCTGCGCCGGCTCGGTGGCAGAGGCCGATGTGGTGTTCATCGCCGTCGGCACCCCGTCGCGCCGTGGCGACGGTCATGCCGACCTCAGCTACGTCTACGCCGCGGCGCGCGAGATCGCAGCCTCCGTCCGCGGATTCACGGTCGTCGTCACCAAATCGACGGTGCCGATCGGCACCGGCGATGAGGTGGAGCGCCTGATCCGCGAGGCCAATCCGTCGGCCGATATCGTGGTCGTGTCCAATCCCGAATTTTTGCGCGAGGGCGCCGCGATCCGCGATTTCAAGTTTCCCGACCGCATCGTGATCGGGACATCCGACGAACGCGGACGCAAGGCGCTCGGCGATATCTACCGGCCGCTGTCGATCAATCAGGCCCCGCTGATGTTCACCACGCGCCGCACCGCCGAACTGATCAAATACGCCGCCAACGCCTTTCTCGCGACCAAGATCACCTTCATCAACGAAATCGCGGACCTGTCCGAAAAGGTCGGCGCCGACATCCAGGAGGTCGCGCGCGGAATCGGTCTCGACAATCGCATCGGCACCAAGTTCCTGCACGCCGGCCCCGGCTATGGCGGCTCCGTGCTTTCCCAAGGACACCCGCGCGCTGGTCAAGATCGCGGAAGACCACGACGCCCAGCTTCGGATCGTGGAGGCGGTCGTCACCGTCAATGACAACCGCAAGCGCGCGATGGCGCGCAAGGTGGCGAACGCGCTGGGTGGCAATTTGCGCGAGCAAGACGATCGCGGTGCTCGGACTGTCGTTCAAGCCCGACACCGACGACATGCGCGAGGCGCCGTCGATCCCGCTGATCACCGGCCTTTGCGATATGGGTGCAAAAGTTCGTGCCTTCGACCCAGCGAGCATGAAGGAGGCACGGCGCGAGCTTCCCGATATCGACTATTGCGACGACGCCTATGCCTGCGCAGACGGCGCCGACGCGCTAGTGATCGTGACCGAATGGGTCCAGTTCCGCGCGCTCGACCTGCCGCGCCTGAAACGCATCATGAAGCAGCCGATCGTGGTCGATCTGCGCAACATTTACCGTCCCGACGAGATGGCGGAGCTGGGTTTTGTCTACAGCAGCGTCGGCCGAGACAAAACATAGCCGCTTTTCCGAAGGCAAAGATCATGGCGCCTACTAAGCACTCTCAGCCTATTCGAGACCTTCGGTGGTTACAAATATCGTGTGGGCGGCAGAGTATAAACCCATTGTTATAAGACGCCTTCGGCGTCTTGGTCCTCGTAGCTTTCGCGTGAAACGGTGTGAAGGCGTGGCTCGTCATCATCCGCGTCGTCGATGATTACGCTCTTCTGCGGCTCGATCGCGGGCGGCGCAGCAAGCTCGTGCTCGATGATCTTGGGCTCCTGCGGTCGCGGGCGAATCGCCGTGCCCGATCAGCTGCTCGGCGAACAGGCGGATCGGGTCGGCCGCCTTGTCGAGATCGACAACTGGTTTCTCACGCCATTCCTCGGGTGCGGCATTGACCAGAGCAAAGCGGCGGGCGTTGACAACGGCGCTATTCTCGCTGGCGAGCATCTGACTTTCAAGGGCGAAGACACGCGCAGCCTTCCCCCTTGATACAGCGTCGTCTAAACTCTTCGTGCGCATCCATCCAGCGGTTGATCGTGTCGCGGGAAATTCCCATTGCGCCAGCGGCTGCGGTAAGCGAATGCCCAGCGCCCATGAGCGTAACGACTTGGTTGCAGGCTTCCAGTGTGTAGTCGTCTGTCGGACTGCCGCATCGTTTGCTTATTCGCCACGTCTAGCTCTCCATGTCGCTATGGCTCGGTTACGCGAGCGTGATACGCGGAGGCTTCGTGCCGGCGCAGCCGGCATCCAGGCGAGACTTGATCGTTGACAGCAGAAATTTTAACCATGCAGCACCTTTCCTGATGCACGCCCACTGTCGGGCATTGATGCTGCAAGGTTCTGGGAATTACCGCACGCTGGAAAGGACGTTTTTTGAACGCGGTTTTAATTTAATGCGTGCCTGACTTATGGTTCTTCAATCGTTTCAATGAGTTGTCGCGCGGAATAAATGGCCTCTGACAAACGGGTATTGGCGTGCTTTGCGCCTTTTTCGGCAGATGACTCTGCAAGGCCGCTATCAACCTCGCGAAAGGCCCCACGTCTGCTTCCGTACTGCCAGATTTGGACGCACCGGTAGGCAGATTATTTTGTTTTGCAATTTTCGTCAGCGCTCGAATCCAGTTATCCCAACTTGCACCATCACGGAATACCCTGGCATCCGGGTCATCCATTTCCGCCAGCGCTTGCATGCAGGCCGCGCTTAACGAAGACATCACGTCGTCGAGCGCGTGAAACAACTGTTCATACGGCTCAATTCTGAGGTGAGATGAGAAAAAATGCTCCTTGATAACAGATTGCGCAAAAGCGCCTGCATCGCCCCCCGCTGTCGCAAGCTCCTTCCGGAGATTGTTGGATACGGCTTTGATCGACTCGACCAGATCGACCGCCGGCCTCAATGGTTTGGCGTTTCGTTCAAAGACTTCCGATGCGAGAAATCTGTTCGTTGTTTCGACGATACTCTGGCGAATAGTGTCCGACAGCGCGCAGCCATACGCGCGCCTCGATTTTCTTCCAATTTCCATCTGTGAGTGAGAATTCCGGAGAACTGCCGACCACTCTCGATATCGGTATCTTGCGAGCAGGACGTCCCATGTTTGTTTACCTCCTCCGCCAAAAACCGCGCGCCCCGGCGGGGAATGCTATCTCCCGAGATTTTTGCGAATCAGCTTCCACCTGAAGCACTCTTACGTCGCTTGGCAAGATAGGAAGCCTTGATCGCATCGGCTTGCGAGCCAATGGGTACTCCGAAACATCGCGTCCCAAATGGCGGCGATCGCGCGTACGATATGCTTAAGTCCCACCGCTGGTTTTCGACCGCCGGCTGCGCCAGGTGGGCAAGCAGATTTCTTCATCTCGCGCTGTCCTGCGCGTCACCGGGTCCCGCACCAGCGCCCGACGACACCGTCTACATCCGGCGAACGCCGATCAGCCCGTCAAACGGCGGGGACCTGCGAACAAGGTGTTTAGATACCGAAATCGCGCAGCATGCGCGCCGCTAATCTTTCGGAGCCATTCAATGATGGGTCGAAAAGACCTGCCAAGAGGCCCAAAACGCCGACGCCGCCCCGTAATCTCCACATCGGGATAATAAGCACTTCAGCCATGACGTATCGCGTGCGCCGAATCCCGATCCTGCTTTGCACCCTTCCGATCGTGTGCAGTCTGGGGGGATGCGGCAGCATCAATTCGCATCTGGCCGCCGGAATGGGCGAAGTGATTCCGCAATGGGCCGGCGGCCTTCCCGCGGACGCACCTCCGCGGCCCGGGACCGCGAAATACGATGAGATGATGAAGGAGCGTGAACGCCAGCGTCTGACGCCGAAGACGGGCGACACCGCCAAACCGTCAAACGCGATGGGTGCGGTCCACTAGCGCTCGGCTTGCCTACGCGCGGCTCAATCCATGAACACCACGGTTTTGCGGCCGTTCAGGATCACCCGGTCTTCCAGGTGATGGCGGATCGCACGCGCCAGCACGCGCCGCTCGATGTCGCGTCCCTTCCGGACCAGCGCATCGGGAGTATCGCGATGGCTAATGCGCTCGACGTCCTGATCGATGATCGGTCCCTCGTCGAGGTCGCTGGTGACATAGTGCGCGGTGGCGCCGATCAGTTTGACGCCGTGCTCATGGGCCTGATGATAGGGTCGCGCGCCCTTGAATCCCGGCAGGAAGGAATGATGGATGTTGATGCATCGGCCCGAGAGCTTTGCGCTCATTTCGTTCGATAGGATCTGCATGTAGCGCGCCAGCACCACCAGATCGGTGCCGGTCTCCGCCACAAGGTCGAGGATGGCGGATTCCTGATCGCGCCTGGTTTCCTTCGTCACCGGCAGGTGGTGAAACGGGATGTCGCCGAAATCGAGATGCGCATAGGTCTTGCGCGGATGATTGGACACGATGGCGGTCGGAATCATCTCGAGCTCGCCGGTACGCCAGCGATACAGAATATCGACCAGGCAATGATCGGACTTGGAGACGAGCAGCATCACCTTGCGACGCGCAGCACGGTCGCGCATCCGCCAGGTCATGCCGAAGCGTTTGGCGATCGCGCCGAAACCGGTTTGCAGCGTCGACAGCGTCACCGCGAGATCGGCGGCATTGAACACGACCCGCATGAAGAAGTGGTTGGTCTCGGCGTCGTCGAACTGCTGGGCGTCGATGATGTTCTGGCCGTTATGGGCCAGGAACGTGGACACGGCAGACACGATCCCGGGCCGGTCGGGACAGGAGAGCGTCAGCACATATTGATGGTGGGGCATGGGTGCAGGAATGGCGGTTGGGTCGGACGATCGGAACGAAATTGCGCCCTGCTCTATCACCCACATCGGCCTTGCGCCACTCTCCTCGCCGAGGGACAATCAATACGTTAAATCGATCAACGACTGACCTCCTGGGTTGATCATGGCTGACAGGCTATCCGGCTTCCGTATCTTGATCCTTGAGGCGCGCGAGGAAGCGCAATTCTCCCGCTTGCTGAGAGAGCAAGGCGCCGAGGTTCTGCAATGCCCGATGTTCACCATCCGCGACGCGCCGGACGCTGCGCCCGTTGAGGACTGGATCAGGCGCTGCATCCAGACCCCGCATGACGATCTGGTGCTGACCACCGGCGAAGGGTTGAGGCGTCTTGTCAAAGCTGCGCGGCGGATCGGCCTCGATCGGGCGTTCATCGCGGCCATCGGCAAATCCCGCACGTTTGCGCGCGGCCCGAAGCCGGGCAAGGCGCTGCGCGAGATCGGACTGGAGGCGACGATCACTACCGACAAGCCGACATCCGAAGGTATTGCCGATACCCTTGCGCGGCTCGATCTCGACGGCCATCGCGTCGGCCTGCAGCTTTATCCAGACCGCGACCACAGCGTGCTGCTTGGAAAAATCACCGCGCAGGGCGCGACCGTCGATCCGGTGCTACCCTACATCTATGATGCGAGCGCCGCCGAGGCTAACATCGTCGAAGCGATCGGAGAAATGGCCGACGGCCGGGTCGATGTCATTGCGCTGACGAGTTCGGGGCAGGTGCGCCGGCTTGTGGAGGTCGCGCGCATCCACCTCTGCGAGGACAAGCTGCGCGCCGGCCTCGACCGCACCAAAATCGCGTCGGTCGGGCCTGTGGTCTCGGACGAACTGAAAACCTACGGCCTGCGGACCGACATCATGCCGGCAAACGACGCGTTCTTCATGAAACCGCTGATCTCGGCGATGGCGTCGGCGCTTGGCGAGGCAGCGCCGCGTGATCAAATGAACGCTTGATGTCCGCGTTCTCAAAACTATGACGCAGATGACTGCTCCTCGCGCAATTTCAACCTCAATTTCTTTTTTGCGGAAACTTCATTTGGCCGACTTTAGGAACAACGCTCGACCGGCTCAGCAAAACTCGCTTCCACCCTTCCTGGCTTCGTCGTCAATTTCGCGATGTCCACTTTGTGGTGTTTCGCACCTGTCTAACAGAACTTGTCGGCCCCCGCGGCTGAACTCTGCAGCAGAATTATTTGGGTTGCGCTTGAACGCGCACGCGCCTCAGCGCCTCGCGGTTCGCGCGACCGTTCAGATCGAGGCGCTCAACAAAACTACTCGGACGCGAATCCCACGCTTCGCTCGACCACAACGGCAGTGAGTGAACGATCATCTGCGATTCGAGCTGAGCTACGATGTCCGGTGGTTTACTAATCAACATCGCGCTCATCTGGCATCGATAATTTGGATGCGGAACGCTTGCGTAATCTCACGTCGGCGCCACCTCCGTTCTCGCTGATAAATTCGACACCAGCCTTCTCCAATACGTCGCGGATGGCGCGTTCGTTGGCGGCAGTTAGCGAAGTTTCATTTTCGGCAACTTCGGCTCTCGCACTGTATTGGCACCTACCGTCAGCTTCCCGCTCAGTTATATTGAGAATTTAGGACCTGCGATAATCATCCTGAATGCGGATGATGTCGTCCTCGCCGAGATAGCTTCCTGTTTGAACTTCGATTAGTTCAAGAGGAATCTTCCCAGGATTTTCCATCCGATGCGTGGCGCCGATAGGGATATAGATCAACTCGTTTTCGTGAACGATCTTCTCGGTGTTGTCGACAGTCACCAGGGCCGTACCATGCACCACAATCCAGTGCTCCGAGCGATGATGATGCTTTTGCAAAGAAAGCCGGCCGCCCGCGTTCACCACGATGCGCTTGACCTGGTAGCGATCTCCGATGTCGAGCGACTGATACGACCCCCACGGTCGATGAACCTTGGGATGGTCCTCGGTGACGTGAGGTGCGATCAATTTGAGTTTCGCTACCAGCCGCTTTAATCCATTCGCATCGCTCCGCGACACCAGCACTGCATCCTGCGTCGATACCACGACGAGGTCATCGACGCCTTCGAGCGCAACTAGCGCCTTGTCTGACGACACGTTGCAGTTCCGCGAGTTCTCAAACACCGCGGTGCCATGCGCAGCATTGCCTTGTTCGTCCTTCTGGGACAATTCCCATACGGCGTGCCAAGAGCCGACGTCGGACCAACTGAACGATACCGGGAGGACGGCCGCACGAGCCGTCTTTTCCATCACGGCGTAGTCGATAGAAATCGGCTTTGCGCTTTCAAAGGCCGTCTTGTCCAAAATCACAAAGGCGAGATCCCGTTCTGCCTTGTCGATGGCCTGGATTACCGCATCGACGCTCGTAGCATCGACGGCCCGATATTCCTCAAGCAGCGTATCCGCGCGAAACAGAAAGTTTCCGCTATTCCAGAGATAGCCGTCAGCGACGTAGCGCTCTGCCGTGGCGAGAGTCTGGCTTTTCGACAAACGCCGTAACGGAATGGACGCGACCGTCGATATCATCGCCCAGCGAAATGTATCCGTATTCGGTGGCAGGACGCTCGGGCTTGACGCCAAACGCTACGATACGGCCTGCACTCGCGACACTCAGCGATGCTTCACAGGCAGCGACGAATGCCGCAGTATCCTGTACGACATGATCAGCGGCGAGCGCCAGCACCACGGCGTCGGCGCTTCGTGTCATCGCGAAAGCAGCCCCTGCGGCAATGGCGGGACCCAAATCGCGTCGGGCAGGTTCCAGCAAGATATCAGCCTGCAGCCCCAGTTCAGCCATTTGCTCAAGCACCATAAAGCGGTAGGCGACGCCAGTGACGACAATCGGGCGGTCGAACAGGCGCTGGTCCGATACCCTAAGCATGGTGTCCTGAAAGGTCGAATGCTTGCCAAACAGGCTGATAAACTGCTTCGGACGGCCCTCTCGCGAAAGCGGCCACAATCGCGTTCCAGCTCCACCGCACATGATCAAGGGAATAATCCGGTTGGACATACTTTTCCTGCAAATCGAGACGCCCGCCTAGCGAGTTCGCGCCGCATTATCTCATCGCTTTGGGAAGTCAACGATGTTGATTGCTACAGATCGGGGGCCTAACGGCAGAACCTTGCTTGATATGTCTTTGCTGGGGGATTCGTGACATCTCCTTTGTTGGAGCCATGGTTGCTAAAGGCACGTGATCTCATCAACCCAGCCCGTTTGGTGATCAAGCGCCGGCGTGAATAAGGGTTCAACTATCCCGAATCGCCGCTTGCATCATCAGCTATTTTGGCGCTGCGCTCGCCACTGATCCCTGTTCAGCTCCAGCTCTACATCCTTAGAGGCGATAAGCACCGCACCTTGAGTGTCAAATTTCAAGAACGATCGGTACGGAGATATCGGCAGCATCCTCTGCCGATTGCCACAGCCGCTGCCCGTTAGAACGCAGTGGGAACAGGGAGTTTGTCTGCCGCCACCTGAAACGCGGTTCCATCGCACACGTTGACCTCGTCCAGGTCCCGCGCTTTGACAAGCGGAGGCGAGCAAGAATATCTAGACGGCGTATCAGTGGGTTAGTTCCGGGCGCAATTGCCAGATTTGGAGGATATACGTGTCCAGAGCAGTCATTTTGGCAGGTGGGCGTGGTACGCGCTTGCATCCTTTCACGGTATCGCTGCCAAAGCCCTTGATGCCGATCGTTGATCAGCCGATACTTGAAATCATCATCCGTCAACTCGCAATCCAAGGCTTCGACCACATCACGCTTGCGGTCAACCATCAGGCGGAATTGCTGAAAGCATTCTTCGGTGATGGCAGCCGATGGAACGTGAAAATCGATTATTCGCTCGAGGTTGAACCGCTTGGCACGATGGGCCCATTGCGTTTGATTTCCGATCTTCCGGAATACTTCCTCGTTATGAATGGCGATATCCTCTCGGACATCGGCTTTGCCGCCCTGTTGGCCAAGCATAGGGCCGAGGATCGCCTAATGACTGTCGCTGCGTCCGCGCGCCAGCAGCATATCGATTTTGGCGTGCTCGAGGTGAACGATGGTTTCATCAAGGGTTTCCATGAGAAGCCGTCGATCCCCTATAACGTTAGCATGGGAATTTATTGCCTCAGCCGGCGTATCCTTCCCCAAATTCCTGCGTCTCAACAATTCGGATTCGATCAGTTGGTTCTAAAGCTGCTCGCGGCCGGCAATCCACTCCGCGCCGAATTTCACCTGGGATATTGGCTCGATATCGGACGACCCGACGATTATCAAAGAGCGATCGAGGAGTGGCCCACTCTCAAAACCAAACTGGGTCTCTGATGCTCGATCGGGTAGAATCCTTCGGAGACGAGATTCTTGCGGGAGTGGATACCGTGCTGGTTACGGGGGCTTCCGGTTTTGTCGGACGGCACCTTTGTGATCGTTTGGACGCCTTGGGAAAGACGGTGATCCGGACCTCGCGGGGCGCTGGCGTGGATCTGACAAAAGACCAGCTTCCGCTCCGGGAGTCGGCCACGTGTTTCACGCCGGGGCGCGCACCGGTGTTCCTGCAGCCTGGGAAAATCCGGTGGAATTCATCGAAACCAATACGTTGGGAACTGTCCGGGTCCTGGACCAATGCCGCCGGCATGGTTGCGGCGTGTCATTTCTCAGCGCTTACATCTACGGAAACCCGCAGCGCATTCCCATCAGAGAAACCGATGCAATCGACGCCAATAATCCATACGCACTTTCGAAGTATCTGGCCGAGCAGGCCTGCTGCTTTTTTGCGAAAACCTACGGCGTTAACGTGGTGTCGCTCCGGCTTTTCAATGTATACGGCCCGGGTCAAGCCTCGAACTTCCTGATTCCTTTTATCGTCGAGCAAGCAGTCAACCCGGCCTACGACAAGATCGAAGTGATGGATCTACAGCCGAGCCGCGATTATATCTACATCGACGACGTCATCGAAGCCATTTTGCTGTCGACACGGGCGAGCAGCGGTTCCGTATTCAACGTTGGGAGTGGTGCCGCCCATTCGGTGGAAGACGTCATCCAGCTGGTTCGTGAAGCTGCGGGGGTCAACAAGCCGTACTTCGGAAAGGCTCAACGCAGGCAAAACGAGATCGACCTGACCAAGGCAGATATCTCCGCGCTTTACGATTCCGTCGGCTGGAAGCCGCAAACAACGCTGGCTGTCGGGTTGCGGGAAATGGTCAAATTGCGGACCGGGTCATGACCATTCTGGACGTAATTTGCCCGGTTTATCGCGAGGAGGAGGTCATCGCCTCCTTCCATGCCCGACTTGCGAAAACCCTCGACACTCTTCCTGACAATTACACCGTCCATATCACCTACGTTGTCGATCCATCCCCTGACAGGACCGAGGAGATCCTTGTGGCGATCGGTCAGGTCGACCGGCGCGTCGAAATTCTCACGATGTCCCGACGCTTCGGTCATCAAATGGCGTTGGTCGCCGGTATCGATCATTCCGATGGTGATATCATCATCATGCTGGACAGCGATCTTCAGCATCCGCCGGAGCTCATTCCGGAACTGCTGCGCCAATGGGAGGAAGGGGCCGAGATTGTCCAAACGATTCGAACCGATGGCGCGGAAACCAACTGGCTGAAGCGCTCGACGTCGCGTTGGTTTTACACTGCCTTCATGAAGGTCGGCGCTGTAAATCTCCAATCTGGAGCCGCCGACTACCGGCTGATATCACGTCGGGTCGCGCAGGTATTTCGCAAGGAAATACGGGAACACAACCAGTTTCTTCGCGGACTGGTGAGTTGGGTGGGTTACCGCGTCAGTTTCGTGCCGTTCACCCCGATCAAGCGCGAGCAGGGAAAATCCAAATACCGACCTGCAACGCTGCTGAATTTCGCGTTAAACGGAATCTGCTCGTTTTCAAAGGTGCCGTTGCGCTTCTGCATCGGGGCCGGATTCATTCTGGCGACGCTCAGCCTGCTCGGCGCTCTCGTGCAGATCCTGATGTACGCGACCGGCAGCGTCGACGTGCCAGGATGGACGTCGATGATCGCGATGGTCTCCTTCGGCAGCGGGGTCCAGCTATTTTTCCTGGGCGTTTTGGGCGAATACGTCAGCCTGATTTTCGACGAAGTCAAAGACCGTCCTCTGTATCTGCTCGACCGACAGCATCGTCGCAATGCCGGGGCGCGGCGCGACGATGCCGATTATGATCCGACTATGATGGGGAGCAGCGCGCCGCGTGCAGATCTGACACTTTCCAGAGACATCCGATCGAAGTGAAGCCTGAAGAAACGGATTGATCGATGCCGACTGACATTGCCAAGGCTCTGCGGGTTGAACTGAGTGCGTCACAACTCGACGCGCTGGTGACCCGACGGGAAAATTCATTGATCCACCACGACATCAGCGAGCAGGCCGCCAACATCGACCGGCTGGTCCGGGGACGCCGTGTGCTGGTGGTCGGGGGCGGAGGATCGATCGGGGCGGCCACCACTCAGCTGTTGGTGGACTACGGTCCGAGCAGCGTCCATGTCGTCGACCACAGCGAAAACTATCTGGCCGAACTTGTCCGGGATCTGCGCGGCCGGCCGGAGGGCTTGCCCGATGCGCTCGACTTTCGCGCACTGCCGATCGACTACGGCGGCGCGGTGATGGAGCGGCTGCTCGCCAAATCCGAGCCCTACGACATCGTGCTAAATTTCGCGGCGCTCAAACATGTGCGATCTGAAAAGGACATTTATTCGGTCCTGCAGATGCTCGACACCAATATCGTCAAGCACATCAGATTTAAGCAATGGCTGGCTCGCGGGCGGCATGGCGAACGCTACTTTGCGGTCTCGACAGACAAGGCCGCAAATCCCACCAGCCTGATGGGCGCTAGCAAGCGTCTGATGGAAGATCTTGTATTTGAGGTCGCCGCCGAAAGGGCGAAGGCCACCACGTCGGCTCGCTTCGCGAATGTGGCTTTCTCGAATGGCAGTCTATTGCAGGGGTTCCGCTATCGTCTCGAACGGTTTCAACCGCTGGCGGCACCGCGGGAGACAAAGCGTTATTTCATCTCCCATCGCGAAGCCGGCGAGCTGTGCATACTCGCGACGTTTTGTGCTCCGGACCATCACATCATTTTCCCGAAAATGGAGCCGGAGATCGAATTGCAGTCGCTGCAGGACATTGCGGTCCGGGTATTAATGGCACATGGCTACCGGCCGGAGTTCTTCGATCGCGAGGATGACGCACGGCGCTCGGTCCGAGAACTGGCTCGCTCAGGCCGCTGGCCAGTGCTGCTTACTCCGCTCGATACCAGCGGTGAAAAACCTTATGAGGAATTCGTCGGAGCGGGCGAGGTCCGGATCGACATAGATCTGAAAACCGTTGCAGCGGTCCGGCATGTGCCCAGCCTTACGGCGACTGATGGGCTGTTCGACAGGATTGCAACCGCCGTGAATAGTCCGGAATTTTTGCGGTCGACAAGGCCCATATCGTTTCCATTATCAAGAACAGACTGGCCAATTTCCGTCATGTCGAATCGGAAAAGA
>CAVXSV010000021.1:0-77626 GCA_963764445.1 uncultured Alphaproteobacteria bacterium
CAACGACCTTCTCGCCGGTCAGCGGCAAGTTGCACTGCTTGAGCAGCTTGGGGCCGTCCTTGGCGGAATGCTCCATTACTACGACGACACGCTTGACGCCGGCGACGAGATCCATCGCGCCCCCCATGCCCTTGACCATCTTGCCGGGGATCATCCAGTTGGCGAGATCGCCGTTCTGCGCCACCTGCATCGCGCCGAGGATGGAGAGGTCGATATGGCCGCCGCGCACCATGCCGAACGAGTTGGATGAGGAGAAATAGCTGGTGGTCGGCAGTTCGCTCACGGTCTGCTTGCCGGCGTTGATGAGGTCGGGATCTTCCTCCCCCTCATAGGGAAACGGACCCATGCCGAGCATACCGTTCTCGCTCTGGAGCTGAACGTCGATACCGTCG
The DNA here is from genome assembly GCA_963764445.1 of uncultured Alphaproteobacteria bacterium. GTDB lineage: Bacteria > Pseudomonadota > Alphaproteobacteria > Rhizobiales > Xanthobacteraceae > Nitrobacter. Next base: position 393 of record CAVXSV010000021.1, read on the forward strand.
GGGATGAAGTTTGAAACCAGCGTCGGAATGCCGATACCGAGATTGACGTAATAGCCGTCGCGCAATTCCTTGGCGGCGCGCGCTGCCATCTGTTCGCGGGTCCAGGCCATCGGGACTGCTCTTATCTGGCTTTTGCCGGTCGGCGAGGCGGTCACGTTATGTCGGCATGATCTACTCCGAAAACCGGAAGACCACTTTTCGGGATCATGCCGCGGGACGCGGGCGGGTATTGCGGAATTCGATGTGCTTCCTGACGGTGCCCACCTCGACGATGCGCTTGACGAAGATGCCGGGCGTGTGGATGTGATCGGGGTCGATCTCGCCTGCGGGCACCAGATGTTCGACTTCGGCGACGGTGACCTTCGCCGCGGTCGCCATCATCGGATTGAAATTCCGCGCGGTCTTGCGATAGACCAGATTACCGGCGGTATCGCCCTTCCAGGCGTGAACGATGGCGAGATCGGCGAACAGGCCGCGCTCCATCAGATATTTCTGGCCGTCGAACTCCTTCACTTCCTTGCCTTCGGCTATCAGGGTGCCGACGCCAGTTCTGGTGTAGAACGCCGGAATGCCGGCACCGCCGGCGCGGATGCGCTCGGCCAGCGTGCCCTGCGGATTGAATTCGAGTTCCAGTTCGCCGGCGAGATATTGCTGGGCGAACAGCTTGTTTTCGCCCACATAGGACGAGATCATCTTCTTGATCTGCCTCGTTTCGAGCAGACGGCTCAGTCCGATGCCATCGACACCGGCATTGTTTGACACCACGGTCAGATTCTTGACGCCGGCGTCGCGAATGGCGTCCGACAGCGTCTCAGCGATGCCGCACAGGCCGAAGCCGCCGGACATGATCATCATGCCGTCCTTGAGGATGCCGTCGAGGGCCGATTTGGCGTCGGGATAGACCTTGTTCATGGGTGCGACCTGAAGGAGGGAGGCGCCGATTGCCAGCGCGCCGACACGGTTATTGGCGAGTATTAGGCGCAATCTTCGCGGTGCGTCAATCGGGAGTCCCTATCGCCTTGAAACCGTCAAGAAAACCAATCAAATTCGGGCGTAGCCTAGTCGGCGCCGGACCGCTTGGTGAAGTCAACCAACCTCGGAAATGTCATTGACGATGGCCGAAGGAATAAAGCGCCTGGGAATGCCGGTTGCGGCAATTCTGGGAGTTGCGCTGATCGGGCTGACCGCCATGTCGCGGCTGCTCGACCGCGACGCCGTGCGCGAGGCGGTGGAAGCGCAAATTCGCGCGGTGACAGGCCTCGACTTCGTCGTCGACGGCCGTATCGACGTCGCGGTTTTTCCTGGCAGCTACGTCTCGTTCCATGATGTCCGCATCAAGGGCAGCGACGCCGATGCCCCTGCGCTCAGCGTCGATGTGCTGACCGCCAATCTGCACCTGCTTCCGCTGCTGATGCAGAGCTTCCAGATCGCCGACGTCATGATGCTGCGCCCTCACATCCGCGTTACACGCGCCGCCGACGGCCAGAGTAACTGGACCCCGTTTATGGAAACAATCGCGCGAACCATGAAGCCTGGAGCTGACAGCCCGGTCTCGTTCTCGGAAATCCGCATCCAGGATGGCGAACTCAGCTATGAGGACACCGCCAATGAGGTTTCCGAGAACCTCGGCGACATCGATCTGTCGCTGGCGTGGCCCTCGATCTCCCGCTCGTTCGCCGCGACCGGACAGTTCGACTGGCGCGGTGAACGCGTCGACGGCAGCATCAGCCTCAGCGATTTTCTCGCGGCGCTGTCCGGCGAACGGTCCGGCCTGAAGGCGAGGATCGCCAGCGCGCCGCTGAAATTCGCGTTCGACGGCACGGTCGCGAACGGGATCAGCCTGATGATGGAAGGTACGCTGACCGCCGACAGCACCTCGCTGCGCGAGGCGCTGCGCTGGACCGGGCAGCCTCCACCCGGCAGCGGCGGGTTCGGCCGCTTCGCGCTCAAGGCGCGCGCCAACGTCGTTGGCGCATCGATCGCGCTGACCAATGTCAACATCGAGCTCGACGGTAATGTCGCCGAAGGCGTGATGACCTACGCCAACAACGGACGGCAGACCCTGCAGGCGACGCTGGCCGCCGGCGCGCTCGATTTCACGCCCTACATCTCGACCATCCGTCTGCTCGCCAGTGGCGCTCGCGACTGGAACAGGCAGTTGTTCGATCTGGATGCGCTGTCCGCCACCGACCTCGACATGCGGCTGTCGGCGGCGAAGGTCACCGTCGGTTCGACCAGGCTCGGCCGAACCGCGCTCGGCGCCAACCTGCGCAACGGAACACTGGCGCTCAGCATCGGTGAAGCGCAAATCTATGACGGGATCGCCAAAGGATCGTTCGGAATCTCGCGCGCCGACGCGGCTGCCGATGTGAAGGCGCAGTTTCAGTTCACCGATGTCGACCTGCAAGCCTGCGCCAGCGATGTGTTCGGCACCAGCCGGCTCTCCGGGCGCGGCAATCTGAATGTCTCGCTCGAAGCCAAGGGATCGAGTCCGTTCGGATTGGCACAATCGCTTGACGGGACAGCGGTCCTGACCGGGCACGACGGCGCCATCAGCGGGTTCAACGTCGAGCAACTGCTGAAGCGGCTGGAGCGGCAGCCGCTCTCCGGCGGCGGAAATTTCCGCAGCGGCAAGACGCCGTTCGACACGCTGAACGTGGCGCTCAATTTCAGCGACGGTGTCGCAATCGCGACCGATGTGCGCGTCGAGGGACCTGCGGCACGTCTCACCCTCACCGGCACCGCCTCGGTCCCGGCACGCGACTACGATCTAAAGGGCGTCGTAAGCCTGACGAGGCAGCGGCGGATGCCCGCAATTTCGACCTGCCGTTCGTGGTCCAGGGACCATGGGACGATCCGCTGATCTTTCCCGATCCGGAAAGCCTGATCCGCCGGTCTCCGGCGTCGGCGCCGCTGCTCGATGCGGTCAAGGACCGCAAGAGACGCGACACGCTTCGCTCGGTGATCGAGCGTTTGACCGACCAGAAAGCGGTTCCCGAGGCGGCGGCTCCAGCCGCCCCGGCAGCCGCCGGGACGTCAAGCACGAATTAACGCTCCTCGCCGCGGACAAGCTCGTCAGCCCAATCCCTACAACGGTGCGGCGCTTTCGCCCTGCCGGCTCGACAGTTTCGAGGCCAGCGATGCGGCAATGATGACGACTGCGATCAAGCCGATGATCAATGTGCAGATCGCGTTGATCTCGGGCTTCACGCCGAGGCGCACCTCCGAGTAGATCCGGATCGGCAGCGTCGTCGAGCCGGGTCCGGTGGTGAAGCTCGCGATCACCAGATCGTCCAGCGACAGCGTAAAGGCCAGCATCCAGCCCGCAGCGACGGCCGGCAGGATCAGCGGCAGCGTCACCTTGACGAACGCCCGCAGCGGATCGCAGCCGAGGTCCATCGCGGCCTCCTCAAGACTTCGATCGAGCGATCCAAGTCGCGACTGCACCACCACGGCGACGAAGCACATGGTCAGCGTGGTATGCGCGATCGTGACGGTCCAGAATCCCGCGCTCCGCATTGATCGCAACGAACAGCAGGAGCAGGGACAGCCCGGTGATCACTTCGGGCATCACCAGCGGCGCGTACAGCATTCCGGAGAAGAGCGTGCGCCCCCGGAAGCCCTCGGCGCGCGTCAGGGCCACCGCCGCGAGCGTGCCGAGCACGCGTCGCCGCCGTAGCCGAGACCGCGCCGACCCGCAGGCTCATCGCGGCCGCGGACAACATCGCGGTATCGTTGAAAAATTCGAACGTACCAGTGCAGCGACCAACCGCCCCACACGGTCACCAGTCGCGAGGCGTTGAACGAATAGATCACGAGAACGACGATCGGCAGGTACAAGAACGCGACGCCGAGCGCGAGCGAGATGAGATTGAAGCACGAAAGACCGGACTGTTCACGCGCGGCCATCATCGCCCTCCTCTCGAGCTGGCGGCGCTGCAGCCCGTCGTAGACCAGAAGCGGCACCAGCAGCAGCACCAGCAGCACAATGGCGATCGCCGATGCCACCGGCCAATCGCGGTTGGTGAAGAATTCCAGCCACAGGGTTTGTCCGATCATCGGCGAATTCGAGCCCGCCAGCAGATCCGGAATCACGAACTCGCCGATGATTGGGATGAAGCACAGCAGCGCACCCGCACCAACACCCGGCAGCGATAGTGGAAACGTCACCAGCCAGAAGGTCTTTAGCCGCGAGCTGCCGAGATCGGCGGCTGCCTCCAGCAGCGTGGAATCCATTTTGGCCAGCGTCGCATAGAGCGGCAGGATCATGAACGGCAGATAGGAATAGACGATGCCAAGATACATCGCGGTATCGGTGGACAGCCACACCACCGGCGTCGATACGAGATGCAGCGCGAGCAGCATCTTGTTCAGCAGACCGTCGTGCTGGAGGATGTTGATCCAGGCATAAATGCGGATCAGGAACGAGGTCCAGAACGGCACGATCACCAGCGTCATCGCGATTGGTTGCCACCGCTCCGACAATCGCGACATGCCGTAGGCGACGGGATAGCCGACTGCGAGCAGGATCACCGTCGATAGCAAAGCGACGACAACACTTCGCAGGTAGGACAGGATGTAGAGATTGTCCGATGCCAGCAGCCTGAAATTCTCAAGCGACAGCGCCGCAAAGGCCGCCTTGATGGCGGCCATACCCTGGGTCAGATCGAACACCGGCAGATAGGGCGGCTGCGCAATGGCCGTCTGGGACAGGCTGATCTTGAGCACGAAGCCGAACGGCAGCAGGAAGAACAGCAGCATCCACAAAAGCGGTGCGACCCGCCGCCCTGCGGGCCGAAGCTGCGAAGAGACGGCGCCCGCTCATCGGTCGAGCACCACGCAATCATCAGGCGTGAACCACGCCACCACGCGCTGCGTGGTGTCGTAGGCATCGACGTCGAGCCGCGCCGTGTTGGCAACCGACGCGCGCAGCAGCGCGCCGCAGTCTAGCCTGACCTGATAGGCGGTCTGACCGCCGAGATAGCTGATACCAGTGACGATGCCTTCCAGCCGGTTGATCGCCGCCGCGCGACCTGCATCGGACGCCGGCTCGCCGCGCGACAGCCGGATCTTTTCCGGACGAATCGCGATGCAGACGCGGCCTGTCGTCAGTGCCTGCAGCGGCGCGGCCGCAACCACCTGCTCGGCGTCCCGCGTCGCGACCGTCACGCGACCGGCGTCGCGCGATTCGACCTCACCCTCGATGATGTTGATGCCGCCGACGAACTCGGCGACCCAGCGCGAATTCGGCGCCTCATAGAGCTGCCGCGGTGTCGCCACCTGCTCGAGATGCCCGGAATCCATCACCCCGATGCGATCCGCCATCGTCATCGCTTCCTCCTGATCGTGGGTGACGATGATGAAGGTCATGCCGAGTTGGCGCTGCAGGCGCATCAGTTCGGCTTGAGTGTTCTCGCGCAGCTTCTTGTCGAGCGCCGCGAGCGGCTCGTCGAGCAGCAGCAACTGCGGACGCCGCGCCAGCGCGCGCGCCAGCGCCACGCGCTGTCTCTGGCCGCCGGAGAGCTGGTCAGGCTTGCGCTTTTCCAGCCCGTCGAGCTTCACCAGCGCGACCATCTCGGCAACGCGGCTCACGATCTCGACGCGCGGCAGGCCTGCGCGTTTGAGCCCGAAGGCGATGTTGTCGCGCACGGTGAGATGGGGAAACAGCGCATAGTTCTGGAACATCATGTTGACGGGACGCTGATGCGGCGGAACGCTGGCGATATCCCGTCCATTGAGCAGGATTTGCCCGGCATCCGGCGTCTCGAATCCGGCCAGCATCCGCAATAGCGTGGTCTTGCCGCAGCCGCTCGGCCCCAGCAGCGCGAAAAACTCCCCTGCCCTGATGTCGAGCGACAGCCGGTCGACCGCGGTAAATTGGCCGAAGCGCTTGATGACCGCATCGACCTGCAGCAGCGGCGTGCCGGGCAACCCGGCCGCATCAGGGACAGGTCTCACCTCGTCAGTCATTCCATCCCGCCTCGTTTCGCGGTGCAGACCAATCGTCCAATTCCGAAATTCGTATCCGTTTTCAGCAAGTCCCTGCAAATGTCAGAATCAAAGGACCACCGGCAATACACAGTTACCGGCGGAGTTTTGGATGCGGCATTCACGCCCGGAGATTGCGCTCAAGCGGGTAGCGAATGTCAAATCCACGACGTCCATGCGCGGGCTGTCGGTGAATACGGCTGTCAGCCAGCCTTGCGGGAGATCGTATCGAGAGTCCGTGGGCGTCCGATCAGGGCGACATACTGCGCGATCGGCGCTGGCCTGCCGATGAAATAACCCTGAACCGCGTCGCAGCCCTCGTCGGCGAGGAAGCCGAGTTGCTCCTGGGTTTCGACGCCCTCCGCGACGATCGAGACGCCGAGACCGTGGCCGAGGCCGATCACCGCGCGCACGATCGCCGCGGACTGGGGATTGCGTCCGAGATGCATGACGAACGCGCTGGTCGATCTTGATCTTGTCGAACGGGAACGCCTGGAAGTAGCTCAGAGACGAATAGCCGCTGCCAAAATCGTCCATCGAGATACGAACACCCAGCGCCTTCAGCCGCCGCAGCAGCGCCAGGCTGCGCTCGAAGTCCTCGATCAGCACGCCTTCGGTGATTTCCAGCTCCAGCCGGCTCGGATTGAGGCCGGTCTCCAGCAGAATCGAATGCACGAGACTCACCAGATCACCGTGAATGAACTGCGCCGGCGACAGGTTAACCGCGATCTGCTTCGGGTTCGGCCAGGATGCAGCTTCCCGGCAGGCCTCGCGCAAAATCCACTCGCCCATTGCTACGATCAGGCCGCTCTCCTCGGCAAGCGGAATGAAATCGCCGGGCGGAACGAAGCCGCGGGTCGGATGAAGCCATCGCGCCAGCGCCTCGAAGCCGGTTACATCACCATCGACGAATTCGCCGCCCGTGCGCGCCTGCGGCTGATAGTGCAGCGACAGTTCGCCGTTCCGGATGGCGTTCGACAGATCCTGATGCAACACGCGGCGATCCCGGATCTGCCGATCCATCTCCGGCTCGAAAATGCTGATGGTGCCGCGCGATTTCGCCTTGGCGCGAAACAATGCGACGCCGGCATTGGCGAGCAGCGACGCGGGATCGGTCCCGTCGCGCGGGAACAGCGAAATGCCGGTGGTCAGCCCGGTCCGGACGGATTTACCGTCGATCAGAAATTCCGGTACCATTGCCTCGACGAGCTGTTCGGCGAGCGCCCGGCCAACGGCGGGCTGTTTGCCATCGATGATCACGCCGAACTCATCGCCACTGAGCCGGGCGATGACACCGCCCTGCTGCCGCGTTTTGAATGCGACGTGCCACCTCGATCAGCAGCTTGTCGCCGACCGCGTGGCCGAAGACGTCGTTGATCTCCTTGAGGCCGTCAAGATCGACCGACAGTACCGCGAACTCCTCATTCGCGCCCTGACACGCCTCGATCATCTGCGACAGCGCTTTCAGGAACGCGGTGCGGTTCGGCAGGTCGGTCAGCCCGTCGTGATAGGCCATGTGGGCCATGCGCGATTCGGTCTGACGACGATCGGTCACATCCTCGTGCGTCTTGATCAGATACTGCGGTTCGTCGTCATCGCCGGGCACGGTGACACGGCGGGTCAGGAACAGCCGCAACCCTTCGCTGGTGCTGATCGGATGTTCTTCGGTCGAGAGGCCGCCCTTTCTGATCGCCGTTTTATCGCGAGCGAGGATCAGCTTCGCCTCGCGCGGATCGAAGATATCGCTTGCGGTCAGCCCGATAGCGTCCTCGCGGCGGCGATTGAGAATCGTCTCGGCGCGGCGATTGGCGAGCAGGTAATGGCCGTCGCTGACGCGCTGGACAATGAGTGAGACCGGAATGTTGTCGACAACGGTTTCGAGGAACTTCTTGGCGTTCTCCAGCTCGCGCGACAGCGATTTACGCTCGGTCACATCCTCGAACAAGGTGATCAGAAACACGGGCTGACCGGCCTCGTTGCGGACCGCCACCTGGGTATTGGCGAGCGTGCGCATTTCCGAGCCGCGCTCGACCACCATTTCGCTGTAATGGCCCTCAGGCGAGGCCATCGCGATCTGGTCGGCCGCGGCAATATTGGCAGCCGTCTGCGGTCTGAAGATCTCATCGGCGCGCTTGCCGACGATGAAATCACGTGAAAGGCGCGAGAAGCGCTCGAAGGCGCGGTTGGCCAGAATGTAACGGCCGTCCTCGATATTCTTCGCGGCGATGCACACCGGGACGTTGTCGATGACGGATTCGAGAAACTGCTTGGTGGTCGCCAGCTGCCTCGGCAAGCTTGCGCTGTTCGCTGCAATCCTCATGCGTCGCGATCGTGCCGCCGTTCGGCATCCTGAAACGCTTCAATGCAATCAAACGCCCGTCGGGCAGTTCGGTGACAAGGCTCTCGCAGGCATTCGACGATCGATAGAGTTCGTTACTGCGGGCGTCGAACACACCGCGCGCGCGACGCAGATCGAGAAGTTCCGCGACCTGTCATGCCCGCCCGGATATCCGATCGAAGCAACCCGTAGATTTCGAGATAGCGGTCGTTGCAGAAGATGATCCGCCTGCGCGAATCCGTCATCACCACGCCTTGGTTGAGATTGTTCAGCGCAGAGCTGATGAACGCATGTCTGCGCAGATGCGCGCGATTGACCTTGCGCAGCCCGGACATCACGCAGATGGTCACCGCCGCCAGAAAGGAAATGGCAATGAAGCCGCCAACAAGAATTTCCCAGACGACGCCGGGTCAGTCCGGAGATATAACTGTCTGGTGAAAAACTGCTGGCCGCGGCCCATGCATTCGCCGGTACCGCCGCGACAACCGCGTACACGAGCCCCACCGCAGTAACGATATTCTTGCCGCTGGCCTGCCAATTCTTGCCAGTCATCACGCTTCCGAGATTTACCGGCGGAAGTGTCTGGCCTCACGGGTTTGAATCGGGTAAATGCTTACCCCTGCAACCGAAAAATGCGACTTGGATTTCCGCAATTGGTCTTCCATGATTAATGCCCTGTTAACGGAAACGGCCTTGCGGGTTGCGCGATTGTCCGGCGAGTTCGCCAAGGGAACTCGAGCCCAAACCAGACTGGACTGTAGGTCGCAGGTCCGTCAATTCCGAAGTTCGCATCAAAGGTTGCTGCAAGGACATGCGAACTTCGGAATCGGACACTAGGCCGCGAATGGACAGGGTTGAGTGCGTGGTGATCGGCGCTGGCGTGGTCGGGCTCGCGATCGCGCGGCGGCTCGCGCAATCGGGTCGCGAGGTCATCGTTCTCGATGCGGCGGAAGCGATCGGAACGGCAACGTCATCGCGCAACAGCGAAGTGATTCACGCCGGCATTTACTATCCCGCCGGCAGTCTGATGGCGCGGATGTGCGTCAGCGGCCGACGCGCACTTTACGAGTATTGCCGCGAGTACGGCATTCCTCACCGCAATTGCGGCAAGCTGATCGTCGCGACAACCGAGCAGGACGCCGAGAGGCTGCAATCCATCAGGGCACATGCCGAGGCCAATGGTGTCGAAGGCATGCAGATGCTGGACGGCGACGAAGCGCTCACGCGCTCGAACCGGCGCTGCGCTGCGTGGCCGCGTTACTGTCTCCATCGACCGGCATTATCGACAGCCACGCCTACATGCTGGCATTGCGCGGCGACGCCGAGCGCGATGCTGCGGTGTTCGCGTTTCACACGCCGCTGTTGCGCGCAAAGGCGATCGCCACACGGGCTGGAAATCGAGACTGGCGGCGACACGCCGATGACGCTCGCTTGCGATCTGCTGATCAATGCCGGCGGCCTTGGCGCTCCCGGCGGTAGCGCGCAGCATCGAAGGCATGCCCGTGGACCGGATTCCGCCGGCTTACCTTGCCAAGGGAAACTATTTCAGTTGCAGTGTCCGCACGCCGTTTTCGCGACTGATCTATCCGGTGCCAGAGCCGGGCGGCCTCGGCGTGCATCTGACGCTCGACCTCGCTGGGCAGGCGCGGTTCGGTCCCGACGTGGAATGGATCGAGATCCCGGATTACGCTGTCGATCCGGCGCGGGCGGCGCAGTTTTACCCGGCGATCCGGCGCTACTGGCCTGAACTGCCCGACGGCACGCTGATCCCGGCCTACTCCGGAATCCGGCCCAAGATCGTGCCGCCAGCCGTCGCGGAGCAGGATTTCATGATCGAAGGGCCCGCAGACCACGGCGTGACCGGGCTGATCAACCTGTTCGGAATTGAATCGCCCGGCCTGACGTCGTCACTTGCGATCGCGGATCACGTTGCCGCGCTCGCCGGGGCGTAGCGCGACAACTCCGGCCACGCCGCACCGTCCGCCGCAGCAAACCGACAGCAAGCCCGCAGCTTCAAGTGCCGCGGATCCTCAAAGGCAGAGATTGGGATGGTTCAGTGTATAGTCTCGGCCGTGGAGAGCTTCAGTCGTTCGATCTCATCCTTGACCATCAATTTCCGGCGCTTCAATTCGACGATCCTCAGATCATCAGTGGAAAGATGCCAGAGAGCATCGTGCAATTCGCCTTCCAGGACCCGATGTTTCCGTTCCAGTTCAGCGAGATGCGCCTGTATTGCCATTCGAAACTCCTCGGTAAGATTAAACCTCAGATTCGCTCCGGACGGCCGAGTGTACATGAACGATGGCCGACTGTCGATGGGACAGAAAAATGCGTCAATCATATTTGAGGGATTATCAGAAATGAATCGTAAGCGCGGAACCCAGTGACTTGCATGGCGCACGGGCAAGGGCGATAATTCGTGCAGCTGAAACTCCCAACCCTTCGCAAACTCTTCGCGATTCAAGTCAGTACGTCATCATGACCGACGAAGAAGAGCGCGAACTCGGAACCGAGCTCGCCCGGCTGCAGCAGGAACACCGCGACCTCGACGCCGCCATCGATGCCCTGCATCAATCGCCCGCGCCCGATTTACTGCGGCTGCAGCGGCTGAAGAAGCGCAAGCTGCAGCTGCGCGACCGCATCGCCTTCATCGAAGACCAGATCACCCCGGATATTATCGCCTGAACCGCGCGGCCGGCCGCGGTAGAGGCTGCATACTGTGAGCGTCGTGCGATGTAAAAGAGCGCGCGCTTGACTGGCTGGAACAAAAAGAGAACATTGATTTCCCGCACCGCACCCGATTCTCTGCCGGAGACCCGTCATGTCCGACTCGAAGCCGCTTGCCGACAACAGCAGTTATGAACAGGCCTGCGATCAGGCGATCGCGATGTGCGATGGCAACCTGCGCAGCACCATCAAGGCGCTGATCATGGCCAACGAATATCTGGAAGCTGAATTGCAGGATATGCAGGAAGCAATGTCGGCGGCGCTCGAACGGTTGTCGCGGGTGAAGCAGAGCGCGGCCTGAGCGCTCCGCTGACGCGGCCGCATCTCAATCGCTCCGTCGCTGCGCCTTGCGGATGTACATCGCGCTGTCGGCCTGCTCCAGCGCGGTGCCCGCATCGGCGTGCGGCCCGAGGACGGCGACGCCAGTCGGATACGCCGGCCGTGATCGTCCGTCCACGGAAAGTGAAGGCCAGCCGGTCGATGGTCTCTTCGAGCACCGATGCCTTGGCCCTGGCGTCGGTCTCGCTGAGATTCCACAAGAGCAGCGCGAATTCGTCACCGCCGAGCCGCCCGATCAGGTCGGAGGATCGCACATGCAACGACAGCGCCGTGACCACGGCCTTCAGCACTGCGTCTCCCGCCGCGTGACCGTAGGCGTCGTTGATCGGCTTCAGACGATCGACGTCGAGCACGATGAGCGCGCCGTTCGCGTGATAGCGCCGGATATAGGCGATCGAGCGATGGAGTTCGCGTTCGAAGCCGCGGCGATTGAGAACGCCGAGCAGAAAATCGGTATCTGCGGAGGCCTCAAGTTCGGCGATTCGCGCCTGCGCCGCCGCGAGCTCAGATTTCAGGCGGCGAAGGGTGGCTCGGGTTTCGGCCGCAATCTCGTTCCCGTTCGCCTTGCGCTTCGGCACGAGCATGGTCAGGCGCACCGCCGGCGTACTGGCCAGCCTTGCGGCAGGCACCGCCTTGCTGCGTGCCGCCTTGCGTTTCACGGCCGTGGAAGAGGACGCTTTGGATGTCTTTTTCATCGTCACAAGACTTGCCGCCGTTCACCAAGAAAGGATAGTCCATTCCAGACTGCTTGCCTCGTCAAGACGCCCTCCTATAATCCAGACTATGCTTCTGGATTCCCGAAAGAATTATGAATGACTGCCGCCGTTGCCATTATTATGGGAAGTCAGTCGGACTGGGAGACCATGCGCCACACCGGGGAAACCCTCGCCGCGCTTGGCGTTACCTGCGAAAAACGAATTGTTTCCGCGCACCGGACACCCGACCGGTTATTCGCCTTCGCCAAGGGCGCCAAGGCTGAGGGCTTCAAGGTCATCATCGCGGGTGCGGGTGGCGCTGCGCATCTACCCGGTATGACGGCGTCACTGACCGAACTTCCGGTACTTGGTGTGCCCGTGGAGTCCAGGGCGCTTGCCGGGGTCGATTCGCTGTATTCGATCGTGCAGATGCCGGCCGGCATTCCGGTGGGAACGCTCGCGATCGGCAAGGCCGGCGCCATCAATGCGGCGCTACTGGCCGCAAGCGTGCTCGCGCTCAACGATCCGGCGCTCGCCGGCCGCCTCGCCGCGTGGCGCAAGCAGCAGACGGAAGCGGTGGGCGAGCATCCGGAGGAATCGGCGTGAGCGGTTCTCAGCGGGTGACGCTTAAGCCGGGTGACACCATCGGAATTCTCGGCGGCGGACAACTCGGCCGGATGCTCGCATTGGCGGCGGCGCGCCTCGGGCTGCGTTGCCAGGTGTTCTCGCCGGATCCGGACTCGCCGGCATTCGACGTTGTGCAGAATGCCACCTGCGCCGAGTATGCCGACGTCGAGGCACTGGAACTGTTCGCATCCGATGCCGATGTCATTACCTACGAATTCGAGAATATCCCGGCGGCAACCGCGATGATCGTCGCCGCCGCGACGTCCTGTGCTGCCGAACCATCACATTCTGGAAACGGTACAGGACCGGCTGGTTGAAAAGGATTTCGTCAGCGGACTTGGGATCGGCACCGCCGCATATGCCGACGTGGCGTCGGTGCAGGCGTTGCGCGAGGCGATCAACATCATCGGCCTGCCGGCGGTGATCAAGACCCGACGCTTCGGCTACGACGGCAAGGGTCAGGCCATCATTCGCGAGGGCGACGATCTCGATGCGATCTGGGACGACCTCGGCACCAAGTCGGCGATCCTCGAGGCCTTCGTGCCGTTCGAGCGCGAGATTTCCGTGATCGCCGCGCGCGGTGCCGACGGCAGCGTCGAATGCTTCGACGTCACCGAGAACGAGCATTGCGATCATATCCTGAAGTATTCGCGCGTTCCTGCCGCGATTCCCGATGCGCTCGCCACGCAAGCTTACGACATGGCGGAAAAGATCGCGACCGCGCTTGATTATATCGGCGTGCTGGCCGTGGAGATGTTCGTGGTGCCCGGCGCCGGCGGGCCAATGCTACTCGTCAACGAGATCGCGCCGCGGGTCCACAACTCCGGGCACTGGACGCTCGACGGCGCCTCGATATCTCAGTTCGAACAGCACATCCGCGCGGTCGCCGGCTGGACACTCGGCAAACCGGTCCGGCAAGGTAGCGCCGTCATGACAAACCTGATCGGCGACGACATCCTCGACTACCGGAAATGGCTCGCCGTACCCGGCGCCGCCGTGCATCTCTACGGCAAGGGCGCGCCGCGCCCTGGCCGCAAGATGGGTCATGTGACAGAGGTCAGGGGCGACGACTGAGGGCGGTCCTGTGCGTGTGACGACTCGCTTATCGTCCCGCAACGATGCCTTCAGGCTCGTCGCTGAGCCAGCGGTAGACAACTCCGCCGATGACGCCGCCGATCAACGGCGCCACCCAGAACAGCCAGAGCTGCTGCAGAGCCCAGCCGCCAACAAACAGCGCGGGACCGGTGCTGCGCGCCGGATTCACCGACGTATTGGTGACGGGAATGCTGACGAGATGAATCATCACGAGCGCAAGTCCGATCGCGAGCGGTGCGAAACCGGCTGGCGCCTTACCATGGGTCGATCCCATGATGACGAACAGAAACATCGCTGTCATCGTCACCTCGGTGATGAAGCCGACCACGAGGCTGTAGTGACCGGGCGAATGCTCGCCGTAGCCGTTCGAGGCGAAGCCCTTAGCGACATCGAAGCCCGGAGCCCCGCTGGCGATCACGTAAAGCAGCGCCGCCGCCGCGACCGCGCCGATCACCTGGGCAATGATATACGGTACCACCTGCCCTGCCGGAAACCGGCCGCCGGCGGTCAGACCCAGCGTGATCGCCGGGTTGAGATGGCAGCCCGAAATGTGCCCGATCGCGTAGGCCATGGTGACAACGCTGAGACCAAAGGTAAAAGCGACGCCCAGCAGCCCGATGCCGACCTGCGGAAAAGCCGCGGCGATGACCGCGCTGCCGCAGCCCATAAAGGTCAGCCAGAAGGTGCCGATCAGTTCGGCCGCGTATTTCCTGATATCCATGACACGCCTCCCTTGGTTGCGGGAATTAACCATCCCGCGATTAAGGAACCATAGAAACCTGGATTATGAAGCATTCCTGAACCCCAGTAGGGTTCTTTGTCGGAATTCTACCTGAATTTTCAGTGTAACCGACGATCCAAACCACCGTCCAACGGTGGACATTCCTGTTTTGATCTGATACATCGGCGCCCTTGACGCTGAGGGCTTGGCCTTTGTCGGCCCTTCCGTTGTCTGACGAATTCTCAATCCGTGCAAATTGAAAGAGGATGCCGCGTGCAGGTTCTCGTTCGCGATAACAATGTCGATCAAGCCCTCAAGGCGCTGAAGAAGAAGATGCAGCGCGAGGGCATTTTCCGCGAGATGAAGCTCCGCGGTCATTACGAAAAGCCCTCCGAGAAGAAGGCCCGCGAAAAGGCCGAAGCCGTGCGCCGCGCACGCAAGCTCGCGCGCAAGAAGCTGCAGCGCGAAGGCCTGCTACCGATGAAGCCGAAACCGGTCTTCGGCGCCGCCGCCGGTGGTGATCGCGGCGGCGCTGGTGGCCGTGGCGGTCCAGGTCGCCGGTGCGCGCCCACCTCGCTAAAACGAGACGAGACATCGGATCTGATACGAAAAACGCGGGCCCCAAGGCCCGCGTTTTTCGTTTCAGCCACGATATTTTGTCAAGGCGTGCGCCTACCGCGGCAGCACCGCCTGGAAAACCGATTTCGCGGCCGACACCATGTCATCGGCGACAGTGGTGTGGGCGCGCGTCTCCCGATGCCGCCGCATTGGCCTCAAGGTCGAGCGGCCGCGACGCCTCCGGAATATCGGCGGGCGGAATCGGCCGACGCGCACGGTCCGCACGGTCGGATTGCGGATTCTCCGCTGCCCGCGCAGCGTCGGAATTGAAAGTTTCGATGGCCGGTGTGGACACCTGAATCGCAGGCGGGAGTGGTTGCATCGCCGGCTGAGGTGCGGTGCGTGTGGCCTCCTGCACGCGCGGCGGTGTGGATTCGACCGGCTGACGACCGGCTTCCTGCTGCGGATGAGAGATCTCTGGTTGAGGGCGACGCCTCGGCCCGCGCCGGCGCATCGTTCGTGCCGCGCAAGCGATCAATCACGGTCCGCGCAAGATCGTTGGCATCGCGATGATCGTCCGGGACCGAGGCCGTCTGTGCCGGAGCAGCCGGCGTGGACGTTACCTTGGCAACTGCTTTCTCGCGCGGCGCCGGTTGATGTTTTTTCGTGTCGGCCGGCAAGCTTGCGGTTTCAGCCGGCTTCTCGGCAGGCTTTTCCGCGACTTTCTCGGGCTGCACCTTCTCAGCCGGTATCTTCGCGATGGCCTTCTCGGAAATGCCCTTCGCCCGAACGCCGGGTTCAGAACTGTTGCCGACGGCCTTATCGGACACCACCGCCGACGACAGAGCGGCGGCCAGCGGCGCATCGCCCGGCTTGGCTGACGATGTAGTGGTTGACGATGTAGGCGCCCGCCACTGTCGCCATGACGGATGGCAGCATTTTCTCGAAAAAGAACTTTGAAGCGTATTTCAGCATCGACCGGCCTCTCCCGCCAATGATCTGATGCGGAAACTTTGGGGCCGATTAAGGGATCAATCGCGACGGATCGGTGGCAAAGTGAGTGATCTGCCGTGACGTTTCGTGTCCGTTTTGTGTCAGAGCAGCTTGATCCGACCGAACACCATGAAACCGGTAAGGTCGCGCCCATAGACCGGTTTCGAGGTCGGCCGGGAGCAGGTAGCGGCTGACCAGCCCGCCAATGCCGAACTTGGCATGATCGGTGCGAATGAAATCGTAGATTCCGCCGACCGAGACTTTGCCAACGGTGAAAGTCCTCTCTTCGAGACCGGGAATGTCGATGGGTCAGTTCATTTTCCGCGACCCGCTCTGCGCGCATGAACAGGGTCCAGTTGTTCTTCAGGATCGCTGAACTCTCGAGCAGATAGGCGTCCAGCGAATTCCCCGGACTGAGCATCTTGCGGCCCCAGGCCGCCGTCGTACTCCAGAGATGACCGTCGCCGAATGGCGTCGTGTAGATCGCCGATGCCGTGAGACGGTTTTCGTTGACCGCCGGTTCGAGTTGCTCGGGCGAATTCAGATGACCATAGGACACTTGCAGCGATAGTTCGCGAACCGGATTCCAGCTCACGCGGCCCGCGAAACTGTCGAGCGCCGGCTGCTCGATGTCGTAGCGGTACTGGTCGGGCTCCCGGCCGCGAAACGTCGAAGCTTCGAACTTCCAGTTGTCGAGGACGATGCCTGCCGTCACGACCCCGAACGTGATGTGCGTCGAATCCAGCCAGTGATGGCTGATCGGCGCCTCGGGGTTGTCCATGCCGCTGGTACGGTGCATGAACGCCGGCGGACCGAGCGCGGGTTCGCCGGGCAAGCCGGCATACACGAAGACGCTCGAGTTCGCGGTGATGTTCCGGCTGTACGTCGCAGCCAGTTCCATGAACAGATCGTGCGGATGCTGGCGGTCGACCAGATGCGACACACCGTCGGCCGTCTCGCCGGTCGCCAGCAGCAGCGGATAGCCCGTCGCGCCCATCAGCGGCTCCGGTGACAGCATGGCGCGCACGCCGAGGGTTCCGTGCTCCGAGCGGCCGCTGCGCCATTGTCATCAGCATGCCGCTGACAAACGTTTTCTCCGCCCCGCGCGGGCCGGGCTGCCGGTCGTAATTCAGGTTGATGGAGCCGTGGGTCATCACGCTCCAGGCTTCGAACTGCGATGACAGACCTTCGTGCGGCGAGGTGTCCGGCTGCCAGCTCGTTCCCGACGCGTCACGGGCCATCATGTACGGACCGAGAGAGCCGACCATGGTGTCATGACCGGCCATCTCGTGTCCCATATGCGCGGGATTCATCGCCCCATGATCCATGCCTGTCATCGCGGCGGGCGACGAAGGTTTGCGCACCACTCCCACCGGCTTTTTTCGCTTCATCCGGTGCGCAGGCTCGGAATGCTCGGACATCCCGCCTGTCGCGCCATGGTCCATATGCCTGTGATCCGGCATTCTTGAGCTGTAGCGGCGGATGCCGAGGCCAGCAGGATGATGGCGAGACACGCGCCGCAGTAGTGGCTCTGGCGGCGCAAGCGATGAGACATAATATCCTCGAAGCATCGCCGCAGAAGCGGCGTCGGTGACGTCACCGAAGGCCCTGTTCGCTACGGTTTCAATTCGATTTCCAGAAATACGATCTCGCTTGCAGCGGCTGCGCTGCCTGGCGGCAGCAGCCATTCGGTCACGCGAACTTCGGGCGTATCCTGTTGAACGTCCGATCTGGCTGCAGGCTCGTGGTTCGCTACTTGATCTCACGGCACGAACACCATGAAGATGAACACCGCAAACACCAACAGATGGACCAGCCCGAACAGGATGTTGGTGCGCCCGGTTCCGAAGGTCAACATGCTGAGAACAAGCGTCATCAGCAACAGCACCATCTCGCGCGGATCGAGACCGAGCAACAGCGTCTTGTCCAGCGCATAGGCCGCAATAGAGACCGCCGGGATCGTCAGACCGATGGTCGCGAGCGACGAGCCCAACGCCAGATTGATACTCTTCTGCAGATCGTTTTTTCGCGCGGCAGCGATCGCGGCGAGGCTTTCCGGAAGTAGAACCAGAAAGGCCACGACAATGCCGCCGAACGCCGTCGGCGCGCCGATCATGGCGGCGGCGGCATCCACCACCAGCGAGAATTTCTTCGCCAGCAACACCACCGCCAGCAGCGACACCAGCAGCAGCACGCTGCTGAACAGCAGCATGCTGCCCGATGCCATGTCCCGCATCGCCTCCCGTCGGCACTCGCTCTCGATGATGAAATAGTCGCGATGCCGGATTGTCTGAGTGTACAGAAATACGCCATACAGGATCATGGTGACGATGCTGACAAAGCCGAGTTGCAATTCCGAATACAGCGGTCCCGGCGTGGTCATCGTATAGTTCGGCATGATCAGCGTGATGACGGAAAACACGATCAGCACGCTGAGATAGATGTTGACGCCGGCGGGCTGGAATTCCTGCTCGCGATAACGCAGGCCACCGACCAGGATGCAAATTCCGACCAGCCCGTTGCAGACGATCATGACCACCGCGAACACGGTATCCCGCGCCAGCGTCGGCACTGCCTTGTCGCCCAGCATGATGGTCGCGATCAGGGCCACTTCGATGATCGTGACCGCGAGCGTCAGCAGCAGCGTGCCGTAGGGCTCGCCGATCCGTTCCGCGATGACCTCGGCATGATGCACGGCCGCGAAGACGGTGCCGAACAGGATCACCAGCAGCACGATCGCGAATACGAGTCCGGCCGCGGACGGGACGAACGTGATGCCGAGACCGGTCGCACCAGCGAAAAACAAAACGGCCAGCGCGGGAAAAATCCACGCCGACCGCGGCATTGAGGTGTGCAAACTCATAAAGCCGGCATGGGCTATTTTGCGCGCTTCTTGACGCTCTTTTTCGCCTTCTTCACCGTCTTCTTTTTGACGGTTTTCTTCTTTTTGACGGCTTTCTTCGGCGCCAGATAGGCGCCGACTTTCTTTGAGGAATGTCCGACCGCCTTGACCGCAGCGCGAAGCCTTGCGGGCGTCACCTTGAACTTCTTGGACCAGTAGCTGACTTCGTAAGGCTGGCTCAGTGCGATCCGGGCCCGATCACTCGCCTTGTGCTTTTGCAGCTTGAGGTAGGCTTCGACGTTCTTCGCGGAATGGCCGGCGGCCTTGACGGCCGCCTTCAGCTTCAACGGCGTGACCTTGAACTTCTTAGACCAGTAACGAACCTCGTAGGCTTCACTCAACGCTATCAAGCCGCGATCGCTTCCGCCGCGCTTCGCTTTGTTGTCAGCCATATCGGCCTCCCGCTGTTGAACCGCCGTATTACATCCCCTTGACGATATTCTCCGTCATCTTCTTGGCGTCGCCAAGCAGCATCATGGTATTGTCCCGATAGAACAGTGGATTGTCGATGCCGGCGTAGCCTGATGCCAGCGAGCGCTTGATGAACATCACGGTGCCGGCTTTCCAGACCTGCAGCACCGGCATGCCGTAGATCGGCGAGGATTTGTCGTCTTCCGCCGCCGGGTTGGTGACGTCGTTGGCGCCGATCACGAAGGCCACGTCGGCCTGGGCGAATTCCGAATTGATGTCCTCAAGCTCGAACACTTCGTCGTAAGGCACGTTAGCCTCGGCGAGCAGCACGTTCATGTGGCCGGGCATGCGGCCCGCCACCGGATGAATTGCGTATTTCACCTCGACACCCTCGGCCTTGAGCTTGTCGGCCATCTCGCGCAGCGCGTGCTGGGCCTGCGCGACCGCCATGCCGTAGCCGGGCACGATGATGACCTTCTGTGCGTTCTTCATGATGAAGGCGGCGTCATCCGCCGAGCCGAGCTTGACCGGCTTGACCTCGCCGCCGCGCCGCACGCCGCCACGGCGGTCTCGCCACCGAAGCCGCCGAGGATCACCGAAATGAACGACCGGTTCATGGCGTGGCACATGATGTAGGATAGGATCGCGCCGGAGGAGCCGACCAGCGCGCCGGTGATGATCAGCGCCGAATTGCCGAGCGTGAAACCGATGCCGGCGGCGGCCCAGCCGGAATACGAGTTCAGCATCGAGATCACGACCGGCATATCGGCGCCGCCGATCGGAATGATCAAGAGCGCACCGAGCAGCAGCGCCAGAATCACGATCAGCCAGAAATCGAGCGCGGTGCCGGATATCACCAGACCGACGACGAAGAACACCAGCGCGAGAGCGAGCGCGATGTTGATGATATGACGTGCCGGCAGGATGATCGGCGCGCCGCTCATGCGACCCGACAGTTTCAGGAACGCGATCACCGAGCCGGTGAATGTCAGCGCGCCGATGGCGACGCCGAGCGACATCTCGACCAAACTCTGCGCATGGATATGACCCGGCGTGCCGATGTTGAAGGCTTCCGGCGCATAGAACGCGCCGGCGGCCACCAACACCGCGGCCATGCCGACCAGCGAATGAAACGCCGCGACCAGTTCCGGCATCGACGTCATCGGTACCCGGCGCGCGATCACCGCGCCGATGCCGCCGCCGATCGAGACCCCGAGGATCACCAGCAGCCACGCCATGCCGTCGGCGGGCGGATGCGACGCGAGCGTCGTCGCAACCGCGATCGCCATGCCCGTCATGCCGAGGAAATTGCCCTGGCGGCTCGACGCCGGGCTCGACAGCCCGCGCAGCGACAGGATGAACAAAACACCAGCGACAAGGTAAAGTAGCGCGGACAGATTGGCGTTCATCTATCTAACAGCCCCTCTTCTGTCATCATCCGCGAAAGCGGATGATCCAGTCACCGAAACAGTCATGACTTGCCAAGCCACGGCCTACTGGATGCCCCGCCGCGCGGGGCATGACGACATCGATTTGAGATCTAACCCGCTCACTTCACCTTCTTCTTGTACATCGCCAGCATCCGCTGGGTGACAAGGAAGCCGCCGAAGATATTCACGCAGGCGAAGACCAGGGCGACGAAACCGAAGCCCCGCGCCCAGCCCGAGCCGCTCGAGATCATGCCGACGCCGACCGCAAGCAGCGCGCCGACCACAATCACCGACGAGATCGCGTTGGTGACCGACATCAGCGGCGTATGCAGCGCGGGCGTCACCGACCACACCACGAAGTAGCCGACGAATACGGCTAGGACGAAAATCGAGAGCCGGAATACGAAGGGATCGACGGCCTGCGCGATATGTTCCATGGCGAAGTTCCTATTCGTCGTTCCGGGTCACGCCAGGCGACGAACGCCTCGCGTTCGCGCCGATGGCGTGAATCCGAAATCCGGAGATGAATCCGCGCGTCGCGCGTCCCGGAATAACCCGTTGACCGACTGTGCCCACGATCATCATACGCTTTTCGGCTGGAAGTTCGGATGAATGACCGCGCCATTCCTGGTCAGCGCAGTGGCCTTGACCAGTTCGTCGTCCCAGTTCACCGCGAGCGCCTTGGTCGTCTTGTCGACCAACGTCTCGATGAACGAAAAAAGGTTGCGCGCATACAAGCTCGACGCCGAGGTGGCGACGCGGCCCGCGACATTGGTAAAGCCGACGATCTTCACGCCATCGAGATCGACGATCTTGCCCGCCTTGACGCCCTCGATATTGCCGCCACGCTCGACCGCGAGATCGACCAGCACCGAGCCCGGCTTCATCGAGCGCACCATCTCCGCAGTCACCAATCTCGGCGCCGGGCGTCCGGGAATCAGCGCCGTCGTGATGATGATGTCCTGCTTCTTGATGTGCTCTGCGGTCAGCGCGGCCTGCTTGGCCTGATACTCTTTCGACATTTCCTTGGCGTAGCCGCCGGCGGTCTGCGCGTTCTTGAACTCCTCGTCCTCGACCGCGAGAAATTTGGCGCCGAGACTTTCCACCTGCTCCTTGGTGGCAGGACGGACGTCCGTTGCGGTGACGACAGCGCCGAGCCGGCGCGCGGTGGCGATCGCCTGAAGACCGGCAACGCCGACACCCATTACAAACACCTTCGCGGCCGGCACGGTGCCGGCCGCGGTCATCATCATAGGAAATGCGCGGCCGAACGCCTCGGCCGCCTCGATGACGGAGCGGTAGCCGGCCAGGTTAGCCTGGCTCGACAGCACGTCCATCACCTGGGCACGCGTGATACGCGGCATCAACTCCATCGCGAAGGCCGATACGCCGGCCTCCGCGATCGTCTTCAGCGCCGCCTCGTTGCCGTAAGGATCCATGATCGCGATCACCAGCGCGCCACGCTTGTAGCGCGCCAGTTCGGAGGGCTCAGGCCGCTTCACCTTGACGACGATGTCGGCGTCGTTAAGTGCATCGGCGCTGACCACGGCTCCCGCGGCCTTGAAGTCCGAATCCGGCAATCCCGACTTGATCCCCGCGCCTGGCTCGATTGCGACATCCGCGCCAAGCGCCTTGAACTTCTTCACCGTATCGGGTGACGCAGCCACCCGCGGTTCGGACGGATCAATTTCCTTCGCTATCGCAATCTTCATGATGCCTCCCGCGGCCGACAACCGCGCATGACTAAAGCACCAGCCGCATTGCTAGCGAACGGAGATTCGGGACAGCCAGAAGAACGACCGAACGATCAGGTGAGGAAAATCGCCATCATCACGACAATGAAAATGACTGCGGCAGCGCCGTAGGTTCCCATTTTGATGAAGGCGTCATATGTCGCCTCGTGCGCCGGATAATCCATTCCATCCGCGGTCGAATAGGTCACTTCGCTATGATCTGACACGTCAAGTCTCCAGCCAGGTTGATGTTGCCGTGTGGAATTACCCCAATCGGGATGACAGAGCAACGGTGCGGTTTCCGGTTGGTGTGGTCATCGCCTGTTTTTGTGCTGACAGCGCATCTAGAACGGGCAATTGCCCCTAATTTTTGTGCTGACTTCCCCGTTCCCTTGCCGTTTTGGCTGGAGCGGCTGTCCCCAGTGTGTTGGCCAAAGACCGGAAATATGGCCCAGTCACCCTGGCCTTCAGCGCTCAAGACCAGTAGGGGAACAATTACTGGTTGAAAAATACACGTATAAACCGCACCGGTCGCAGTTTCCCCGCGCAATCTCCGATCCCCGGGGAGATTTTATAAACGAAGCGTATTCCCGTGCGCCATTTTGCCACGCGATCGCGATCGCCGTGGCAGCGCGGTCAAACGGGGCCCTGCTCGCCCGGCAACCGAATTCCCCGCAACTCACGTCGAGGGCGGCGGTTGCCCAGGTCGGCCAATGGCCTACCCCATACCCTCCAGCTCATCGATCATGCCGGCAATGACCGACAGTCCGCCGTCCCAGAATTTCGGATCCCTGGCGTCGAGCCCGAACGGCATCAGCAGTTCGGAATAATGCTTGGTGCCGCCGGCTGCGAGCATCGCGAGATAGCGCTCGGCAAACCCCTCTGCAGCGTTTTCGTAGACCGCATAGAGCGAGTTCACCAGGCAATCTCCAAACGCATAGGCGTAGACGTAGAACGGTGAGTGGATGAAATGCGGGATGTACATCCAGAAGGTTTCGTAGCCCGGCTTGATCTCGATCGCCGGCCCAAGGCTCTCGCCCTGCACGCTCAGCCAGAGCTGTCCGATGCGCTCGGCGGTGAGTTCGCCGTTCTTGCGCTCGGTATGGACCGCGCGTTCGAATGAGTAGAACGCGATCTGCCGCACCACGGTGTTGATCATGTCCTCGACCTTGCCGGCCAGGAGCGCTTGCCGCTGCTTCGCATTCTTCGTTTGCGCCAGCAGCCGCTTGAAGGTCAGCATCTCGCCGAACACGCTCGCGGTTTCCGCAAGCGTCAGCGGCGTCGGCGCCATCAGCGCGCCGTTTTTCGCGGCGAGCACCTGATGCACGCCATGACCGAGTTCATGTGCGAGCGTCATGACGTCGCGCGGCTTGCCCTGATAGTTCATCAGCACGTAGGGGTGCGCCGACGGCGTGGTTGGGTGCGAAAACGCACCGGGTGCCTTGCCGGGGCGGACCGGCGCATCAATCCAGCGGTCAGTGAAGAAGCGCTCGGCGATGCCGGCCATTTTGGGCGAGAAATCGCCGTAGGCCGTCAGCACCATCTTGCGCGCATCACTCCAGGGAATGACGCCGGTGGCCGCGAACGGCAGCGGCGCGTTGCGATCCCAGTGCGCGAGCTTCTTCTTTTTGAACCAGCCAGCCTTCAGCGCGTAGTAGCGATGCGACAGTCGCGGGTAAGCGGCGCGTACCGATGCCACCAACGCATCCACCACCTCGCGCTCGACGCGGTTGTTGAGATGCCGCGAGTCCGCCACATCCTGAAAGCCACGCCAGCGGTCGGAAATATCCTTGTCCTTGGCGAGCGTGTTGGTGACGAGCGCGAAGGTGCGCTCGTTGGCCTTGAATGTCTTCGCCAGCGCCTGACCGGCCGCCTTGCGCTTGTCCGGCGAGCGATCCTGCAACAGGTTCAGCGTCGGTTCGATCGCCAGTTCCTTGGCACCGACCTTGAACCGCAGGCTTGAGATGGTCTGGTCGAACAGCCGGTTGAAGGCGCCGTAGCCGGTCTGCGACTTTTCGTGAAACAACTGCTCGACGCGGTCCTCGAGCTGATACGGCTTGTCCTTGCGACTATCCTCGATCCACGGACGATAATGCCCGAGTTCTGGCGTCTGCATCGCTGTCTCGATCACGGCATCGTCGATGCGGTTGAGTTCAAGCGCAAAGAACAGCAGATGCACCGACGCCGCCGTGATGCGCTCAGAGATGTCGCCGTAGAATTTCGAGATCGCGGGATCGACGCTGTCGCCGGCGTGGATCAACCCCGCATACGAAACGAGCCTGCCCGCGAGATCGTCGATCGCCTCATAGCGTCGCACGGCTTGCGCCAGCCACGCGCCACCCTCGGGCTTCGCTGTTTCCGCGGCGAGCTTGCCTTTGTAGTCGGCTTCGAACGCCTTGCAGTCCGCATCGACCTGGTCGAGGTCGCGCGTCACCTCGGGCGCATCGATTCCGGCATAGAGATCCGCGAGATTCCATTCCGGCAGGTGCCCCGCAGCCGATTTCGTGGCGGCGCCTTTTTTCGCTGCCGGTTTGCGAAGAGAAACGGGTTTGCGGGTGACCGCAGATTTGCGTGAAGCGGAGGAAGAACGCGAAGCCATTATCGATCCAAACCTTCCCATGCATTTCGGTCAGCAAGGCAGCTGTTGCAACATGACGCCAGGCGACAAACCTTAAGAGCGCATTAATCACCGTCAGCCAGAGTGCCCCGATTCGGTACAGATAGTTGTAGCGTGCGGGGAGTGCCATGACTGCCACCATTTTGATCGCCGACGATGACGCGGTCCAGCGCCGGCTCGTCGAAAACATGGTGCAGCGGTTCGGCTACGAGACGATCGTGGTGGACAGCGGCGACGCCGCCGTTGCCGCGCTCACAGCCACGGACGGCCCCGCGATCGATGCTATGGTCCTCGATCTTGTGATGCCAGGCCTCGACGGCATGGGCGTGCTGGCGAAAATCCGCGAAGCCGGCCTCAATGTTCCGGTCGTTGTCCAGACCGCCCATGGCGGCATCGACAATGTGGTGTCGGCCATGCGGGCCGGCGCGCACGATTTCGTGGTCAAGCCGGTCGGCATCGAGCGCCTTCAGGTCAGCTTGCGCAACGCTCTCAACGCCAGCGCGCTGAAGGGCGAATTGCAGCGCATCCGTCATTCGCGCGAAGGCCGGCTCACCTTCGCCGATATCATCACGCGCAGCGAGACCATGGCCAATGTGATGACGGTGGCCAGGAAGGCCGCGGGTTCGTCGATCCCGGTGCTGATCGAAGGGGAGTCCGGCGTCGGCAAGGAATTGTTCGCCCGTGCGATCCATGGCACCAGCGAGCGCAGCGCCAAACCGTTCGTGGCGGTCAATTGCGGTGCGATCCCCGACAATCTCGTGGAGTCGATCCTGTTCGGCCACGAAAAGGGATCGTTCACCGGCGCCACGGAGCGCCACACCGGAAAATTCGTCGAAGCGTCCGGCGGCACGCTGTTCCTCGACGAAGTGAGCGAATTGCCGCTGGCCGCGCAGGTAAAGTTGCTTCGCGCGTTACAGGAGGGTGCCGTCGAAGCGGTCGGCGGCCGCAAGCCGGTCAAGGTCGACGTCCGCATCATCTCGGCGACCAATCGGCGGCTGCTCGATCGCGTCAAGGCCGGGCAGTTCAGGGAAGACCTGTTTTATCGCCTGCACGTGCTGCCGCTGACCATTCCGCCGCTGCGGATGCGACGCGACGACATCCCGAACCTGCTGCGGCATTTCCTCGCCCGCTTCTGCGCCGAGGAAAACCGCGCGATCAACGGCATCAGCGGCGAAGCGATGGCCGGACTGTCGCAACTCAATTGGCCCGGCAACATCCGCCAGCTCGAGAACGCGGTCTATCGCGCGGTGGTCATGAGCGAGGGCGACCAACTCGGCGTGGCGGATTTTCCGCTGATCGGCGCTCAGGCCAGCACCGGATGACCTGTATGGCGAGCCGCTGATCCTGGAGTCCGCGTCCCTTTCCAGCGCGCCAGACATAGTTCCCGGTAATGAAATACCAATTGCGCCGCTTCCGGCCGCCGGCAGCCTGGCGATGCTAACGAACGGTGGCGAAATGCGTGCGCTCGAGGACATGGAAGCCGAAATCATCCGTTTCGCGATTTCGCACTATCGCGGCCAAATGTCGGAGGTCGCACGACGGCTGAAAATTGGACGCTCGACCCTCTATCGCAAGCTCGACGATGCCGCCACGAAAGATCCGTTATCCGGATCATCCTGTGCGGAGACAGGCTGATCGCAATCATCGGTCATGGCCGAGATGTTCTCCGGCTTTGCAGAATGTGAGCGGAACCTTGAACCGTTGCGGCTTGGTGACAGACCAACGGAAAACGCGCGTCAAAACACGCGCGCGTTGCAAACAACATATATCGAGGTCAGTTTGTCGTGAGTTGCCCCATGTGGCGCTAGCTGCCCGAATCGCACGCGTGTAACGTCCATGATTACATGATTGAATCGTGAAACGCCGAAATCAGGACTTGGGCGAACGCAGGACGAGATGACCGGAAAATTGTTCCATGCCGGGACAGTTTCACCCAAGGGGTGCAGGAATGCGAGACTACTCGACTAACCGGACCGGATGCGACCGGATCCTGATGGCTCTTGCAGCTACCTGTCTGGCAGTCTCTACCTCGACAGCATTTGCCCAGACGGATACCGCGAAGAAAGGCCACCTCCGAACTCGCGATCGACGCCGCGGTGCCGATGCCGGAGCCCGCGAACGTTCCGCCGCCCACCGCGGCCGATTTCAAGATGGACAATGTGCCGTCCGCGCCGCCGATCGTCAGCGCGTCGAAACCGGCCGACACCAAGGCTTCCGAGGCGGAGGCATCCGACAGCGAAGGCTTCCGACAGCAACGCCGCGGAGACGAAACCAGCGGATGCCAAGGCTGTAGACGCCAAGCCGTAGACGCCAAGCCTACCGATGTCACGACCGCTCCTGCGGACAGCGTCAAGACGGACGATGCGAAGAAGGATGAGCCGAGCAAGGACGCAACCGCGAGCACAACGCCCGTCGCGCCTCCTGCCGCGACCGCCACTGCGCCGGCGGCCGAGCAGCCGAACGAATCCATGACGGCTGCGAACGTCGCGCCGGCGGACCGGCCAGTGGCCGACAAGCTGCACGAATTGCTCGACACAAAGGCACGAAGTTCTTCGATCGCAAGGCCGAGCGGACAGCGATCGAAAAATTCTACACGGCGCGCAGCTATGCGCCGCTCTGGACCGGAAGGCGGCCAGTTGAATACGACCGCCAAGGGCGTGATCGCACGTCTCAAGGATGCCGCGGCCGATGGCCTCAATCCCGCCGACTATCCGGTGCCCGACTTTGCTGCGGCGTCATCGCCGGACCAACTCGCGGAAGCCGATCTCAAGCTGACCGCGAGCATGATGGACTACGCCCGCCATGCCCAGAGCGGCCGGCTGCACTGGTCGCAAGTGAGCGGCGATATTTCTTATCCTGAACATCCGATCAACCCCGAGCAGGTTTTGACGAATGTGACCAGCGCGAAGGACGCATCCGCGGCGCTCGATAGCTACAATCCGCCGCAAAAGCTCTATCGCGAGCTGAAGAAGAAACTCGCCGAATTGCGCGGCGCAGGGCGAAGGCCCCGTCACACAGATCGCGGATGGTCCCGCGCTGAAATACGTCCCGGCACGCGGCAAGAAGCATCCCGCCGTGAGATGGAAGATTCGCGCGTGCCCATGCTGCGCGCGAAACTAGGCATTACCGAAAATGCCGACGACACACATTACGACGCGAAGGTCGCGGCGGCCGTTCGCAAATTCCAGGCGAATGCTGATCTCAAGGCGACCGGCGTGCTGGACGAGCGGACGGTCAAGGCAATCAACAGCCCGAAGCGGGATCGCCAGATCGACACCGTCGTCGTCAACATGGAGCGTTGGCGTTGGCTGCCGCGCGAGCTCGGCGCGCCGTCGCTCGGCAACGCCTACGCCATCCTCAATATTCCGGACTATTCGCTCAAGGTAATGCAACATGGCGCGCAGGTCTGGAGCACCCGCGTCGTTGTCGGCAAGCCGGGAATCCACGCTACCCCGCTGCTGACGGAAACGATGAAGTACATCACCGTCAATCCGACCTGGAACGTGCCGCCGTCGATCATCTACAACGAATACCTGCCTGCCCTGCAGCAGGATCCGACCGTGCTGGAACGCATGGGTCTCAAGCTGGAGCGCGACCGCAGCGGCGGCATCCACATTTCGCAGCCGCCCGGAGAACGCAATGCGCTGGGCCGCATCCGCTTCAATTTCCCGAACAAATTCCTTGTGTATCAGCACGATACGCCGGACAAACACCTGTTCGCGAAGGAGGAGCGCGCCTTCAGCCATGGCTGCATGCGGGTTCAAAATCCAGATCAGTATGCGGCGACATTGCTCGGTATCGAGTTTCCGAACGAGCACTACACGCCGGAGAAAATCCGCAACATGTATGGCCGAAGCGAGATCGACATCAAATTCCCGACGCCGATTCCGGTCAACATCACGTATCAGACCGCGTTCGTGGATGATGGCAAACTGCAGATCCGCAAGGACGTCTACGGTCGCGACGCCACGATGCTGGCGCTGCTCCGCAACACCAAGGGTCGGGATCTCGAGGCGGTGATCGCCCATGCCCAGCCGAGCTACTCCCGTCCCAAGGGCGATATTCCGCAAGGGGTCGCCTTCAATGACGATCGCGGCGGTTTTGGCGGCGGTTTCAACAGCAGCGGCCCGTCTTTCTTGGAGCGGCTGTTCGGAGCACCGTCCCGCCCCCTCAGGCCGAGGATCGACGCCGGATCTACCGGCGCTAGCTCGTAACGATCTGTCAACAGACCGATTTAGTTGATTAAAAACAATGGCTTCATCGCACGATGAAGCCCTTTTAACGTTAACCACTGTCCACCACTGTCCGCGTCGCCTTAACCCCCTGGCTCTTTTTTGCCACAGTCCGGCGGCTAATGATCCTTTGTGAGCAGGCGGGTTAAGGTAAATTTGCATTAACCCTCCTGCCCTACGACTAGAGTTTATGCCCTTTCATCACACGGGGTCGTGGAAGGGTCCGTCGACGAATCGTCCTCTGGGTGGGCTCATACGTGCTTGCTGGTTTTGCACGCGGTTTGAAATCATTGTCGATTCCAAGGGCCGGTTATCGCATCGGCCTGTCGTCGCTTCTCCTGTTGGCGGGCGCGGGATCGGTGCATGATGCCGCCGCGCTCAACGAAACACGAACGCTGTCGTTTCATCACACCCATTCCAACGAAGACCTGACCGTCACCTTCAAGCGCGACGGCCGCTACGACGAAGCCGCGCTGAAGCAGCTCAATCACTCATCTCCGCGACTGGCGCAGCCAGGAGCAGACCGCCATGGATCGTCATCTCTTCGACATCCTCTGGGAGGTCTACCGCGATGTCGACGCCAAGCAACCGATCAAAATCGTCTCCGCCTACCGCTCCCCTGCCACCAATGCCATGCTTCGCCGCCGCTCCGCACACACCGGCGTCGCGCGATTCAGCCAGCACATGCTCGGCCACGCGATGGATTTCTTCATTCCCGGCGTGCCGCTCGAAAAAATCCGTTTTGCCGGACTTCGCCTGCAGCGCGGCGGCGTCGGATTCTACCCCACGTCGGGCTCGCCCTTCGTTCACCTCGACACCGGACATGTGCGGCACTGGCCGCGCATGACCCACGACCAGCTGGTACGCGTCTTCCCGAACGGCCGCACCGTGCATGTTCCCGCCGATGGCAACCCGCTGCCCGGCTATCAACTGGCGATGGCAGACATCGAAAAGCGCGGCCAGAACGCGGATGAAGACGGAGCGACCGGCAGCAAGCCGTCGAATTTCCTACTGGCGCTGTTCCGGAGCAAATCCGCCGATGATGACGAGGAATTGGATGGCGTCGCCGACAGCCCAGGCGACCAGAGAGACGACGTTCGCCTCCGCGACACCGGCTCCCTCGGCCGACTCGATCCCGATGCCCCGGCCGAAACCTGCCGCAGCCTTCAGGCTTGCGTCCGCCGATGTCCAGACGACTCCGGCCGCACCAGCCCTCGAAACAGGCCGCAACCGACAAACCGCAGACGCCGGCCGATATCATCAATGCCCGCGGCTTCTGGGACGATATGCCGGCGACCCCGACGCAGGCCACTCCGCAGCAGATGGTGGCCGCCATCAGCGCCCGCCAGGCGCTCGCCGCGGCCGACCCGCAACCGACATCCAGCATCTCCGATGCCTTCCAGGCGCTGGCCTATGCGCCGTCAACGAAGAACGTCGGCCGCGCGCGAATTGTCGCCGCGACCGCATCGATCCCGCCCATCCGGTCCGCCTCACCCGCACGCAATCCAATGGCCGTCAATGGCGTGACAACGGTCGTCGCCAAAGGCGCACAGGGCCAGAGCGCCGCCGTATCGATCTCGCGCCGACTGGCGGCGGCGGCCACGCGCGACAGCGACGCCTGGATGCGCGCGATGATCCTTACCCCGAGCAGCCGCACAATGTCGGCAACGGTCCTCGGCGACCAGGACATGACTCTGATGCTGGCTTATTTTATCAAGCCGAACGAGACTATCGCGATGACCTTCTCCGACGATCCACAGATGGGTATCAGCTGCGATCAGTTTACCGGATCGGCTGTCGCCCGCCTGACCACGACATCGTTCGTGATGCGCACAGCCTCGCTGCGCTGAGCGCCGGCCTCAAGAAATGCCGGTCCCGACTCCACATTTGAGCGCACTGCTTGCGCACTGTTTACGGCGGTTACATCTGCAAAAACCGCTTTGCGGGAATGACGGCTTGCGGTGAGACGGCTTCCCGCTCACAGCATTCCCAGCGCCTGCATGTAGGTTTCCAGGATCGTTTCCTGTTCCTGACGCTCGTTGGCGTCCTGCTTGCGCATCCGGACGATCGTCCGCAGCGCCTTGACGTCGTAGCCATTGCCTTTGGCTTCGGCGAAGACGTCGCGAATATCTTCCGAAATGGTCTTCTTCTCTTCTTCAAGCCGCTCGATACGCTCGATGATGGCTTTGAGCTGCTCCTTCGCGAATTTGGTCGCGGGCTCTTCCTTGGCGGCGGCAGCGGTGGCCATCCTGGTACTCCTGAAATCAACCGATGATGATGGAATGTGAGCTCGGATGCGTTAGCCCCTCACCACATTTGACGGCTGACAGTCCCGAGTGACGCGCTTGGCGTCAAGGCGGCATTATGCTCATCCACAGCGACCCACAGGCCGCGCGGGGTCAGCCCACACAAAGCGATCAGTGACCGCTATGGCTCTTCTTCATCGCTGCGACCTGCTCCGGCGTCGCCGCTTCCTGATGCTTGGCTTTCCAGGTTTCATACGGCATGCCGTACACCGCCTCGCGGCTTTCGTCCTTGGTTAGAGTCGACCCCCTTTGCGTCGGCCGCCTCCTTGAGCCAGTTCGACAGGCAGTTGCGGCAGAAGCCGGCAAGATTTCATGAGATCGATATTCTGGACATCGGTGCGGGACCGCAGATGTTCGACCAGACGCTGAAACACCGCGGCTTCCAGTTCCGTTCTTGTTTTGTCGTCAATGGTCATGGGCTGATTCTCGCCATCGTCTGTCGGGACAGGGTTATATTGAGACTTGCCATAGATTTTACCATGTCGCAGCCCAAACTGGGTTTTTGCTGACCGGAAAATGCGCACCTCGGCATAAAAAGCCGGTTCCAGCCGTTGACAGGTCACGACGGGTCACGCGAAATCACCGCGAAACGATTTGCCCCGCTAAATGACAGAATCAGACCAATTCCTCCCTCCACCGTTCTCGCGACGCGCGAGCATCGCGGGCCTCTTGCCTGCGCTCGGCATCCTCGTCGCCTGTCTGTGGGCGGCGCCCGCGGCTGCGGACTTCCGGCTCTGCAACAATACGCCGAGCCGCGTCGGTATTGCCCTTGGCTACAAGGACGCCGAGGGCTGGACCACGGAGGGTTGGTGGAATGTCTCGTCGCGCGCGTGCGAAACACTGCTGCGCGGCACGCTCGTCGCACGGTATTATTATATTTATGCTCTAGATTACGACCATGGCGGCGAATGGTCGGGACAGGCTTTTATGTGCTCGCGCGATAAGGAATTCACGATCAGAGGCACCGACAATTGCCTCGCGCGCGGCTTCGACCGCACGGGCTTCTTCGAGATCGATACCGGCGACCAGCGCGCGTGGACCGTGCAATTGACGGAGTCCGGCGAACAGGGACCGCAGCGCGTGCCAGGGTTGCCTGCACCAGGTGCATTTCCGGGTCTGCCCGATCCCTGCGGGCGGAACGCCTCCGGGCGCGTCTGGACTGACGTCAGGCGCGTCGCCCGGACGCAGGCCATGAGACGTCTGCGCCGTATCAAGATCCTCGCCACGCTCGGACCGGCTTCATCCGACAGCGCCATGGTCCGCCGCCTGTTCGAAGCGGGCGCCGACGTCTTCCGCATCAACATGAGCCACACCTCGCACGACAAGATGCGCGAGCTTGTGGCGACAATCCGCAACGTCGAAAGCAGCTACGGTCGTCCGATCGGCATCCTGGTCGATCTGCAGGGACCGAAGCTCCGGCTCGGCTCCTTCGCCGATGGCGCGGTCCAACTGAACAACGGCGACACGTTCGTGCTGGATTCCGACAAGAGTCCCGGTGACGAGACCCGGGTCTACCTTCCACATCCGGAAATCCTGGCGGCGCTGCGCCCCGGTCACGCGCTGCTGCTCGACGACGGCAAGGTGCGTCTGATCGCCGAGGAGACCTCGCCCGAGCGCGCCGTGACCCGTGTCGTGATCGGCGGCAGCATGTCCGACCGCAAGGGCGTTAGCCTGCCCGACACTGATTTGCCGGTCTCGGCGATGACGCCGAAGGACCGCGCCGATCTCGATGCGGCGCTGGAGACGGGTATCGACTGGATCGCGCTGTCGTTCGTGCAGCGCGCTGACGATGTGGCCGAAGCCAAGAAGATGATCCGAGGCCGGGCTTCGGTGATGGCCAAGATCGAGAAGCCGCAGGCCATCGACCGGTTGCCCGAAATCATCGAGATGGCGGATGCACTCATGGTCGCGCGTGGCGATCTCGGCGTCGAACTGCCGCTCGAACGAGTGCCCAGTCTTCAAAAGCAGATGACGCGGCTGGCGCGGCGCGCCGGCAAGCCGGTAGTGGTCGCGACGCAGATGCTCGAATCGATGATCCAGTCGCCGGTGCCGACCCGCGCCGAAGTCTCCGACGTCGCTACCGCGATCTATGAAGGCGCCGACGCCATCATGCTCTCCGCCGAGTCCGCGGCCGGAAAATATCCGGTCGAAGCCGTCTCGACCATGAATCGTATCGGCGAAGAGGTGGAACGCGACCCGAGCTATCGCGGCATGCTCAATGCGCAGCGCGCCGAGCCGGAGCCCACCGTCGGCGACGCCATTGCCGAAGCCGCCCGGCAGATCGCCGAAACGCTCGACCTCTCCGCAATCATCTGCTGGACCAGTTCCGGATCGACGGCGCTGCGTGTGGCGCGCGAACGTCCGAAGCCGCCGGTGGTCGCCATCACACCGAACCTCGCGACCGGCCGCAAGCTGGCCGTGGTGTGGGGCGTGCACTGCGTAGTCGCGGAAGACGCCCACGACCAGGACGATATGGTCGATCGTGCAGGCTCAATCGCGTTCCGCGATGGATTTGCCAAGGCAGGTCAGCGCATCATCATCGTGGCCGGCGTGCCGCTCGGCACGCCCGGGGCGACCAACATGGCCCGTATCGCCTTCGTCGGTCCGAATGGCGAAACGGACGTCTAGAAATTTTTGTGGACGAAAGCGCACAGTCCGTCAGCGTATGGCGGCTGCCCGCGCAACCTCCAGCACGGCGGTCATCTGCTCGATCTCACGGACAACCTGATCCGGCGCGGCGTTCTGCACCATGTGCCCCACACCGGGCAGCACGATCAGTTTCGCGCCGGACACCGCTGCGGCGAACGGGCGCGAATGGATGTTCAGCGATACCGTCTTGTCTGCGTCTCCATGGATCACAACCGTCGGAACCTTGATGGCTGCGTAGCGCGGCGCCTGCTCGGCGACGGCGGCCTTGAGCGTGACGATGTCCCACGCATTTGCAAGAAACTCGCGTGGCCTGAACAGTAGCGAAATCGCGGCGGTCCTGACGTAATCGAGCGGCATCGCCTGCGGCAGGAAGGCTATGCGCGTTCCGGCCCCGGCCAAGGCCAACCCCAATGGCAGCGTGACGGTGTAGGCCAGCAGCGGTCCGATCCCCCGCGTGGTGACGAGCCTTGTTGTAGGTACCGACCTCGCCTGGCCACGGATAAGCAACGGGTGCCAGCATCACCAGACCGGCGACGCGTTGCGGATAGGTCAGCGCCATCAGCGCACCGAGCGAACCGGTCCATGAATGCACGACGAAGATAGCCCCGGTCACGCCGAGCTTGTCGAGCGCCTCGTCGATCATGCGGGCTTGAACTGAGGGCGCGGAATCCGACAGCAGGTCGCGGCTGCTCCAGCCATGCCCCGGCCGGTCGATCAGGATGACGCGACGGTTTTTCGCCAGCATGTCTCCGACCGGCAGACGCATCGTTTCGAGATTTGAACTGGCGCCATGGATCATCACGATCGGCGGCAAACCGCTGTCGCGCGGGCCGATATCCACGACGTGAATCCGCGCCCCGGCAACGCCGATTAATTTGCCTACCGCAGGATGTATGTCGTTGAGGACAAACACACCGGCCTGCGTGATCAGCCCCAGACCAGCCAGCGCTGCGGCAACGGTGACCACGATCATGAAAAAAATCCGAAAGGCTCTTCGCACCAAAGAGATACGCACGATTGCGTGAGTAGTTTCGCACCGCGACGCCGGCGAGGAAATCCAGCATCCGGATTTGAACCGGCGCGCTCAATCCCCCCGGTCCGGTCGGACTGGTTTATCCCCATTATCCACAGGAACACGAATGAACGCACAAAATTTATTCACGATCTCGGCAGAAAGTGAGGAGGATATGAACGGGGAATTTCAGATGAACTTTGAAGCAGGCGAAGATGTCATCGATGAGATCGTGGCGTCATGCGACGGCGATATCCGGGGCGCATTGAAGGCGCTTCTGATGGTCAACGAACGGCTAGAGGATGAGTTACAGCGGCTTTATGCGGCGGCTCGCGAAGGAAATACACTGCATTAGACGCGGCTTTCGCGAAAGTGGACGCCATGACGCCGAAAGTCGTCAGTCCTTGTTGTCCTTCGGACATGCGCTGATCGTTGATCGGGCCAGCTTCGCGTCGGCGAGCGATTTGTATGGACCATCACCGAACCAGATGTCGCCATTGATCACCGGATTGCTGGTGACGATGTCGCACTTGTTAATGGCGCGGTTGCCGACAACCCAGAACGGGCCGTCGGCGAAGCACGCGGTTCCTGCGGCGCAGATGATGATAACGGCTAGCATCAGCGATTTCATGGTGTCGCTCCGCTCTCGGGTCGGTATTAGGGCCAAATCCCGCGTTAGCCAGAATTGTTTCGCACCACAATGCGTCAATGATGATCTTGGTTAATTCCGCGCTGCCAGCTCGTCAAGACCGACTTCGCCCTTGCGTTGTAGGATCGCCCGGCCGATTCACGGACACTAAATATCGCGTCCCGTCGATCTTCTCGGTCAGCGCCTTGACCAGGTCAGGTACGTTCTCGAGGTAGGGATTGATTGCAAGCGCCTTGCGGAAGGCATTGAGCGCGCGCCTGTCGTCCCCAAGCTCCTGCATGATCTTGCCGAGGCCTGCGAGCGCGCCGAAGTGGCGCGGCTCGCGGATCAGCACCTGCTCGATGTCCTCAAGCGAATGCTGGAAGTCGTTCTGCATATAGTACAGCGTCGCGCGCCGGTTCCATCCCTCGATGTAGTCGGGATGCAGTTTCAACACCGCGTCGAGCAGCTTGAGCGCAATCTCAAGCTGTCTGGCATCCATCGCGACCTTCGCCCGCTGCATCAAAAGCACCGTGGTGTCGCTCGAAGTCTGACTCCATAGCGCCCGGATCCGGGCCTCGACATGCTTGGCGCTCTCCTCGTCCGGCGCGGCCTTGAGGGCGCCGAACAGGAAGTCGAGTCCGTGGATGTGGTCCTTAGGCGTTCTCGGCAGCTTCGGAGGCCTGCTGCGGCAGTTTGGGCTCAGCGGTCTCGGGCGGTGCGATCTGCGGGCCGCTGCGCGGCGGAGCCTGCGCGGAGGCGACCGCAGACGTCAGGGCTCCGGCGACGGTGAGCAGAATTCCGAGACAAAATAGCCTGATGCAGGGAATCGCTGTTGCATCCGCAAGTCCAGTGTCCCGATACCGAAGTTCGCATGTCCTTGCAGGAACCTGTGATGCGAACTCTAAGTCAGCACACTAGACGTAACAAAACGCGCCGCAAAGCGCCGGCACGTCAAAGGGCTGTGATGACGGATTGCGGACGGTTTTGCCGCGAATGCGCGCGAATCAGCCCTGACGGGCCTTAAAACGGCGCTGGGTCTTGTTGATCACATACACCCGACCCTTACGGCGAACCAGACGGTTGTCGCGATGGCGCCCGCGTAGCGATTTCAGCGAGTTACGGACCTTCATGGGAACGTTCCTGATCTTCCAAAGGCCGTATGTGACGGGCCGAAAACAGCAAAACAGGTTCTGCCCCGGCTCGCGGCCAAGCCGCCCGGGACGCGCGGTTTCTAAGCCATGAAGCCCGCCAATGTCAATCCGGATAGGCCGATAACGGCCTGTTTCGATGCGGAAATTATCTGCGTGGACCATGGACAGGGATGCTCGCCTCGCTCTCGAATATTCGCGCAGGCAAGTCTATCGATTTCAATCTTGAATCGCTTTATCAGGGTTAACGATGCGCCGACATTCTCCGGTGCATACGTGCTGACCAGAACGAACCCTTATAGAGCCATAACAAAGGTTCACTTCGGCGCCCGCCAGCGAGGACACCGGTATGACCGATAAAGCCAGCCAGGACGACAGAACCGCCGGAACGCCGTTCGGCAAGCGAAGGGTCAAGCCTCGCGCCTGCATTGTCGAGGGCAAGCAGCACGTGCAGTCGCTGCTCAGCGAAACGCTCGAGGAACAGGGGTTCATTCCGCACGCTTGCGCGACGCTGGACGAGCTTGATACCGCGGTGCGTTCCGACTTCCCCGACCTCGTCGTCATCAGCTTCTCGATGAACGGTCTGCCGGTCCCGGACATCCTGAACCTGCTCGCGGTTCGGGCCTGCGCCGGCATGGTGCTGCTGATCGGGCCGCCCGACGCGCCCGCCGTCAGGGCGGCATGGGAACTCGGCCAGAAGCTGGCGCTTGGCATGCTGCCAGTGCTGCCGACGCCTTTCGGCGACAGGGATCTGCACGCCCGTATCGCCGCCCTGGTGCCGGCCGAGCCGCCACCGCCACCAGTCGATGTGGCCGAAGCCATCGGCGCGGGCTGGCTCGAACTCTGGTATCAACCCAAGATCGACACGCGGAGCCTCACGCTCGGCGGCGCCGAAGCGCTGATCCGGCTGCGCCATCCGAGCTGGGGCATCGTTCCACCGGCCTATTTCATTCCCGATAAGGGCGATCCGCATTTCCGCGCCCTGTCGCTTTTCGTCATCGGCCGGGTTTTCGAGGATTGGCGCTATCTCGTCGCCAAGTCCGGGGGCATCCATATTTCGATCAACCTGCCCCTCGCCTTCTTCACAGACGCCAATGCCGTCGACGATCTGCGTCTGCAATTCCCGGATCATCCCGCCTTCGACGGCTTGACGGTGGAGGTCGACAGCGCCGACGTCGTACAGAATCTGCCTCTCGCGGTCGAAGCGGCGCAGCGATTACGATTCCACAACATCGGCTTTTCGATCGACGACGTCGGCACCGAATGGCCGGCGCTGGCCGCACTGAACGAATTTCCATTTGCCGAGATCAAGCTCGATCGCGAATTCGTTGACGGCAGTTCGTCTGCGCGGCTCAAGCGCAGCGTCTGCCGCCAGATCGTCGAGCTGGCCAGGAGCCACGGCGTCAAGACGGTGGCCGAAGGCGTCGAGACCCGTGACGATTTCCTCGCGATGCATGGCATCGGTGTCGATTTCATCCAGGGCTTTCTGTTCGGCAAGCCGATGACCACCCGGAAATTCGCACGCAACAGTCGGCAACGCCCGACCTTCGTTCCGGGTGCGTGAGCCTGCAGCCGGTTCAATCAACAGCGCCGCCCGCATCGCGCCGGACCGCAAGGCGGAACTTGTCGCGGGTGAATGGGTCGATGTTTGCCAAACGGACACCGGTTAGCGACCAGACGGATTGACCGCACTGGAGACCGATATCCCGGTCATTGAATCCGAAATGAGTTCCGTCACCGTCGCCCTGACGGCCGAAGCCTACGGCGTCGAGCCGGCGCTGATCGCCAAGACGCTGTCGCTGCGGGTCAGCGATCGTGGGGTCTTGATTGTCGCGGTCGGAACCGCGCGGATGGACAACAAGAAGGTCAAGGCGCCGTTCGGCCAATGATTACTGCCGGCTGTCCGGCCTGCGCGCCCAGTAGTTTTCGCCGCGATGTACGGCCGGGGCGCCTCGGCATTTGATTCGAACACCGCCCGGCAGGACCGCCAAGCTGTTGTTCGTTCTGCCTGAGACAGGCAACGATGCGGTTGACGTCGGGAATCGTCGCTCCCGCACAACCTGAAGACGTCTGGCGTACAGGCCATCCGCTGTGCGAACGTGCCGCGATATTCTTCCGCGAGGGCAGTGTGAGCGACAGCCACGATGCCGCCGGCCAGAATCCCGGAAACCAGGACAACTCCGTGCTTGCGCATGTGTTACCTCTTCCGAATGCTTCACACGCCGACACCTCCTCAGACCATTGAGGCGACAGAAAGGTTCGTTTCAGGCAAT
Source organism: uncultured Alphaproteobacteria bacterium (assembly GCA_963764445.1). GTDB lineage: Bacteria > Pseudomonadota > Alphaproteobacteria > Rhizobiales > Xanthobacteraceae > Nitrobacter. The sequence goes on from CAVXSV010000021.1 coordinate 39,818, forward strand.
AAGGTGAGACGGAGCAGGTTCCGGCGGCGAAGTGGCGAAAGCGCTACGCTCGACCCGTCGCACCAATGCGCGTCGCTCCCTTGTGGACAAGCCCTGCTCATTGATCGTCGATGTCAGCGCCGGTCGTTTCGGGCGGTTATGGCACGTCGGAGGATGCGCTTCCGGCGGACGTTTGGAGCGCGCGAGATGGTGCGCGAGATAATCGATCAACACCTCGACGCGCGCCGGTCGCGGACCGCCCGGCGGCATCACCAGATGCACGGCGCCTTCGATCTGTTTCCAGTCCTTGAGGATGACTTCGACCTTCTTCGCGGCAATCGCTTCACCAATGATGAAATCCGGCAGATCGGCGATGCCAAGTCCCGCGATGACGGCGGGGAGCAACGCTTCGCCGTTGTTGACGCGCAGTTGGCCGGTTGGCCGCACGGTTGCCTGTTCGCCATTCGCATTGGCATAGCGCCAGACACCGGGCGTCGACAGGTAGGCGTAACCGAAGCAGCGATGCTGCGCGAGATGCATCGGATGCGTCAGCGTGCCATGCTTCTTCAGATAGGCAGACGACGCTACGGTGTAGCGCGGCATTGGACAGAGCCGTCGCGCCGTCAGCGACGAGTTCGGGCAAGCTTGCGATCCGCAAGCCCACGTCGAATCCCTCGCCGATCAGATCGACCATCGCATCGCTCAGGTGCAGATCGACTGAGACTTCCGGAAACTTCGCGAGAAATCCCGGCAGCAGCGGCGCGATCATTTTGACGCCAAATGTCATGGGGACTGCGAGGCGCACCAGCCCGCGCGGTGCAGATGATTGCGCGAGCGCGTCGGCCTCGACGGCTTCACCGTCGGCGAGCAGCCGCGCGGCGCGCTCGGAGAGGTTTTTGCCGGCATCCGTCAGCGCCAGGCGGCGCGAGGTCCGATTGAACAGGCTGGCGCCGAGCCGATCCTCCAGCCGGCTGACGGCCTTGGAAACCGTCGCTTTCGACAGCGCCAGTTCGGCCGCCGCTGCCGCGAAGGACCGCATCTCCACGACCTTGGCGAAGATCGCCAGCGCCTCGAAATCCGGAAGTTTCGCCATCCTCGTCCATCGGCTGATGTGTCAATTATGGAAACGATGAGTTTCGATAGTTTCTATTATATACCTCAACGAAAAGCATATCCAGCTGTCAAGACGGAACCGATGGCAGCACGGCAATCAAGACGCCAGCCGCGGCGGACTTCGGACAATCAGAAAGGACAGGTCATGATCGAACTCAGACCATTCAACAAACTTGGCAGCGCCGATCACGGCTGGCTGAAGGCCAAGCATCACTTCTCGTTCGCCGGCTACTACGACCCCAAGAACATGGGCCATGGCAGCCTGCGGGTGTGGAACGACGACGAGATAGCGCCGAACAGCGGATTTCCGGCCCATCCCCACGCCAACATGGAGATCATCACCTATGTTCGCGAAGGCGCGATCACCCATCAGGACAGCATGGGCAACCAGGGCCGCACCGAAGCCGGCGACGTGCAGGTGATGAGCGCGGGCTCCGGCGTGCGCCACTCCGAATATAATCTGGAGCCGGTGAAGACCACGCTGTTCCAGATCTGGATCGAACCGACGAAGGATGGCGGCGAGCCCGCTTGGGGCGCAAAGCCTTTCCCGAAAGGCAACCGCTCCGGCAAGCTCGTCACGCTCGCCAGCGGATTTGAGTCCGACAACGATGCGCTGCCGATCCGCGCCGATGCGCGCGTGCTCGCTACCACTCTGAGGGCCGGTGAGAGCGCAAGCTACGCGGCCGACAAGACCCGTAACCTGTATCTCGTCCCCGCGGTGGGTGCGGTCGATGTCAACGGCGTGCGCGTTAACGCTCGCGACGGCGCCGCTATCCGCGACGAGGCGACGGTGAAAATCACCGCGCTGGAGGATTCCGAAGTGGTGCTGGTCGACGCGGCGTAAGCCATCACCGACGCAGCGAATACGATGCGCGGCAGTCCGCCGCGCGTCCTCTTTCCAACGTGGAAACCAATAAAATGGCAAAAGTTCTTGTTTTATATTATTCCGCGTACGGGCATATCGAGGCGATGGCGAATGCTGTTGCGGACGGTGCCCGCGAGGCCGACGCCACCGTCGACGTCAAGCGCGTGCCCGAACTTGTACCTGAAGCGATCGCTAAGACTACAAGCTCGATCAGGCCGCGCCGGTCGCGAAGATCGAAGACCTCGCCAACTACGACGCCATTGTCGTCGGCACCGGCACGCGGTTCGGCCGCATGTCCTCGCAGATGGCCAACTTCCTCGATCAGGCCGGCGGCCTCTGGGCCAGGGGCGCGTTGCACGGCAAAGTCGGCGGAGCATTTTCATCGAGTGCGACCCAGCATGGCGGTCAGGAAACCACGCTGTTCTCGATCATTACCAACCTGCTGCATTTCGGCATGACTATCGTCGGCCTCAATTACGGTTTCGCGGGCCAGATGGGCGTCGAGGAGGTCACAGGCGGTTCGCCCTACGGCGCGACCACCATCACCGACGGTGACGGCAGCCGCCAGCCGAGCGAGAACGAACTCGCAGGCGCGCGCTATCAAGGCAAAGCGATTGCCGAGACAGCGATGAAACTGCATGGTTGATGCCGGCGGGGCAGCGTTCTCAAGCGCGAATGCCGCGCTTTTTCAAAGATGGCCATCGCTGTCTGCAAACTCGATTTGAACTGGTCGCTCAATCGCGGCGCGGGCTGATCTTCCAGGTGGCCGTCATGATCGCGATCGTCAGTAGTCCGGTGATGACCGCGGCAACGGGGATCGCGAGCGCCAGGCCGGCGGTCGCCGCCCATCCGATCGATGCAAAGGCTTCTGCGAACGTTGCGAGTCGCGATGAAGTCTGGCGGCGGCGGAACTGGCTTCGCTTGGCCTGAACGCGAAACCAGAGTTGGATCGCGGTCGCCGACGCCGCGGCAATGACGACTCCGCAGGCCGTCACCACCGCTTGCGGCAACGACAGCACGGCCAGCGGCAACACCAGCGGCGCGAAGGCGACACTGATGATGATCAGCACCACCTCGATCTTGGCGCGGGTCACACGGGACGCTGGGAGCGGCGCGGTGGCCACCAGATCGGCCGCGTCCTCGCCCGAAATAGTCAACCATGAGAGGCCGCCGGCGAGTTGCCCCGCCGCCATCACCACGACCGGCGTGATCAGCACGAGCGCCGCAGAACTGTCGGCAAAGCTGCGCCACAGCATGACGGCGGGCGGGATCAGATAGAGCAGTTGCATCAGCGTTTGCGAGATCAGCCACGGATCGCGCCACAGCAGCAGCAGTTCCTTGCGTCTGAGCGCCTGCGCGCGCGAGCCGGGGCGAAACGGCCGCGACACGCGGCCTCGCACAGTTGACGACGCCATGCCCATCGACGTGCTGATGACGTCGTCGCCCAGCCGTGAGGAAAATACGGCCACGGTGAGCCCGAGCATAACCAGGCTACCGCCGAGCAGACCGAGCAGCGCCGTGCCGTCGCCAAGAACAGCGTGCGCCGGCCACCAGACCATGCTCCCTGCCTCCGGCGCGAAGGCCGACCGCCGCATCCGACGTCAGCAGCGCAAAGCGCGACAGCGTGTTGGTGGAGAGGATCGCCGCGATCTGCAGCGCGATTACAAAGCCCTGCCCCGATGATGACGGCAAGGACTTGCGCAACCAGCCGCGTGCGCTTCGGTCCGATGGTACGAAACAGCACGATCGTCAGCGCGATCGCCACGGCCGCCGCCGAAATGCCTGATGCCGCGATCACGCCATAGGCGGCCAGCCAGCGCGGTCCGCCTGTCAGCGCCAGCACGTCGATGAATGGCGCGGACAGCAGCAGCGCCATCGCGGTTACGGCGAAGGCGATGGCTCCCATGCGGATTGAAAAGACATTCGCCAGCGTTACCGGCGACGACATGATGAGATCGAGATCGGCGCGGGAATAGAAGCACGCGCGTGACCAATTCCATCGCCTGCGACAGGATCAGCGCCCAGGCCAGGAATAGGCTCGCGGTGATCACGACCAGCGCCCTCTGGTCGGCATTGGATGACATGTCCGCATAACGTCCAACAATGGCATAGGCCGGCAGATGCATCAGGGCGGCGAACACAACGAGGCCGATGACGGCGTTGCGGGTGCGGCGCTTGCGCCCAGCCGTCATCATCGAAAGCCAGTCGCGCCACGCCAGGCAAATCTCGTGGCGGGCAAACCACGCGAGCTCCAGGGTCGAACTCATGCGGCAACGGCATCGCTGTCGACAAGCGCGAGAAAGGTCTCTTCAAGGCTGATATGATTCTCGCCGTTCCATTGCCGCAACTCCTCAAGTGTACCTTCGGCGATTAGCTTGCCGCCGGCGATGACGCCGATCCGGTCGGCCATTCGTTCGGCGACTTCGAGGATGTGCGTCGTCATGATGACGGTGCCACCGGCACGAACGCGCTTCTGCAGCAGACCCTTGACGTGCCGCGCCGATACCGCATCGAGACCCGTGAGCGGTTCGTCAAGAATGATCAGTTGGGGGTCGTGAACCAGCGCCCCCGCCAGCGCCACCTTCTGCCGCATGCCCTTGGAAAAACCCTCGCAGCGCTCATCGAGATGCGCAGCAAGCCCGAGCGATGCGAGAAGAGCCCGCGCCGCCGGCTCCGACATCGCGGGGTCGCAGCCCCACAGGGCCGCGACGAATTCCAGGTATTCCAGCGGCGTCAGCTTGTCGTAGATCATCGGCTCGTCGGACACCCACGCCATGATCTGCTTGGTCCCGGCCGGATCCGTCAGCGCATCGATGTCCGAACACCGATACCGAACCCGCATCCGGCCGCAACAGGCCTGCGACCATTCGCAGCGTCGTTGTCTTGCCGGCGCCGTTGGGGCCGAGCAACGCGTAGAATTCGCCGCGCCGGACCGTCAGGTCGAGCCCGTCAACGGCCGGACGCTCGAAACGCTTCGTTAACCCTCGCACGGCGAGCGCCGGGGTTTGCTGATCGAGGTTCATGAGGCGCCAGATCTCTGCTGCATCCGTCGCGCAGACTGGACGCGAAGATATTTCGGCGCGGTGAATCAGCATCCGCAAAGCCGGTCCACCAGCGTGAAAACCGCGCACAACCTTACCTTGAAGGCTGCGGATGCCGTGGTCAAAACTCTATCGGCAGTGTATCAGACGGACCGGAAAACGCGGCCCAACAACGACGGAACACGCCTTGGCACAGGATTCGATCATCAAGCCATTTCTCGAGGTGCTTTCGGGCCACCGCCAGGCCGTACCGCCGATCTGGATGATGCGGCAGGCCGGCCGTTACCTGCCGGAATATCGCGAGCTGCGCGCGAAAGCCGGCGGCTTTCTCGACCTCTGCTTCACGCCGGAATTCGCCGCCGAGGTGACTTTGCAGCCGATCCGCCGCTTCGCGTTCGACGCCGCCATCATTTTCTCTGACATTCTGGTAATCCCCTACGCACTCGGGCGCTCAGTGCGCTTCGAGGTGGGCGAAGGCCCGCGGCTTGATCCGCTGGATACGTCGGACAAGGTCGCTGGGCTGGCGCGCGAAGCCGACATGACGAAACTCGAGCCGGTGTTCGAGGCGCTGCGCCGCGTCAAGCGCGAACTCGGTTCAAAAACCGCACTGATCGGTTTCTGTGGCGCGCCGTGGACGGTCGCGACCTACATGGTCGCCGGACAGGGCACGCCCGATCAGGCCCCGGCGCGGATGATGGCCTATCGCCACCCCGACGCGTTTGCGAAAATCATCGACGTACTGGTGGAGAATTCCGTCCGCTATTTGCTCGGCCAGCTCAAGGCTGGCGCAGATGTGCTGCAGATTTTCGATACCTGGGCGGGCGTGCTGCCGCCGCGCGAATTCGAGCGCTGGTCGATCGAACCGACGCGCCGAATCGTGGAAGGCGTCCGCAAGATCGAGCCGGACGCGAAAATCATCGGCTTTCCCCGCGGCGCTGGCGCGCTGCTGCCATCCTATGTCGAGGCGACCGGCGTCGACGCCGTCAGCATCGACTGGGCCGCCGAGCCGTCATTGATCCGGGAGAAGGTCCAGAGCCGCGTCGCCGTTCAGGGCAATCTCGATCCGCTGGCACTGATCGCGGGCGGCGCCGCGCTCGATCGAGCGGTCGACGACGTGCTGACGAATTTCGCCGGCGGCCGGCTGATCTTCAATCTCGGCCACGGCATTCAACCGGAAACGCCGATCGCCCACGTCGAACAGATGATCCACCGGGTGCGCGGGAACGGCTTGCGCTAACGGCAAGCTGAACCGCCTCGCCCATCGTCTATCGGTCCAACGGATACTGTTACGGACGGAGCACTTGATGTAGGGGCACCAGGACCGCAGCGAGAGCGATCTAAAGCGGGCCTCCAGCGACGTCCGCGCTTCCCGCTTTTTCGATGAGGAAAACGATCCGGCTCTCCGCGCGTTCGGTGATTTCCACGGAATCGCCGGTCTCCCGGATCAGGTTGGGAATATCAATCACCGAGAGCGGGTCGGTGCAGTGCACCTCCAGCCGTTCGCCAGGCGCCAACGATTTCAACGCCTTGCGGGTCTTGAGCGCCGGCATCGGGCACTTCAGCCCGGTCAGATCGAGTTTCGTTATCAGCATCGGGCAAACATGGCGAATCCCGATGGGACCGTCAACCGGCCGACCTTCAAATCTGTCTAACCTTGTCCGCAGGCGACCTCGTTTCGGGGATGTTTTATAGCCAATCACATCCTATTGTCCGGACCGGACGCCCATGACCAGTACCGACGCAGCCTCCCCGACAGAATACCCGCCGACCCCAGCCGTCATTCTCGCCGGCGGGCTTGCGCGGCGTATCGGGGGCGGCGACAAGCCGACGCGCGAGATCGGCGGACAGACTATTCTGGCCCGCGTCATCGCGCGGCTCGCGCCCCAATGCGACGGCCTCGTCCTCAATGCCAACGGCGATCCCGCGCGATTTGCTGCATTCGGCCTGCCGGTGATCGCCGATTCCGTGGCGAATTTTCCGGGCCCGCTCGCAGGGATTCTGGTCGCCCTCGATTGGGCGGCGGAACAGCGATCAGGTATCCAATGGATCGTGAGCGCACCGGGTGACTGCCCGTTCCTGCCACGCGATCTGGTAGTGGGGCTACATCGCGCGCGGAACGAACAAGATGCCCAGCTTGCAGTCGCCGCCTCTGGCGGACGGGCCCATCCGGTAATCGGACTGTGGAACGTGACGCTGCGCGACGAATTGCGTCGGGCGCTGATGTCCGAAGGCGTCCGAAAGGTCGATCTCTGGACCTCGCGCTACCGGCTCGCCACCGTGTCATGGCCGACAGCGCCGTTCGATCCGTTCTTCAACATCAACACCGCCGACGATCTTGCCGAAGCCGAGCGGCTCGTGGCGCTGGACGACGACGCTGACAGGTCGGCCGGCAGCACCGGTCTGAGATCACGCGACCGGCCAGTCTTCGGAAATTCCTGCACGATGCCTGAACCCGACGACATCAGTTCGGCAGCCAAAGTCCTGCATGAACTGCCGGCATCGCGACCTGTCGCGACGGGCAAACGACGGCCATTGAGCAGATCGGAAGCTTTCGTCGCGCTCAACGGGCGCCGCCGGCCTTCGTCCGACCGGCCTCTTCCCTGGGCGGCAGCTTCCAGTCCGGCCGTATGAAGTGGCAGGTATAGCCGTTCGGAATACGCTCCAGATAATCCTGATGTTCGGGCTCGGCCTCCCAGAACGGCCCAGCCGGCGCTAGCTCGGTGACGACCAAGCCCGGCCAAAGACCGGACGCATCGACATCGGCGATGGTATCTTCCGCGATCCGCTTCTGCTCATCGCTGGTGTAGAAGATCGCTGAACGGTAGCTCGGGCCTTTATCGTAACCCTGACTGTCCCGCGTGCTTGGATCATGGATCTGGAAAAAGAATTCCAGCAGTTGCCGATAGCTGATCACTTGTGGATCGAAGCTGATTTCGATGGCCTCGGCATGATCGCCGTGGTTGCGATAGGTCGCGTTCGGCACGTCGCCGCCGGTGTAGCCGACACGCGTCGAAATCACGCCCGGATACCGGCGCAACAGAGCCTGCATACCCCAGAAGCAGCCCCCGGCAAGGACCGCGCGTTCGGTCGAAGCTGTCATGTCCGTCCTTCTCCTGTTTGCTCTTGGTGGCTTCTCCTGACAGGCATTATCCCGCCGCGCCAGCCGCTACCCGTTTCATCCAATCTGGATACAGGGGCCGCCTGCGATCAAGCCGATCCGCTCACGACAATCCGGCACACGAAGCCGCCGCGGTGCGGCCGCCAGCAGCATCCAGATGCGCTGTCCCGGCCGTGGCATATCCCGGCCATTATCGCAACCCGGATTCGCCAGTTGCATAACGGAGTACGGTCCCGAGCTATTCGGTTAGCTAGCTGAGGCCTATGATCCGGGCCTTCGAATCACAACGAGGTCTGGAATGTCGATCACTTTAGAAGACACGAAGTTTGCATTAGACAGTCACGCTCCTGAAGGAAAGCTTTGGGGCCGACTATTAATCGCAGTAAATGATACCGATACGGGAACGCAGCGTTCAATTCAGCTCGAGGTTCTTTTAGACAGGAAAGACAAGTCCGGCTTTTCTGACTATGAAAATACGGCGCGGGTTGAAGCCAAGAAATTCCTGAAACAAGTCGCCGAGAAATTGTAAATTCCCCACTTTCCGGCTGAATAGTCCCCGCTCAACAGAACACCTGAAAAACTCAAGGGCGTCGCGAGGCGGTCCTCATTGAGGGCGCGCGCGTCCTTGAGCAACACTCCATCCTCGCCGCATCCTTGCCGGTTGATGCCCAGCCGCGTTGGTGAGAAGGCCAATAGGCATCTCCTGCTCGTCAGGTTCCGAGCCACATCGTTCATCGCTGGGAGGTGGATGCCGCCAAGCACAACCGCCGTCGGTAGCAAGCGGCCGCGGTCGGGCCGAACCAGAAGCCGCGCCAAGTAGATCAGCAGACCCAACCCTCGCTTCCGCTGACGGACCTGAGCCACCACAATCGTCGCGGCCAGACCAACAGGGCCGAGCGAGCACATCGATATTGACGTCGAGTGCCCGCGGATCCACCTCGCCGAGTGACAATGCTGCGCTATCGCAGCGCAGGCAGGAGCCTGCCTGCGATAACATCAGCACGGCAACGATGGCGAGTTTGTCATAGGTCGCGTCGATAAAACTTCCCAATAGCCAATAGCGATAGGTTCGCCGTCGTCATCAAGGAATGACGTTCGTGGTCACGAACCCTCGGCGACAATATCTGGTCGCACAGCCAGACGGCTTGACGTTAAACATCTATTTTGTATACATCTTATAACTCCCAACGTATAACGAACGGCACAATCCGAACGTGATTGGGTCGGTGTTGAGGGCAAGCCTGATCATGAACTGTTCGCGCTATCTGCAAGGCAGGCTGCCATATGTTGTCGCTTCAATGGCGGGAGTGGGGTTGGGTGTAGTCGCGGCAATCGTGATGACATATTTACCGCCGCTGACCACTCACCGCGTCGTTGTGCCCCTCAATAGCGCCGCCACGGCCGTGCCGGTGACGCTCGAAGGGCTTGTTGATCTGCCGAAACTTCTGACTAGGCAGGACAAACCACAGCGATGGGCCATCGTCGGCGGCGCATTAATGCAGATCGGCCTCAGTCGCCTGAGCATACCTGCGCTTGAACACGCGATTGCAACGGACCCCAATAATAATGTGCTCCATGTCTCATTGGGCGAGGCCCTTGCGCTGGCGGATGGCGGTCAGGTTTCGGAAAGGGCGAAGGCTGAATTCGAGATCGCATTGCAATCCGACCCCAACGACCTCGTCGCACGTTTCTACATGGCGCATTGGCTGCTGCAGAACGGCAAGCCGAAACCGGCTTTGGTCAAATGGGTCGGCCTGATGCGAACGGTGGGAAGCGATCAGACCTGGAACGACCGGCTGTGGACGGTGATGCCTGTGGCCGCGCAACAGGTCGGCATGAATCAGCTCGCGCTGCAGGCTTTGTGCGTCGCGGGAATGTAGGAAAGGCCTCATGTCGAATGTCGCGGAACGTTTTCATTCGTTGTCAGAATTGGCCGCCACTGATTTCAGGCTCACATTTTTTCTGCCATAAGATATATTTTTTATATTGCTATTTCCCACATAAGATGTATTTCTAATATTTCTTTAAACTACCGCACGGCAGTCATGAAATCCATCAGTCGTTTACGTTTCGTCAAATTTTTCGTCGCTGGCGTCGTGTTATGCGCTTACGCTCCTCCCGCATCAGCCGAGACCCGTCATTTCGCGATGTCGATTGACGATACGATCATCACGCTGGTCGACAAGCAGACCTTCCATGTCTTCGCGTTCAACGGTCAAGTGCCCGGCCCCCTGCTTCATGTGACGGAAGGCGACGATCTCGAGATTGAGGTCGAAAACAATACGACATTGCCGCACACTGTTCACTGGCACGGCATGTTTCAGCGCGGTAGCTGGAAGAATGATGGTGTTCCGGACACCACGCAGCCCGCCATCGCGCCGGGTGAAACATTCACGTATCGCTTCAAGGCCGAGCCGTCGGGAACGATGTGGTATCACTGCCATGTCAACGTCAACGAGCATGTCGCGATGCGCGGTATGTGGGGCCCGCTGATCGTTGATCCAAAAGATCCGCCGCCAATCGAAAAGGAAGTCACCAAGGATTACGTCATGATGTTTTCCAGCTGGGTCTCCAGCTGGGCCAACAAGCCGGGGCACGGCGGCCTTCCCGGCGACGAGCCGGATTACTTCACCATCAATGGCAAGGCGTTTCCCGACACGCAGCCTCTGCGAATCAAGAAAGGCGATGTCGTTCGCATTCGTTTGATCGGTGCTGGCGAAGAAACGCATTCCATCCACATTCATGGCCACGACTTCGAGATCTACGCCAAGGACGGACGGCCGCTGCCGAATCCGATCATGGCCGACACAATCCTGTTCGGGCCGGGCGAGCGTTACGACTTGATCCTGCGCGCCGACAATCCCGGCATCTGGATGGTTCACGATCACATCGATCGTCACGACATCAACGGCAAGGCGACGAAGATGGGCGGCATCATGACCACCATCGAGTATGACGAGATCCCTGTGAAGGACCAGGCTTTCTACAGCTGGAAGGACAAGAAGTTCGTCCCCGATTTCTATTACGAGGAATCGCTGAAGAAGCCGCTCGGCATGCACGAAAGCCCCGCGTTTAAAGGCGTTCCCGCGCCCTGATCCATTGCAAGGAGAGCAACGATGAGAAGGCTGCTAATCGCGGTCGCGGTGTTCGCCGCGCCTCTGCTGAGTGAGGCATCCGCCGCCGACAACCTCGATCCGAGTTGCGCGGCGTGCCACGCACTCGCCAAACCGACAGACACGTCGTTCGACCGCATGCTAACGCGCAAGGGCCCTGACCTTTGGTTTGCCGGCAGCAAATTCAACGCGGAGTGGCTGGTCGCATGGCTGCAAAATCCGAAGCCGATCCGTCCTGCCGGCTATCCGTACTTCAAAACGATCAAGGAGGGACCGGATCATGATCTGCAGGATCCTTCCAAGGTCACACCGCATCCGAAATTGAACAAGGCGGCCGCCGAAGCCGCAGCCGCCACGCTGATGAGTTTGAAAGCGCCGGATCTTGTGCCTTCCGGCGCCTTCAAGGGTGACACGGCCGGCGCACGCATGGGCGCGCTTGCGTTCAACAAGTTTCGCGGCTGCGTCGCATGTCATCAGGGTGAAGATGGCAAAGGGGGTTTTTCAGGACCGGAGCTGACCGACGCAGGGACGCGGCTGCAACCTGATTACATTGCCGCTTACACCGCCAATCCGCAGGGTTTCGATCCGCATGTGTGGATGCCGAAAGTGTCCCTGAAGGATCAGGATATCCAGCGGTTGACCGCGTACCTGTCGCAACGGGTGGGAGGCAAGCCATGAGATTTTCTTTGATAAGAATTCCGCGGGTCCGAATTCACGCGGCTTCCTTCCTTGCCGGATTAGCGCTGCTGCTGACATCGACAGCGGGCCGTTGCGAGCAGCCCATAGAGCAGATCTATGGCGTGTATTGCGTTCAGTGTCATGGCCTCAAGCGTACCGGCACGGGCGTCAATCTGCCAGGTCTGTCAACGAAGCCGCGCGATCACACCGACAGCAAGAGCATGGGCGATACGCCCGACGACGAACTGTTCAACGCGATCAAGAACGGCGGCCTTGCGGTCAACAAATCCGCGCTGATGCCGAGTTGGGGGGCCGTGCTGTCGGATCAGCAGATCACCGAGCTCGTCAAATATCTGAGGAAGGTCTGCAAGTGCGGGAAGTGAAAGCCAGCGCGCCTTTGAAAACAACACCAGCAAAACGAAACGGAGATAAATAGTGAGCCAAGCTCTTTTAAAAACTGCGCTGATGACAAGCTGTCTGGTGACGGCGCTGGGACTGTGGGAAGCTGCAATCAGTGCAGCGGAAGCCAAGACAGTCAAGGTCGATTTGACGGCCAAGGAAGTCATGGTGCCGATCGACAATCAAGGAAATAAGGCGCTGGCCTGGACTTATGACGGCCAAATTCCCGGTCCGGTGGTGCGCGCGACGGAGGGCGACACCATTGAGTTCTCGCTTACGAACGATGCAAGCAACAAGAAATCGCATTCGATCGATTTTCATGCGGCGCGCGCAGACGTGTTGACAACGTTCGCGTCCGTCAAACCCGGCGAGACCAAGAAGTTTACGTTTACCGCCGACAATCCGGGCGCCTTCTTCTATCACTGCGGTTCCGATCCGATGATTCAACACATCGCGCGTGGGATGATCGGCGCAATCATTATCGATCCAAAAGATCCCAACGCGATGCCGAAGGCCGACCGCGAATATATTCTGGTCGAGCATCAGACCTTCGATAATCCGGAAGATGTCAAAGGCATGATGGCGAATAACTGGCAGCACGATGCCTTCAATGCCGTGCCGTTCCAGTACGACCCGGTACATGACGAAAATGCGACGCAGACGCTTGAGGCAAAGCCGGGCGAGCGCGTGCGTATTTATTTGATCAATGCCGGGCCCAACGAATTTTCCGGATTCCATCCGATTGCCGGCATCTGGGACAAAGTCTATCCATCGGGCAATCCAAAGAATGTGCTGACTGCAATGCAGAACTACACCGTGGCACCGGGCGATGGCGCGACATTCGATCTCATCTCGCCTGTTGAGGGCGCGAATGCACTGGTGAATCATTCGATGAGAGCCGCGCTCTCTGGCGCCATTGCTGTCGTCATGTTCAGCAACAAGGCTGACCCGTCGATGGGGCACGGCGATAAGATTCTTCCCCGCTGATCGCCAGCGCGCTTGGAACCTTCTGGGGGCCGCTTTGGCCCCAAGGCCGCAAAAAGAACCGCGCTCTCCACCAAAGTGAAGAGCGCGGCAAGTCAGGGTTGAACAAGGCCGGGCCGAAGCCCGGTCACCGGCTGTCGCCGGTTACGGACGACCTGTGAGGCCGAATTTCTGTCGTAATATCTCAGCGTATATATCGTAAAGTCTGGAAATCGTATAGCTGGATTTGGCGCGGTTTCACGAGCTCCCCCAGCCAACTGCCGGCAGCGGCTTGTTCTAGCCAGCCGAGGCCAACGCTCGATCATCAGAATTGCTGGAAAGTACTATTTTCGGCCTGGGGTGGCGAAGCAGCGGTCGGATAGCCGGCCATGATCGGCTACAGGCCGCGAAACTCATAAAATGCAGGCCGTGCCGGCGGTTACCCCTCCGTCATCCTCCGAAGCTGCCAAAGGGCCGTCCGAACCGCCAACGCCCCCGTTTCTGGACGATCGCGGTATCCCGCTTGAACAGGCCGACATCATCGCCGGGTTCGACTCTCAGTCGATGGCGTTATCACCGCACAATACATAACGCCTTGAAACTAAAGGATATTATCCTTTTTTCGATTGACGCGCATCGTGAGGCAGACCAATGTGGCTCGACAGCGGCGGAGCCCGCCGGGCGACCGACCCGTGCCGCCGATGAGCGATGAACTGTCGAACCAAACAAACGAGACGACGAAAGGAACGTCCCAATGGCCAACACGACCGCGGAGCTCGAGGCGCTCCTCATGCAGCGATCGCTGACCGACGCGCAGCTTCTGGCTGCGGCGGAGGCGTCGGCGGACTTCCGGATCCTGCCGGACGCGACGGTGATCAAGATCGGCGGACAGAGCGTCATCGACCGCGGCCGCGCGGCCGTCTACCCGCTCGTGGACGAGATCGTCGCCGCCCGCAAGACCCACAAGCTGCTGATCGGGACCGGCGCAGGCACCCGGGCCCGGCATCTCTACTCGATCGCGGCCGGGCTCGGCCTGCCGGCGGGCGTGCTCTCGCAGCTCGGCGCCTCGGTTGCCGATCAGAACGCCGCGATGCTGGGGCAGCTCCTCGCGAAGCACGGCATCTCCGCGGTCGACGGCGCCGGGCTCTCGGCGGTGCCGCTCTACCTCGCCGAGGTGAACGCTGTCGTCTTCAGCGGCATGCCGCCTTACGGCCTCTGGACGCGTCCCGCCGCCGAGGGCGTCATCCCGCCCTACCGCACCGACGCCGGATGCTTCCTCGTCGCCGAGCAGTTCGGCTGCAAGGCGATGATCTTCGTGAAGGACGAAGACGGCCTCTACACCGCGAACCCGAAGACCTCGAAGGGCGCCACCTTCATCCCGAAGATCTCGGTCGCCGAGATGAAGGCCAAGGGGCTGCACGACTCGATCCTCGAGTTCCCGATGCTCGACCTGCTCAAGTCGGCACGCCACGTCCGCCAGGTGCAGGTCGTGAATGGCCTCGTCCCCGGCAATCTGACCCGCGCGCTCGCCGGCGAGCACGTCGGCACCATCATCACCGCGAGCTGAGAGGATCACTGCCATGGCCGACACCACCAACACCATCAAGCACGTCGCCTCGCCGCTCGCGCGCCAGACCCTGCTCGACGGCGAACTCACCGGCCCCGTCGCCGGCAAGCGGCCGATCCGGCTCCTGCCCTGGCTGCAGGTCGTGAAGATCGGCGGCCGCTCCATCATGGATCGCGGCCGGGACGCGATTCTCCCGATCGTGGACGAACTCCGGAAACTCCTGCCCGAGCACCGTCTGCTCATCCTGACCGGCGCCGGCATCCGCGCCCGCCACGTCTACGGCGTCGGCCTCGATCTCGGCCTGCCGGTCGGGTCGCTCGCCCCGCTCGCCGCGAGCGAGGCTGGCCAGAACGGCCACATTCTCGCGGCGCTGCTCGCGCCGGAGGGCGTCTCCTACATCGAGCACCCGACCATCGCCAGCCAGCTCGCGATTCACCTCTCCGCGGCCCGCGCGGTCGTAGGAAGCGGCTTTCCTCCGTATCATCACCACGAGTTCCCGAGCTCTCGCATCCCGCCTCACCGGGCTGACACCGGCGCGTTTCTGCTCGCCGACGCGCTCGGAGCGGCCGGCCTCACGATCGTGGAGGACGTGGATGGTGTGTATGACGCCGACCCCAACGGCTCCGACGGAGAAAAGGCGCAGTTGCTTCGCGAGACGAGCGCCGCCGACCTTGCAAAGTTCAAGGGCACGCTGCCGGTCGACCGGCGCTCCTCGAGGTCATGGCAACCGCGCGCCACATCGAGCGCGTGCAGGTCGTGAACGGACTCGTGCCGGGACGGCTCACCGCCGCGCTGCGTGGCGAGCACGTCGGGACGATCATTCACACCGCGGCGCACGGCCGAAACGCATAATCCCCGGCCGGGCCTCGGTCCCGCCGTCGCAACTGTACTGCCAACGGGTCGGAGCAATAGTTCCGACCCGTTTTGAATTGATGGTGCGTCGTTGATCGAAGCCAACTGCTCAGACGATCGATCACGCACGTCGATCTAATAACACGCCCCGCGGACGTGACATAAAGGCTGCGGATTTCAGGCGGACGTCGCCCTCGACGACGTCAACCTAAGCTTTCCAAGAGCGCAATTCGCAAGCGGCCCCGTTTTCTGCTCGATCCTGATCCTCATCCCCAAAAACTGTCTAACGTCTTGGGCACGCGCATATTTCGCCTCCAAGACATCCCGTTTACGTCCGCAAAAAGTTCTCGTTTGCAAGCTGGGCCGCAACATGCGTTATTTACTACAGCTACATAACGCGAGCGAACGTGGATGGCGATCGAAGCGCTGGTCACTTTGAAGAGCGACAACGTTCCGGCGGTCGGGCGCGAGCGATTAAGGCTGCTTGAGGCCGTTGCGCGCGAGGGCAGCATTTCGGCTGGCGCACGGGCGATCGGCATTACCTACAAAGCGGCGTGGGACGGTCTCGATGCGATGGCCAATCTTTTCGGCAAGCCGTTGCTTGTTGGACGCGCCGGCGGCCGCGCCGGCGGCGGTGCGACGCTGACGCCGATCGGTCACTCTGTCATTGAGGCGTTTAGACGAATGGAAGCGGAGATGGCCCGCGTCTTGCGGACGATCGAGCCGGATCTTGCCGAGGCCGGCGTTTCTCCACTGGATCTTGTCTCGGGGTTTCTTATGAAGACCAGCGCACGCAACGCGATCCGCGGCAACATAACCAATATCGTGTCTGACGCGCTGAGCGCCGAGGTCGAAATTTCGGTCTCGCCGGAAACGACGATCTATTCGCATATCACGTACGCCAGCATGGAAGAATTGGGACTGTGCGCGGGCCGATCGGTGACCCTTCTGATCAAGGCGCCATTCGTTGCTATCGCGACAGGCAAGACAGCGCCCAAGACCTCTGCGCGCAATTGCATCAATGGAATCGTCAGCCGATGCGAGACATCCGCCGTCAGCGCCGAGATCGTCCTCGATATCGGCGCTGACAAGACGCTTGCATCGAGCATCTCTGCGCACAGCGCCAAATCGCTTGGCCTATCTCCAGGGAAGCCGGCATTTGCCCTTTTCGACGCAGCGCACGTCATCATCGCCATCAACTGACAAGATCGCCCCCTTTTTCGTCTGAAATCGGGAGTGATGCTGTTGGCGGACCGACGCTATGACGCTGATCAGGTCTTTGTCGCCGCGAGGGGCGCGTGGGTCGTAGCGTCGCGACCCGCAGCGCAGGCTGGCATTCTTGCAGGCCAAGACGTTTAGCTGCGTTTGGATGCTTTTAACTTCAAGGCTTTTGATGCCATCGTCGCAGCGGCACGTTCGCAGGCAGATATCCCCCAGCTCGCAAGAATTTCTTGTATCCATCGCCGTCGAATGTTCAATTCGAGAAGGCCGAAGGGGCGCTCGATTGAAAGCGATCTGCATCAATAAGACTGTTGTAGCGAAAGGGCCAGATAGCGGGCTGGTTCGGACCGTATTTTGCGTCGTGTTTGGCCTGCTAATGTGCCTATGGATTTTCGATTCTGCTCTCGGCAAGGACAATGATGACGACGACGAGCCTGCGGAAAAAACCGAGCCAGCGCGGCCGAACACCTATCTGGATTTGAGAACCACCTTTTCCACCTTGCCGGCCAACACGTTTTCGATCGGCTTCAGCAATCCGGCGCTTGTCGCCAACCTCCCGACCGTGTCCTTGCCGTCCAGCCGAAGCATTGGCGTCGATGTACCTCTGACCGTTGATATCAACGACCAGGTCTCGTTGTATGGTGGTATTAGCGCCACTACGATGAGCACTGACGCAACTTCCTGGACCTCGCTCGCCGTCAGTAGTTGGAACCTTGGAATTCAGGCCGACGTGTACCAGCAGAACGGCGGGTCCATGCCCACGGTTACTATTCAGTCAACAATGACAAGGTCGGTACCGGAATCTCCCGTGACCACAACGTCATTGAACACAATTGTCGAGGCAAATTACGCGCTCAATAAAGACGAAACCAAAGGGCTGCTGGCCGGCATCCAGTATACCAAAATTATGGTCGATACTGCACCTGCAACCGTCAACCCCAACATAATCGGTTATGTCGGTACCTACTATCAGTGGGACAATAACTGGAAGCTCACTGGCCGCGCCGGCATTCAATCGTTCGGCGGGGCCCGGCTTCTTAACCTGACACCGATCGCAGCATTTACTCAGCCGATCGTCAGGGTCGATCTGGACCGGATGGACGACAATGACAACCGCCTCTTTGGCGTGACCGCTCAGATCGCCTGGACGCCAAAGCCCTCGTATCAGTTGGTCCTCAGAACCCCGCTTTACCTGGTCAGAAACTAGGTTCAGGACCCATTAATTTTCTTGCGGAGAGGCGTTTGGACTGATTCATTGGCGTTGTTGGGAGACGCCGCAATGTCCGATTTGTTTCTGCTGACCGAGGCGCAGATGCGCCGGATCGAACCGTATTTTCCTTTGTCGCACGGAGTTGCGAGGGTTGATGACCAGCGGGTGATCAGCGGCATCATTTTCGTCATCAGGAACGGTCTGCGCTGGCGCGATGCGCCGCGTGAGTATGGTCCGCACAAGACCGTCTACAATCGGTTCGTGCGCTGGAGCCGTCTTGGTGTGTTCAACAAGATATTTGCCGAACTGGCCCGTAAGGGCGGCACCCCGAAGCGGTTAATGATCGACGCCACCCATCTGAAGGCGCATCGCACCGCCGCAAGCCTTTTAAAAAAGGGCCTGTTCCCCGACGTATCGGGCGCACGAAGGGCGGCCTGAACTCGAAGCTGCACGCCGTATGTGATGGTCAGGGACGTCCGGTCATCATGCTGCTTAGCGAAGGCCAGATGAGCGATTACAAGGGGGCCGCGTTGATGGTCGATGCGCTGCCGCCCGCGAAGCAGTTGCTCGGCGACAAGGGCTACGACGCCGACTGGTTCCGCCAGGCGCTCGCGGTCCGGGGTATCACGGCCTGCATCCCATCGAAGTCCAACCGCGCAAAGCCGATCGAACATGACCGCATTCTCTATCGCGAACGGCACAAGATCGAAAATACGTTCGGCAGGCTCAAGGACTGGCGGCGCATCCACACCCGTTACGATAGATGCGCACATACCTTCATGTCTGCCATCTGCATCGCAGCAGCCGTCATCTTCTGGCTCTGATCAATGAGTCCTGACCCTAGGCTTTTACCGGATAGCGGTTGCTGAGTTGGCTTGCCTTGAAGCGATTGTCCTTGGTCTCGGCCGACGCCGTCGCGATTTGATCATTCCGCGGCACTTCGGACCGGTTCCTTAAATGCTTGTCTGCCAACAACGCCCCGGCCGAACTTGGCGTAAAGCGCGGGTAGCGCGAACAAAGTCAGCAGCGTCGCGCTGATCAGCCCTCCGATCACAACGGTGGCGATCGGCCTTTGGACCTCAGCGCCCGTTCCGGTCGCCAGCGCCATCGGCAGGAAGCCGAGCGAGGCCACAAGCGCGGTCATCGCGACCGGCCGCAGCCGGGTCAATGCGCCTTCGTAGATTGCAGCGCGTCTCTCACGGCCTTCTGCCATCAATTGCTTGATGAAAGTCAACATCACCAGGCCGTTCAGCACAGCGATCCCCGACAAGGCAATGAAGCCGACCGCTGCCGAGACGGAAAATGGCATGCCCCGTAACCACAAGGCCATGACCCCGCCGGTCAGTGCCAGCGGCACGGCACTGAATACGAGCAATGCATCACGCACCGAACCTAGCGCGCTGAATAGCAACATCAGGATCAACGCGAAACATGCCGGGACAACGACGGCAAGACGCTGGCGCGCAGCCGTCAGGTTTTCGTACTGACCGCCCCAGGATAGCCAATAGCCCGGTGGCAGTTTGACCTTTGCCGCGATCTGTTGGCGGGCCTCGTCGACAACAGAGGCAATGTCACTGTTACGCACGTTGGCCGTTACGACGATGCGGCGCTTGCCATTTTCGCGGCTGACCTGGTTGGGCCCCTCACTCGTTCGGAAGTCCGCAAGTTGCCCCAAAGGCACCGTTAAACCTGGCTGCGGCAACGGAACGGGAAGGCTCTTGAGCGCTTCAGGATCGTTGCGGATCACGTCGTCGAGCCGCACCACGATCTGAAAATGACGATCGCCTTCCATGACAATGCCAGCTTCGCGGCCTCCGATCGCGGTTCCGATCACATCCTGGACAACCGAGAGATTAAGTCCGCGCCGGGCGATTTCCGCTTTGTTGACGGCGATATCTAATATGGGCAAGCCCGCCAATTGTTCGACCTTGACATCCGTGGCTCCGTTTGTCGCCCGCAGGATCGCAGCGATCTGACTGGCTGTATCCAGCAAGGGCTCAAACTCGTCGCCGAACACCTTTACGGCAAGATCAGCTCGCACGCCCGCCAGCAATTCGTTCGACCTCATCTGAATCGGCTGAGTGAATTCAAAATTGTTGCCAGGTAACTCGCGCACAGCGGCTTCAATCTGCGCGACGAGATCGGCTTTGGAAAGGGCGGGATCAGGCCATTCGGCCTGAGGCTTCAGCATGATGTAGGTATCGGAAATATTAGGCGGCATCGGGTCCGAGCCGGTCTCCGCCGTACCGGACTTTGTGAAGGCCACGGCGACCTGTGGAAAACGGCTGACCGCATTCTCGACATCCAACTGCATGCGCTGGGCTTGCGCGAGCGAGGTGCTCGGTATTCGCGACGCCGAAAGCAGAACGTTTTTTTCGTCCAGCGTCGGGATGAACTCACCGCCAAGGCGTGAGAACAGCAACAGCGCAACTCCGAACAGGACGGCGGACCCGAGAATCGCAGGCCACGGGCGCGCGATCGTACGCCTCAACGAGGGTGCATAGGCTGATTTCAGATACCGTATGACGATGTTATCGCCTTCGGTCACGCGGTTGGTGACGAAAATGGCGATCATGGCGGGCACGAACGTCAATGACAGGACGAAAGCAGAGAGCAGCGCCAAAATGACAGTCAGCGCCATCGGCTCGAACATTTTGCCTTCGACGCCGCTGAGCGTCAACAATGGGACATAGACGAGAATGATGATCGCCTGGCCATACACGCTCGGACCGATCATCTCCTGGGCCGAGGCCTGAACCGTTGCCAATCGCTCCGGCATCGTCAGGGCTCGGCGGCTGGCGCTCTGACGTTCGGCCAAATGGCGAAGCGCATTTTCCGTGATGATCACGGCACCATCGACAATCAGGCCGAAGTCCAGCGCACCGAGGCTCATCAGGTTGGCGCTGATCCGACCCTGCAACATGCCGGTTGCGGTGAGCAGAATGGCGAGCGGTATAACCAGGGCTGCGATGAGCGACGCGCGGAAATTACCGAGCAATGCGAACAGCACCAGGATCACCAGCAGCGCGCCTTCTCCAAGATTGGTCGCAACCGTTAAAATCGTGGCATCGACCAGTTCGGTCCTGTTGAGGACGGTTCTGGTTTCGATGCCGGTGGGCAACGTGTGGCGTATCTCCTTCAATTTGCGATCGACCGCCGCCGCGACGGTGCGACTGTTGCCGCCGATTAGCATCAAGGCGGTGCCGATCACGGCCTCATGGCCATTTTCGCTGGCGCTGCCAGTCCTGAGTTCACCGCCGATAGCAACGCTTGCGACATCGCTGATGCGGACCGGTATGCCATTTCGCGTCGTGACGACCACCTCGCTGATGTCGGCGATGTTTTCAAGCCGACCACTGGTGCGCACCACGACGCCCTCACCGTTGCGTTCGATCGTGTTAGCGCCTCGACTGAGGTTGTTGACTTCCAGTGCGTGGATGACATCAGCGAATGACAGACCAAGAGCGATCAACCGAGACGGATCGGGTTGCACTTGGTACTGTTTGACGTATCCTCCGATGGAGTTCTACTTCCGCAACGCCTCGGACGCCCCTCAGCTGAGGCCGGATGGTCCAGTCCTGGACAGTCCTTAGGAACGCAGCGCGCTCGACCTCCGATGTGAGCCGTTGGCCATCCGGGGTGATGTAAGAACCATCGTCTTGCCGTCCCGGCTGCCCGGGCGCAGACTTAGCCGCACCGGACGCATAATCGACCGCCCACATATAGATTTCGCCGAGGCCTGTGGAGATAGGTCCCAGTCGCGGCGAGACACCCGGGGGAAGACCTGCCCGCAACTCGATCAAGCGTTCCGAGATCTGCTGACGCGCGAAATAGATATCGGTCCGTTCGGCAAAAATCGCGGTGACCTGGGAAAATCCGTTGCGCGACAATGAGCGGGTGCTCTCGAGACCGGGGATACCTGCGAGCGCTGTCTCGATGCGAAGGGTGACCTGCTTTTCGATCTCGGTCGGCGATAGTGCCGGGGCGGTCGTATTGACCTGCACCTGCTTGTTCGTGATGTCGGGCACGGCGTCGATCGGCAGCCGGTTCAAGGACCAACCGCCCAACACTGCGACCGCCAGACTGGACATGACGACAAGCCAGCGGTGCCGGATCGAGAACGCCAGGATATGATTGATCATGACGTTCTCTAATCGTCGTGGCTGGCGTGGGCCTTGCCAAGTTCGGCCTTGAGCACGAACGTATTGGCGGTCGCAACGCGTTCACCGGCCGCGAGACCATTCGTCACCTCGATGAGGTTGGCATCCTGCTGCCCGACGCCGATCTTGCGTACTTCGAAGCCACTCTCGGCGCGAACAAACACCACGGTGTCACCCCCGACTGTCTGCAACGCGGTTTTTGCAACGACGATGGCGGGTGCTTCACCCGTTGGGATTTCAGCCGTGACGAATAGCCCTGGTCGCCATTTGTGGGAGGCATTGTCAATTGAGGCCACGACACGGGCCGCTCGAGTCTCTTTGTCGAGCAGCGGACTGACGAACATGATGGTGGCCGGAGAATTCTCGCCGCCACCCGTCAGCATGATCATTCGCCCTTCGTGAATGGCTGGGAGAAGCGTTGGCGATACCGAAAGGTCCGCCCACACCACGCTCAGATCAGCAATGACGAACAGCTCGCTTTCCTGACCTTCACGGCCAACCAGCGATCCCAGTTCAACACGACGTTCGGCGATCCGCCCCTTGATCGGCGCGCGCAATTCCTGGCGGCGCAGTGTCTCGACTGGCTGTTGTGGCAAAGCTTCGATCTGTTCCGCCGTCAGGCTCAGCGCAAACAATTTCTGGCGGGCCGTTTCGAACTTGACGCGGGCATCTTCATACGTGGTGCGGGCGCGCAGATAGTCGTTCTCGCTGAGAACCTTGCCTTCGAACAACCGTGTCGAGCGGTTGAACAAGGTTTGCTGTAGTTCGAACACCAAACGTGCGCCGAGATATTCACTCTTGGCATCGGCCACCTCTCGACTTTCGATGACCGCGACCACTTCGCCTGCCTCGACGGGATCGCCCAGCCGTTTGCGCAGTTCGGCGACCGTTCCCAACAGCCGTACCGCTACGCGGGCGATATGATCGCCGCTCGGCACGATCGTGCCCGGAACGACAATGTGTCTGCTCAAGACTCCGCCCGCGACCTCCATTACAGCAAACTTGCCACGCTCGATCTGCCGCTCGGTCAGCTTTACTAAAGCATCGTCATGACTTTCCGAGCCGGCTTGCTTTTCATCATGCGCTGCGGCTGTGAACGCGGCGCCGAGCACGAGCCCGGCGGCCAGCAACCAAATCCTGATCATTTTGACTATCCCGCGACGGGCGTTGAACCCTTAAACTTCGCCAACTCATTCTTGAATGCGTTGCACGCCGCGGCGTTGTTCAACGCAACGGCGAAACGACCGCGTGAATGTCAAGCGCGGGGTGGCTTGAAGGGCAAAAGCTCGGACGATGAGGCGCGGAATTGATCTCGCGGATATGACGGCGCAGCCGGAACGAGATCGGCCGGCTCCGCCAACACGCTCAATTGCTGAGTCGTGACGTGAGAAAGGCAGTGGTGGCAAGGCGGTAAGTGCTCGGGCGTGTCGGGCACCGAATTCTGATCCATGCTGACGACCGTTACCGCGCCATTGGTATTGGCAAAATCGAGACCGCAGGTCGCGCAGTGAAACAGCGAAATCAACAGGCCCACGGTGATCAACAGAATAAGGGGCAGCCGGCAAGGCCAGCTCCCAATTTTCGCGTTTGTCGCAATGCTGCAGAAGCGCTTCATCGTGACGTAAGTGAACCGCTTTGATGGGGCAAGTTCAAGACCCTCTCAGATGGATTTTGCATGAATACTATAACAAGTTGAATGGCAAAACGGGCCAGACAGCTAAGCCGCACCCGTCGGTTATCACTTGAATGGTAACATTCATTCAGACTGATATCAGATCAACCTGCTCACATATCTGCAGCGTTCCGGCCGCAAAACCCATTGTGCGCCCATCGCGAGGTTCGGATTGTAATTAAAGCACCTATAATTTGTGAACGGAAAAACAGCATGTGTGAACTATCGATGACAGCAACATAACAATGGGATGAATTCACCATTTCGGTCCTTCAAGACATATCAGGTAATCGTTGCCCCAAGATTTGTTTCCGTGCGGTCTGCGCGGAAACCACGGCGCATGCGTTGAGGAATTGCAACGAGGACAAGGTCGTATGGTGAATATCCCGCATCCCCGGGTTGCCTTTGGGGACTTGCCTGATCGATTGAAGACCGACGCAGAGGAAATCACGCTCCCACGCAAGATACTCGCAGGGCTTCTAAACTTGTACATCTCCTTCTGGGATTTTGATGAAGATTGGTATCTCACAACTTACCCTGACATTGCCGCCGCAGTCAGTAGCACTCGATTTGCATCGGGATGGGCGCACTTTAGAGCGGTGGGGTATCTTGAGGGGCGTCTCGGCTCTCGACAGATCGTAGACAGCGAATGGTACCTTGAGACCTATCCCGACGTTGCACAGGCAATGCTTGAGGGCAAAGTAGCCAGTGCGGCGGAGCACTTCGAGAACTTCGGATACGCTGAAGGCCGTTTGCCGTCCAAGCCTGGCGTCGACGCTAGCTGGTACGCGCGCCGGTATATGAGCCTTCATGGGCAACACGCCGAGGAAAGACACGCGCAAGAAGATTTTGTCAGGCGTGGATACCGCGGGTTGGCGCTCCCCGCTCCGCCCCGCTGAAATTTGATTGAGAGATGAATATGTTAGAAACGCCGCTGCTTCCCGTAGCTATTCGCAACTTCGACGAGTCCCGCTATCTCGAATCTAATCCGCTCGCACGGACGGCGTTGACGTCGGGTGATGCCGTTAGCGCGCTCGATCATTATCTGCGATTCGGCATCGACGAGAACAAGCACTCTACCATTCGCCGAGAAACCGGAGCTGTGGCGTGCTCGGTCGAACGGTATTTGGTATCGGAGTTCGGATTCTGCCTGATCCTCGGCTGGCTCGCCGACGAAGGTTGCGAGACTCCGCGAATGAAGCTTATCAGCGGCGAATTCACTATTGAGTTGCCGCGAACGATATGTTTCAGGCATGCCCGAAAGGATGTCGAGCAACAAGTGAGGGACGGCGCTTACGACTATGGATTTGTTGGCTTCGGGCAGTCTCCTTCGAAGTCTCTGTTGAAGCAGTCACTGCTGTTTCAGGTGGCTTCGCTGGCTGGCAGCTTTCAGACAAAAATTACCCCGGAGATCGTGTCAGACAAGCGGCTTCTTAATACGTTGTTGCAAATCATTGCGACGTGTGAATTGCATTCAGGCAAGCAAGCGGCTTTGAATGGTTTTCTCTGCGGAGCTTCAGGAAAGGCTCTCATCCAGCTATTTCGGTCTCACGTAGCATCCGCCATTTCCAACCCCTACGTCGAGCGCTTCAGGCCACGCAAGGTGTCAAGCTCGTTCGTGACGGTGTTATTCGGCTCAACCGAGCCGATCAAGCTTCAGCCGATGTTGTTTCGGGCGGCTGGGATAGATTTCGGCGAATGGATCTACGTCTGCAACTCGCCCGAGGACGCCGACGAGGTGTTGCGGTACGCGCGCCTTATGTCGGACCTGTATGACGTGATGATTACTGTCATTGTTTTGGGGGACAACGCCGGCTTCGGCGCGGCAAACAATGTAGCTATCGACCATGCGGCAAGCAGTCGGATCTTCATCATCAATCCCGATGTGTACGCCGTACCAGCTTACGCTTCACAGATGAAGCAAGTGCTGGCAGAGGCCAAATTGGGGAAAACACTCTGGGGTGGATTGCTGTTCTATGATGATCACAATCTTATGCATTCAGGCATGTTCATCGACAAAGATGAGTTCGTGCGACGCAATTCTCTAAACCGGACCGACGACTCCCTGCTTGCACCATACGGACGCTTGTTACGCGTCGAGCATTTTGACAAGGGCGTGCCTTTCGTTGAACGGGAGTGGCAGAAGCCCAAGACCGTTCCGGCGATAACCGGGGCCGTAATGGCCTTTGAGAAGCCTATGTTTGAACGGCTTGGTGGATTCTCCACGCGCTACATCTACGGCCACTACGAAGACGCCGATTTATCGTTGCGCTGGAACGCTTCGAACGGGCCTGTTTGCGTGCACCCGCAGATTCGACTTGTGCATTTGGAAGGGCAAGGTTCGCACGCCCGAGGCGAAGAATATCGCGGCGCTTCGATGGTGAACCGGTATTTTTTCACGGCTGAACATGGCGAGTACTTCGATAACCAACTCGCCAAGACGAGCAGGCGCGCTCCATGAAAGTTGTCTACGTTAGCTATCTTCATCCTTCGGTAGCACCGGGTGGCGCCCAACAGGTGGCATTTGAAATGTTTCAGGCGAGCCTGAAGCAGGGACACGAAGCGTATTTTATCGCTGCGCTTGAGGCTAATCACGAAGAGACATACGGCAAACCCGGTGCACCCATCGTCCCCGTGCAGGGAGAAGAGCGGCAGTACTTCTACTTCCCACAGCACTATGACTTCGTGCATCTTTCCGTGGGGGATTGGCGCTCAGTCCAGTTTTTTCGTGAGCTGATAGAGCGGATCAAGCCAGATGTCATTCACTTCCATCACTATCATCGCGTAGGAGTGGAATCGATTCGAGCAGCAAGGATCGGGGCGCCCGATGCGGTCATCTGCTTTACGTTCCATGAAATGATGGCCATATGCATGGCCGATGGCCAGATGGTGAAGAAAAACTCGCGCGATCTCTGTCGAGCGGCTTCTCCTGTTTCGTGCAACAAGTGTTTCCCAGATCTTCGCCCAGAGTTTGTCACACTGCGGGCTGCCCGCCTAAAGGCTGCTCTCACGGAATGCGACGTTTTCGTCTTTCCATCTGAATTCATTGCCGAGCGATACGTGGAGTGGGGGTTGCCTCAGGAGAAGTGTGTCGTCATCCCAAATGGTCAGGCAAACCTGGGTACCACATTCGACCGCAGCCAGCATTCGCGGCAAGTCAATCGCTTCGGCTTCTTTGGGCAATTCATCGATAACAAGGGCGTGGATGTAATATTGGATGCCTTGTTGTTACTCGCAAAAGAGCAACGGCTTCCCGCAGCGGGCATTGTGGTCGAAATAAACGGCGGGAATAAGCACTACGCATCTGGTCCTTATCTAACCAAAATCAATCAACAGGTAGAAGAGCTACGCACGTTTCAATCTGGCCGAATTACCGTGCGCGAGAATGGTGCCTATGCACGAGATCAGTTGGTCGAACGAATGGCATCCGTTGACTGGGTGATCGTTCCGTCAACGTGGTGGGAGATCTTTGGTCTTGTCGTCTCTGAAGCTTGGATGTTCGGCAGGCCGGTTGTCGCTTCTGCAATTGCAGGTTTGGAAGAAAGAGTGGTTCCCAAAAAAAATGGGTTCACCTTCTTACCGCGAGACAGCCGATCTCTGGCCGAGCTTATGCTGAAGCTCGCCGGGAACGAGCAGCAATGGATCGCTACAAACCGGTCCATTGAACAGCCGTGGACTGACGAAGAGATGCTGGATGCTCATCTGAGCCTTTGGAGAGAATTTTCAGCCAGCACTTCCGGGCACGCCGTTTACGGCCACCGACAGAATCGAGCGTAAGGCAAAGGAGAGCGCGGGATGATTACCTCTGATGAGCGGTTAGAGCAGATTAGGAAATGTTGCTCGTGACTTTCTCCGCTCAGCAAGAACGGAAGCATAAGATTGTTGGCGAGTGCGAGGAAGGGAGTTCACAAGTGAACCTGGCAACCCCCTTATTCGACTGTTCGCTGCCGTCAATTCGGACTTCGATAGCGGGGATATCCAACGCAAAATATGAACAGCTAACCGACGGCTCCAAAGAGATCTACAAACAAGTACTGCGGATCTTCGAACGCCATAAGCTCGAATATTTTTTATTCGCAGGCGCAATCGTCGGCTACGTCCGAAACGGTCGTATGCCCCCATGGAATGATGATCTGGATGTGATCATTTTCGAAGATCAGATTAAACTCTTCGAGACCGTGGTCTTGCCGCTCCTGCGAGACTGCGGATACGTTTGTTGGCCTGTGGCGGCACCCTATACTGGCGGAGGATATCACATCCTCGCGCTGCAGCAGGACGCGAGTAGTCGGCACGCTCCCATCGAACTCGCAGACGGAATGCGCGTTGTAGTGCCTTGGGCCCAGATAGACGTATTTTACACGAGCGTCGATGGTGCCGGCTTGATAAGAAACCTGTCAGGCTGGGGCATGTATCACACAAAACAAATTCCAGAGACGTGGGTCAGGCCGGGCACTTTTATTCACTTCGAATTCGCTTCGCGCGCGAGTCTTCAGTAATTATGAAGATGACATCTGGCACGAATACGGCAACGTTGCTGCGAATATTGTGGTTCATTCGCATGATAAGGTTGCGCTCAAGTTGATGGGGTCCGATTGGGAAAAGTTCGAATTTGACTATGAGGCACTGCTGTCCACGAGGGTGAGAGGCATGCCACCGAGTGTGAGCCAAGCGCAACTCGCCAAATTCGTAGCAGATCCGGGCCAACATCTCGACATGCCAACCGACGCGAACTTTGACACCGTTGCGAAGGTGATCTGCGAACGTGGATTGGGCCAAGTCACTCTGACCGGCGCTAACCAAAGCTTTTGGGTCTTGGATCTGAAGCGCTTATTCCCAGGCGTGAAACTGGAAGTGCTGCTCAGCACCGAGAAGGAAGCCAAACGAGCGGTTCATCTGCGGCGTTTTATCGACAGCGTACGGTTTTCTGACCAGGCAGTTCGTAAGATTTACGAGGATTGCCTACTCGCCAACGATGCCGCCTTCAACTCAGGGCGGGGCGGCTCAAAATGACAAACGTCATCACCTACGGAACCTTTGATTTGTTTCACGTGGGCCACGTTCGCCTGCTGCAGCGCTTGCGCAGCCTCGGGGACCGCTTGATCGTTGGATGCTCCACTGATGAATTCAACGACATCAAGGGAAAGAAATCAGTAATCGGATACAACGAAAGAGCCGAAATCCTATCAAGCTGCAAATATGTCGACTTGGTGATACCCGAAAAAACTTGGGAGCAAAAATCGAGCGATATTCGAAAGCACGAGATCAGAATATTCGCCATGGGAGACGATTGGGTTGGAAAATTCGATCATCTATCTAATGAGACCGGCTGCATCGTTACATATGTGAGCCGAACGTCGAATGTTTCCACGACCGATATCAAAGGCTATCTGCGAAAAATCGATAGTGATACGATCGTATCGATGAAGAATACGCTCGATCACCTGCGCGCGCAAATAGACAAGTACTAGGTTTTTCAACAAAGCGCAGGTTGTTTGGAGCCGTCCGGTCGCCGGATATGGAAATGAGAAAGCAGCGCCCTATCCTTCGATCAACAATTTCAATCCTTTTGCTGCTGTTCTCGGCAGCCTTTGGCAGCTTATCGGCGACGGAAATCTGGATTGCGCCTCAAGCTTCCGTTCCATTTTCTCCTTTGAATCGCGCAGTCGATTTTCTTGAGATGTTCGATTCTGGCGCTTCCTGGCATAATGCGGCGCAGGTCATCAGTGTCTTCAAGCTCTACGGTTCATACCTCGAACATGCTCCTCAAGATCAAGTCAACAAGATCGTAGCAGATCTGAATAGACGCCATATCTCAATCGCTGTTGAGGCCGGAGTGATGAACATGCCGGCAACGACCAAACCGGCGTGCGGGGGCCCCGGGGTAGAAGGTTACTCAACGACGGCTCGTGCGAAGTTGATTTCAAAAAAGATCAAGAATGCGGGGGGCTTGATCGCCTACGTTGCCATGGACGAGCCCCTTTGGTTTGGGCGCTATTACAAAGGGCTTCCCGGTAAGCAACCAGGCTGTCGCCTCTCAGTTGAGCAGGTCATAGACCTCGTGATGCCCGTTCTTCGGGTCTACCGTGAAGAATTCACGACTGTAAAGATCGGGGACGTCGAACCGAGCGGGGTCGGATATCAGCCGGAATGGCAAAGTGAGACAAGGCAATGGCTGAAGGGTCTTCGTGATCGGCTAGGATCAAGCATCTCGTTCATGCAATTGGACGTTCCCTTTTCAGCTGGCTCGCAGCAAGTAGCCGCTGCCCTGAGGTTTTATAAACAGTTGGAGGTTTTGCGGGCAGAGAACTTGGTGAAAGATATTGGTATCATTTATAACGGAATGCCGAATGACCGCACCGACAAAGAGTGGATCGATAGCGCCAAGAGTTCATATCAAGTTGTTTGAGCACGATTACAAGCTTCGTCCGCAACAGGCGGTCATTCAATCGTGGACGCTACGCCCAACACGTGCCTTGCCGGAAACAGCTTCCGAGAGCCTAACGAGTTTGGTTCTGTATTATGCCAAGCAGTCTCGGGTTGGCGCTAAATGAGGCAAGACGACGCTCTCTTCGGGAGTTGCCCAGGCGCGGCGGATAAGCAATCAACCGTTGGCTGCTATAACGTCAAAGGACAGCGCGTGTAATGGCAGGGAAGACGATCATCCACGGTGGAGGCCAGATAGAGGGGTACGTACAAACCAATTCGATCGAAGCGGTTCTTACTTCACTCGCAGCGGGCGAAAGGCAGATAGAACTCGATTGCGTCAAACTCGCTGATGGCTTTGCGTTCGCTCACGATGAGACGGAAAAGAGAATTCTATGGGGTTGAAAAACAATTTGCCTCGATGACTCGGGATGAGTTTCAGCGGCTCCGAGTGTTCGAAAAATTCAATCCTGTCACGTTCAACATGGTCGAAAGACTTTTAGAAATTCTACCAGCCACGAAAATAATCATTGACGCAAAATTTCCGGACCTTCAATTCCCCAGCTTTTTGCATTTCTTGGCAAATCAGCACGGCTCTCTTCTGAACAGACTATACTATCAAGTTTATCGGCGTGAATGGATTGACTTGTGTCGCCCGTTTGCAATCCGAAAAGCCGTGGTCGCCTTGTGGAAGCACTACGACTCGGATCCCTACTCAGACGAGGCCTATGACTTCGTTCGTTACGCAACCTCAGAGCTGGACGCGCTGGGCATAAGCGTCAGGTGGAAAACTCCGGGCATACAAGCAGAAAATCTTCATAGGGAAGGCATGGAGCGCCTGACGAAATTGGCTGACGTCTACTTTCATGGCCAGAACATTTCTCTGTGCCGTGAGAAAGAACTGCTAGATGCTGGGGTCAATTTCTTCAGTTCACATTCGCTGGGTAGTTTACCGGATGGGTTTGATGCCAGCTCTTATAAGAATAAGCATGCTGATCTGAGGCATATGAGTGACTTGTGCGCGGCTTGCCACTATCTGGAATTTGGCGTTCGGGAACGTAGACTAATTTAAGTCACCCAAGATCCCCTGGAAAGCTGTCCCCCAGGGAGCTTCCCTAACCTCGTAAAGACGGAAGGCAGATGCCCGCGGGCGCCCCCGCCTTGCGCAACAGTCTCGGGCCTTCTCCCCGGAGCGCAACACGCCCTACCCCGCGAAAAAAACCAAGTCTCGGATTCTGTCACGCGATTGACAATAGCAATCCCACGCCTACCAAACCGGCGAGAATTGGTACTGCGGCGAACAATTCCATTTCCATCATGGCGCACCTCTAACTTTTTGAAAGTGCTTCAGGCACCATCCCTCAAGAACTCCCAGAAACGATGTCTCCATACTCAACGTCGGCAAAGAATTTTGGTTCGATTTACCACTACGCCTATTGACCTGAGCCCCTGACCTTCCTCCAAAAATGGGTAGAATCCGTCACCTTGAGGGAGACGGAGATGAAGCAGTCGAGGTTCACGGAAGAGCGGATCATTGCGGTCCTGCGGGAGCACGAGGCCGGATCGAAGACCGGGGATGTTTGCCGCAAGCACGGGATCAGCAGCGCGACGTTCTACAAATGGAAGGCCAAGTACGGCGGGCTCGAAGTGTCCGAAGCTCGCCGGTTGAAGGTTTTGACCGATGAGAATGCCAAGCTGAAGAAGCTGCTGGCCGAGGCGATGCTCGACAACGCCATGTTGAAGGACCTCAATTCAAAAAAATGGTGACGCCCGTCGCGAAGCGACAAGCGGTGGCTCACCTTTGTTCAAGTTTTGAGGTCAGTCAGCGGCGGGCGTGTGAAGTGATTGGGGCTGATCGGTCCTCGATGCGTTATCTCAGCCTTCGACCCGACGACGCAGCCATTCGCCTCAGGCTGCGTGAGTTGGCGTCGGTACGCCTGCGCTTTGGCTATCGCCGTCTGCTTCTCATGATCCGCAGCGAAGGCGTGCTGATCAACCACAAGAAGCTGAGGCGGCTGTATGCGGAAGAGCGGCTGCAGGTTCGCCGGCGAGGTGGACGTAAAAGAGCTCTGGGAACAAGGGCTCCGATGGCGTTGCCGCAGGGACCGAACCAGCGCTGGTCACTGGATTTCGTCAGCGACACGCTGACCGATAGTCGACGCTTCCGTATCTTGGCCGTCGTGGATGACTTCACCCGGGAATGCATCGCACTGGTCGCCGACACGTCATTGTCGGGGCCCCGGGTGGGTCGTGAGCTCGATGCCGTGATCGCTCGACGAGGTCGCCCAATGATGATCGTCAGCGACAACGGAACCGAGCTCACCAGCATGGCCATTCTGCGCTGGTCGCAGCTCACCCGGATCGAGTGGCACTACATCGCACCGGGCAAGCCGCAGCAGGATGCCTTCGTGGAAAGCTTCAATGGAAGACTGCGCGATGAGTTGTTGAACGAGACCTTGTTCTCGTCACTAGACCACGTTCGCGAACTGCTTGCGGAATGGCAGGATGACTACAACACCGTTCGCCCGCACAGCGGGATCGGCAACCAACCGCCATCCACCTATGCCAGGCTAACAGCGTCCGCAATGCAACAGGACGGGACGCTGCGCTGTGTCGAGGGCTCCGCGCCCCATCCTGTTGCATCACCGAGCCGCACAGGCTCAAATGAGAAAAGGATTCCGCCCATCGCTGGATGAACTTCGGGGCTCAGGTCAGCTGCTCGGGACTTCTCCGGGTAGATATTCTTTATACATTCGGTCGAGCATCGGAAGGTTGACCGCTTTGGCGTCGATCAGTTCGGCAACTTCGCCCCGGCGCCGCAACCGCTCAACGACGAATTCGGCGAGGCGGATACCCATCCGATCGGAACGATAGGAACCATAAAAACCAGGATTTGATGGCTCATTGCTGTCCTCTCAGCGGCGAACTCACGCAGCAGCCAGTTGGTTGGTCATCGACAAACCACAGCAGATGACGAAAGACGCAGTCGCGGCGTCATGATGGCAACGGTTCGCCGGCCTGTTCGCGGACGATATACTCGGCGTACCAATCCGGCCAGTTCGCATCATGCCAGCCGACTCGTTTCTCATGCTAGCCATGCGCGGCCGATGCAGGCGACGAAAAAGCGCGCGCAAAAGTTGGAGGCAGAGGCAAGCCGGTCGTCGACTTCAAGAAACTGCTGCAGCTCGGGCCGGGAGTTGCGTAACAAATATCCGCAACGTTTCGAGCGAGCATTGGCAGCGGTGGCTCGGTCCTGAGAACTGATGCCTGGCGCCGTTCGTCCTTTTCGGAATACGACACGATCGACGGCAGTAAGGTGCCTGTTTGTTTCGCGGCCGATGAGAGCGCGCCTTCGCCATGCTCTGGACGGGATGGATATCGGCACCAGCATCGGCGCCTCGCCATGATCCGCGTTTTGTCCAAACGATCCACAAAGCCAAGCTATTGATCAACCATCTGTTCTCCTTGGATCGGCTCTAAGCGATATATTTCAGCACGACCTCCACTAAATGAAAAAGAGGAGCGAATACAAAGTCCCCAATAAGGTCATCGAATCGAGGGCAAGTAATTATGATCACCCCATACAGAATCATTCCGACTGATCCAATCAATAGTCGTTTCGTATCCTGGTCCATGATGGTCAGTATAATCCGCAACAAGAGGCTTTTCGACATGAAAGTATTTAAACAAAAGGCCAGCAATCGCCACAAAGACCGGGGGAGGACAATCCTTACGTGGTCCCCAGGTTTATCCAGGGTGACGTAAACTCGGGCGGTTGCTTTTGTCGATCTGGGCAAGGTGAGCGACGGCGGCTGGCGCGGAGCTGACTGTTGAAAGCAGCGCGCCAAATCCGCGTCGCGGGTTGAAGGTGTCGGCGTATTCTGCAGGTGTCAGCCAGCCGAGCCGCTGGGGTCGATTAAGGTTATAATCGGCCCACTAACAGCTATGCCACCTGCGGGAGATCGTCTCGAAGTCCGAAGCCGAAGCCCACTGAGCGAGCAAAAAGCCAATCGCGATCGCTATGAGCCGCCTAAATGAGTTTTTCCTCGTCGCGATTATCGCGGCCTAGGGTTTTTGGGATTCATCATCGAGAGTTAATCCCGGCAGCAGCCGGATGGACCATGGTGCGAAGCTGCGATCGGTGCTCAGTTTGCCAAAACAAAGCGATACCATCCTCGCACATAGGGCGTCAGTCAAAACGAAACGTTCCATTCTAAGGTTTGGATTCACAGCCAAGCTCGTATGAGAATTGAATCCCAACAGACCTGCATGCAAGATAGCTCAGTTTTGCGACTTGGGTTGGATTAAAATCAGTCAGCGATCGTGTAGTTCCTTGCGGCCGCTCGGAATGCAGCGAACGAGCGAGGCTCGTATACTCTCGTCCGACACATCATTGCTTGAAATCAGGAAATCTGGACAAAAGGGCCGCCATGAGAAACTTAAAGTGAGCGATATTACTCGTGAGTTCTTCGAGCCGGCGTTGCCCCTTCGAGATTTCGGATTCAAGCTGATCAAGCAGGTTGCTGTCGTGCGCCTCCCGCGTGAGATACTCATCGGTATCATTGCCTAACGGCCCTGCTGCTCGCGCCAATACATCATCCAATCTGCGGACAAGACCTGCCCTCTCCGCCTCAGCGGCCGTCCGTGATTTCTCGATCATTTGTGCAATTGATGCCACGCGCGAGCGATCGTTTTCGGCATCCCGCCCCGCCGATCGGGCCTTGAAAACCCGATAGCCCCGCGCTCTAAGAAAGAACTGCAACATGCGCCAACTCGTCATTTTAGGGAAATACCTCAATTCACCTTCACGCGATTTCGTAATCGCATCGATCTATTCCAGACGAACTCGCAATGATCTTCCGGCAGTTAAGTTCGAAATCATGGTTCGGCGATCACGCGTGTTGAAGCGAGATGCGCGAAACCGTGGATCCGGCCTCCCCGCAACTGCTCAAATGCGCCTTTGGTGTGCCAGTTCCATGCCGTGCGTATGATCGTCCCGAGGTTGGAATGGATAGGATTGAATCCGAGATGCATTCGAGCGACGGAAGAATCCGCGATTAAAACGGATGGATCACCCAGACGCCTCGGATGATAAACCAGCGGCATCTTCGATCCTGCCTCCGCGAAGATTGCAGATAAAACCTCGCTCACGGAATATCCTACGCCGGTACCCAGGTTATAGACACCGCCCGCGTGCCCCCCCATCAGCATGTTCACCGCCTGGACGTGCGCACTGGCAAGGTCAGTGACATGAATGTAGTCGCGGACTGCAGTACCATCGGGCGTATCGTAGTTGTCTCCAAAAATGCCGAAGTCAGAAATCTCTCCTTGCAGGGCCATCATCGCCCGCGGAATCAAATGGGTTTCCGGATCGCGGCATTCGCCAATCGCTCCAGACGCATCGGCGCCGCTCGCATTGAAGTACCTGAAGCAAATTGAATTGAGATCATAGGCCTGCCGATAGTCGGACAGGATTTCCTCAATCATCAACTTCGACTTGCCATAGGGATTGACCGGAAACCGGGGCGCGCTTTCCGAAATAGGATCCGATCCTGCATTTCCGTAGACCGCGCCCGTGCTGGAGAACACCAGCCGCCCGCTGCCTACCCCGCGCATCGCGCTCAGCAGCGCCAGCGTGCCGCCGACATTGTTTGCGTAGTACTTTTGCGGATCAGTAACCAACTCTCCCACCGAACTAGAGGCCGCAAAATGCATGACCGCAGAAAAATCATATGACTGGAAGACCGCCTGAAGTTGGCTCGGGTCCCGGACATCTCCGGTGATCACGGGACCCCACTTCACGAAGCTCCGATGACCTGTCGAAAAATTGTCGAAGCAGACCGGACGGTATCCGGCTTCGGCCAACGCCTTGCAGCAGTGCGAACCAATGTAGCCAGCACCGCCAGTCACCAATACCGCGCCCCGATCAGCCATTTTCTGGGCCCTCATATATCTTGGTAGATACTAATTTAACTGTTCAATTCAATTTATCTCAAGATATATATGCAAACCTGATATTACCGCTAACGACGCAGATCTGAATGGCAGCCAGTATTACATTCGTCCTGACACTCCCGGATAGCCGTTAACCATACGGAATCTCAGCCCGGCTTAATCATGGGATTAGCCCTCTGATGAGAGTTGAGCCAACGGTCGGGTTCAGTTCGTCAGGCGATTCCAGAACTGGGCGATCAAAATGCCCATCGTGCCGCCGGCCATCTTAATGAACAGGTCAGGAAGCCGGCCATGTCGATCGGGCGTAATCAACTGAGTTATCTCAAGAATGCAGGCGCCACAGAGAACGAGCGCAACAACGAGACCCGGCCGACGCGGATACGCCAGCCCAAACAGCAAGCCGGTCGTTGCAAACGCGGCGAAACGGTCTAGGCCCACGCCGGCAGCATGAGGCCGCAAGTCAATCGGCGATAACGTAGCGAAAACGATGAATGCCAAGCTTAACCAAGCGGCTGTCGCGACAAGCTTGTGATACATGGCTGCGTTAAAAATGACCAGAAAGTCAGCAATCTGCCGCAAAATCTAGGTGACTCCCGTCATGCAACGCAAGCCTTAATATTGAGCGATCGCTGCCGTATCCGCAAACTGCACGGCTGATCAATAGCGATTGGTCTATAGTGGCATTCAATGCAGCCGATGCTCTTGGCCGGAGGTAGAAACCTCATGCCAAATCCGTCGTATTCATTCTTGTCTAGAATTGGGTTGGGTTCGATATCGTGTGGAAGCTGCCTTCTCGGCGAAGCGAAAGAAAGCCTCCGCAGGTTCCGGCGGGAATTCGCATCTACGCCATTGGCGACATACACGGCCGAGCGGATCTTCTGGCATCTTTACTTCTGCAGATCGAGGTGGACATCGTGCTCCATCCGGTTTCCCAGCCGATCGCGGTTTTCCTTGGCGACTACATCGATCGCGGCCCGGATTCGAAGGAGGTCCTTGATCTTCTGGTCACGCCAGGCCGCACGCCGGAAATGATTTTCCTCAAGGGGAACCATGAGACGTTCTTGCTCAATTTCCTGAAGACCCCCGCGCTCCTGAATAATTGGCGGCAATACGGTGGTCTCGAGACCCTCGTCTCGTACGGACTGAAGCCGCCGATAAATCCGTCCTTCAATGATCAAGCCAGACTCGCGCGCGACCTCGCCAGCGCAACGCCCGAATCTCACCGCAAGTTCTTCGAGGCTCTCCAACTTTCGTTCGTCTGTGGAGATTTTCTTTTCGTCCACGCAGGCTTGCGTCCGCTCATTCCGATTCAACAGCAGACGGAAGATGACCTTCTCTGGATTCGCGACGACTTCCTGCTTTGGGACAAGGAGTTCGAGAAGATCGTTGTCCACGGCCACACGCCGGTGCTCGAGCCGGACATCCGGTTCAACCGGATCAATATCGATACCGGTGCCTTTGCTACAGGACGATTGACCTG
>CAVXSV010000022.1:0-57403 GCA_963764445.1 uncultured Alphaproteobacteria bacterium
ATCTCGGGCGTAATGCGGGTGGATGGAGCGAGGCCGAGCGCGAGGCCTTGGCCACGCAGGTGCTGGCGCTGATCGGCGATATCAGGTTTGCGCCGGTGTTCGCGGACGGCAGCCGGGCCGAGGTGGCGATTGCCGGACGGCTGATGACGCGGCGGGGCAAGTCGGTGGCGGTATCCGGCCAGATCGACCGGCTCGCCGTCACGGAGAACGAGGTACTGATCGCCGACTTCAAGACGGCGTCGCGCCCGCCGGCCGATAAATCGGCGATCCCGCCCGCGACGCAAGCCCAGCTCGCCGTCTATCGCGCCCTGATCGGGCAAATCTATCCGGGGCGGCAGGTGCGGACCCTGGTGATCTACACTGCGACGCTCGCGACACTGGAGCCGCAAGCCGCTGCGCTCGATGCCGTTCTGGCGAATTTGGCAGGGTAGCCCTGCTTCAATGCAAGGCCGACGAAACTTGACCCGGGCTGCCGGCGTTCATAGCTTCGGTGTCGAATGCAGCAGTGCTGCGAACTGCTTTTGAAAGGCGAAGAAGCCATGGCGACGAACAAGGTAACCGATGCGAGCTTCGAGGCGGATGTCCTCAAGTCGAGCGAGCCGGTCGTGGTCGATTTCTGGGCCGAGTGGTGCGGCCCCTGCCGGATGATCGGCCCAGCGCTCGAGGAGATCGCCGGTGAGATGGCCGGCAAGGTCAAGATCGTGAAGATGAATGTCGATGAGAACCAGGCCATTCCCGCCCAGTTCGGCATTCGCTCGATCCCGACCCTGATGCTGTTCAAGGACGGCAAGCTGGCCTCGCAGAAGGTCGGCGCGGCCCCTAAGCAGAAACTGGAGCAGTGGATCACCGCCACGGTCTGATCGCTTCTCCGCTTTGAGATTTATGAAACGGCCGGCTTAAAGCTGGCCGTTTTGTGTTTGGGGACGCGTCGAGGACAGAAAACGCGCCCTTCCCGCTCGTCATGCCCGCGCTAAAGTGCGAAACGCGTCTTCGCGCAGACGTCGAGGGCATCTACATCTTTCCGGGACCACCAGGCGAAAGATGTGGATGGCCCGGGACAAGTCTCGGCCATGACGACCGAGACGAGCTTATTCGATCACAGAGTTCTAGGTAACTCGGCGTGCCGTTCAGCGCCAGCACGTGGCCGTGCGAGATAGAGCGATGCCGGCGATCGAGAATGCGCGGCGGGATTTCATAGGTAAGTCGCGTTAGCGATTGCAGCGCGGCCGCGACGCTATCAGCGGTTTCGGCGCGCATGCCGAGCGCGCGCACCGCATCCGCCAGCACGTCCGGCCGCATCGCGTTCTCGCTAATCCGGAATCGGCACGACGATGATGTGGCGCGTCAGCCCGGCGAAGTTGGCGAGAAAACCCTTCGCATCCTTGTTGCCCATCATGCCGACAATCACCAC
The DNA here is from genome assembly GCA_963764445.1 of uncultured Alphaproteobacteria bacterium. Taxonomy (GTDB): domain Bacteria; phylum Pseudomonadota; class Alphaproteobacteria; order Rhizobiales; family Xanthobacteraceae; genus Nitrobacter. The sequence goes on from CAVXSV010000022.1 coordinate 1,412, forward strand.
CACGGCCGCGGCAACCGCTCCTCGAGATCGCCGAGTGCCGCCGCCGCCACGCGTCCGCCATCGACATTGTGCCCTCCGTCCAGCCAGAGTTCGAAGTCGCGCGGCGCCGTGATGGCACCAGCTTACCGGATGTCAGCCGCTGCATCCGCGCCGGCCATTCGGCGGCGGTGACGCCGCGCTCGAACGCCGCGGCGTCGATCGTGAACCGGTCCTGCGCCCGCAGAGTTGCAATCGCGAGACCGGCATTGTCGAACTGATGCCGCCCGAACAGCCGCGGCGGGGCAAGATCGAGCAGGCCGCGCTCATCCTGATAGACCAGCCGACCGTGTTCCACATTGACGTGCCAGTCCTGGCCGGCCGCGTGCAGGGGGCTGCGCATCTGCTCCGCCCGCTGCTCGATCACGGCCTGCGCCTCCGGCAACTGCTCCGCGGAGATCACAGGCACGCCGCGCTTGATAATCCCCGCTTTCTCGCCGGCAATCTGCATCGCGAGTCGCCGAGAAATTCGATGTGATCGATACCAACAGGCGTGATGACGCTCGCCAGCGGCGTCTCGATCACGTTAGTGCTGTCGAGCCGGCCGCCGAGGCCAACCTCCAGCAGCAGCGCGTCGGCGGGAATTTTCGCAAACAGCACAAAGGCCGCAGCGGTCTTCATCTCGAACTGCGTGATCGGCTCGCCGCCGTTAACGCGCTCGCATTCAAGCAGCGCGTCGCGCAGATCCTCGTCGCTGACCAGCGTTCCGGCCAACCGGACGCATTCGTTGAGCCGCACCAGAAAGGGCGAGGTAAAAACGTGTACGCTCAAGCTCGCGGCCTCAAGGATCGCGCGCAGGTAGGCGACCGTGGAGCCCTTGCCGTTAGTGCCGGCGACATGAATGACCGGCGGCAGCCTTCGCTCGGGGTGATCGAGCCATTCCAGGATGCGCCACATCCGCTCGAGCGTGAGATCGATCTTTTTCCGGATGCAGCTTCGACAGCCGCGCGACGACGTCGTCAAGCGGCGGCTGTTGGGGCAGAGCAGTGCTCACGTGGGGGGTGCAGACACCACCGCCGCGTCCGCGACGGGCATTGGCTCGGCCGGCGCATCCAATTCGGATGATGGTTTTGGCGCTGCTTCGAATGCCGGCGCCTTGGTCAGGAGCCGGCACAGCCGCGCCAGCATCGGCCGCAACTCGTGACGATGCACGACCATGTCGACCATGCCGTGGTCCTTGAGATATTCGGCGCGCTGAAAACCGTCCGGCAGTTTTTCGCGGATGGTCTGCTCGATGACGCGCGCCCCGGCGAAGCCGATCAGCGCGCCCGGTTCCGCAATCTGGACGTCGCCGAGCATCGCGTATGACGCCGTAACGCCGCCGGTGGTCGGATTGGTCAGCACCACGATGTAGGGCTGGCCGGCCTCGCGCAGCATCTGCACCGCGACCGTGGTGCGCGGCAGTTGCATCAATGACAGAACGCCTTCCTGCATCCGCGCGCCGCCGGACGCCGCGAACACGATGAACGGGCACTCCTTCTCGACCGCGAGTTGGAGACCGCGCACGATCGCCTCGCCGGCCGCCATGCCAGCGAGCCGCCCATAAAATCGAAATCCTGCACCGCGATCACGACACCGGCGCCTTCCAGTTTGCCGAATCCAACTTGGCCAATCATTGGAGCCCGGTTTTGGCGCGCGCATCCTTCATTCGGTCGACATACTTGCGCTCGTCGCGGAACTTGAGCGGATCGGCGGTCACCTCCGGCAACGCAACGTCGTACCAGGTCTGGTTATCGAAGATCGAACTCAGCCGCGCATCCGCGCTCATGCGCATGTGATAGTTCGAGCCGGGGATAACGAACTGGTTGCTCTCGACATCCCTGTAGAACACGAGCTGTCCGGTATCCGGACATTTGATACCGAGATTCTCCGGCGTTTCCCGCTTGAGGATATTGCGAATTTTTGGCCGGACGACATTGGTCAACCAGTTCATACTTTGCTCCGTAACGTCCCACCATCAAGCGACGGTGCGGACCTCTCCCCCTGCGCGCAGCAATTGCCACGCAGGGCGGGAGATAGGGGCAAGCACCGCGCGAGCGAATGCGAGCCGGGTGGGTGGTTTCTATCCCGATTATGGCAAGGGAGCGACCCCCTTGCCCGCCTCACCGCATAAATGCGGTTCGACGCCCTCTATCGCAAGGGGAGAGGGTTATTTTCCCATATCAGATTTTAACGTATAGCTTCAATGCTTTGTGAGGATATAAAATCCGGAAACTGGCTCAGGCTGCGTGCTCGGCAGCAAAATCGGCGGCCGATGCTTGGCCTTGTGTCCAACGCAGCTCCGCTACCCTCCTCGTCGCAGTCCCGATGATCTCCGCGTTCAATATCTGGCAAACATATAGCGGAACTCAACCATTATCAATACACCGCAAGCAACATGAAGCCGCAGTCCTCAATTTTCAACTTGCGGCTGGAATGGGAATCAATGTCCATGCGGGTAATTCGCGACAAAGACGCTTCTCAGGACCAATGATAAACATCGGATCGTTTGCGAAGTTTATCAGCATCGGAGGCAGCGCCACTAAGAGTGGCGATCCAGTAATCTCGGCGCTGATCAAGAGTCATTCCATCAAGAAATTCTTCGTGGCCGGCATTTAATACGATGTGTAAGCTACTCGAGCTCTGGCTTCGACGACAAATTGTCGTCTTCCCTCCGCCCAAGCCCGCCCTATCGCGTCATCTACTGTGATCGGGGGGGCAATGTTTGCAGGTTGGGCCCGGCGATCGCGTTCATTGGTTCCTGGACTCTACCCTTGATCGTTGCGCTGCTCGTTGTTGTTGTTACACATCATTAGCTCCTCTGGGGAAACCTGTTCATTCTTTAATCGGCGCACCCATTATGTTCGTTGCCACTATTTTCACCGATCCTCGGCCATCGAGCCGGCTGGCCAGATTTGTGAGACAATGACGAACGCGATCGGACGGGCGGGAATAGCCGAATTTGGTTGCCGGTCAGTCATCAAAACGATCCGCTCTCAGAATGGTCAGAATCGAAAGATCAACAATATGCCTCCACTATAAGGCACTGAGACATCGTCGCATAAATTCAGCGCGCTCGCATGTACACAGCTTGGATCGATATCTCGTTTTTCCTCACCTCAGCATGTGAAAAGTCGCCCGATACCGTTCGCGCCAAGCGAACCTATCGGCATCTGTTTGCCGCGCAGGTTAATGCCGCTTCGGCACCGGAATGATGTCCGTCGCGCTTGGCTTAATTTCACAATACCGCAGCTGACGATCGATTGTTCTTTGGAAGTCATGTCTAGGTTTACACAATTGGTCGCTGAAGGATTAGACCATCCTTTAGAATAAGCGAGCGTACTGAAACTGTATAGTCATATTATTCTCAGGCTTAGCAGTTGGAGGCTATTATGACTCCACTCGATCGCCCCGAGCCCGTTCAACAGGCTCAAGACAATTTAACGAAGAGGAAGTTTCTTTGTCATCTTGCCGCGACCAGCATCGCGGTGATCTTGTGGCCTAGCGGCGCGGAAGCCGTGATGGAATTGTGGGAAGCAGGCGATCCGCTCTGTGTCGTTCCCTACCGCAGTACTGCCGAAGCCTGACGGTTACGACCTCGATCTCACCTACCTCGAAACCTTCATTGCGTTGTCTTCCGCATTGACCGGGGTCTGCCGCTCGGATCGACATCTCGCGAACCAATACATGGATCGCTACGCGACCCACCCTCAGCTCTCAAAAAATCTGGATGCTCTGTCAAAGTCTACCGGGGCATCTCGGACGACAAGAAGCGAGGTGAGAACGACATCAAGCAGAGCATCATGACCGCTTCTGACGGCGTGATCCGGGCGGGCGCCAAGCAGTTGATCTATTTATGGTACACCTCGGCATTTTTCATTCCGCTTGATCCCGGTTCGGATCCGAACCGGCCGCCGCTTCAAGACGATCCCACCGCACCGCAAGAAGGCGTGGGTTTACGGCACGCCGGAGCAATACGAGCGCGGGCTGATGTGGAAAGTCATCTTTGCCCATGCGCCGATGACTCCAGGTGGGCCGCGTCACTACTGGGCCAATGCTCCGACGAGCTAGCGCGATGACGGACTGACGGTTGCGGGAGACAATGATGAGACCGATCCTCGAATACGCCAAGTTCGACGTCGTCATCATCGGCTCTGGAATTGCGGGTGCCTTGGTTGGAGTCACCAATTGGCCGAGTCCGGCCATCAAGTCTCCTGATCCTTGAGGCGGGCGGCGTCCCGTTGATTCTTTGGCGGTGGGCAATGGTCCACAATTTCACAAGCTCACCGTCGAAAGCACCCGATTCTCCGTTTTGTGGCGACGACGTATTGCCGGTTCACCCCAACGTTGATCCCAGGAAAGATCCCGGCAAATATCGCTTCCTGCAGCCCAGTCCGATCGAGGACGGCGGCAAGAATTATTACGACTACGATGCGGAATCGATCAGCAAGAAACGGTTCTTCAAGAGTTACTACGAGCGGATCGTCGGCGGCTCAACCTGGCACTGGCAAGGCATCTATATTCGGATGTTGCCAAACGATTTCAGAATGAAAAGCCTCTACAAGGTGGGATTGACTGGCCCATCTCCTATCGCGACCTCGAACCTTGGTACGTCCGTGCGGAATATGAAATGGGCGTCGCCGGAAGCGACGAGGAAAACGAGGAATATTACCAGCGAAAGTTCTGGTGCCTACCGTAGCAAGCATTTTCCAATGCCGGCGCCTCGTGCCTAGCTACGTCGATAAACAGCTTGCTCGAGCCATCAACGGCAAACCTGTTCCGAAACATGGATTGCGGCTCAGGTGAACACGGTACCGCCGCTATCAATTCCGAGCCATATCAGGGCCGTCCAGAATGTGATGGGCACACCTCGTGCGGTGCCACTGTGTCCGACGAAGGCACGGTACTAGATTATACATGTCGAAAAGGCCGTCCGGCGGGCGCAATTCTTCGCACGCAGGCCGTCGTCACCAAGATGGACATCGACCCGGAGAAAAAGTGGGTCACACGCGTGTGGTACAAGCGCTCGGACGGCACGTTGGACAGGGCCTCGGCGCCGCATCGTCGTACTGGCAGCGAACGGGATCGAAAATCGACGAATTCTTCTCCGGTCTTCCAACGCCGCCACATCGAGTGACAAGGTCGGGCGTTACCTGATGGACGACCCCATCAAGCAATCGTTTGCCCTTGTCCCTGAAGCCGCTATTTCCGTCACCGCGGCCCGCAAACAACATCTGACATCGCCGTGTTCCGTGATGGCGATTTCCGGGGCCGCTATGCTGGTTTCAAAACCTCGATCAAGAACGACGGGTGGTCGAGCACCAAGACCGGTTCGCCGCGCGGCAATTTATTCCCCCCGAGGACGCGAGCGGCAACCCAGAACGTCAACGGCACGATTCTGGATTTGTCGAAAACTGGGGTCATTTTGGAACGTCATTGCGCGACAAGTTGCGAGACCACGCGACGCGACAGATCACCCTCAACAGCGCCTGCGAACAGCTTCCGGTGGGAGAGAATCGCGTAGTCTTTCGGAAGGGAACAATGACAGTCTTGGTATTCCAAGGCCGAGTGATTCAGTACCGTTTGGACAACGATGACTACGTGCGGAATTTCTAGACGGTACTGGATGTCCACACTTTCATTTTCGATCAACTCGGAGCGACAGATCGTGTGATGCAGGCCAATTCACCAGATGCGCTGATCTACGGCGGGTCGGGTCACATCATGGGCACCACTGTCATGGGTAACGATCCGAAGACCTCGGTGGTCGACAGGGATTGCCGAACTCACGATCATCCGAATCTCTTCATTCTCGGAGGCAGTGTGTTCCCAACGAGTTCAACCGCCAATCCGACTTCAACGATTGCCGCTCTTGCACTGCGCGCGGCCGAGACGATCAAGACACAGCTCAAGTCGTAGTAGGTGCGCGTACAAATTTTTGCCGTTTGTAGAATTTGAGAACTGGATAATTCAACCGATCGGAGGCGCCCAATGGTTGCCGGATTGCTACAAATGCGTGGCAGTATAGCCCTCGATCAGTTCTGGCCGTCGGGTCGATCGGATGCTGACACGACGAAAATTGTGCTGGCGGTGGCGCCCAATGCGATTGAATTCAGGAAGAACAACCCGACGCCGTTTCACAGTACCCACGTATTCGACCACGCTGTCGTGAAGGGTAGGACCAGGAAGCCACCCATCAAGAACGACCAGATAACAATACGCTTGCAGGGGATCGACGCAACCGAACTGCACTACCTGCCTAGCCCGCTGTCCGGAGCGGAGAAGAAGGGCTTGAGTGCAGCCAAGCTGAACGCGTACCATCTGGTGACCCATCCTTACCGGCAATTTCTTGGAGCGACGGCAACCAAGGCTCTTCGAGATGTTCTTGGCTGGTTGAGCATGGCTGGGCATTTCCGACCTTCTATTCGTCGATGACCAACGATGAAATCAAAACACTTCTCGGGTTTGGCAAGACGGCGCGCGCGAAAAAGAAGGCGTTTGGAAATATCTCAGCAAGTCGATCGGCCCCTTCAACTTTAATTTTCTTGAACCGAAGAAAAACGATTTGAGTGTGCTTGCAACAGACAAGGGGCCCGTCATTCTGCCAAAGCTCTATCGTCGGTACACGAACTGGTCGGCCCGCAGCAAGGCGAAGATCACCAGTCAAACCTTCCAGCAATTCCTTGCGGCGGGATCCAACGGAAAGCCTGACGCATGTTTTGAAACGTCAGACTTTCTGACGAACGGCGTTCATTTGGCCACGCACAGGACGTTCGACGAATTCGTCGTCGCCGGAAAAGCCGTCAAGTTCGAACCTGATGGGCTGGTATTCAGCGAAGCGCCGTCGGCAATGGTTGGACCAGATGGCAAAGCGATTACGCAGTTTTAAAGAGCTGTAGTGGTATCGTTGTCCCGGCTCGGAAACGACGCGGCTCGTCGAAGCGACGGCGTCTCGACGTCGAACAGCGGTCAGCCCAAGGAAATGATCATTTCGAGTATCAGTTTGAGGTTTGAACTAAAGCGCGCGATCCCAATTTTGGGCCGCGTGCAGGCGCGGGGCCCACGCCATGTGCTTGTCTCCGATTAACCCTTTGGATGTGGCGAGCACCGCCGTTTTGACGCTGAACCGGATGTGCCTTCGGGCCGGGGACAAGTCCTATGTCCGTTGGATTCGATGGCTTCCCGAAGGTAAGCTGAACAAGTCTTTCGCACGGTGCGCCGGATCGACCAATCACGCAGGCATCCGACGAATAGTCCCGACCGAAACCCTGAAATAATCACGAGAGCATCCCCACAGAAAATAGAACCATGCCCGCGGCGCAGCACGCCGCCAGCGTCGAAATCATTCCGGCCTTGAACCGGAAAATAGCAACGGCCGCTCCGAGCGAAAGCACAAGCGCCCACGGATCGACGCTCGAAAGCTTCGGTGCATCGAACGCAAACAGGAAAGCACGCACCGGTTCGACATCGCGGAAGATGGTGTGGATGGCGAACCAAACCGCGAGGTTGAGAATAACGCCAACGACCGCCGCCGTAATCGCTGACAGCGATGCCGTCAAAGCTTTGTTGCCGCGAAGCGCTTCGATGTACGGCCCGCCCAGGAAAATCCAGAGAAAGCAGGGGACGAAGGTGGTCCACTTCGCAAGAGTGCCGCCCAACACGGCTGCCATCATGGGGTCGAGACCTTCGGGATGGCGGAACGCGGCCATGAATCCCACGAATTGCACGACGCTGATCAGCGGTCCCGGGGTCGTTTCCGCCATCCCGAGACCAACCAGCATCTCGCCCGGTTGAAGCCAGTGATAATATTCGACGGCCTGCTGTGCGACATAGGCGAGCACCGCGTAGGCGCCACCGAACGTGATCACCGCCATCTTGCTGAAGAACAATCCGATGTGGCTGAACACGTTGTCCCAGCCGAACATGTAGACGAGGGTGGCGACGGGACCGAGCCACAGCACCAGACAGATGACGCTGACCTTGATCGCGCGGCTCCACGATGGACGAACATGATCCGGGATCTGCTCGGAGAAGGCTTGATCGATGGCTGCGGGCTCCTCGGCTTCGCCGGTGCCTTCTTTATGGCTCAATGAGCCACTGAAAGCCTTGTATCCCGCAGCATTCCCGACAAAGCCGATAAACGCCGCCGCCAGGATGATCAGTGGAAACGGCACGTGAAAAAAGAAGATCGAAATAAAGCTTAGAGCGGCCAGTCCGATCATGACGCGGTTCTTCAGCGCCCGTTTTCCGACCTTGAAAACCGCTTCGACAACGATCGCAAGCACGGCGGCCTTGAGGCCGAAGAAGAGCGCTTGCACAAATCCGATCTCACCGTAGGTGGCATAAAGCCAGCTCAGCACCATCAGGCTGACGTAACCCGGCAGTATGAACAGCGTGCCCGCGACCAGGCCGCCCGGAATTCGATGTAACAGCCAGCCGATGTAGACGGCGAGTTGTTGAGCCTCGGGTCCCGGCAGAAGCATGCAATAGTTGAGAGCGTGAAGGAAACGCGTCTCACCGATCCAGCGCTTCTCCTCAACGAGGATGCGGTGCATCACGGCGATCTGTCCCGCCGGGCCGCCAAAACTCAAGGCCGCCACCCGCAGCCAAACCCAGAATGCCTCGCGAAAGGAGACCCCATGGCGCTCTTCGGGACGTGCGGTTGCGACGATCGAACTATTCAATGTGGTTTCCGCCCGGGTGAAGTTGTGTGGCCGTATTGCTTTGGTATTCTCGGCTGAAGCCGGACTCCTGTCCGGCTATCGTCGCTGCAGATCGCGTCGCGTTCTGGACTGCGCGGCGTGAGCATTTCATTGCGACCTCACTCCAGTCTGGCTTTGCTGAGTGCGGCGCGCAGCCCGCGGGCAAGCTTCAGGGCATCGTCGTTGGCCCAGAAATGAAGGAAGAACAGCCGGGGTTGTTCCTCCAGCATGTGACTGTGGACCGCAGTGACGTCGATCCCATTCGACCGAGAAGACAAATTTACCTCGCTCGTTGAACTCGGCTCAAAACCGCAATGACCGGATCGGATAGATGCACTTCATGTGATTTTGCATTTTTCGTCCGTTCGGAAGAAAGCTTCCAGGTTCGGGGCTTCAGATCGATCTCATCCCAGGTGCAGCGTGCCACCTCTTCTCGGCGCTGACCGGTCAGCGCCAAGACTTCGACGATATCGCCGTAGGGACCGCCGATCTGTCTCGCAGCGAGGATGATTTTGGCAAGTTCGCCATCGCTCAACACCCGATCCCTCGTCACCTGTTTTGCCGGAAGCGGCACGCCGTCGGCGGGTGACCGGTCCAGCACGGCACGGCCCACACACCAGCGAAAAAAGGTTTTGATGGTCTTCAATGCTTTGTTGGCGGCGACCGGCGCCCCGCGTTGCTCGATGGCACTCACGACATCAATCACGTCACGTTTGCTGATCTCATGAATGCTCCGGCTACCCCATGCCGACCCGACCTCCCGGCGGAGCATCCGCGAAATCTCCGGCGCAGAACGGTTTTGTGAAACGTGCTGCGCGATGAACGCCTCAAGGAGATCCTCAACGCGGTCTGCAACTATCCTTCGGCGAGAGTCCTTCTTCTCCGCGGCGAGGTCACGTCCGTCGAGCTTAGCGGCAAACACCTTCTGAGCCGTGACGCGAGCCTGATTAAGGGTCACCCGGCCGTATGGTCCGATGGTATATTTGCGTAGACGCGACCCGGCTCCCGCCGTCCGAAACAGGACGACAAAGACCTTGCGCCCCTTCGGCGTTACCTTGACGCCGAAACCGGGACACCCAGTATTCCAATGAACGATGTCCTTCGATGGAGTGGGTAGAGCGTCAATGACACTCTTGGTCAGCTTCACACGCGGCATTTGATCCCTCGACCGGCGATGCTATCTCGAACCAAATTAGGTAGCACTACATGGGTTATGATGGGATCAAACGTGAACGTCCGTCTCGGTTGACGCAAGCAATATCAACGCTGTATCCACCTTTAGGAAACAACTTCCATCGCCAGCACTCCCTTCCCCGAGAACACAAGGGGAGAGGGAGCGCGCCGTGCGCGTTGCGAGCTACTGGAGAGAAATCATGACTTAGACGATCACGCGCGGTATTAAGTCACTGCTCGAGGAAGCGAACAGAGAAATCGAGACCATGAGCGTGACGGATGCCAAGGCGGCGGTGGCGCGTGGCGACGCCGTCATCGTCGATATCCGCGATCCGCGCGAACTTGAGCGCGACGGCAGGATTCCCGGCTCGTTCTCCTGCACGCGCGGCATGCTCGAGTTCTGGATCGATCCGGCCAGCCCGTACGCCAAGCCGATCTTTCAGGAGAACAAGAAGTTCATCTTCCATTGCGCGTCCGGCTTGCGTTCGGCGCTGGCCGCGAAGACGGCGCAGGATATGGGGCTGAAGCCGGTGGCACATCTCGGCGGCGGCTTCACCGCATGGCGCGACGCCGGCGAGGCTGTCGAGAAGGTCGAGCCAAAGGCGAAGGAGTAAGTCCGCCGTCGGGATGATTTGTCGTGCCCGGCCTTCGCGTCGTGCCGGGAAAGCACGAGTGAAACGGTGAGCCGGTAATTCGTAATCGCGGGCTGTGATTAAGTGTCTGATCCTTCAGGAAGTACTATGGATTGCCGGATCCAGCGCAAGCGGCGCATCACCGGAATGACGCAAAGGAACTCTCATGACCGCCGACGATCCCCTCGTGTTCACCGAATGGCTCGCCGCGCATCTCGACGATGCCGCGCGTCAAGAGTTGTCGACGCCTCATTCAAGATGCCGGGCGTGCTGCCGTTGCCGATCGACGATTTTCTCGCCGCGCATATTCCCGGCGCGGTGTTCTTCGATGTCGATGCGGTGTCCGATCATTCCTCATCCGTTGCCGCATATGTGTCCGGATGCCGAACAGTTTGCGCACGATGTCGGTGCGCTCGGCGTTTCCTCGGACGATACGGTGGTCGTTTATGATTCCGGCGGCTGGGTCGCCGCGCCGCGGGCGTGGTGGATGTTCCTGTCGTTCGGCCACACCAATGTCCGGGTGCTCGACGGCGGCCTGAAGAAATGGCGGGCCGAAGGCCGCGCGATCGAAACCGGCAAGGCATCGCCGAAGCCGGGCAATTTCACCGCAACGTTCGATCCGGTCCATGTGCGCAGCAAGGCGCAGCTCGTGCACAACCTGTCGTCACGTCACGAGCAGCTTATCGATGCGCGCGCGGCCAGTCGCTTCGAGGGCAGCGTGGCGGAGCCGAGGCCGGGCCTGCGTTCGGGCCATATCCCCGGCAGCCGCAACCTGCCGTACAACGAACCTGTTCGATGCCGCGACCGGCACGATGAAACCGCTGGACGATCTGCGCGAACGTTTTCGTGGCGCTGCTCTCGATCTGGCAAAGCCGATCGTCACCACCTGCGGCTCCGGCGTGTCCGCCGCGGTGCTGACGCTGGCGCTGTATCGCCTCGGCGTCCGCGGCTCGGCGCTCTACGACGGCTCATGGTCGGAATGGGGATTACAGGACGGACCTCCGGTCGCCACCGGACCGGCGTGAACAGGCTCAGTCCGAGGCGAACGGCGAAGTTGGTAGCTAGGGCAGGGCTTGGGAGCAACCGATCGTAGATGACGTGATCGCCGGACCACCTTGCGGTGACGGTTTCGTTTGGCGACAGATGGTGGCTTCATGGAGGGATGTTTCGCAGCCGATGGCGTCACATTGGCGAGCTGCGCTGGCAGGACGACTCACCGGCAGGGTGGCCTGAAGTTGCTTTCCGAGCGGGGACGCCATTGTTTCGGCGACATCGGATACCCCGACATTGGAGTTGCTGACATCGGATTTGATGACATCGGATTCGTGATGGCAGTGGGTTTAGCGATGTCGTCGGCTGTTTCGACCGAAGCCACAACGCTCGGCGGCCGGCTCTGAAACTTTGCTGTGTTTGCATCAGCGGAGGCTGTCATGTCCGCCGCTGTCGTCGAGATGGAGTTGGATGGCGCTGGGGAAGGCGCGGGCGTGGCATTGCTGGTCGCATCCGGGGCAGGGATCGCGGCGGTGGTGAACTCCGGCTGCGGCTGTGGACCCGTCATCGCCATCGGTGGATGCTGTGCGGCGGCTTGATCCGGCCCCGGCTCGGCAGGATCGGCGCCGGGTGTATCGACTTGCAGCACCGCCAGCGTCGGCTCTTCGGTTTCCGGTCGCGACCCGAACGTGACTTCAGGCATCTGCTTGAGAGGCAGAGCTGGCGAACTCTTCGTGCGTTGCCCGCAGCAGGGCCGCGGCACCCAGCCCGAAGATCAGCATCGAGACGCCCAGGACGATCGCAACGGACAGGAAACGGAAGCCGGGCAGCATGGGTATGGGTTCCGCCTTCGCCGCGCTGTTCTGCGAAGGTGATCGAGCCATCGGAACGCGGTGAACACACGCTCGATCAATGGGCAGCGTACCAGGTGCCGGCGAATTAAGCGTTTTGAGAGTACCGCAACGGACAGGACCACGCGCCCCAAAAATCGACGCGACAATCGCTGGGCGAGCGGAGGCTCGCGGAGCGCGGAAGCGGTGAGGCGTCGGGGTCACGCTCGTCGGTGTTCTCGGAATTATGACCGAATCCGGGGCGATTTTGTCGGTATTGTCTTGAATGCGCCGCTATCCTGCGCGATGTGGCCGTTAACGATCCGGTGTCCGCTTGGGCTTTATACAAGGGCGATGATGATCAAACGCATTCTGACGGTTTTCGCAGCGGTGGTAGTTGGCGCAGCGGGAACCTCGCTCGCCTCGGCGCAGGGGTATCCGCCCCCGCCGGGCACGATCTATTCCACGGCGCCTTCGGCATATCCAGCTGACGATGGCCGTCCAGAGCGCGATGGATATGATGCCGGATTTCGATGCGGTTGACGACGACCAATCGCCCCGGCGGCAGAATTCGGCGACATTGCCCCCGCCGGGACCGGTGATGTCGCCGGATGATCCGCGTTACGGCCGTCCCGCGGGCGCGCGTCCGGTTTATTCGGACCGCGGCATGCCGCAGGGACCAGTGATGTCGCCGGAGGATCCCCGCTATGGCCGTCCGTCGCCGCGGCCGCAGTACATCGACCGCGGCCCCGCCGCGGATTCTCAGGGCGGAACTGTAACCGGCTCGCTGCAACCGCCCGCTCCGGTCGGCGCGGACGGCAGGCCTATGGTGATGTCTGCGCTGCCGCCGGATGAGCAGCCCGAGGCCGATCAGGGCGGCGAAAAGCAACTGGCGCCGAGACTGCGCCGTCAGGAAGTCACCTTCGCGACCAAGGAGCCGCCGGGCACGCTCGTGGTCGATACGCCGAACACGTATCTGTATTATATTCTCGGCAACAATCGCGCGATCCGCTACGGCGTGCGAGTCGGCCGCGACGGCTTCACCTGGACCGGCGTGCAGAAGATCAGCCGCAAGGCCGAATGGCCGGATTGGCATCCGCCGACGGAGATGATCGAACGCCAGCCCTACCTGCCGCGCTTCATGGCTGGCGGTCCCGGCAATCCGCTTGGCGCGCGCGCGATGTATCTCGGCTCGACCGTCTATCGCATTCATGGCACCAACCAGCCGTCGACGATCGGACAGTTCGTGTCGTCGGGCTGCATCGGCATGCTCAACGAAGATGTGTCGGATCTGTTCGATCGCGTGAAGGTCGGAACGCGCGTCGTGGTGTTGCCGGGCGGTACGCCACACACGGATACGACGGCCTCAGCACAGCAGGCCCCCGGATCGAACGCAGTGCCACCGCAACAGCCGCAGACTGCGAGCCTGCCCGGAACCCAGCCGGCGTCGGTGGCGCCGCTGCCGGCGCCGGTGACCATCCGCTAGTTGCGACGCTTCGATGTCTGGTCGCCCCCGCGAATGCGGGGGCCCATAACCCCGGATGCTTATTGTTTCCGAACGCGTCACTTCGCTGCCAAAATAGGCCGTGCCGCAGTGCGCAACGGAGATCGTGCGGACAACTTCGAAAGCGTGACAGCGCCCTTCGAATCGATGATCGGCCGTCGCGCGGATTTTGCTCGCGCGCGCAGGCCTCACCGCGCATGGGTCGCGTGAGACGAGACAACGCAGCGGGAACGTGCGGGCGGGTGCTGGTCGTGCTTGGCGTGCCAGGCGGGTCCCGGTCCGCGCATGTAGTGCAGTTCCGGCCTATAGGGGTTGAAGGCGGTGGCGATGAACTCGCGCCAGAAGGCGCGAATGTCGTGGAGCGGGCCGAACCGATGATCCTGTCCTTCGGCTCGGTTGGGAAGCCGACGCCGATACTCTGGTCGCCATGGCTGTTCTGCCGTGTTGGTTGCGGCCTTCCTCCTGGAAGACCTAATGCGCTAGTCTCGCCAGTTTTAGTGTGACTTCAATTAAAAAGCGGTTCGAAAGCAAGGGCGCAACGAATTCCTCGCGTCAACCTTTCCAAATGCTTAAGCTGTGGTTGCCCTTTCCGGCACGGCGCCGCTACATCAGCGGCAGCAAATTTCCCAAAATGTACGGCTTTCAGGAATCACGATGGCGCGCCAGTTCGTCTACTTCATGCAGGGTCTGTCGAAGACCTATCCGCCGAACCGCAAGGTGCTCGATAACGTCCATTTGTCGTTCTATCCGGACGCCAAGATCGGCGTGCTCGGCGTCAACGGTTCCGGCAAATCGACGCTGCTGAAAATCATGGCGGGCCTCGACAAGGAATACAGCGGCGAAGCCTGGGTCGCCGAAGGCGCGCGCGTCGGCTATCTCGAACAGGAGCCGCAGCTCGACGCTTCGAAGACAGTCCGCGAAAACGTCATGGAAGGCGTCGCCAAGCAGAAAGGCGATCCTCGATCGCTACAACGAGCTGGCGATGAACTATTCGGACGAGACCGCCGACGAGATGACCAAGTTGCAGGACGAGATCGAGGCCGCCGGCCTTTGGGATCTCGACAGCAAAGTCGATCAGGCCATGGACGCACTGCGCTGCCCGCCTGACGACTGCGGACGTTACCAAGCTGTCCGGCGGTGAACGCCGCCGTGTCGCGCTCTGCAAGTTGCTGCTCGATCAGCCCGACCTGCTGCTGCTAGACGAACCGACCAACCATCTCGACGCCGAGTTGGTGTCATGGCTCGAAGGCCACCTGCGCAACTATCCCGGCGCCATCCTGATCGTGACCCACGACCGCTACTTCCTGGACAACGTCACGGGCTGGATTCTCGAACTCGATCGCGGCAAGGGTATTCCCTACGAGGGCAACTACTCGGCCTGGCTGGCAGCAGAAGCAGAAACGGCTCGAGCAGGAAGGTCGCGAGGATGCCGCGCATCAGAAGACGCTGGCGCGAGAGCAGGAGTGGATCGCTTCGTCGCCCAAGGCGCGGCAGGCCAAATCCAAGGCGCGCTATCAGCGCTATGAGGATCTGCTCAAGCAGGCAGCGACAAGCAGACCCAGACTGCGCAGATCACTATTCCCGTCGCGGAGCGTCTCGGCCAGAACGTGGTCGATTTCGAAGGCCTGAGTAAAGGTTTTGGTGACCGCGAACTGATTGATGATCTCACCTTCAAGCTGCCGCCCGGCGGCATTGTCGGTGTGATCGGTCGCCAACGGCGCCGGCAAGACCACGCTGTTCCGGATGATCACGAAGCAGGAAGACGCCGGACAAGGGCACAATTACTGTCGGCGAAAGCGTGCATCTCGGTTACGTCGATCAGTCGCGTGACAGCCTCGACGCGAAGAAGAATGTCTGGGAGGAAATCTCCGGCGGCAACGAGCAGATCCTGCTCGGCAAGCGCGAGGTGAATTCGCGCGGCTACTGCTCGTCGTTCAATTTCAAGGGCGCGGACCAGCAGAAGAAGGTCGGTGCACTGTCGGGCGGCGAACGCAACCGGGTGCATCTCGCAAAGATGCTGAAGTCCGGCGCCAACGTGCTGCTGCTCGACGAGCCGACCAACGATCTCGACGTGGATACGCTGCGCGCTCTGGAAGAGGCGCTGGAGGATTTCGCAGGCTGCGCTGTTATCATCAGCCACGACCGCTGGTTCCTCGACCGCATCGCGACGCATATCCTGGCCTTCGAAGGCGACAGCCATGTCGAGTGGTTCGAGGGCAACTTCCAGGACTACGAAAAGGACAAGATGCGCCGGTTGGGGCAGGACAGCATCATCCCGCATCGGGTGAAGTACAAGAAGCTGACACGGTAGCGGCAGAAGCCAACGGCGTGTGAGGGCGATCCGCGGCGCGATTTTAAGGCCGGATCGGGCCGCGTGCAATCTCGGGTCTCTAGCCGGACAAGTACGATCGGCATTATCCGCGTGTCGTGGAACCAACGCGTCTGATCGTCATTGTCAAACTTGCGCTCAAACAGCGGGCGGCAAATCGGAGGTTGATGTGGCGGTGGACGGAGCCGGTCAGTCGAGAGCGACCGGTGCAATGCTCACGCCGGCGGCATCGTCGGCTATCATCGCCGCGGTCATCATCGGCGCTCTGTTCGTGGGCCGTGAGATTTTCGTCCCTATCGCTCTCGCCATTCTTATGAGCTTCGTCCTCGCACCGGCGGTCGGGTTGCTCGAACGATGGCGGTTTCCCACGCGCGGTCAGCCTGCTCGTCGTCGTCGTGATTGCGTTCATCGCGATTTTTGCTCTCGGGAGTCTTGGTCGCCTCGCAAGTCAGGCAACTCGCGGAGAGCTTGCCTGGCTATCAGCGAACTATGCAAGACGAAGATCGACTTGCTGCGGAGTGTCACCACAGCCGGGCCGCTTGAACGGGCCGCCGACGTTTTGCAAAACCTTGGCAAGGAAATCAGCAGACCGCAGAACCGGAACGAGCCGGCGACCGCAGCGCCTACGGTTGAAGACATCAAGCCCATTCCTGTGGAAGTGCGGTCGCCTCCACCGACTGCTCTCGAAAATATTTCCTCACTGATAAGCCCGCTGCTTCATCCGCTTGCCACCATCGGCGTGGTCATAGTTTTTGTCGTCTTCATCCTTTTTCAGCGCGAGGATCTGCGTAACCGGGTCATCAAGCTCGCCGGATCGCACGACCTGCAGGCGACGACGGCGGCGCTCGACGATGCGGGCAGCCGTCTCAGCCGGCTTTTTCTGACGCAGGTCGCGTTGAACACCGCATTTGGAATTGTCATCGGGTTGGGGCTTTGGATGATCGGCGTCCCCAGTGCGATCTTGTGGGGAATCATGGCCGCGATCCTGCGGTTTGTGCCTTATATCGGCATCTTCATCGCCGCCTTTTTTCCACTGGCGCTGGCGGTTGCCGTCGACCCCGGCTGGTCGATGCTGATCTGGGCCGCCGCGCTGATCATTGTCACGGAACTCGTGGTTGGCAATGCAATCGAACCGATGCTGTACGGCCATAGCAGCGGGCTGTCGCCGGTGGCGGTTGTCGTTTCCGCGACGTTCTGGACCGCACTGTGGGGGCCGATCGGGCTGGTGCTCGCCACGCCGCTGACAGTTTGCCTCGTGGTGCTCGGCCGCCACGTCGAGCGGCTTGAGTTTATCGATATCCTTTTCGGCGACCGGCCCGCGCTCTCGCCGCCCGAGATATTCTATCAGCGCATCCTTGCGAACGATCCCGCTGAAGCCATCGATAAGGCCGAGGCGTTTCTCAAGGAGAGGTCGCTGTCCGAATATTATGAGGAGGTCGCGCTCCGGGGCCTGAGACTTGCGCAGAACGATCTGAAGCGGGAATTGCTCGCTCCCTCACGTCTCGACGGAAATTCGCGACAGCGTCGCCGAGGTCATTGAGGGATTGGCCGATACGCAGGACGTCACGCCCGCAGCGAAGGCCACGCAGGATGCAGAAGCCGAAGCGGCAGTAGAAGAAGCCGAAGACCTGGCCCGGCTGGTCCCGATGCCGGAGCTTGCCATTTCTGATCAAGGAAGGATTGCCTCCCGGTTGGCAAGCCGAGCATCCTGTTCTGTGCGTCGCAGTACGTAGCGATCTCGACGAGGCTGCGGCGCTGATCCTCGCCCAGATTCTGTCGAAGCATGGCCTTCGGGCGCGGGTTGCGAAGGTCGAAGAGACTTCGGCAAGCGGTATCTTTCGTCTCGACGACGCGGGCGTCGCTCTGGTGTGCGTGTCCACGCTCGACGACAGCAGCCCCGCTCACACCCGCTATCTCGTGCGAAAGCTGCGCCGGAAGCTGCCGCAGGCCATCATTCTCGTCTGTTACTGGATGGGGACGAATCCAAGCTTGACGGAGGATGCCGTGAAGGCGGATGCGTTGGCCGGAAGTCTCGGTGAAGCAGCAGCCTATTGTCTCGCCGCGGCGCAGCCTCCGCAGGTGAGGACTGAACCGGTCTCGTTGACGCCGGTCACTGGCTCAGCAACGAGCCGCGTCGCTGACGCTCGTTGATCGGCTGGTCGGACAAGGCCGCCATGTCAGGTCTTGATAATGCTGGCCTATCGAGGCGATCCGATATCCGTTCTGCTTCGCAGTAAAGCGATCGGCGATCGATGATTGACTTGGACCGCGGCCCTTGTTTGGTGTCGGGTGGGTTGAGAGTCCGGAGAAGCTGACATGGCCGACTGGAGCGCCGACCAATATCTTGAAGTTCGAAGACGAACGCACCCGTCCGTCGCGCGATCTCTTGGCCCAGGTTCCGCTGAGCGCGCCGCGCAAGGCCGTCGATATCGGCTGCGGTCCCGGAAATTCGACGGAACTGCTGGTGCAACGATGGCCGCAGGCCGAGATCATCGGCATCGATACGTCCGCCGACATGCTGCGGCAGGCACGCGAGCGGCTTCCGGCGCAGACCTTCATCGAGGCCAATGTCGCGCACTGGGTGCCGCCGGCCAACACCGACGTGCTGTTCGCCAATGCGATCTTCCAGTGGGTGCCGGAGCATCTGCGCCATCTGCAGCGGCTGCTCGGTACGCTACCGTCAGGCGGCGTGCTGGCGGTCCAGATGCCCGACAATCTCGATGAACCCAGCCATCTGATGATGCGCGAAGTGGCTCATGCGGGCCCGTGGCGGCAGACGCTCGGCGAGAGTGCCGCGCCTTCGCGACCTGCTGCCGAAACCGGGCGCCTACTACGACGCGCTACGGTCCGCTGAGCTCGCGCATCGAGATTTGGCACACGATCTACAATCACGTGCTCGACGATGCGGCGGCGATTGTCGAATGGGTCAAGGGTACGGGGCTGCGGCCGTTCGTCGATCCGCTGGAGCCCGCCGAAAGAAAAGAGTTCGTGCGCGAATACACCGCGCGCGTCGCCGCCGCCTATCTGCCGCAGGCCGACGGCAAGGTGCTGCTGCGTTTCCCGCGTCTCTTCGTCGTGGCGGTGCGCAACTGATGCGCCGCGCAGCGGACCGACGACATGGCGCTCGCCTCTTTTGGGGGCCTGTCTCTCTGGCTCGCCGCACTGCTGACACCCGTCCACGCGGCCGATGCCAATTTCACGCATTTCATCGCTGCGCTCTGGCCTGACGCACAGAAGGCCGGCGTCTCACGTGCCACTTTTGACGCCGTGACGGCGGGACTTGAGCCCGATTACAAACTGCCTGACCTGATGCTGCCCGGACGGCCCGCGACCGGCGCGCCGTCGCAGGCGGAATTCGTTCAGGTGCCGGCAGATTACATCAAGGAGACGAGCATCGCGCGGCTGGCGACCGAAGGGCAGCGGCTGATGCAGAAATACGGTGCGACGTTGAACGCGATCGAAAAGCGTTTCGGCGTACCCGCGCCGATCATTCTTGCGATCTGGGGCCGCGAAACCGATTACGGCCGTTACACGCTGCCTTACGATGCGATGCGCGTGCTGGCGACGCAGGCCTATGTCGGACGCCGCAAGGACCAGTATCGCACCGAGTTCATCGATGGATTGGTGCTGCTCAGCACGGAGACGTCTCGCGCAAGAATTTCCGTGCGTCGTGGGGTGGCGCCACCGGTCTCACGCAATTCCTGCCCTCCGAACTCGCCAAGCACGGCGTCGATTTCGATGGCGACGGCCGCGTCGATATCTGGACCTCGGTGCCCGATGCGCTGGCGTCTGCAGCGCAGCAACTCGTCAACAAGGGCTGGCAGCCGGGCGTTGCGCTGGGCCTATGAGGTGCGCGCGCCGGCGAACGCCGACTGCACGCAGGGCGTGCCCGAGGTGACGAAGCCGATCGACGAATGGCTGCGCGAAGGATTTCGTACCGGTGCGCGGACAAAAGCTGGCGGCGGCCGAGCGGGCACAGCCGGCGTCGCTGCTGCAACCGGAAGGCGTCTATGGTCCGTCGTTCCTGACCACAAAGAATTACTTCGTGATCAAGGAATACAATTTCTCCGATCTCTACGTGCTGTTCGTCGGCCATCTCGCCGACCGCATGACCGGTCCGCTGCCGTTTGCGACGCCATGGTCGGCATCGACGCAGTTGCGCAGCCGCGATGTCGAGGCGATGCAGCATCATCTGACGCGGATCGGGTTGTACAAGGACAAGATCGACGGCAAGGCGGGGATGCTGACGCGCGCAGCTCTCGGCGCTTATCAGAAGTCGGCCGGCCTTAAAGTGGATTGCTGGCCGAGCGACGCGGTGCTGCGCGCGATGAATGCGGCGCGTTAGAGCGTTTTCGAGTGAAGTGGATTCCTGCCGCCCGGCCGGTATTCGGCAAGCGCTGAAACATGCAACTGCGCCCCTCGTCGCGCCGGTTTGGTGTGCGATGATCGAATGGAATGATCGGACATCACCGTTCGAGATCATTCATGTCCTTGACGCCGAAACTCCACCGCTCCCGAAGCAGGCCGTCGCCGCTTTGCGGTCCCTGCCGATGCTGATCTTCTCGTCGCGCTGGCTGCAACTGCCGCTCTAGAGCCTTTCCGCTTTTGATGGAATCAGTAGCGGGGCTCTATGTTTTTGGTTTGACGCGTTTTCTTCACGCGAACCGGTAGCCATCCTCGGGTCAAACCCGAGGACATGCTTCGCTCGAAAACGCTATAGAGCCCAGGCACAAAAAAGCCGGCGCGCAGCGGCACCGGCTTTCAGGGGACAGGTTTTCGCGATCAGTCGTGATCCATTTCGCCGAGGTACTTCTGCGAATACAGCTCGACGCCGATCTTCTTGACGACATCGATCTGGGTTTCGAGGAAGTCGATATGACTTTCCTCATCCTTCATCAGGCTCTCGAAGATGTCGCGGGTGACGTAGTCCTTGGCCGCGTGGCAGTGGGTCGCCGCCTTCTCGTAGAGCGCGCGCGCCGAATATTCCGCCTTGAGATCGCAATCCAGGACCTCGCTGACGTTCTGGCCGATGTGCAGGGGATCGAGCACCTGCATGTTCGGAAAGCCGTCAAGAAAGATGATGCGGTCGATCAGCTTGTCGGCGTGCTGCATCTCCTCGATGGATTCCGCGCGCCATTTCTTGGCGAGTTCCTTGAGGCCCCAGTTGTCCAGCAGTCGGTAATGCAGCCAATACTGGTTGACCGCTGTCAGCTCGTGGCGGAGCGCCTTGTTCAGGAAATCGATAACCTTGGGATCGCCCTTCATGGAGCCGCTCCTGTCTTTGTGCTTTTGATGGTGGCAGGCCATGCGCCCGCACCCAATTTAGAACACTTCTAAATCAGATTCGACGCCGCTACAACCCCCGCGAAGGGCGGGGCAGCCATCCGCCAGCGTCGATCGACGATGAAAGCTGGGAACACGCCAAATCGGTCGTCAGACGGTGATTTCAGCCTGAGTCTGCTCGACTTTTGCGGAGTGGGGACATCCGGCGCAACATTCCCGGGCACAGGCGCCGAGCGCTTCCGTGATGATGGTCTTGATGGTCCGGGCGCATCGCCCGCATTCCGCACTGCATCCGAGGCACCCATAAACCTGCTTGGCTGAACGCCGCAGGTCGTCTGTTGCAGTGACGGCAGAGCGGACATCGTGATCGGTCAATACGTTACAGGAACAAACGATCATGAAACGGAACCCGGGTGCGATACTCGATTACGGGCGGATATTGTTAGACCGTCTCGCGAAACGCAAAGGGAAAACCGCCTGTTTCAAGCAATTCCAAACTGCGGGAAATCCTGAGCGCTGGCGGGCTTGCGGCCGCCAGCCGCCCGATATCTCGGCCGCTGTAACATCCTGAAATCCATCACCAAAAACTTCACATCGGCCTCCGGATCATGGCAGCATTGAGCCGTCCCGTTCATTGATCGTTCAAAACCGATGTGAAATCCTTCTTTGTTGCTGTCGATAGATGCGGGAGAAAAAAGGTGAAGGCATGAAGAGAACATTGATGGCATTGGCGACGGTAGCCTTGGTCACAGCGGTGGCTGCGCCTCAAGCCGCCGAAGCGGGTGGCGGCGGTGTCGCGGCCGGCATCGCCGGTGGACTGATTGGCGGCGCCATCCTCGGCGGCGCACTGGCAGGCCCGGGCTATTATTACGGACCCGGCTATTACGGTCCTAGGTATGGACCCGGCTACGGCTATTACGGCGGACCGGCCTATGTCGCGGAGCCCGGCTGCTACTGGCAGCGCCAGCGCTTCTGGGATGGCTACGGCTGGAGGGTTCGGCGCGCCCGGGTGTGCGGCTGATCCGGCGGCCTGACTTAACGAATCGGTCTCCGGATTATACTATCGGTGTTATCCGGAGCGCTGTGTGCGACGGCCTGAAAAAGCCGTTTTTTCAGGCAAGTCACTTACGAACGTTTACGTCAGGTTGATGTTGGGCGCTTCCAGGTGAGACAGCCGGTTTGAACGACGGCGTTGTGAGTAGCCCTAAATCCGGCGCCCGAACGTGGCGCTACCCTTCAGGAGAGACCCCAAGATGAAGAAGACAGTTTTCGCCCTCCTCGCCGCTGCGACGGTTGCGGCTGGTTCAGTAGCGACGGCTCCGCAGGCGCATGCCGGCGGCGGCGACGTGGCGGCCGGCCTTGCCGGCGGTCTGATCGGTGGCGCCATCATCGGTGGTGCGATTGCCAATAGCCGTCCGGCCTACGCCGAGCCGGCTCCGGTCTATATAGACGAGCCGCCGTGCCACATGGTGCGCGAGAAGTTCTGGGACGGATACAACTGGCGCTTCCGCCGCATCCGGGTTTGCGACTGATCCGATCGTCCTGACGATCTGACCTGGGAAACCCGGCCTCATGGCCGGGTTTTTCTTTTGGTGGCGTTACGATAGGCGCGCCACCGCAGGGCGTCCCCGGCCCGACGTCGTCATCGTCCATGCTTCGCGTTGTCGGGCGGCGAATTCAACGACTCGCTCGAAATCCGGTCGACGTAGGCAATGCCGATCGCCGAAACGAGGATGATGGTCTGCCACATCACGCCGCTCCCGCTGTAGCTGGTGGTGCGCGCCGTGCTGCCCAGGTTACCGGCCTCGATAGCCGCAGGAGGTGGATCGACGAGATGCCGATGATCGCCATCGCGAGCTTGATCTTGAGAACGCTGGCGTTGACGTGGCTGAGCCATTCCGGCTTGTCGGGGTGTCCCTCGAGATTGAGTCGCGACACGAACGTCTCGTAGCCGCCGACGATGACCATCACCAGCAGGTTCGATATCATCACCACGTCGATCAGACCAAGCACCACCAACATGATCTGTTGCTCGGTGAAATCGAAGGCGTGCGTTATGAGGTGCCACAACTTCTTCAGGAACAGAACGACATAGACACCCTGGGCGAGGATCAGTCCCACCTAGAGGTGGCTTGAACGCGCTTCACCGCCCACAGCGCGAAAGCATAGGCGAGTGCGACCTCGTCGAGCCGATCGAAGCGGCCGGATGCGCCGCCGTGTCCCGCGCCCATATTGGTCCGCAGCAGAACGGGGCCGCCCGACGTCATGGTGGCGCGCAGCCGCGCGATCCATTTCGCCGGCTCCCAGTAGGTGACGCGCGGATCGGTCAGCCCGCCCATCGCGAGCATCGCCGGATAGACCTTCGCCGCGACGTTCTCGTAAGGCGAGTAGGACAGGATGGTGCGGAAATCCTTCTCGCTCGTGATCGGGTTGCCCCACTCCGGCCATTCCGGCGGCGTCAACGGCAGAGTGTTGTCGAGCATGGTGTTGAGCACGTCGACGAACGGCACCTCCGCGACGATGCCTGCGAACAGTTCGCCGGCGCGATTGGCGACTGCGCCCATCAGCATGCCCCCGGCGCTGCCGCCGTGGCCGACGATGCTCTTCGCAGACGTATAGTTCGCCGCGATCAGCGCGCGACCACAGGCGGCGAAATCGTCGAAGCTGTTGGTTTTCTTCTCGCGCTTGCCGTCGAGATACCAGCCCCAGCCTTTATCTGCCCCGCCGCGGATGTGCGCGATCGCGTAAACGAAGCCGCGATCGACCAGCGACAGCCGGTTGGTCGAGAACGACGCCGGCATCGCGTGACCGTAAGAGCCATAGCCGTAGAGAAGCAGCGGCGCGCGGCCGTCCCGCGCAAAATCTTTGCGATGCAGGATCGAGACCGGCACCTCGGCGCCGTCGGCGGCCTTCGCCGTGATGCGGGTGGTGACGTAATCAGCGGGATCATGTCCTGACGGAATCTCCTGGCGCTTGCGTAAGGTTCGGGAGCGGCTCGCCATGTCGTAATCGAACACCTCGGCCGGTGTCGTCATCGACGAATAGCTGAAGCGCAGAGTCGTGGTGTCGAATTCGTAGCCGCCACGGGTGTCGAGCGAATAGGCGGCCTCATCGAAGGCGATCGCGTGCTCATTCCCGGTTGCGAAATCGCGAATGATAATCGACGGCAAGGCATTGGCGCGCTCGAGCCGCACCATGTGGCCGGAATAAACTTCGAGATCGAGCACATAGGTGCCGGGACGATACGGGATCAGGTCGCGCCAGTTCGCCCGTTCAGGGGCCGCCAGCGGCGCGGTTACGACCTTGAAGTCGATTGCGCCGTCGGCGTCGGTGAGGATGAAAAGCTCGTCGCCGCGATCGACGACGGAATATTGCACGCCGTCCTCGCGCGCCGCGATCAGTCGCGGAGCGGCATGGGGCTTGGCGAGATCGATCAGCCGCTGTTCGGACGTTTCGTGATCGCCGCCGGCGATCACGCAGAAGCGGCCGCTGGCGCTCTCATGTATATGTGTGAACCAACCGGCGTCCCGCTCTTCGTAAACGAGCACGTCATTGGACTGCGGCGTGCCGAGCTGGTGGCGATAGACCTGCATCGGCCGATGGTTGTCGTCGAGCTTGACGTAGTAGAACGCGCGCGAGTTCGCGTTCCACACCACGCCGCCGTCGGTCTCCTCGATCACATCGGCAAGATCCGCGCCGCTGTCCCAGTCGCGAATCCGGATCGTAAAATATTCCGAGCCGCGATCGTCAGCGCTCCACGCCTCGAGGCGATGATCCGGAGAATGACGCGCACCCCCGAGCTGGAAGAAGTTTTTGTTTTCGGCAAGTGCGTCGCCATCGATGAGAAAGCGGGCGTCGCCGCCATTGCGCGGCTGCCGTCCGATCATGCGATGCTGGCCGCCCTCGCGGTATTTCGTGAAATAGGCGAAGGGACCGTCGGGCGAGGGGACGGTGGAATCGTCCTCCTTAATGCGGCCGCGCATCTCGGCCACAAGCTGTTTTTGCAGCGGTTCTGTTGTTGCGAGCAAGGCATTCGAATAGGCGTTCTCGGCCTCGAGATGGGCGCGGATATCCGGTGCCAGCAGCGATGGCTCACGGAGCACTTGTTGCCAGTTCGCGTCCTTCAGCCAGGCGTAGTTGTCCGTTAGGCTAACTCCGTGGTGCGTATAAATATGTGGACGGCGTTCCGCTGTCGGAGCTTTCGGTGTCGATGTCATGAAAAAAGGCGCCTGTGATCGAGGGGCGGTCCGCGCTTGTCCGGCGCGCGTCGTGATGCAACGTCAGGTGTTCATAGGAGGGGGCGACCGCGACGGCAAGCGCTGATGGCTTTTTTCACGCCTGCGCTGCGGCGTCAGAGCTGCGCCTTGTAGCGCGCGACCCTAACTGCCACTGCGGCTGCAGCGCCAGGGCCAGTCGATGACCTCTTACAGTGCCCACCAGATAATCACCGGCTGAAAAGCGAGCCGGGGGCCGTGATAGAGCCAGCTATTGGCTATGTGCGGAATCGCGATACCGTCGATGGCGTGCTTGAAATTGGCGGGCCACACGCACAGCGCATAGATCGCGAGCGCGATGCCGGCCGCGTAACGGTAGTATCCCGTGACCAGCGCGACGGATCCCGCGATCTCGCACAGTCCCGTCACGGCAATGACGTGCGGTGCAAACGGCACCCAGGACGGCGTGATCGAGAGCATGGCGTCGGGTGCCATCTGGCTGGTGCGCTCTGTCTGGTAGCGTCGTCCAGCGGTTATGCCGCGACTTCGGAACGGTTCGGCATTGGTGGCTGGATCCAGGATTTTCAGCCGGAGCTTGATCGCGCCAACGCCAGCGGCGAGCTGTTCCGCGTCAAGGGGCACTGCCAGTCCAATTGCACGCTGTTCCTCGGCCTGCGTAACGTTCGGGTCGAGCGCAGCGCGCAGCTTCTGTTTCACTCGGGCCATGATCGCCAGCGCCGTATCAACGCGTCATCGACCCAGCGAATGCTGAGCGCTTACAACCCGAAACTGCGCCAGTATGTGATGGACCATTACTACATGGACGCGCTGGCGTTCCACACCATCTCCGGCGCCGACATTATCGACAAGTTCGGCTACCGGGAATGTTCGCGCCGGTAGATGCTCGACAGGGTCGGGCCGCGCGCGGCAGTGACCGTACGTCGGCGCGCGTCGACGTCAACCGGGCTTCGGGTACGTCGAGCCCGCCGGCGGCATACTGACGTATCTTGTTACGCAGCGTGCGCACCGATACGCCAAGCACTCTCGCTGCGCGGGTGCGGTTGCCGTCGCAGCGTGCCAGCGTTTGCAACACGAGCTCCCGCTCAACTTCGGTGACGGTGGATCCGATCAGTAGCGGAATCACCGCGCTCGGTGTGAGTGCAGTTTGATCCGGTCGCGGGCTTTGCGCAGTTCCGGTTTGCAAATCCTGGGTCATCAGTCCCTCCCGAAGCCGCTTCCTTCCAAAGGAAGCTGACCGGATTGAGACCCCCAATTTATTTCCCCGCGGAAAGCCTGCGGCGAAATAGTTACCGGATTATTAACATTCCCCTGTTCGCTGCGGAACTAGCGAAGCTATGTGTCGCGATGTCGCTGAATGCGCGCAGGAGTTGAGGGCGATGCGCAAAACGGTACCGGGATCGGACGCGTAGTGTTTGGCGTCCTCAACCATCGCTTTTAGGCGTGGCGGTTGCGACCTCATGCAGCGGCGAATCGCTTCGTCCCTGGAGCGCATCGCGCAGCAGATCGTGTCCGGCCATCCCCGCCGCCAGTGCAATCACGAAGATGATCACGGGTCCGCCTAGTCCTGCGAGATTGACCAGCGCCGGACCCGGACACAGGCCGACCAGCCCCCATCCGATGCCGAACAGCACCGCGCCCGTGACCAGCGATGCATCGACATCGCTGCGATCAGGCCATCGCAGTTTTTCCGCCAGCAGAGCGATACCGCGCCGCCGCGCCAGCGCAAAACCGGCTGCCGTCACCGCGACCGCGCCCGCCATTACAAAAGCGAGCGTCGCATCCCACGCGCCGAAGACATCGAGGAAGCCGAGCACCTTGTCCGGCTGCGTCATACCGGAAATCAGAAGGCCCGCGCCGAACAGCAGCCCACAGCCAAAACTTGTGAGGATCAGCGGCATCGCATCAGCCTCCGAGACCGTGGCGCACGATGGCCACCGTGGCCACGGCGGTGACCATGAAAATGGCGGTGGCGGCGAGCGACCGCGCTGACAGCCGTGCGATGCCGCAGACGCCGTGACCCGAGGTGCAGCCACCGCCCATGCGGGTGCCGATGCCGACGAAAAGGCCGCCGATCGCGACGAGGACAAGGCTCGCGGGCATCGCCGGCATCAGCAGCGGCCGCCCAGCGAGCGCCGCCAGCAGCGGCGCGGCGATCAGTCCCGCGATGAAGGCGATCCGCCAGCTACGGTCGCCGCTGCGCAGCAGTCCGCCGAAGATGCCGCTGATACCGGCGATCCGGCCGGTCAGCAGCATCAGAAGCGCGGTAGCCAATCCGATGAGCGCGCCGCCGATGAGACCGGAGACAGGGGTGAGGTTATGCATGGTCATCATGTCCGTGCTGAATGTGCTTCCGGATCGGATTGCCGTGCGGCGGCGGGCCGGGGAGTACGGCGACCTGACGTGACCCTATCACCTTATTTCTTTCGAGTCCGGCGCGATTGCGGGTCGGCGGCGTGCGGATTGAATGCGGCGGATTGCGCCTGCCGCGACCGGCCCCTACGCTAGCGGGCCGTCCGAATCATTCCCGTCCTTCGCAACCGGAGAATTCACGTATGCCGTCATCATCGCTGGTTTCGCGCCGTTTTGTTCGCACTGGCCGTCTTCCTTGGCCTGTCCTCCGCGGCCGGTGCCGACAGCGGGACGGTGACACTCACGATCTACAAGGGCGGCTGGATCATCGGAGCTTCCGGCGGCGGCGGCACGCTCACCTTTCACGGCCGGCGATATGCGCTTTCGGTCGGCGGACTGGATTACGGCCTGGTGTTCGGCGGATCGAAGACGGTGCTGCGCGGCCGCGTCAACAACATCAACCGGCCATCGGATGTCGCCGGTGTCTACGGTGCAGCGGGTGCGGGACTCGCGATCGGCGGCGGCGCCCGCGCCATCGTGCTGAGCAACCAGAAGGGCGCGGTGCTCGAACTGGCCGGGCGGCAATACGGGCTGATGGCCAATGCCGACCTCTCAGGCCTGGCCATCTCGATGAGATAACGGCGCCGCCCACGCGCCAGCGAGGCGCCGCACCGGCCCATCAGCGCAGGAATCGCGACGCTCAGATGTTCGCGCCGCAGTTATAGCTTTCGATCAACTGGTTGTAGTCGCGCATCAGACGCGGCGGCGAGCCCTCGACCATCCAGCCGCCGCCGCCGCCGAGCATCATGCGATCACCGGAGCTGTACGGCACCTTGTCGCGGATGCGGCGCATCAGTTGCTTCGCCGTGGTCAGGAATGATTTGGCATTGTTCATGAAGAACGAGCCGAGCTTCGCATCGCCGTCCTTGCCCGACGCCTCCTCGGCGGCCTTCACCGTGCTCTCGTAGTCGTTCAGCGCCTGCGTGATCGCGGCGGTGTCTGGCTTGTCGGCGTCCTCCGCGCGCAGTACGCGCTTGGCGTGGACCATCAGCGCCTCGACGTGATAGTGGATTTTGCGGCCTTCCTTGGCCTCGATCTCCGCGAGCCGTTCCAATGTGCGCTTGTCGTTGATGGTCTCGACCCCGGCGCGCAGCTTCTTGTCCGCGCCCGCGAATGCATCCCACACCGCGACGAGGCGCGGATGCAGCGCCTTGCCCTTGGCCATCTTGTCGTCCTTGTAATTCTCCTGCTGGTAGTAATCGTCGGCCTCTTTCAGCAGCAGCTCGAGTTTTGAGACCGCGTCGGAGTAAGCTGAAGCGGCTGTCTCTAGCGCCGCGTCGCGCGGCTCCAGCGCGTTGGCTTTCTCGAGGCTCTTCTTGCAATCCGAGGTGTCGTAGATGGTGTAGGTGCCGTAGATGATGCGCTCCTTGCCGGTCGGCCCGCCTTGTTTCGCCCACGAAAAGTAACGGCTCCGGGATTGATAGGACCGCTCCGACAACCGGTTGTTCAGCCGATATAGGCGTTGAGTTTTTCGGTGAGCTGCGACAGCGGCGGCGAGGAGGAGGGCGTCTGGCCTTGTGCAGCGGCGGGCGCAAGGGAAGGCCGAAGGATGCGGCGGACAACAGGCAATCGCCCGAAACGGCGTCATGTCTCTCTTCCCTCGCGATGCTGACAATCCCCGCATCTGTCGCGGCAGGCGACGATGAGGTTCACGCCCGCTGCAAGCGGCGGGATGCTTCCGTCAGTTGTTACCTTTCAGATAGCGGCGCTGAAGATCGAGCTGCAGTGTGTTCGCCAACTGGCGGTCGCGGCGGGAGGCGAGGAACAGCACCAGGCTCTTTTCCTCGATGCAGCGGACCGAAACCGTATAATCCTCACGCGTGCCGAAGCGCGAATATTTGGTGCGCTCGATCTCGCCAAAGCCCATGCCCTGGATCGCCGCTTCGCCGCGCGCGAAGTATTCGGTCTGCGGCACGTTCACTACAACTACGTCAGGTGGTAATCCGAATGAAGCTGCGGCTGTCGCAGTTAAACGGTCATTTTGACTGTTTTGGCCCTATTATTCTATACTTTTGGGCCTATTTTGATTGCGATGTGGCCTCTCGCACGGTGGAACTGCTGCCGTGGAGCTGCGAAGTGAAGAAATTGGAGAAAGCCCACCTCGTTCTTTTGATTGCCTAGAGGGGCCTTCGGGCAACCAGGCCCGACGGCGGATGCTGGCGAGCAAAAGCGCCGCGCGGAAACGACCGTCATTCGCAAGCGTATCGCAAAGCGCTTCCGACCCGTGATTATTCAGCAAGCCGTTTGGCTCTATGCCCGGTTTACCCTCAGCTTCCGGGATGTCGAGGACCTGTTGGCTGAGCGCGGTGTCCTTTGAGACGGTGCGGCCGCTGGGTGAGATACTTTGGACCTACGATCGCAGCTGACCTTCGACGACGCCGGCCCAAGCCTCATTCGACTTGGCATCTCGATGAGGTGTTTATCAGGATCGATGGCCGGGTTATCTATGGCGCGCCGTCGATGCCGAGGGCGAAGTCTTAACGTGTGTCCAGCCCAAGCGGGCGGCACTGAAACTGCTGCGGAAATTGCTCAGGAAAATGGCCTTTGTTCCGGCCAAGCTTGGGACCGACGATCTTCGATCCTACGGCGCGGCCGCACGTGAGCTTGGCTGTCTCGTCGCCATGAACGCGGGCGATGGCGCAATAACCGAGCGGAGAACTCGCATCAACCGACCCGACGACGGGAGCGCAAGATGCAGGGGTTCAAGAGTGCGGGATCAGCCCAACGATTTCTGTCCGTCTACGCCGCCACCTACAACACCTTCAACGTCCAACGCCACCTCATCTCAGCGAAGACACACCGGGCATTCCGAGCCTCGGCCATGCAGACGTGGCGCGAGGTGACTGCTGCGGCGTGATCGCGATTGAATGCTGGATTTGTCGCGCCTAGCATCCGCTTACGTGACAATGCCGTCCTTCGGATAACGCTCAAAGTATTCCTTGGCGAACTTTCTGGCTGCGGAGCGTTCCCTGGTGAACTTCCCGAGGATGAAGGGGTCGCGCGATATTCTTGCTTTTTTACCTACTTGCAGGGGCCAGCCTTATAGTCTCGGTCCCGACGCTTTGAAGCGAAACTTTGCGTCATTCACCCAACCTAGTATTTGACCGAGATCACCGCATCCTGACCGCGACAGCAGATCGAGTGCCTTGGGCCATAATAATGAGCGGGTCCAGGATACCAGCCCGCGCCAAAGAATGGTACGGTTAGCGGACTAGCACCCCGAACGCCCTGTATCAGTTCGTCGGGCGCGCGTAGAACAATATGTCGGCGCCAGTAGGCGCGGTGTCTCACGCTCGGCACGTAGTTTGTGGCTGCAAGGTCTAGCGACGCTGCCCCGGCAAACTCGGTGAACGTGGCCACATTGGCGATCAACAAGGCCGACGTGGCGAGAATCCGCATTAAAATCAACATTTCGTTCCTTCAGCCCGTTACGCGCTTCGGATTGTATTACAATTCTATCATTCGGCAAGAGCAAAGCATGAGGGATGCGCTTTGGCGATAAACATTTCCAAATGCTAGGCAAGCAAAGCCCGCCGGTTCAACGCGGGCGGGGTTTCCGGTTTCTCCCAATCAAAATCCGGTTCGATATCAGCTCCTTTCTGCCCTCAATTCCAACAGACAAACCGTTGCTGAAGATCGGCTAGCTGAGCTTCGTCGGGCCCTCGGTCTTTCCGGCCCCAAGCTACGCGCAGCTTATTGAGGCACACCTCGGCAGGGAAAACGGAGGTGAACGATGAGTGATACACATGACTTAGCTCCCAATCAGGCGCCAATGGCTGTTCTCTCTCGCGGCCGTGCCAATGGTCTATCTGGTGTTGGCTTACGTCCTGCTCCCGTTCTTGTGGACCATCACGTGCATGAGCCCAGCTTAGCTGTGGAGCTGCCCCGTTTTGTGGTCCAGGTGTCTAGGCAATTTCTCGGGCTGTTGGAGTTTGTCGTGCGAACTCGTTCGGCGTCAAGTTGCCGAGCGAGGTATGGGGTCTGTCGTTGTTGTAGTGGCACCTCCATTCCTCGATCCGATCGATGGCGTCGGCCATCGACAGGAACCATGATGCGTTCAGACATTCTGCTCGCACGCGACCGTTGAAGGCCTCGCAGAACGCGTTGTCCGTGGGCTTTCCGGGTCTCGAGAAGTCGATCTCGACGCCATTGTGATAGGCCCACTGATCGAGCATCCTACCGGCGAACTCGGGACCATTGTCGCAGCGAACGGTCTTCGGCTTGCCGCGCTCCCTTGCCAGCCGCTCGAGAACCTCGACGACCTGGAAGGCCCTGAAGTTCGCTCTCGGAACGATCGCAAGCGATTCTCGCGTGTGGCAGTCGACAACGGTCAAAAGCCGGAACGGGCGGCCGTCGAACAAAGCATCCGACATGAAGTCCATCGCCCAGCAGTGGTTCACGCCGCGATCTCCGGCCGACCGGAACGATAGCGCCACGCACGTTTGCGCTTCGGCGTTTTTGATCCTGATCGACAGGCCTTCTTCGCGATACAGCCGATAGGTTCGCTTGTGGTTCAAGCGATAGCCCTCGCGCAGCAGCAGGACGTGGAGACGCCGATAGCCGTAGCGCACCCGGCTGGCTGCCAGGTCCTTCAGCCGGATGCGCAGCTCGGTTTGCGGATCACCGCGAGACTTGTAGCGCTGTGAGGAGCGATGGAAGCCGGTCGCCTTGCAGGCCCGTCGTTCGCCGATATCGTAGACCTGTCTGCAGATGGCGTACGATCTCGCGCCGGACGGCGGGCCTCACCATTTTTTTCGCAGGACATCCTGCAGCATCGCCTTGTCCAGCGTCAGGTCCGCCACCACCCGCTTCAGCTTCGCGTTCTCGTCCTCAAGCTGTTTCAGCCGCCGGATCTCGGTCACGCCCATGCCGGCGTAGACCTTCTTCCAGCGGTAGAATGTCGGCTCCGAGATCCCCATCTTGCGACAGATCTCCTCGATCGTCGTCCCGCTCTCAGCCTGCCTCAACGCAAAGGCAATCTGCTCCTCCGAAAACCGCTTCCGCTTCATGGCATCCTCCCTCCTTGGGGTTCAGAATGCCCGAAAAAATTGCGCTCAACATGGACCAGTTTGATGGGTCAGGATCAGCTGCACTTGTCTCTGTCGCAAACCCCATCCGGCTGGCGGTTGATCGAGAAATCGGGCTGCTGCTCGATGTTGGATCTGTGCAGATTGATCTTTTGCAGCGAGCGGCTGGGAGAAAATCCCTCGTTACCTGATCCGGGATCGAGACGGAGCTTATGGAGAGATATTCGTCCGCCGCGTTCGATCCATCGGCATTCGAGATCGCCCGACGCCTCCTCGCGCACCGTGGCAAAATGCGTATGCAGAACGGCTGATCGGATCGATCCGCAGGGAATGCGTTGATCATGTCGTGGTATTCGGCGAACGCCATCTGCGTCACGTGCTGCTCTCGTACATGAGCTGTTACAACGGCACGCGCACTCATTTGTCATTGAACAAGGACGCGCCGATGTCACGCGCCGCCGAGACAGCCGGACGCATTCTCTGTCGTCCGATCCTGGGCGGACTGCATCATCAATATGCCCGGATTTGATATGCGATAAGGACACCATCGGCTCAAGCGGCCATTAATCGTCACGTAAGCTTGATTAAGCCTGAGCAAGAAAATTGAGAATAATCCTATATGTCTGTAAGACTTAATTATCATTATTAGTTCGGCATTGAAACGCGTTGCTGCCAGCAATCCGTTGCCGTTGTCTTTTTCCGGCGAGGGCTTCCTGGGATAGCCCGAAACAATTGGATTTTTGGGGGAAGGACGATGCGAATAGCGACAGGGCTAATCCTAGCGGGCGCAATCGCCATCTGTACCGTCGGCGCAGTATGGTTGAAGATTCCAACTCTGCGCGCCAGTCCAACACCGAGTGCGCGTGCCAGCCTCGGTCCGTGTTCCCGCGATCGCTCCCGTTCTCGCTACAGATCCCAACCCTGCAAAGGTAACCGCTCTGCCGGCCCCGCCCCTCGCCGTGGCGCAACCGGCAAGAGCCACTTGCAATAATCCGAACGCGCTCGGCGTCGCACGCACCGTCGAGATCGACACGACCGGTGGCCCCGGATTTGGCTTCGAGCATTTCAAACAGCTCGATTTCCTGCGCGACAAGGAAGTGGTGCTGACATTCGACGACGGCCCATGGCCGCTCAATACGCCCGCCGTCCTCAAGGCACTGGCGGATGAATGCACGACCGGCATTTTCTTCTCGATCGGCAAGCACGCGACCTACCACCCGGAAATTTTGAAGCAAGTTTACGCGGCCGGGCACACCGTCGGATCTCACACATGGTCACACGCCACCCTCACTAATAAGAAGCTCACGGAGGATCGACGCAAGGAGGAGATCGAAAAAGGTTTCAGTGCGGTGAAGTGGGCCTTGGGCGGTGTTTCGCCGGCCCCGTTCTTCCGCTTCCCAGCGCTGCAGCATCCGCCTGAAATGGTGACCTATCTCGGCGAGCGCAACATCGCGATGTTCTCTTGCGATCTCGACTCCTTCGACTTCAAGGCCCGCAATGCGCAAGCCGTCATTGATGTGACGATGAAGAAGCTCGACAAGCTCGGCAAGGGCATCATCCTGATGCATGATTTCCACAAGCACACGGCGGAAGCCCTGCCCGAACTCCTGAAGCGGTTGAAAGCTGGCGGATACAAGGTCGTGGCGATGCGCTCCAGGGCTCCGGTGCAGACCCTGCCGCAATACGACGAAGAACTTTTGAAAGATGCGAAGTTGCCGAGTGCAAGCTCCCGGCCGGTTTCCGGCGTCGTCCAGACGATTTCAGAATAAGTCCTGCAACCGACGGCGGCGGCTAATGCAGCATACTGCTGAGAAAGGCAAAAAGTTCGGTCGCTTGAGCCCTGTCCCTACCGTAAATCCAATCCTGCTGGCGGTTGATCGAGAAATCGGCGCCATGGCCGGCGACAGATTCTTTGGTTTGGGGTGACCGCGCATTCAACGGCCGAATGGATCGCAAATCAGCTCACTCAAGCTTGCGGCTGGGAGCAAATCCCACCTGATCCGGGATCGAGACGGAGCTTATGGAGAGATATTCGTCCGCCGGTTCGATCCATCGGCATTCGAGATCGCCTGACGTCTCCTCGCTCTCCGTGGCAAAATGTGTATCCAGAACGGCTGATCGGATCGATCCGCAGGGATGCGTTGGTCATATCGTGGTATTCGGCGAACGCCACGGCACGCGCACCCATTTGTCATTGAACAAGGACGCGCCGATGTCACGCTCGCCGCCGAGACAGCCGGACGCATTATCTGCCATCCGATCCTGGGCGGACTGCACCATCAATATGCCCGGATTTGATATGCAGTAGGCACAGGTGCAGGAAGCTCAGGTTCTCTTAACGGCTGAAAGCGCTGGCGCTATTTCGAAGAAGCGCGACGCCATCGAACTGTCCCGCCGAAATATTCTCGGCCCCGACTACGATCAGGATCAGGACCAAGAGCAGATCGCGGAAGAACAGCAAGGGCTTGAGCCTGCAGGAGATTGATCCTAGACTGGCTGCCCGTCGATCCTAATTCTAGGACGTAGTGACGATTTAACTATTTGAGCCAGATGGCGATGGCGGCGAGTTTGACGAAGCCCATGAAGTTGGCGAGCAGCTTGTCGTAGCGTGTTGCGACGCGGCGGAACTGTTTGAGCTTGTTGAAGAAGCGCTCAATGATGTTGCGCTCCTTGTAGAGTTCGGCGTCGTAGGGACGCTTGATCGTGCGGTTTCGCTTGGGCGGGATGACGGGTTGGCCGCCGGTTTCGGCGATCTTGTCGCACAGGTGATCGGCGTCGTAGCCCTTGTCGGCGATCGTGGCGTCGGGCGAAGCCGTCGACCAGCTCGTGCGCGAAGGCGATGTCGTTGCGCTGGCCTGGCGAGCCGATCAGGCGCACCGGATTGCCAAGCGCGTCGCCCGCGGCGTGGATTTTGGTGCTCAGGCCGCCGCGGGAGCGGCCAAGGCCCTGGGCATCCGCCCCCCTTTTCCCGGCGAGCGCCGGCGGCGTGCTGATGCGCTCGCACGATGGTGGAGTCGATCATCAGCCATTCCAGATCGGCTTCGCGCGCCAGAGCGCGGCGAGGATGGCGTCGAGAACGCCCATCTCGATCCAGCGATAATAGCGCCGCTTCACGGCTCGGTAGTCACCAAGCCGTTCGGCAGATCACGCCAGCGCCCGCCTGAGCGCGCCATCCACAGCAGCGCGTTCAGAAACCGCCGATTGTCGGTGCGAGGACCGCGCTTGCCCTTCGTCCGCCGGGCACAAACTTCCTTCAGCCGCTCCCACTGATCGTCCCGAAGCGCATCACAATCCATCGCTGACCTCCAAAAATCAGCGTTGAATCCGATTTGCTCCCTCTTGGGAATCCCAATTCCTTAAATCGTCACTACGGCGTAGAGGCCCCGAAGCGGCGTCGATGGCGGCCTAAGGCTTAAGCGTATCGAACGCAGAAATGATGTCTGTGTACGGGGTCGCATTCGAGAACGAATATAACACCGCGCCATTTGTGCTGTTCTGGCGAAGCTCGACGGTTCGTGCGGTGTGATTGTACGAAAACGCGTATCGGGTTCCGTCGAATTTTACCCAAAGGACGTTTTTCGTGTCTCCCTCTGAACCCATCGGCTCAATAGGATCGGCGTCTTTTTTCCAGACGATCGCGCCCGTAAGAGCCAAAATCACACCATCCACGTTTCCCGGATGATGTTTCGCCCGACCCATTGCAGCTTCAAGGTAACCCTTTAACGCGTCGACGTCATTTACCTCAATCGTCATGTTCCGCTCCATTTTGGAGAGAGATATTTGTCGACTTTCGCATGCTGATGCAAGTGGTGCGACGCGGCTTATGCGTTCACGACCGGCGGAACTGGCATCTAGTATTTCGGACCGTGGATCACTGATCGCGGTCCCTCATTGTCGCAGATGAGCCACTCGGTCTCGTCAAGCACGGAAACGCTTGTGGCAAACGCTTTCTATACCCGCGCATCCAAGTTCCACCGGCAACACGCGGTCGTCATTTTTAAGAACTGTAGTGATCGGTTGCCACGCGTTGTTGTTGCTGATGCGACTGGACGCGCCGGGACGGATGTCCCAATTACCGAGTGGATGCCCAGAGGACCACATGACGTCATGGCAAGCCGGGACGTCGTGCGATTGCAAGCCGGTGTACGCCGAGCCTGGCCGGGATCCGTCGACACGGCGAAGCCAGGAGACCGTGAACGAGCGGAGCCGGCGGGAGGTAAAGTCCAAAGCCTTCGAAGGTATCGAAGATCCAGCGGCGGCGAAGAAGGCATGGAGACCATCGGCAATCTCGATGCCGGTCAGCTCGTGACAGCGGGAAAGGTCGAAGAGATCAAGGCCACCGCCAAGAAGGCAGCCGAGGATCAGGTCGCCGCAGCTGCCCAAGCGAGCAACGAGATGATTTGCGGAACTCACCAAGGCTCGGGACGGACTGCAGAATGCACTTTTCACCGAAAAGGGGGCGGCGCGTTCTCACGATCCAAGTTCATCACGGACAAGCTCGCGGTTCCTGCAGACATGGTCCAGGCCAAGTTCGGGATCACTTCAAGGTTGAGAACGGCAAATTATCGGCGTCGGTCGCTGCGGTCGACCGGCTGCCGTTAGAAATTCGTCGGCTGATCCGCGAGATGAGTTTCGCCAATTCGTTATGGGGAGCTTGAGAAGCTTGGCATCGATATCGGCCAGACCAGTGTGGCCAAGTATATGGCGCGGAGGGGCCCCCCCGCCGCAGGGTTGGAAGACGTTCCTTCGTAACCATACGGACGGTATCGCCGCGATGGATCCGGCCATCGAAGCCCACTATCAATTCCTGCTATGGCTCGTTCCATTGGTATGCGCATCAACGCACCCAATGGGTGCCTACCGCAAATCAAATCCGGGCATATTGATGGTGCAGTACGCCCAGGATCGTCCGGCTGTCTCGCGGCGCGTGGGTGCGCGTGCCATTGTAGTAGCTCATGTACGAGAGCAAAATTGGGAGCTTCGTCTCCAAACCCTGAGAGACAGAAGAAATCAGTCACAAGAGGCAAAGGAACAAATTTACGGTGCAAGCGCCCGAGCGACCCGGAAACCAAGGTACTTGAGCCGGTAGTCGGGGGTGAACCAATAACGGCTCGCCGAGCGGAGGAAGGCAGGAGCGAGGAGATAGGACCCGCCGCGCACGACACGGTGATAACAGTTACCGCCCTCGGTCCAAGCCGAGCCGTCCGGCGGCGCGCCGCGGTAGGTGTCGTGGTAGCAATCCTCCGACCACTCCCGGACATTGCCCGCCATGTCGTAGAGACCGAACCCGTTAGCCGCAAACGACCCGACCGGCGCGGTTTGCTTGGCGTCCCATTGGCTGCCACAGGAGTGGCAGTTGGCATTGTTCGTGCCGACGGTGTTACCCCAGGGATAGACCGTCTGTGTCCCCGCGCGCATCGCATACTCGTATTCGGCCCCCGAGAGCAGCCGATACGACTTGCCGGTCTTTTTCGACAGCCAAGCGATGTAAGCTTGGGCATCGTCCCAGGAAACGTTGATCACCGGTCGGCGGCCACGGCCCCAGCCTTCATCGGAGGGC
Organism: uncultured Alphaproteobacteria bacterium; assembly: GCA_963764445.1. Taxonomy (GTDB): domain Bacteria; phylum Pseudomonadota; class Alphaproteobacteria; order Rhizobiales; family Xanthobacteraceae; genus Nitrobacter. The sequence goes on from CAVXSV010000022.1 coordinate 40,101, forward strand.
TTGTAGCCGTTGCAGCCACCTTCGGCCACGCAGGCATCCCATTCGTCGAAGGTCACCCCAAACCGGCCGACTGCAAATGGTCGAGCAATCGTGACCATATGCTGCGGGCCTTCCTCCGCAGAACGCTCCGGCTCGCTTGTCGGCGACCCCATCGTGAAGTTCCCGGCCGGCACCACCACCATCTCCGGACAATTCGCACATTCCTTAAAGACATGCTTCGGCTTCAGCGTCTGCTCTTGCATCGGCGGTTGCGGCGCCGCCTGACTCGACGCGGGCGTCACCTGGGCGATGATTGCGGCGCCAAGCATGCACAGCCCAACTAACGATGCCAGCACTGGCACAGTGCCCCGCCGCCTACCGACTTCGCGAGCTAGAGCCTCTGCCTGCGGCCGCGCTTCCACTGCGTGGCGTTTGCCTTCGGCTTCTCGCTGTTCGCGTTCGAACGCCGCCCCCTCGCGGGAGTAACTAAAAAAGCCGATGAGTTCCGGAAGGTCAGCGAGGGAGGACATCAAATACCACCATCAGCGAGGGCAGGAATCTGGTTAAGGGCAGAGAATAGCAAAGAGCGGCAGGCCCCCCGAATGCCTACCATCGGCTTCGTTCGCGGCGAGCGCGGATCGGTCACGGGCTGGATCTTGCCGTTAGAGTCTCCCGAGTCTCGCGCGGTTGTTCAGTGTGCGGTTTTGCATCCCTGAAGCCGACCCGCGAAAACACGATGTAGAACGCGGCGACGTTCATCAGCGCCCAGATGGCAAAGCCGAGGGTGTAGCCGCCCAGAAGTTGCTTGCTGGCGGCCAGGGTGATCGTCATGGTGAAGCCGCAGGCCGCGCCGGCGGCCTTGGCCAGTCCGCTGACTGCGCCTACGTGCACGAAGTACATCGGGATCAGCTTGATGACCGCTGCCGCGGCGGCGCCGGACAGCAGCGCAAGCCCATACATGGCGAACAGCTCGAACGTGCAGTGAAATCTGCATGGCCATGAGCAGGGCCAGAACGACCATAATGCCGAACAGCCAGCTCAGGATTGTCAAGACATCGAAACGGTCGGCCAGCCAGCCGCCCAGCGGCCGGGTGATCGCGACGCAGACCACCAGCGGCGGGGTGTACACCATGGACGCGCGGATGGCATCCACATGCCAATGGTCGAGCAGATAGATCGGCATCGCCGACGCGAAGAAGGTGAGGGTGCCAAACGAGACCCAGTAAAGATACGGCACGAGCCATACCACCACGCCCGAACGGTACACGGCGACGATTTCACGCAGCGAAGCGTCTTTGTGCAGCTGGTACGGCGAATCGGACGTAAAGAACCAGTAGACCAGCGCCATCAACAGTGTAGCAACGCCGAAGATGGGGAATATCAGGCGCCAGCCGTCCGGACCGCTCAGGACGCGGGTAATCAGGAAAGTGACGGTCACCATGCCGACGGTGATTCCGACATTGCCCAGACCAAAGATGCCAAGGGCTGTACCCTGCTTCGATTTGGGGTACCAGGACGATACATGAGCGTTGCCGACCACGAAGCTCGCGCCTCCGAGTCCGAGCAGTGTCCCAAGGAGCAGAAAGGCGTAGTAGCCTTCGGCGAAGTACCCGAAAAACAGGGGAACGGTGAGGCTCAGAAGCAAAAGCGTGAAAATTGTCCGACCACCGAACTTGTCCGTCAAGATGCCGAGCGGGATGCTGACGGCGGCCGCGAAAAAGGGCTCCATCGCGGCCAGGATTAGCACCTGGGTGGCGCTGAAATCGTACCACTTAATCAGAAAGGGGGAGAGCGCGGAAAACATTCCCCAAACCGCAAAACCGAACGCAAATGCCAGGGACGATATCCACAAAACCCTGGAGTTGCCCGGCGGATCGGCCGTCCTATCAACCTCGACTGGATTTCCCACGGCGGCTTCCTCCTACAAAAGGTACATTATTATTTCCTTGTCTGGGTATTGCTCCCTCACCGCACTTGCGCGAACGGATAAGCCTCGCTTCCTCCTGCTCGTGACACGAGGGCAACGCCCGCATGGCGCCGCCAAATGCTCCTCTGCATCGTGCGCTTCGAGCGCGCCCCGATGAATTATTGTTGCTTTACACGCCACTGTGACCGAATAAAGTTATACAGGAAATACATATAGAGCAACCGTTCCCTGCCGGAAAATTTGGCGAGCCGTAGGATCGGCTGACATCGGATCAGCCTAAACTCATCCCGCTGGGCAGACGCCGACACGCCGCAAAGATGAAAAAAGCGTGCGTCGCCAAAAGTGAAAGGCCGACAGCGATGGATCGCGTTATCGGCCAGCATATCCGTGCGGAGCGTGAGGCTGCTGGCCTCGGCCAGGTCGGGCTCGATCCAAAAATATGAGAGCGGTACCGAGCGTCACCGCCGCCGCGCCCCCCGCATAAAGCCAGGGCGGGGTCCCGGGTCGGCTTGGCTTGGGCCTGTACCTATTGAACAGGATTACGTCCACTTAACCCCGAAGAGCGGCACAAACGCATACATGCCAACATCGACGCTCTCGGGCAAACTCGGAAGTCGAGGCGCGCTCGCGGTATCTCCGTTCATCCCTCAGGAGCAGACACCGCTTAGAGCGCTCGGCAGGTTCGCTCTATGCCAAAACCAGAAGTCACTGTTGGCCGCGGTCACTTCTGATGATCTTGCCCTCCAAATCTTCCGAGAGCCGACAAGCCCGGCGTGCTTCCCGTGCAATGACATCAATTGTTAATTGTTGTTCGCACCTTCGTTGATCCAGGCCCGAATCGCGTCGAAGCCTGATGCGCGCCGCCGGACACTTAGGCTTCATCCCGGTGCCTCGTTCATAATGTTTTTGCGGTGCTTGTGCGCGTTTGTGGCGGGCGCGGGTCTGCGACCCGCCCAGCAACAATACGTCGAACAACGACTATAACACCTTATTACTCTCCTTCACCTTCTCGGCGTCGAGATACACGCTTGAGCCCATCTCCTTGAACTTGGCGCTCATGGTGGCCATGCCGTCCTCGATGGTGCCTTTCATGGTCACACCCGCACTCAAACCCAGCGCCGCCTTCTCGTTGTCGCCAAGCGTCGCCGCGTAGTCGCGCACGTCCTGCGTGATCTTCATCGAGCAGAATTTTGGGCCGCACATCGAGCAGAAGTGCGCCACCTTGTGCGCGTCCTTCGGCAGCGTTTCGTCGTGATAGGCGACCGCGGTTTCGGGATCGAGGCCGAGGTTGAACTGGTCCTGCCAGCGGAAGTCGAAGCGCGCGCGGCTCGAAAGAGCGTCGTCGCGCAGTTGCGCCGCCGGGTGGCCCTTGGCGAGATCGGCGGCGTGCGCCGCGATCTTGTAGGTGATGACGCCGACCTTCACGTCGTCGCGGTTCGGCAGGCCGAGATGCTCCTTCGGCGTCACGTAGCACAGCATGGCGCAGCCGAACCAGCCGATCATCGCCGCGCCGATGCCCGAGGTGATGTGGTCGTAGCCCGGCGCGATGTCGGTGGTCAGCGGGCCTAATGTATAAAATGGCGCTTCGCCGCATTCCTTGAGCTGCTTGTCCATGTTGATCTTGATCTTGTGCATCGGCACATGGCCGGGGCCTTCGATCATCACCTGGCAGCCCTTCTTCCAGGCGATCTGCGTCAGTTCGCCGAGCGTCTCCAGTTCGGCGAATTGCGCGCGGTCGTTGGCGTCGGCGATCGAGCCGGGGCGCAGGCCGTCACCGAGAGAGAACGACACATCATACTTGCGCATGAGGTCGCAGATCTCCTCGAAGTGCGTATAGAGGAAGCTTTCCTTGTGATGCGCGAGGCACCACTTCGCCATGATCGAGCCGCCGCGCGAGACGATGCCGGTGACGCGGTTGGCGGTGAGGTGGATGTAGGGCAGGCGCACGCCGGCGTGGATGGTGAAGTAGTCGACGCCCTGTTCGCACTGCTCCACCAGCGTATCGCGATAAAGCTCCCACGTCAGCTTGACCGGATCGCCGTCGCACTTCTCCAGCGCCTGATAGATCGGCACCGTGCCGATGGGGACAGGCGAATTGCGCAAGATCCATTCGCGGGTGGTGTGGATGTTGCGGCCGGTCGAGAGGTCCATCACGGTGTCTGCGCCCCAGCGGATCGCCCACACCATCTTGTCGACTTCTTCCTCGACCGACGACGTCACCGCGCTGTTGCCGATGTTGGCGTTGATCTTCACCAGAAAATTGCGGCCGATGATCATCGGCTCGAGTTCGCCGTGGTTGATGTTGCAGGGGATGATGGCGCGGCCGCGCGCGATCTCCGCGCGCACGAATTCCGGCGTGACGAAGGCGGGCACCGCAGGCGCCGAAGCTTTCGCCGTCGGCCAGCGCGGCTTCGGCGCGTTCGAGTTGCTGCTTGCGCCCGAGGTTCTCGCGCTCGGCGACGTAGATCATCTCCTTGGTGATGATGCCGGCGCGCGCGAATTCAAGCTGAGTGATTGGTGCATCGCCAACGCCGCGCAGCGGCTTGTGATGCGCCTTGAACGCGGCGGCGGCATGCTTGGCGCCGACATTGCCGTTGTCTTCCGGCTTGACGTCGCGCCCCTCATATTCCTCAACGCCGCCGCGCTCCTTCACCCACGCGATGCGCGCGCGCGACAGACCGGCGTTGACGTCGATGACGACGTTCGGATCGGTGTAGGGACCGGAGGTGTCATAGACCGGCAGGTTCGGCTCGCCAGCGCCTTCGCGCAGGATGATCTCGCGCAAGGGCACGCGCAGGTCCGGCGCGGTGTCCGGCGTGGCAAAAATCTTGCGCGAGGATGGGCAGCGCGCCGGTGGTGACGGCGGGACGGGTGGTGTCCGGATTGGAGCGGATGTTCATGGACAATCCTCCTTTTGAATTGTGTGTTGGTCATTCCGGACGGGTCGCGCACGCGATCCGGAATCGCAGAGGTGAAAAGTCAAGAGGATGCCGCAGCGCTCGCGATGCGAGCGCCCAGGTGCGAATGCGCGTCGGGCGATGGCGACGCTGGCAGGGTCGGATGAAATCCTGCGCGAGGGTGCGGAATTCGCGCTGGTGATAAGAACCGCAGCCCCACGAGGAACATCCGGGTCCGATCAGCCTTGCGAGAAGATCACGTTTCATCTCATCACAGCCGCCTCCGCGCTGAGTTCAAGCCACGCCCGCACCCGCGCATCAGGGTCGGCGTTCTGGGTGACGTCGCTGACGACGGCGATGGAATCCGCGCCGGCGGCGAAAATCTCCGCCGCCTGCTCGAGCTTGATGCCGCCGATGGCGACCAGCGGAAGGTTGCCGACGCGCTTCTTCCATTCCGTGATCTTCGGCAATGCCCTGCGGCGCGAAGCGCATCGATTTCAGCGTGGTCGGAAAAATCGGGCCCAGCGCGATGTAATCCGGTTCGGCTGCGAGCGCGGTGTCGAGTTCGGCGTCGTCATGGGTAGAGAGGCCCAGCGTCAGCCCCGCCTTGCGGATTTCATGAACGTCGGCCGTCGCCAGATCCTCCTGGCCGAGATGCACGTGCTTCGCGCCCGCCACGATCGCCGCACGCCAGTAGTCGTTGACGACGAGTTTGCGTCGCCGTGCCCTTGACGATGTCAAGCGCATCGCTGACGAGTTGCAGCGCTCCGCCGTCGTCGAGGTCTTTCGCGCGCAACTGCACGGTGCCGACGCCGAGCGCAGGTCAGGCGCCGCACCCAGTCGAGCGTATCGACGACAGGATAGAAGCGATCAGGATACGCGGGCGATCAGGATACGGCATGCCAGAAAGGTGTCCCTACCACGGGGGTTGACGGGGAGGCGAAGTCGCGGGCGTTCATCAGCCCCGCCTCAAAGGCGGTGCGGCCGGCTTCGACGGCTTGCTTGAAGGCGCCCGCCATGGCGACGGGATCGGCGGCCTTGGCCACAGCGGTGTTGAGCAGCACGGCGTCGTAGCCGAGCTCAAGCGCCTGTGCGGCGTGGCGACGGCGCGCCGATCCCGGCATCGACGACGAGCGGGATGTCCGGCAGTCGCGCGCGCAGCAGCCTCAAGGCGTCGCGATTGGTGATGCCTTTCGCGCTGCCGATCGGCGCGGCCCACGGCATCACCACCTTGCAGCCGGCGTCGACGAGGCGCATGGCGACGCTGAGGTCCTCGGTGCAATAGGGGAACACCTCAAAGCCGTCCTTGATAAGGATGGCTGCGGCCTCGACGAGGCCGACCACGTCGGGCTGCAGCGTGTCGTTGTCGGCGATCACCTCAAGCTTGATCCAGGAGGTGCCGAACAGTTCGCGCGCGAGTTTCGCCGTGGTGACGGCCTCGCGCACGCTCTTGCAGCCGGCGGTGTTGGGCAGCACCGTCACATCGAGCTCGCGGATCAGCGACCAGAACGCGTCGCCGGTCTTGCCGCCCGCGGTTTCTCGCCGCAGCGACACCGTGACGATCTGGCTGCCCGCAGCGCGGATCGCGTCCTGCATGATCTTCGGCGACGGATACAGCGCCGTGCCGATCAGCAGGCGGGAGGAAAATTCGCGATCGTAGAAACGAACCATGCTCACCCTCCCTGCCGCGGCGTGATGATTTCGATCTCGTCGCCAGCCTTCATGGATGTCTCCGCCCAGCGGTCCTTCGGCAACACGTCGAAATTCACGGCGATCGCGACGTGCGTGCCCTCGTAGTCGAGTTCGTTCAGCAGCGCGTCGACGGTCTGCGCCGCAATCTCCCGCTGTTCACCGTTGACGATCACCTGCATTGCATCACCCGCATCGCATCACCTCGTTGTCGATCTCGCCGCGTTCGACGTAAGCCGAGCGTCAATTCCGCGAGCGCCGGCGCTAGCAGAAACCCGTGACGAAAAAGTCCGTTGACCGCGATATGGTTCTTGTCGATCGCAATGCGCGGCAGGTTGTCGGGAAAAGCCGGGCGCAAGCCCAGAACCGATTTCGACGATCCGCGCCTCGCCGAAGGCCGGATGCACCGCATAGGCGGCACTGAGCAGTTCGAGCGCCGAGCGCACACTGACACCATTGTCCTCGCGCTCGATCGACGTGGCGCCGATCATGAACTGATTGTCCTCGCGCGGAATGATGTAGAGCGGCCAGCGCGGATGCATCAACCGCACCGGGCGCGACAGCACGATCTCGTCAGTTTCGACGATGATCGTTTCGCCCTTGACGCCGCGAAGGTCAGGGAACGTATCGCGTGCCGCCAGTCCGCGACAATCGATCGCAAGGCCCTCGATGCCGGCAGCTCTCAGGCGCGCTGTCGAATTCGATGGTGCCGCCGGCGGCGCGAATGCAGGCGTGCAGTTGCGGCAACACGCGGCGCGGCTCGACATGGCCTTCGTCGGGGAAGAACAGCGCCTCGCGAAAGCGGCCGTCGAGCGACGGTTCGAGATCGCTCACGTCATCGCCCTGAATGCGCCGATGGCCCGATGTCATGCGCGCAAAACGCTCGAAATCGGCGCGGTCGCGCGGATGCGCCACCACCAGCGAGCCGTTGAAAGGCGTATCGGGGACATGTTCGCGCCACAGCGCCAGCGAGCGAAGGCCGAGGCTAGTGATGAGGGGTTCGGAGACTTCGGCTTCGCACCACGGCGCCAGCATGCCGCCGGCCCAGTGGCTGGTGGCCTGCGTCATGGCGTCGTCGTCACGCTCGTGGAGCGTGACGGCGTGACCGGCTTTCGCGAACAGCAGCGTCTGCCACGCGCCCGCAATGCCTGCACCAATCACCGCGACGGGGGCATCCCCACGTAGCTCTCGCGTTGTCTGAAACATCCCTGTCCCTTCGCCGGCATGACCCGGATCAGGTTCAAAGGGTCACCACGGTCCTGCAATCCGTCTTTGGATTGCGAGCTTGCGGTATCTCAGCTCCCTGACGGAGCACCCCTCGGAACATCTCTAATTTAGGCCGATAGCGGAGGGTGTCAACGCGGGAACGCGCAGTCTCCCGCCAATGCGGTTCCAGCATTTTACCCGAAATTACGCTTTTACGCGGAATAGTCGGGCGCCGACGCCAGGCCGCGTCGCAAGTTCCGTTGATCGGATCACCGGATGAGCATTGCGAACACAGAGCAGGTCGGCCGGCGAAGCGGCGTTGCCTCCGTTCCGGCATGGCTGTTTGCCGGCGCGGCCGTCTATCTGCTGCTGCTGGTTCGCGGCGACAGCCTGCTGATCGACCCCGATATGTTCTGGCAAATCAAAGTCGGGCAGTGGATCGTGGCGCAACACGCGGTGCCCTTCACCGACGTCTATTCCTTCACCCGTGCCGGCGCGCCTTGGATGTCGTCGTCGTGGCTGTCGCAGATGTTGTTCGCGGAAGCATTCGATCTCGGCGGCTGGGCTGGTGTCGTGATCCTGTCGGCGCTCGCGGCGGCCGCGGCCTTCGCGCTGTTCGCGCACATCCTCTGCCGTTTCCTGCCTCCGCTGCAAACGGGTGTGGTGGTGGGCGCGGTGCCGGTGCTATCGATGTCACACCTCCTTGCGCGTCCGCACGTGCTGGCGTTGCCGGTGATGATTGCATGGGCGAGCGGGCTGGTGTCAGCGAGCGGGCGCGGCAAGGCGCCGGCGCTTGCGCTGCTGCCGCTGATGATCCTGTGGGCCAACCTCCACGGCGGCTGGCGCATAATCGCAACATCGAGATCTTTGCGTTCCTGATGCCGCTCGTGATGGCGGAGCCGCTGTCGGCACAATTCGCGGCGTTGCGTACAGTGGGGATCGCGCCTTTACCTTTGCCGGCGGTCCGGCTTGCCGCCGTCCTGCTCATGCTCGGCGGCTTTACGGCGGCCTTCGCCGGGAGTCATTCCTATGTACCGCTGGCCGGAAAGTCGCTGTCGGGCGCAGTTCAGGCGCTCAGGGATCATGGCGCTCGCCGCGTTCTCAACGATTACTTTTTCGGCGGCTCGCTGATCGCAGCCGATGTGCAGGTCTTCATCGAAAGCCGCGCCGAACTTTACGGAGAGCAGTTCGTGCTGGCCTACAACAATGCGCTTCAGCTTCAGGACGTGGGCCAATTTCTAGCGCTGCTCGACACCTACCGATCGACGCGACGCTGCTCGGCCCTTTGTCGCCCGCGGTTCATCTGCTCGACCGCCTCGATGGCTGGCGGCGCGTCTACAGCGACGGCGAAGCGGTGGTGCACATGCAGGTTGTGAACACCGCTCCGAAAATCAGGCCTGCGCTGGACTGAGGCGAAACTCCGCGGATTTCAGCGAGCGATGAAGAGCGGCGCACCGATGGCTTGCGCGTTAGCGCTCATGGCGTCGTGCCTTGCATCGTGTAGCCGCTGCCGCTTCGCCACATAGTAGTAGCCGCCGGCATAATACGCCACCGCGCGGTTGTGGTTGCCGTGAGCCGCCTGGAACGCGCCCGCGAGATATTTCACCGCGTAAGTAAGATTGGTTTCGGGGTCGAGTAATCCTTCGGCGGTGCCGGTGTAGCCAAGGCCTCGTGCGGTGGCGAGCTTGATCTGCATCATGCCGTAGTTGCCGCGATGAACCGCGCGTGGGTTGTAGCGGCTCTCGCGCACGATAACGCGGTGGACCAGTTCGACCGGAACGCCGTTGGCTTGCGCATGCGCCGCCACCATCGACTCGTACTGCGCACGTTGCGCCGACGAGGGATGGGGCCACGCCAGCACGACAAGAATTAAAAATGGAACGAATTTGCTGAAATCTGTCACGAATGGTCCTTCCCCACCACCATCGGCCTTATGCTTTCGCCTCAATCGCGACATTCCTGTGGCAGAATGTGTGAGGGCAACACAAGGCCCGGCACCCGGTTCCATCGTCGTCGGCTACGGAACTTAGGCTCCCTGCATGCCTGGTAGCTCGATTCGTGCAATAGGCCAGACGGCCCCGCCGTTGAGGGAGCATGCCGTCGTGAGGATCGACGATGGCTCGGGTGATTGAGAGCCCGTAGGCTCATTTATGGGGGGTGTTTTTGCCGCGGACGACGGCTCTGACTGCGTCGCAAAGTTGTCGCGAACAGAAGCTAAAATTCTTGCGCCGCAACTGTCTTGACAATCTTTTTTCGCGGCGCTCGATTCATAACAAATAGCAGATGGGAGAAGCGTCATGACCGCTGTCGTATCTGATTATTTGCCCCATCAAAATCCGTGCGCGCAATGCGGCAAGCCGATTGCCACGCCTGTCTGGTTCGAGGACGGACCGCGCCGGACGTCGTATCTCTGGCAGTGCACCGACTGCGGCTACACGTTCGAAGCGGTCGCGTTCTTCAACGAGACGAACCGGCACCCCGACGCGGTCGCGGCCTAACTGCGACGTCCGTCCTCGCACTATCGCGATGTGTGTTTTAGCGCACGTCCGGAGGAACGGCGACGGTCCCGACGCGTTGATAATCTCCGCTGATTTTTTCATCCGTGTGGGCTCAAGAGTCGAGATTGAGTGAAGAGCGTGCGCAGTTTTGCGCGACTCTTGCGCCGTTTCGTCGCTGCGGGGAACCCAAAAAATCGGCGTTTTTTCGGGAACGACTGCCGGATTCGTGTGTTCTCGTCACTGATTTTTAAACTGAAGGAGGCGCTGATGATTTCGAAACATATGACGGCCGCGTTGATCGGCTCCGCATTGTTGGCGACGACGGCGGTCGCTCAAACGCCGAATGCCACGACGAATAACCAGATGAATGCTCCGGCCGCTACGACCTCGTCAGAGGCAAGCTATCACGGTAACTGGCGTGCGTCGAAGGTGATCGGCTTGAATGTTTACAACGATTCGAACGAGAAGCTCGGTTCGATCAGCGAGTTGCTGTTCGACAAGAGCGGGAACGTCAAAGCGGCGGTCATCGGTGTGGGCGGTTTTCTTGGCGTCGGCCAGCATGACGTGGTGGTGGATTTCAGCAAGCTAAAATTCGTCGATACGCCGGTGCCGTCGTCGACATCGGCCTCGACGTCGACCGGACCCGCCGGCACCGGCATGCGTCCGACCACGACCACGAGCACGACCACTGGGGCTGCGACCTCCGCACCCGCAACGACGACAACGAAGACCAATCCCTGGTATCCGGATCACGCGGTATTCAGCGCGACCAAGGATGAGTTGAAGTCGATGCCTGACTTCAAGTATTCGACTTAAACGTTGACGGATCGAACAGTGAAAGCAACGCGCCCGGTTTTTGGCCGGGCGCGTTTTTTGTGTGGCGCCTATCGGGGGCGATATCGCGACGTTAGCTTACAGCCGGCAGGAGCACCTGCGTCCTGTTATGAATCGAAGGGAAGGACGTCATGGCTGAAAGTGTCTACAAAGTCATCGAACTGATCGGCACCAGCAAGGAATCCTGGGAGAAGGCGGCGAAGGCCGCGGTGGACCGGGCAGGAAAGTCCCTCCGGGATCTTAGGGTCGCCGAAGTTGTCAAGCTCGACATGCAATTGGACGCCAAGGGCAAGGTCGAGGCCTATCGCGCCAAGCTCAACGTCTCGTTCAAGTTCGAAAAATAGCTGATCTCTTTTCGTCGTCCCTGCAAATGCCGGGACAACGCCGAGAGATGCTACAGCGCCGGGAGCGCGGTGACCGCGACATTAACCGAACCGACAGCCTTCGCGATCACGCGCAGCGTTTTGGAGTCAAACGCGATGTCGGCGAGCTTCAGGCTGGAGATCTCGGCCTTTACTCGGACGCCGTCTTCGTTCTTCTGAAAATCCGCGATGACTGCGGCAATCTTCTTCTGCGCGTTCGATACGAAGGGCTTGAGATCGACGGTTGCCTTCTCGGACAGTGCCTGTTGCAGATAGGGCATCGCGGCGCGCGCGGCGGTGCCGAGCAGGCCGAACGCGCCTTCGGATTCGACTGCGAGCCGGATATCGGTCAGGCGCAAGGTCTGCTGCGCCTGGTCGAGCACCGGCTTGCCAAAGATGTGAACGGTGGCTTCGCCGCCGAAACCGAACCAGCTTTTCTTTTCCTTGGCGTGAACAAGCAGCGAGATCAGAAGCCGGTTACCGGCAGCGGCGATGCTGGCCTGCCTCACGGTGATGTCAACCGGGCCGCTGCCGTCTTCAGGAAACGTTTTGCCGGTGAACTGCGCCTCGATGATCTTATTGATGTCCGTGAACGGCATGTCGATGGGAACGCCGATGTTCAGTCTGCCCGGTGTGTCCGGCACAATGGCGAGCGTCGCCGGAAACGGGCAGTCCGGCTTGGTCGCTGAGGCTGTGATTCGCGTTTCGGCTTCAACTCCGAGGGTCAACGTGAGGTTGCTAGCATCGATGCGGGGTTGAGCCGCGACAGCGCGCACCGGCTTCAACTCGAGATACAGGTTCTGCAACCCGGCTGCTCCCTGCAACGGGATCGAGCGGCACATCTGCGCCCATTGCAGACGCGCGTTGCGCTCCAGCGCGGGATCGTTGCGGATGCGCTGTTGCAGGCTCGCAAGCTGTTCGTTCACCGCCCTGTCGATGACGGGTTTGACCTGCGCCGGCACGTCGACGTGGGCGCCAGCGACCGAGAGGTTGGTATCGCCGAGATTGACCTGCGCGGTCAGGTCGGGATTGATGCGCCAGTTCGCGGTCAGCGCCGGTCGCGCCGTCATCACGACGCTGCCTTTGATCTCGGCATTGGCGTTCAGGTTCTTGATGTTCACGCGGCCGATCTGCTTGGCAACGTTGCCGCCGAGCAGGCTTCCGAGCGCGTTGCCGACCGCGTCTTGGGCATTGGCCGACAGCGATCCCGTGACCTTGAGGGTGCCGGTCAGCGGCGTCGACAGCGACAGCACATTGTTGGCGCCGGTGGCGCTGATGGCGCCGCGCGACGCTGTCCATCCGATGTCGGCGTTCTGGAGGATCTGTGCAGCCGGATTGTCCGCCTTGCCGGCGAAGTCGCGCGGCGCGGCGCGGTCGGCGGCGTCGCGAATGACGGCGAGCGGAATCGTGATCGGCGCGACGATGCTCGAACTGCGGTTGACCGGGGGTAACGGCGGCACAGTCGCAAGCACCGGATTTTTGATCCCGCGAGTCGACACCCAGTCCATGGCTTTGAGACTGATGAAGAACGAGGGCGCAAGCACCCCGATGCCGAACAGGATGGTCTTGAGGTTTAACCCAGGCCGCATTGGCTCTCCGACACAATTGCCCCGCAGACGAGTCTTACAGGCGGCGGCCGATGGTTTCCAGTGCGTGCGGCTTCAGCGGTGGCGGCCATTAACGGGTGTGGACGCGGCGACGTTCGCAGCACCGACCGTATTTGCGAGGTGCGCGCGTGTAGTATTGCTGTCAGTTCGATGCTGACGCGGTATAGGAGTTCTGGTGTCACGCAATACTGCCCGCGGCATTGAGGCGTGAGAGGCTGCCCGGAATTAACTCATCGGCGTCGATAGCGCTTGGTGCCATGCACAAAAGCCGGTGCGGTCCGAAAATTCAGACCAGCACAGGTCGCGGGAAAAGAAAAAGAAACGATGCAATCTAGATAACGCCCAGCACAATCGCGCCGACGAAGGCAAGCGCGATATAGGCAGTCACAACGCTCATGCTGCCGACGAAAGTCATGCGGACTACTCCCTTGTGTTCACGTCGTTGCCTCGTCGTAACGCGGAAGCTAGCAACCCGTTCCCAGCGGAAAAAAGTCGGCCTTGCTGCTCGATCCCCGATATCCCCCATCATGCTGCACTGCCGCAACGTGGTTAAAAATGACTGAAAACAACGCGTTGAAGAAGCCTTAAATAAATTCGTTGAACGTGCGCGGATGACGCGCAGAGTTGCCTTGTATCTCGTCGGCTCCGTCGTCCTTGTGTCACTGGCTGGTTGCGGACGCGGTTTTTTTCAGACCGCGGAGCGTGAACCGTGGAGGGCCGAGGCCGAGGCCGCATGCCTGAAATCCGGCCAGGTCAAGGAAAGCACCGATCTCGTTCGCATCCGCCCGATCAATGGTCCCGGCATCTGCGGCGCTGAATTTCCTCTGAAGGTCTCGGCGCTCGGCGACAGTCCGGCCTACGGTTTTGCTGACGACGATCTCAGGCCGCCCGCGTCGGTCGGCCGCAACCAGCCGCGCTGGCCGATCGCGCAGCCATCCTATCCGCCACCTCCGTCATCGTATCCGGAAACACCGGCTCGCCAGTCCACCTATGGCAGTGGATCGAGCGGCCCGGTCTCACTGACCGCGCCCGGCGTGCGTTCTGGTGAAAACGAGATCGAACTGCCGCCGGAGGGAACACCGGACGTGGATCGCGCATCGTCCTATCCGCCGACCGACCGAGCGCCGTCCTATCCGCCGGACGATCGTTACGCGCAGCCGCGATCTCAGCCGCCGCGGCTCGGACCCGCGCAGGGGAGCATTACAAACGCGGTCGGGCCCGTTGTGGTGAAGCCGGCCGCGACGCTGGCCTGTCCGATCGTCTCGGCGCTGGATCGTTGGCTTGCGGACGCGGTCCAGCCCGCGGCGATGCGCTGGTTCGGTGCGCGCGTCGTCGAGATCAAGCAGATCTCGGCCTATTCCTGCCGCGGCATGAACGGCAATCCGCACGCGCATATCTCCGAGCATGCCTTCGGCAATGCGCTCGATATCGCGGGATTTGCGCTGGCGGATGGACGATATGTTTCGGTGCAGCACGGCTGGAAGGGGTTGCCGGAAGAGCAGGGCTTCTTGCGCGATGTGGAAGCGGCGGCCTGTCAGCGCTTCACCACGGTGCTGGCACCCGGCGCCAACGTCTATCACTACAATCACATTCACGTTGATCTGATGCGCCGGGCGAGCCGCCGCCAGATATGCAAGCCGGCCGCGGTGTCGGGCGAGGAAATCGCAGCGCGCGCCACTCACGCGACGGTCTATGCAAGTCGCGAGCCGGCGGTGACGGGGTCGCTCGGCGGCAGCCATCGCTGGCGCGCCGTCACGAGTCGGATGAGCGATTACGACGACGAGTAGGGCGTCACGACTGGGATGGGTTTGATATTCGCAAGCCTTTGCCACGAAACTCTGAAATGGCGAGGGGTCCGGCGTGAGTGCGCCGAACCCCTCATTCACGTGAAACGCGTTTTCTTTACGCGAACCGGAAGTCCACTTCGCTCGAAAACGCTTCGCAAACATATCAGCCAGCCTGTAAGCCGGGTTCTGTAGGGTATCGCGAACTTGCGCACGCGATACGTGACGGCCATTCCTCTGGGACAACGTTTGCACGTTGCCTCGAGCAACCTACCCGGACGGTCGGGCCCGACATGGCCCTGCGGTGTTATCGCCAGAAGCGAACTGCCGCGACGCCGTCCCTATTCGGTTTTGCTCCCGGTGTGGTTTGCCATGCCGTCCCCGTTGCCGGAGACGCGGTGCGCTCTTACCGCACCTTTTCACCCTTACCTTCTCCGAGGAGGAGAGGCGGTTCGTTCTCTGTGGCACTGTCCCTGGGGTCGCCCCCGCCGGACGTTATCCGGCACCGTATGTCGATGGAGCCCGGACTTTCCTCCCCCGCAGCCTTTCGGCCGTAGCGGGAGCGGCCGTCCGGCCGACTGACGCGATACGCATGGCGGTTGCGGGCGGTGGCGTCAAGCCATGCGGGTCGACTACTTTCGGAAAGATGAAAATATATCAATGGGATATCGATCTGGAGACAATTTAGCGGCAATCGGCGGTTCGGATATTTGGTCGACCAAGGGAACCGGATATCGCCCATTACCATTGAATCCCTGCGGCAATGTCCGCAGGGAGGTTGTTATGGCCGATTTGGACCTTTGGCGTCCCACCCACGCCATGCCTGTCGAGGAAATGCGCGGGACGGTGGCTGAGGAAACAAACTACGCCATCGGGTGGATGCTCAGCACATTGTTGACGATGACGGTGGTGGGCGTCGTCTGGACGTTTGGTTTCTGAGCGGAAGCATCTTTGTCGCTGACACCGACTGAATTAATTCAGCCGGTCGGGCTTTTGCGCGACATTCCGCCGCGTTGCCGTGCCGTGACCGACCAACACTCTGTCTCTCACGGAGCGAATAGTGAGCAACCGATCACCGAGCGGAGCTGGATCGGCATTTTGTCTGGTTCGAGGGCAAATTGCCGCCACGGTTGGCAAAATTCGTGGGCTGGGTACGCAAGCCGTCGTCGCGGCTGGTCCGTATTCCGCTGGCGATCCTGCTGGTCATCGGCGGTATCTTCAGCTTTTTGCCGGTGCTGGGGCTGTGGATGTTGCCGCTGGGACTCATTCTGATCGCGCAGGATGTGCCGTTTCTGCAAGGACCAATGGCGCGGATGCTGGGCTGGATCGAACGCAAATGGATCGAGCGGAGAGCCGCGAAAGGCGCGTCGTGAACGCTTTGCGCGCGAAACGATTCATTTTGGAATGGTTTGCGCTCCAGAGTGTAACTCAAATACCAGTGTCATGTGAAAAAATCTGCGCGCAGTCACGATTGCCGGTAAATTTGTCTTTAACGAATCAGCATGCTGATTCATTTTCGCCTTCGGGGGTCATTCTGGAGGCCAAGGTATGAACGTCATTGTTTTCGCATCGCGTAAAGGTGGTTCGGGCAAAAGCACCCTGGCTGCTCATCTTGCCGCGCAGGTTCACAAGGCTTCGAAGCCGTGCCTGCTGGTGGATGCCGATCCGCAGGGTTCGCTGATGCTTTGGCACAAGTTGCGCGGCACCAATGAACCGCCGATCCGGGCCGCCAGTCGATCAGTAACCGAAATCATCAACTCCGCGAAGCGCGACGGCTTCGAATGGGTCTTTATCGACACGCCGCCGAACCTGTCGGCCGTCGTCGATGACGCCATCCGGAACGCAACCATGGTTGTGATCCCCGCGCGGCCTGGTGTCTTCGACGTCAATGCCGTTCAGGAAACCATCCAGACTTGCCGGTCTGCGCGCAAGCCCTATGCCGTTGTGATCAACGGCGCGCCTGCCATGCGCGATAGCGCTGAAAGCCCGATCGTCGCCATTGCCCGCGAGGCGCTTGCGAAATTCCGTGCTCCTGTGTGGAGCGGTCAGATAACCAATCGCGCGGACCTGCTGCTGGCGCTCGCGCATGGCGAAGGCGCCCGCGAATATGACTCCGAAGGCCGCGCGGCCTCGGAGATCGGACGGCTTTGGGCGGCGATCGAACGCTCCGTCAAGGCGATCCGCGGTGCTGCGTCCTCGAGCGGGGCCATGCACAGGCAGGCCGCCTGACCGCTGCGCTGATTTCTGGCTGATAAAACGCGCGGGTTTCGCGCGTTTGTCTTTTTGAACGAACAAGCGGTCGCTGAGCCGAACACGTTTATTCCGCACGGTCGTGCGGGGCGCATGCGTGTCGTGTTCGAAAAAAACCGGGCTCCTAAGGAGCCCGGCCTCACGCCCATGGCGACGTGCGGCCGACACAGTCGTCATTTAGCCTTCGGCGCCGCCGAATGAGGGGACAATGCGCGGCGCGAAGCCTTGGTCTGCAGCAAGTATGGTCCTCGTCAAGGCGTCGCAACAGCC
>CAVXSV010000023.1:0-133300 GCA_963764445.1 uncultured Alphaproteobacteria bacterium
CGGGCTTCAGCGGTGCGTCGGTGGCGCCGAAGGTCACGGTCTTGGCCTGGATCTGCTTGATGCCGGCGCCGGAGCCGATCGACTGGTAGTTCACGGCATTGCCTGCGTCGGTCTTGTAGGCGTCGGCCCACTTGGACAGAACCGGATAGATAAAGGACGAGCCGGCCCCGGTGACATCCGCGGCCATCGCGGAGGTCGACGCGGCAACGAGGCCTGCGGCGACGATTGCCTTGAAGAAATTCATGTGTGGTCTCCCTTGCGTTCAGCAGAGCGCCGATGCGCTCACGGCGCCCCGTTTAGGAGCGGTCGATGCTGCTTTTACGAAGGTTCGATGACGGCTGGATGACAGCGGCAAGCGATTGAAATCGTTGGATTTCAGGCCGCGGGCAGCGCGCGCGCCAGTGGAAAACCCGCCGTGAAGGTCGCGCCCTGACCGGGCACGTCTTCGATGAACAGACGGCCCCGATGACGGTTAAGGATATGTTTAACAAGCGATAAACCGAGCCCGGTGCCGCCCTGCGCGCGACTGTCGCCGACATCGACCCGATAGAAGCGTTCGGTCAACCGCGGCAGATGTTCGGGCGCGATGCCGGGGCCGAAATCGCGCACCATCACGCGAAATTCCGGCGCGCCGTCCGGCGAGGCGGGCGGCTATCAAACCATGACCTTGCCGCCGGACGCTCCATATTTCAGCGCATTCTCGATCAGGTTCTCGAACAGCCGCAGCAGTTCCTCGCGATCGCCTGCGATCATCACCGGCTCTTGCGGCAACTCAATCTCAATGCTGACCTGACGCTCCGCCGCAAGCGGCTCCAGCCCGTCGGCAACCTGACGCACAACGGAAGCGAGATCGACGAGTGTATCCGGGCGCACATGCGCCGAGAGTTCGACCCGTGACAGCGACAGCAGATCGTCAATCAAGCGCGCCATGCGCGTCGCCTGCGCGTGCATGATGCCGAGAAAGCGTTCACGTGCCTTCTCATCGTTGCGCGCCGGTCCCTGCAATGTATCGATGAAGCCGGACAATGCCGCGAGCGGCGTACGCAGTTCGTGGCTTGCATTGGCGACGAAGTCGGCGCGCATTTCCTCGACCCGGCGCAGCGGCGTTTGATCGTGGAACGTCATCAGCATGCAGTGGTCGTCACCGCCGAAAGCGGTCGGCACCGGCACCGGCGTGATAATCAATTCCATCCAGCGATCGACGGGAACGGGATCGAGATAGGTCGTCCGCCGCGTTTCCCGGGTCGTGATCGCCTCGCGCAAGGCCGTGATGATTTCGGGCGAGCGCAACGCGAACTGCGCGAGTTCGTTCCGGCGCAGCGCCGGGACGAGTTGCGCCGCGGCCGCGTTGAGATAAATCACACGGCCGGCACGATCAGCAGCACGGTCGGATCGGGCACGCCCGCGACGAGGGCGTGTACCGCCGCGGTCTCGACCGGATTGGCGCCGAGCACGGCATCGCGCGATGCGACCGTGTCATGAAGCTGCCACGGCGCCGGCGCCGCACCGGCAATGCAGACGAAGGCCGCGATAGCGCGGGCCGGCTGCAAGCCGCCGAATATGACGAGCGCGGCGAGCACGAGGCCCGCCACCAGCAAAATCAGCGCCGAGCGGCGCAATCGGTCCGGCCAGGATGCAAACATCGAAGACGGACCCATGGGAGTTTTCCGCGAGACGGTTGCTTCCGTGCTCGCTTGAATGCCGTCAGGCGCCTGAAGTCGCCATGCTCCCTCAGATAGGACATTTCGCCCTTTGGCCCGGCGCTCGGTCCAGGCTGCGCGTCGCGCAGGCGTTTGGTTCGCGCGCTGATGATAATTTCCCGAAACGTCAGCAAGATTACAGAAAGCACGAAGGGCGCGATATAATAAAGCAGCCGGAACAGCAGCATTCCCGCGAGCAGCTCTTCCTTGTCCATCTGCCACAGCCCGACCAGCATCGCGGCATCGAATACGCCGAGACCGCCGGGCGAATGGCTGGCGAACCAAGCAGCGTCGCGGACACGAAGATCACCGCGACGACAACGAAGCCGAGGAATTCGGCTCGTCGGGAACCAGCACATACATCGCGAGCGCGCAGAACCCGAGATCGAGGATTCCGATCAGGATTTGCAGCAACGTCAGCGGACCACTCGGCAGGACACCACGGTCCATGGCCCGCGGCCCACGCTCCGCGGCTTCATCCCGACCCAGATCACGTATCCGATCAGGCCGACAATGATCGCGATCGCCACCAGGCGATTAAACCACGGCGGAAGCTGATCGATATTGGCCGCGGCTTCCGGGTGAAAGGCAATGCCGAGTCCGAGGACGGCAGCGTTGCCAAGCCAGAAGGTGAGACCGGCCAGAAAGCAGATTTTCGCGACATCGATCGCATTCAGCCCCCACGCCGAATAGATGCGATAACGTACCGCGCCGCCGGTGAAGACGCTGGCGCCGATGTTGTGTCCGACCGAATAGCTGGTGAAGGCCGCGAGAGCGTTGATCCGGTAGGGAATGTGGGTGATGCCTATCGCGCGCACTGCGAACAGGTCATAAAATGTCAGCGTGAAATACCCGGCGGCGACGAACAGGCCCGCCAGCGCGATCGAGCGCGGCTTGGTCTGCCTGATGGCTTCGACCACTTCCTCGACGTTGATGCCCCTGAGGATATGATAGAGTACATAACACGCGATACCGATGACCGTGACGCTGATCGCAACACCCAGCTTGTGCAGGATTTGCTTCTGGCGCAGAACCGAGATCGCTCTGCGTATTGATCCTAGCATCGAGAACCTCGAATTGCGGTCCACGGCAAAGCCGTCGCCGTTCCGCATTCATTCACGTGGACAAGGTCGTAGCGTGTTTCGGCTCCTAGTGGAATTCCGCCGGGGCCAATAAAACCCTTTATTCCAACACATTAGGGTGTTTCGGGCCGTCGATCCGCAGGACCGCCGCCTGGCGCGAGACCACCCGGTCGCGCAGCCACGAGCCGATCGCGCAACCCACAAGATAAGCCGAACATCACCAGTCCAAGGTCGAGCCAGTAACCGAACCGACCCGGAACCACATGCGTAAGCGCTGCGACAATCAGCGCTGCGGCCAGTACCGACAGCCACTGCGCGGTCCTCTTCGTGACCCCCCGGCCGCGATGGACCACCGCGATCCAGCCCATGGCGAAACCCAGCAGCAGCGAACCCGCGAGCCAGCCCCAGTGAAACACCGCCAGATAGACCATCTTTATTGCCTCACAATGAAGTCAATGCGACGATTTTTCGCCTTGCCTTCGTCGGTGTCGTTGGCGGCGATCGGTTGGGCGCTACCGTAGCCCATCGGCTTGAATCGATCCGCCGGCATCCCGGCTTTCACCAGATAGTCCACGACCGCCTGCGCGCGCCGCTCGGACAGCGTCTGGTTGAAGGAATCGTCGCCGTCGCTGTCGGTATGGCCGACGATCTCGATCGTGGCCGTCGGACAGCGCAGCGCGGTTTCCGTCAGCCGATCCAGCAGGCCGATGGAATCCGGATCCAGCGTGGCGCGGCCGGTTTCAAACTGGATCGTGCGCTTGCCCAGCAGATCGGCGAACAATTGCTGACAGACGGTCGGATCGACCGGCGCCGCCGGCGGCTTGACCGAGACTTCCATTTTCGCTCGCCAGCCCCGCGGTAGGTCCTTGGGCAGATCGGTGCGGATCTGACTTCCCGCCGCATCATACAGCGCGTCGCCGGAGAGATTGACCTCCCGATCGGAGACCACAAGCGTTCCCGTCGACAGCCGCGACAACGATCCGAGCGCCCGCGTGACGACGGCATCGAACCCCGTCGGCGCACCGACACTCGCCTTGAGCTTGTCGACGACCTTCTCGCCGGAGAACTTGCGGCCAGCGGATGCGACGATCGCCGCATGAACGGCGTTGTCGGGCACATATCCGGTCAACGTCAGCGTCGCGGCAACCGGATCCTTGTTGGCCTCGAAGATGTATGGTGGGGCATGGATTTCGTTGGCGATCGAATATCCGTCGGGCAGATTTTTCAGCGCCGCTGTGATCGCCTCGCGGCCACCAAGTTCGCTCGCCATGCCTGACATGTTCACCGTTACATCGGAAATCGTGACCTTACCGGTCTTGAGCTTGCCGACCTCGCCGATCAGCAACATCGCCGCGGTCTCGAAACGCGGCGGCGCGCCGCGCGATAAATTCATGCGATCGGCGATTTCGATGCGGGCAAACGTCGTACGCGCGGCGTCCAGCAGCTTGCTCTTGACGGTCGGCAACGGCGCGCTGCCGCTGAGCGTCACTTTTCCGACTTCGCGTTCGATGGTCCAGATAAACGGTTTGGCTTCCGCGACGAGCGCGGTGCGATCGTTGACCAGCCGCACACCCGGCACCGCTTCGACCGAAGCGACAGCGTTGCTGCGGCCCTGCTCCGAAAATGCCTCGGCAGAGAACGTAATGTCGCGGCCGGCGGTAGAGATCGTGCCCTTGTCGAGAACGCTGTCCTTCAGCGCGGTAATGGCGTGCGCGCTCAGATCGGCTTCCAGCGGACCTGTGGTCGTCCAGGCGGCCACCGCCCAAAGGATGGCGAGAGGGATAACGCCCGGCCACCACTTGCTGCTCCACCTGAAAAACCCGCGCATTCGATATCCTGTCGTGCACGATCTGCCGGCGCACCGACGGACGGGCGGCCAGATCTTGCAACCCTGTTCAACATATCTGAAGCGCGCTCCGGGCAAAGCCGGATGCCGGTGCTGCCGGCTGCGCGCGACGTCTGGAAATGGAGAGAAAACAAACCCTTGCCGGGCTGTCAAACCGGAAATAAGGCGGAAGCTCCATCACCGCCGCATGAGCGCCGAATAACCGTTTCTTCAGCCGTTCCCGACTATAGACGTCTTTCAACAAAAAGTGGCCGGCCGGTCAATTCGATGCAGCAACTCCGCAACACCGTCATCCGCGCCGGACTGGAGGCCCTGTATTTCAGCGGCGCTCATCATTTGCTGCGGCCGATCCTCGCAGGCGTTGGAACGATCTTCATGCTGCACCATGTGCGGCCGCGCCGGAACAGCCCGTTTCAGCCCAATCATCACCTGGAAGTGACTCCGGAATTTCTGCGCATGACGCTGGCCCATGTCCGGGCGCGCGGGATCGACATCGTGACCGCCGACGAGATGCATCGCCGCCTGACCGAACACGACTTCTCACGGCGGTTTGCCTGCTTCACCTTCGACGACGGCTACCGCGACAACCGCGACTTCGCGCTCCCGGCGATGCGCGAATATGATGCGCCGCTCACTGTCTATGCCGCGAGCGACTTCGCGGAAGGGACTGGCCGCCTCTGGTGGGTCTCGCTCGAACGCGTCGTCACCGCCTCCGACCGGATCGACACCACGATCGGCGGCACCGCCGTATGTCTCGACACCCACACGCTCGAAGGCAAGCGGGCCGCGTTCGCCCGGATCCACGATCTGCTGCGCGGGCTGCCGGACGACCGTGACGTCGCGCGTGAGATGAGCGGATTGTGCGCGCGCTATGGCATCGATGAGGCAGTCATCAGCCGGGAGTTATGTCTGTCCTGGGACGAACTGAAACCGTTCGCCGCCGATCCGCTGGTTACCATCGGCGCTCATACCGTTAGCCACTGCAACCTCGCGAAGCGAAGTGAACCGCAGGCGCTTGATGAGATCACCGTTAGCCGGACGCGGATCGAGGCCACCTTGCAGCGTCCCGTCGTCCACCTCGCCTATCCCTATGGCGACCGGTGCGCTGCGGGACCGCGCGAGTTCGCCATGGCCAAGGCAGCGGGCTTCAAAACCGCCGTCACCACACGGCCAGGCATGATCTTTCCCGGAAATGCGGAGCATCCGACGGCGCTGCCGCGAATTTCTCTCAACGGGAATTATCAGACCACGCGCATCCTGCCCGTGCTGACATCGGGTGCCGCCACCGCCATGTGGAACGGATTCCGTCGCGTCGACGTCAGCTAACGGCTCGTAGGGTCTCGTAGGGTATAGTCATCCTCTCATTGACGGCGGTCTGACCGTGCCGGCTTGCCAGCGCAGAATGTCAGTGCCACGGTCTTCCGGTTCCAACACTTTTAACCGGACACGACATCATGAGCGATACCTGGCTTCCCTCTTTGAAAACCGACACGCCTCAGGCCGGCTTCGAGCTTGCTGTCAAGCTGTCGCGCGTCGGCGTGAAATATACCCAGCCCTCTGACGAAGTCCGCTCCAGTCTGCGCAGCGCTTACGACCACGACACGACGCAACTGATCGCCTCGTCGCATGTCATCGCGGTGCATTTTCAGACCGTGGCGGCCGCCAACAACTGGTGGCGCTAGACTTCGCCGAAGTCCGGATCGAAGTGGATATCGGCGCTTTTTTCTGTGTTTCACGGTGAAGCGCCGGTTTTCCTGACCTCCTCCGCTATATCTCCTCAGATACAAGGAGAAAATCATGCTCCAGAACCTCTTTTCGCTGAAGGACCGTGTCGCGGTGGTGACCGGCGGCTCGCGCGGCATCGGCAGGATGATCGCGGCCGGCTTCCTCAGCCAGGGCGCAGCGAAGGTCTACATCACCGCGCGCAAGGCCGGTCCCTGCGAAGCGACTGCGAAAGAACTGTCCGCGCAATATGACGGCGAATGTATTGCACTGCCGATCGATATGTCGACGGTCAAGGGTTGCGACACGCTCGCCGCTGAAATCATCAAGCGGGAGCCGAAGCTCGATATTCTCGTCAACAATGCCGGCGCGGCTTGGGGCGCGAAGTTCGAGGAATTCCCGGAGAGCGGCTGGGACAAGGTGATGAACCTCAACGTCAAGTCGATGTTCTTCCTCACCAAGGCGTTGGCGAAGCCACTGCGCGCCGCGGCCTCGCAGGCGCGGCCGGCGAAGATCATCAACATCGCCTCGATCGACGGCATCTTCGTCAATCCGATGGAGACCTATTCCTACGCCGCCAGCAAGGCCGCCGTGATCCATATGACACGGCGGATCGCAACCAGGCTCATCAAGGATCACATCGTTGTCACCGCAATCTGCCCAGGCGCATTCGCCTCCGACATGAACAAGGCGGCGCGTGACCACGCAGTCGAACTCGCCAAGCGGATTCCGGCCGGACGGATCGGCGACGAGACGAACATCGCGGGACTCGCGATCTTTCTCGCGTCGCGCGCCGGTGATTATGTGGTCGGCAATGCCATCGCGATCGATGGCGGGGTGGTCTATGCGAGCGCCGGAGCTGAAATCGCGGGGTGAACGGCTAGCCCGTAGCTGGAACGGTCTCCGGACCGCTCCACGGCCGCTCTGCCGAGGCAAGGCCGATCAGCCGGCCCTGGATGTAGTCGCAGCCCCAGTCGCGCAGCATGACGGCGGCCTTCTCGTCCTGCACCCATTCGGCCACGGTCCTGATATCAAGCCGCCGCGCCAGATCGATCAGGGTCTGCACAAACGCCCGGTCGTCGGAAGAGCGCGCGATGTTCTGTACGAACGCGCCGTCGATCTTGACGATGTCCACGCCGAGCTTGCGCAGGTTCCGGAACGAGGTGTAGCCCGCGCCGAAATCGTCGATCGCGATCTGGCTGCCGAAATTCTTCAGCCGCGTGACGAACCCTCTGACGTCGTCGATATCCTGAATCGCCACCGTTTCGGTGATCTCGACGATCAGGCGTTCGGCAACGCCGGGATGCGCGCGCATCAATGATTTCGATCGCTGCCCACCAGTCGGGATCCATGGTGGTCTCCGGCGAGATATTGAGGCTGAGCCGGACGCCGGGCGCTTCCGCGAGTTCGGCGATCACAAGCTCGAGCACGCGATGATCGACCATGCGGATCAGTCCGAGTTTCTCCGCCACAGGCACCACGTCCGGCGCGAGCAGGAACTGGCCGTCCTGCTGACGCATGCGCACCAGGCACTCGTAGAACGCCGGTTCGCGCGTGCGTGCATCGACCACCGGTTCGAAGGCGGTGAGGATGCGACGCTCGTTCAGCGCGGTGACGATCTCGTCGGTGACACGGATGTTGATCCGGCGCTGCGCGTCGCGCTCGACATTGGGCCGCCACACCGCGAACGAACCGCTGCGGCGGCTTTTCGCGGTCTCGAGAATTTCCTGGGCACGGTTGATCGCTTCATCGGCGTTACGCGCGTGACGCGGGGCACTGACCGCGCCGATCGAGGCGGTGACAGAGACCGGGCCGGATCTGGTCGGCACGATGTCATCGCGAATGCACGCCAGAAACCGCTCGGCGGCGACATTCACGTCATCGACCGTGCAGTTCTTCAGGATCAGTCCGAACTTGTTGCCGGAGAAACGGCCGAGCACATCCCCGCCGCGCAATCGCGCGCGGATACGCTTCGCGATGTCGCCGATCACCTCGTCGGCGACATCGAAGCCGAAAGCGTCGTTGATGCGCGCGAGGTGATCGATCCCGATAAGCATGAAGGCAAAGGAGGACCGGTAGCGCGCGGCTTCCTCGATCGCCTCGGCGAGCGCCGCGGTTAGATGCGTGCGATTGAGTTCGCCGGTCAGAGCATCGTTCCGCGACATCTTGAGCAACTGCTCGTCGCGGGCGTGCCGCTCATTGTCGAGCCGCACGATACCCTCGGCACGCACCGCCTTGCCGTCGGCGCCGGCGAACCAGCAGCCGGATTCCTCGATCCAAAGCATCGGCGCCGAAGCACTGGCGCGCACGCCGTACTCGATGCGATAGGGCACGCCCTCGCCACGCCGCTTGGTGGGTGGCGTGGCCAGCAGGATGTCTGCGCGGATCGATCCCGACGGCTCGATCAGCCCGGCGAACCTTGCACCGGTTGCCAGCGAGGCCGGGTCGATATCCTGAAAGATCGACGCGGCCTGCTCGGTCCAGGTGATGGCGTCGCTTGCGATATCCCAAACGAAGGCTGCCCGACCGAGCGCGGCAAGAATTTTCGATACCTGCGGCAGCGCATCGACGGCTTGTGACGCATCCGCGCCGGACGAGGGATTGGCTGCCGGTGAAATAGCGGATGTCACGGTCGCCTCATTCTGGGACACTGTCAGATGATTCCCGCTCGAAGCATAGGGCGTCCCTCCCCGCTCACGCTAGGCAAAGTTCATAAACAATTCGAAAAACCGTCATTTTCTGTCCAAATCAGGCGTTTCGTCATCCCAAACGACGTCCGGCACGGCTTTTGCGAGACCAGATGCAAGCGCGGACGCGATATCCCGAAACAACACGGACAGACTGGATCAACGATGATAATCGCAGGAACGGGCCGGATATCTGTCAACGCGGATGCCGTGCGGGACGGTGATATCACGACAAGATCTGCCGGCACGGCGCTGGTGCCGATCATCGCACCCGTCGAGCGCCCGCCTGTTTCGCGATTCATGGCGCGCCATGACGCGTTCTTTGTCACGCAACTGATCGCCATGGCACAGCATAGCCCACAGACGCGGGTATTGCGCCGCGCCGCGCCGCAGGTTGCACAAGCTGCCTATCATTCAACGAACGAACAGAATCAAGGCAGCGCACAAACGGGCCCACGACTGCTGCGCGTCGCCTGAACCCGGCGGTCCGACTTTAAGGTTCGCGTTCCGACGACGTCGACCTCCCGCTGGGCTGGATGTCGGGCGCCGGAACATCCGAATGCTGCTCGCCCGCAGTGGTTTCCAGGTGAACGATCACCGGTTCCGGTGCGCTTTTCAAAATCGATTCGGCAACGGGCGCGGCTGTTGGGACAGCGGAGGCAGGCGCTGGCGATGAAACAGATGCCGGTGCAGATACCGGTGCCGGATCGAAACGCGGTTCAGATGCTGCGGCTTCAGGCACCCTTTGCGACGGTTCGGCGACCGCGCGGGCTGGCCGCCGTGCACGCAAGGCGACACCAAACAGGAGGTCGACCAGCGCCAGCAGCGTCAACATGAAATAGGTCGATGAACCGAATTGCGGCAGCATCACGAATTCCGCCGCCGCGCCGGCGAACACCGCCAGCGATAGGAGATGGTCGGTGACGTATTTACCGCCGGGACGCGAGCCCTTCATGACCTCGAACAGCAAGAGGACGATACCGAGTGCAAGCAGCACGTCGCCAAGCGTCACCGTCCATGCGGTGCCCGACACCAACGTCAACGCGAAAACCGGCGCCGTCAACAGGACGCCCGGCATCAGGAAGATGACGATGTTGCAGATCGCGATAGGAATCAGGAGCAGCGGGAAACCGATCATCGACATCGGCAAAACCCTTCTTCATTCAAGCGGGAGACCCGACGCCTCCTCGAGGGCGGCCACGCGCTTGCTCAAGGACGACATGTGTCTCACCCGTTGAGCGAATCCGGATATTGAACTTGTGCCGAATCCGCTCTGCCCCTCGTGTCCCTTCACTTTTATTTCCCAGCCCGCTTATTTCCCAGCCCGCGTCGCTCCGGGCCGGAGCCCGCGGTCAGGAGTCGCTCTTGGCCTTCAAAACCTGGCGGCCCTTGTACATGCCCGTCTTCAGGTCGAGATGATGAGGACGGCGCAGTTCGCCGGAATCCTTGTCCTCGGCATAGGTCGGCTTGCTGAGCGCATCCGCCGAACGGCGCATGCCACGCCGCGAGGGCGATGTTTTTCTTCGGGGAACGGCCATATCGGTGGTCCTTGCACGATGTTGTCGTCGAAGTCCGGGTCTCGGAACGCCTATGAGCAGGCGCGCCCGGCCCTGAACGCGCGAGCTAAAATGCTGATAAGGCCGGGCTTATAACGGAACGAATGCGCCAAAGCTAGGGCTGTTGCGGTTCAAAATGATCGCAAAAGACCCTAGGAACCGCGATTTTCGCGCCAGCAACTGCGCAGTCCGGCGGCCTGCGCTCGGGCCATGTAGGTCCCCGCCAGTCGACGCACACCGGGGCCGGGTTTACGGGCGCTGCGGCTGACCGGGTTGGGCAGGATCGAGGCCATTAGGGCCGCTTCCCGCGCGGTCAGGCTGGCTGCGGAGCGGGCGAACGCATAGCGCGACCCGGCCTCCGCCCCGAACTGTCCACCCGGGCCCCATTCCGCGATGTTCAGATAGATTTCCAGGATCCGCTGCTTGGGCAGCACCGCGTCGATCCACAGCGCCAGCGGGAATTCCAGCGCCTTGCGGACCATGCTGCGCCCCGGCCACAAGAACAGGTTTTTCGCCACCTGCTGCGTGATGGTCGAACCGCCCCGCGTCACCTCGCCGTCCTCGGCGTCGTCGATCACGTCCCGCAGCGAATCCCAGTCGATGCCATGATGACTGCAGAACTTGGCGTCCTCCGACGCAATCACGGTGCGCGGCAGCGCTGGAGCGATCGCTGCGAAATCAATCCACTGTCGCGCCATCGGCGCGCCGGAAAGCTTGCGCCATATCATCAACGTCGAGACCGGATGGCCGGTCCGATACAGCGGCGTCAGCAAATAAGGCAACAGCAGCAGGCCAACGACGACCAGCACGGTGACACGGATCGCACGTCGCATCAGCCCTCAACGCCTCCATGAACCGACCCGCAGGCAGGCTCGACTGATCTGCAAAACCGGCCGCGCGCAAAATCACAGTTACCGGCACCGGCGGACGCTGGCATCAAAATCTCCTTTTGGCCCGATCATACCATAGCTGCATCGACATATGCCGGATCGGCCGGAATTGACGAAGCCGATGCCATGAACGATTGTCCGGCCAAATCGACTTGGAGCATTTTCAAAGCCGTTCTTGGAGCCCTTCTTGATGACGTCAGGACTTTCATCCGCCGATTTCGCAAAACGCCTCGACAGCACGGCGGACGAGACCGAGGCCCTGTTGGGGAAATTGCTGTCCGATGCGCTGCTCGCTGACGAGATCGCCCGCCCGAAGCGGCTGATGGACGCCATGCGCTATTCGTCGCTCGGCGGCGGCAAGCGGCTACGGCCGTTTCTTGTCGTTGAAAGTTCGGCCGTGTTCGGAGTTCCGCGCGACGCCGCGCTGCTGGCCGGTGCCGCGCTCGAATGCATCCACTGCTATTCGCTGATCCACGACGACCTTCCTGCAATGGACAACAGCGACCTGCGTCGCGGCCGACCGACCCTGCACAAAACCACCGACGACGCTACCGCGATCCTGGCCGGCGACGGCCTGTTGACTCTCGCCTTTGACATCATCACCCGCGATGAGATTCACAAGGACGCGACTGTGCGCCTGTTGCTGACGCGTGCGCTGGCACGCGCTGCCGGCATCGGCGGCATGGTCGGTGGACAGATGCTCGACCTTGCCGGCGAAGGGCGCTTTGGCGATCGCGAGCCGGTCGACGTCGCACGGCTACAGCAAATGAAGACGGGGGCGCTGTTGCGCTACGGCTGCATCGCAGGCGCCATCCTCGGGCAGGCCTCACAAAAGGAATATCAGGCGCTGGACGATTACGGACGCGCGCTCGGTGAAGCCTTCCAGATCGCCGACGACCTGCTCGATGTCGAAGGCGACGCTGCTGCGCTTGGTAAACCCGCCGGCGCTGACGCGGCGCTGGGCAAAACCACCTTCGTTACCCAGCTAGGCATCGATGGCGCCAGGAACCGCGTCCGCGATCTGCTGGCAAAAGCGGACGAGGCGCTGGCGGTGTTCGGCGTGCGTGGCGACGTGCTGCGCGCCGCCGCGCATTTCGTCGCCGACCGCAAGAACTGATCCGGCGATGGCGGGCAAGGACGCCGAAGAGGAGCTCCTGCTTCGCTTCAGGAAGATGCCGAAGCCGGTGCGCGTCGTCTATGCCCGGCCGCGCACCTTCATTGCCTTCGCCATCGGCATTGTCGCATGCCTGCTGCTGCCGCATTCGCTGCGGCTGGTGACGCGGCTGCTGATCGGCTGGGACGTGTTCGCCGCGCTCTATCTCATCCTGGTCTTCACCGTGGTGTTCGGCAGCGGCATTGCGTACATCCGCCGCAATGCCCGGCTTCAGGACGATGGCCGCTTCGTGATTTTGCTGGTGACCGCAATCGGCGCGTTCGCCAGCATCGCTGCGATCGTGTTCGAACTTGGCGAGCATAACCATAGCGCACCGGAACTGGCGCTGGCGACGCTGACCATCGCGCTGTCCTGGGCGGCCGTGCATACCACCTTCGCGCTGCATTACGCGCACGAATATTATCGCGGCACCAAACCCGGCGGTCTGCAATTTCCAAGCGGCGATCAGCACGAGGACGCCGACTATTGGGACTTCGTCTATTTTTCGTTCGTGATCGGGATGACCGCGCAGGTTTCCGACGTCGGCATCACCGACAAGACCATCCGTCGTACCGCGACGGCGCATGGCGTGATCTCGTTCGTCTATAATACCGCGCTGGTGGCGTTGATGGTCAATATCGCGGCCAGCGCGATCTGAACCGGCGGCGCTTGCTCAGTTGCAGATCTCCATATTGCTGCCGCCACCGAGAACGCCGCCGCCTTCCGCCGTTGTCCGATACTCGATTCGGCAGCCGCGCTTGATCGGATGGCAGGTGTGATCGTCGCAAACGATGCCGCCCTGGTCGGGCTTGGCGCTCGCACGGCCCCGCAGCCTCGGTGCAACGGTCGGCGGCGCCGCTAGTTCGTCATTAAACCTGTCGCGGCCGGCGCGGCGCGGCCGGCGGTCCTCGCGTTCGCGCGACGCCGACGGGGTCTTACGTTCCTTCCGGGCGACGCATTCGTTGTCGTCATTGAGAACCTTGCCCTCGCCGCAGGCGATCTTTACGCAAGCGTCGCCATCGGCCTTGTAGCCGTGACGGCAGATCAACGGGCAGACGCGCGCCGACTTGCCCTTGATGACGTCGAGCGTATCGAGGCTGGCAAGCTTGACGTTCAGTTCTGCGCCGGCATAGCGATTGAACTTTTCCAGCGAGAGCCGGGACGCCTTGTCCCACTCGCCGTCGGCCGATCCGCCGTAGCAGCCGACCCGCCGCAGTTCGGTCTGCACCGACTTGGTGATATCGACAGCCGACAAAGCCGGTTTCACGACAGGCTCGCTTGGTGGGGTCAGGGAGGCGGTCTGCTGGGCCGGTGTCTGAGCAACCACCGGTGCTGAGGATGGCGCAGTTGTCGACGCAGGCGCGTTAGCTCCCGAACTGCGCTCCTGTGTGCTCAAAGCAACCACGGTCGACTTGGAAGCCGAGGTGTCGGAGGCGCGTTCAGCCGCCTCGCGCGCCCGTTCCGCCGCGTCCACTTTCGCCTGTTCGATCCGCTTTGTTTTTTCGGCAGCGATCCGCGCGTTTTCGGCTGTCTTGGCCGCGGCGGCCGCCTTGGCGAGGTCGCCCTGTTGCGCGCCTTCAGCCGCAAGACGCGCTTTCTCCTCCGTCGTCTCGCGAGCTTTCTCAGTCGCCGCCAGACGTGCATCTTCCGCGGCGATCTTGTCGATCTGACCCTTCGCAAGGTCGGCATAGAAACCGGTCGGATAGCTCTTCACGAACGTGTCCCATGCCGCGCGTGTCCCGAGTTGCAGCGACAGTTCGTAGTCGCGGCGAACGTCAGCGCGCGCATCGGCAACGGGCGCGGCCGACGCGGGAGGTGCCGCCTTGGCTGGCACCAGCGGCACGTCCTCGCCGCCGAGCGAACCATAGACATACGGCTCCTGGTGGTTGTTGGTGACCTTGAGCACGTCGTCGCGCACGAAGCCGAACGCCTTGCGCACATCGAGGCCCGGCGTCGCGATGTGCTGTACCAGCGCCGTTGTGAACGGGCTATTTTTGTTGTCGCCGTCGGCAGCAGTGGAGCCAGCCTTGGCCGCGTAGGCGATCAGCGTATTCGGCGAGGTCGGCTCGACCTTGGCAAGGCCGCGGCCGATCGAACGCATGCTGACCTTTTTCATGGTCTTGTTGAACGGATTGTCGCGGCACGCATCGAGAATCACCAGCCGCAACTGCTTGGCGGATTCCGCTGCGACCAGCACGCGATCGAGCGATACGGCTTCGTCGTAGACGTCGGTATCGCGCTGAAGGGCCGCGTCGACCGGAATCAGATAGTTTGTGCCCTCCACCTCGATGCCATGACCGGCATAATAGATCACGGCCATGTCGGCATTGCGCGCCTTGTCGCCGAAGTCGCGCAGCGCCCGCCGCATCTCGGCCCCGGTCAGATCGTGACGCGCCTCGACCACGTCGAAACCCGCCTGTTTCATGGTCTGGGCGAAAGCGGCTGCGTCGTTGTCAGGATTGGTGAGCTGCGGAACGTTCCGGTACGCCGAGTTGCCGATCACCAGCGCCACGCGGGTCGTCGCCGAGGCCGGCTGACAGATCAGCCCGGAAGCGGCGACAAGCAAAAATCCGAACAACTTGAGATATCGTCGCAAGATCATGGCGGCACGTCCTGATCGTTCATAACACACTCGCCTGACTAGCTGAAATCGAAGCCCGGCTTTGTGAGCAACGTCACAATCGGCTGGCTGCTGCAGCGGGTTGCAGCCGATTCATCGGCGTACACGAATAGGACGACGGTAGCCCGCAAAACGTTCAACCGGCCGGTGAATCAACGTGTCCAAGCCCTATCGCGCCGTGCGGGATTGCACCGCCCTGCTCGCATCCCTTGTGATCTGGCATTGTTGACCCCGCCACCGTTCCACGGCATCTGAGGAACAGGGGCAGCCATCCGACATGACCGAAACCTTCCTGACCTCCCTACTCGTTCTCACCGTGATGGCCGCCTCGGCCGCGCTGGCGCGGCGGCTGGTGACGGCGCCGGCCATCGTGTTCTTGGCGGTCGGCATCGTACTGGCATTCGTCCCCGGCTTTCCGCTCGTCGAAATGCAACCGGAAAGCGTGCTGCTGATGGTACTGCCGCCGCTGATCTATTCGGCCGGCGTCTCCATGAGCTGGCGGGAATTCAAGTCTAACCTGCGGCCGATAACGCTGCTCGCCATCGGCTGCGTGATCTTCACGACCTGCGCGGTCGCCGCCGCCACGCACTGGCTGCTCGGCCTGCCCTGGGGCATCGGCTTCGTGCTCGGAGCCATCGTCTCGCCGCCCGATGTAGTGGCGCCATTGGCCATCGCCAAGCGACTGCACCTGCCGCACCGCATCCTTGTCATCCTTGAAGGCGAAGGCCTCGCCAATGACGCCACCGCGCTGATCCTCTATCGCTTCGCGGTGCTGGCGGTCTCGACCGGCACCTTCTCGCTGCCATCCGCGGCCGGATCATTCGGCCTCATCCTGTTCGGCGAGATCGCATTCGGCATCATTGTCGGCTGGCTCAGCCTGCGGCTTCGGCAATGGGCCCATGATGCGCGGGTCGAAATCCTGCTGTCGCTGCTGACGCCGTATCTCGCCTACTGGGTCCCCGAGCAACTCGGCGGTTCCGGCGTGATCGCTACCGTCGCCGCTGGACTCTATGTGAGCTGGAACGGGCCGCTGCTGATCTCGGCGGCGACGCGGCTTCAGGGCATTTTCTTCTGGGATCTCGCGATCTGGCTGATCGAGGGCGTGCTGTTCCTGTTGATGGGCTTCGAAGCCCGGGTCTTGATGGAAAAAGCCAAGGCGGTCCCAATCGACGAGGTACTGGTGGCGGTCGCGCTGACCTCGGCCATCGTCATTGCAGCACGATTCATCTGGGTGTTCCCAGCGACCTATCTCCCGCGCCTCCTCATCTCGCGCGTCCGACGAGGCGATCCGCCGCCGCCATGGAGACAGATAGTCGTCATCGGTTTCACCGGCATTCGCGGCGCGGTATCGCTCGCAGTCGCCCTCGCCCTGCCGGTGAAGCTGCCGAGCGGCCAGGCATTCCCCTATCGCGACCTCATTCAGTTGACGAGTTTCGGCGTTGTCTTCGTGACGCTGCTCGGCATCGGCCTGACATTGCCGTTCGTCGTCAAGCTGCTCGGCATTTCGCAGCACGGCCACCGCGAGGCGCTGAACGAGCGCGAGGCGGAAATCGCGGCGCGGCGCGATATCATCGTGGCCGCGCGCGGCGCGCTCAAGACGATCATCGCCGAACGCAACCTTCCCGAGGGCCTCGCAAAATTTCTCGAGGCGCGGCACGAAACCCGGATGCGGGCGCTGCCCGAGCCGCTGCGCGAGGGCGACGAACATTCGCCAGCGACGAAGGGCTCATCCATCGTGCGGGAGATCATCGGTATCGAGCGCGCGCATCTGCACCGATTGCTGCGCGAGGGAAAGATCACCGACGAGACCCGCCGCCGGATCGAGCGCGACCTTGATCTCGAGGAAGCGGTCGTGAACAATCGGGAAAAGAACACGCCGCTGTAAATCATGCCCGCGTGATATCTCAATAAAACGCCGGCTCGACTGCCGGCGTTGATCTCAGGGCGTGAGATTATTCCGCCGCCGTCGCCGCATCAGCCGGCGCCTTGCCGCCGTTGCCGTAGCGCTGACCGATATAGTCGATGACGAGCGCCTTAAAATCGGTGGCGATGTTGGGGCCGCGCAGCGTCTTGAACTTCTTGCCATCGACGAATACCGGCGCCGCCGGTGCCTCGCCCGTGCCCGGCAGCGAGATGCCGATATCGGCGTGCTTGGATTCGCCCGGACCGTTGACGATGCAGCCCATGACCGCGACGTTGAGCTGCTCGACGCCGGGATACTGCGTCTTCCAGCCCGGCATCTCGTCGCGGATAAAATCCTGGATCGAGCGCGCCAGTTCCTGGAACGTGGTCGAGGTGGTGCGCCCGCAGCCGGGACACGCCGCGACCAGCGGCACGAAGGTGCGGAAGCCCATGGTCTGCAACAGTTCCTGCGCGACCTGAACTTCCAGCGTGCGGTCGCCGCCGGGCTCCGGCGTCAGCGAGATGCGAATGGTATCGCCGATGCCCTGCTGCAGCAGGATGCCGAGTGCGGCAGACGACGCAACGATGCCTTTCGAGCCCATGCCGGCTTCGGTGAGGCCGAGATGGATCGCGTAGTCCGAGCGCGACGCCAGCGTCTGATAGACCGCGATCAGGTCCTGCACCGCCGAAACCTTGGCTGACAGGACCATCTTGTTCTTGGGCAGGCCGATCTCCTCGGCGCGCTTCGCCGACAGCAGCGCCGACTGCACCATCGCCTCGCGCGTCACCGCGCGGGCATCGAGCGGCGCGGCCGAGTTCGCATTCTCTTCCATCAGCTTGGTAAGAAGTTCCTGATCGAGCGAGCCCCAGTTGGCGCCGATCCGCACCGCCTTGCCGTACTTGATGGCCATCTCGACGATGTCGGTGAACTGGCTGTCGCGCTTGTTCTTGAAGCCGACGTTCCCAGGATTGATGCGATACTTGTCGAGTGCCTCCGCGCAGGCCGGATGATCGGCCAGCAGTTTATGGCCGATGTAGTGGAAGTCGCCGATCAGGGGCGTGGTGATGCCGCGCTTGCGCAGACCGTCGCGGATGTCCGGAACCGCCGCCGCCGCCTCGTCGCGATCCACCGTGATGCGGACCATTTCGGAGCCCGCGCGCGACAGCGCTGCGACCTGGGCGATGGTGCCCTCGACATCAGCGGTGTCGGTATTGGTCATCGACTGCACGACGATGGGCGCGCCGCCGCCGACGGCGACATTCCCGACCATCACTTGGGTGGTTCTGTGCCGCGGGCTTGGGCCTGCGACGTCGCGTTGCGACGGATTCTCGAGCTTGTTCATGAGGTCTCAAATATCAGGTTTTTGTGACATTCAGCAACGGATCAGTGGCGACCGGGATGACAGGACTGGGGCGATTGACCAGGTAAAGCCCGGCAATGACCAATAACGCCGCGACCCCGAAGGCCGGCGTCAACTGGTCTTGCATGATCACATAGCCCGCCGTGACGCCAAACAAAGGGGTGATGAAGGTAAAAGCCGACAATTTGCTGGCGGAATAGGTCTTAACCATTGAAAACCATATCAAAAATGTTAGACCCACCACCCAGACTGCCTGATAGGCCATCAGCGACAGCGACAGCGGCCCGGGAATCCGGGTCAGGGTCTCGCCCGCAGCCCAGGCTGCGACGCCCAGAATCGGGATCGACACGGCGACCTGATAGCTCAGCGTCTTCTCCGGCGGCGCCTCGATCAGCGAGGTCGCCTTCACCAGCAGCGTGGTCGCTGCCCAAAGTGCGCCCCCGCCGACGATCATGACATCGCCGAGCAGTACGCTGCCGTCGACATCAGGCTGCGGCACGCCGATCGCGAACGCGACCCCGACGAAACAGAGCGCGAGGCCGCCCCATTGCGACGCGCGCAGCCGCTCACCGAGAAAGCGGTACGATCCGAGCGCGACGAAGAACGGCGCGGTATAGATAAACACCACCGCGCGCGACGCCGTGGTCAGCAGCAGCCCGTGGTAGATCAGCACGAATTCGAAGCCAAACAGAATGCCTGCGACCAGACCGGCGCCGAGTGTGCCGTCGCGCTCGAACAGCCTGACGCCGCGCAGTCGCGCGATCACAAGCAGCACCACGATCGCGCCGCAGGAGCGGATGAAGGCCTGCAGGAATGGCGGAATGTCCGGCAACGCCAGCTTCACCGCGATCTGGTTAAAGCCCCAGCTCAGGCACAGCATCAGCATCAAGACGATCGCACCGACGCTCAGTGGCCGGCCGGCGGATGTCGTGTCTGGACGGCTGGTTGACATGATTCCCTGCGAGCCGGCTTGCCATGGTGTTGTTCTTTGCGATCTGGTCGCGCCAGAGGATTGAGATCGCTAAGCCGAATTCTGGCAATGCGCGCAAGTGCCGGTGATTTCGACCACAGACAGCTTTGGCGTGAAGCCCGTGGTGCGTGCCGCGTCGCTGAGACTCTGCGCCACGCGGCTTGCTGGAATCTCGCCGACGGAACCGCAGAGCTCACAAATCAGAAATGCCACCATCGCGCTCGCGTCATGGTCGTGCGCACAGGCCAGGAACGCGTTGCGGCTTTCGATGCGGTGGACGAGGCCGTTCTCCATCAAAAAATCGAGCGCGCGATACACCGTGATCGGCGCCGGGCGCGGCATCGATTTCGCCAGTTCCTCGATGACCTCGTAGGCACCAAGCGGTCGATGGCTCAACAGCAGCGCCTGCAGCACCTGGCGGCGGATCGGCGTGAATTTTTGCGCCCGCTGTGCGCAAATCTGCTCCGCATGGCTGATCGCGTCCGCTGTGCAGCGGTCGTGATCGTGCCCAGGCACGGGAAATGTCGGTCTGGTTGCAGTCATCTGATAACCATCTAGCCCTTTTAAGCCGGTTTCGCGCTTTATTTCAGCAGCATCGACATGACAATTTCGCGGTGGGCGATTACGTATTGCGGTGCAATATATAGCGATATTGTCTGAAAAAGTTGTCTGAAAAACATTTGAAAACAGCGTCCGGTCACAGGCGTCCTCCCTCTCAATTCCACAGCATGTCTGCCCGGACTAGCCATGAGGCGGTCGCAGATCAGCTTTTCGTTGAATGCCGATGTAATATTCATAAGCTAGCTTATTATCACGGCTGTTAGGAGTTCCGATGTCCCGCTCGCGACCGATCGACAATGACTTTTTGTTTGCCCTGTTCGAGGTGCAACGCCTGCTCCGGCTCTATGCCGACAAGCAGGCGTCGCGCTATGGCCTGACCCGGGCGCAGTGGGCGGTTCTCGCCAAACTGGAGCGCACCGAAGGGCTGAAGCAGGCCGACGTCGCCGAGTTGATGGAGATGCAGCCGATCACGCTGACGCGATTGATCGACAAGCTCTGCAAGGCCGGCCTGATCGAGCGCCGCGGCGACGAAACCGATCGCCGCATTAATCGCCTTTACCTGACCAAGACTGCGCGGCCGCTGCTGGTGAAGCTTGCCGCGCTGCGCAGCGAAATCACCCGAGCCGCGCTCGCCGATATCAGCGTCCCCGACGCGCACCGCATGGTCGAGCAACTGGAAACCGTCAAGGACAATGTTCGCAGCGCGCTACAGGACTGCGAGCACGTCAGCAATAATAAAGCGAAAGAGCAGCACTATGGCTGAGTCCGCCCTGAAATTTCCGCTCGAGCAGAAGGGCAGCCCCGCAGCGCCGCCGCCGTCCCGGACGACGGCTGGCAAGCCGCGCTGGCCGCTGCTGGCTTCGATGCGCCGCAATCGCCGGCCACTGCTGCTCGTCGTGCTGCCGCTGATAGCGCTGGTCGCCGGGCTGACGTTTTATTTGTCAGGCGGCCGCTACGTGACCACCGACGACGCCTATGTCGGCGCGCAGAAGGTTCTGATCACGCCTGAGGTCTCCGGCAAGATCGACAGGGTTACGGTGAAAGAAGGCCAGCATGTCAAGACGGGCGATCTGCTGTTTGAAATCGACCCTGAGCCGTTCCGCTTCGCTGTCCAGCAAGCGGAAGCGAAGTTGAACGATGCGACGATCGAATACAACACACTGAAAGCAAATCTCATCAATTATGCCAAGACCGCGGCTCTTTCCCAGGAGAGCGTCAACGTCAAACAACGCGACGTCGATCGCAAAACGTCGCTCGTGAAAAGCAATGCCGGATCGCAACTCGACCTCGACAATTCCCTCATCGCGCTGGTGCAGGCGCAAGGCGTGAATCAAGTTCTGCAACAACAGATTGGCAACACGCGCAACAAGCTGCTCGGCGACCCGGATCTGCCGCTGGAGAAATTTCCGACCTACGCGCAGGCCAAGGCCGCGTTGGCCGATGCGCAGCGTAACCTTGCCAATACGGAGTTGCGCGCGCCGATTGATGGAATCGCGACGCAGGTCGACAACATTCAGCTCGGCCGCTTCGTTGCCGCCGGAACGCCGGTATTCAGTGTCGTCGATCTCGACAACCCATGGGTCGACGCGAATCCCAAGGAGTCCGACTTCACCTATGTGGCCGTCGGGCAACCTGTCGATCTCTCCATCAATTCCTTCCCCGATCATGTCTTCAGGGGCACGGTGGGGTCTCTCAGTCCCGGCACCGGCGCGACATTCGCGATCCTGCCGCCGCAGAACGCCTCCGGGAATTTTGTGAAGGTCGTGCAGCGCATTCCTGTCCGAAATCTACTTCGACAAGTACGATGACGATGTGGCCAGGCTGAAATCCGGCATGAGCGTCTACGCATCGATCGATACCCACCATCACCGCTCGCTCGCGGGCCTCCTCGGCCTGTCACACGCGAAGCAGGACTAGAGCGATGACGACGGCCGCCGCACATTCGGCCGCGGTGCCCGGCCTGCGCCGGAACATGGTGACGATCTGCGCCATGACCGCGACCATCATGCAGGCGCTCGACACCACGATCGCCAACGTCGCGCTGCCCTATATGCAGGGATCGCTGTCGGCATCGCAGGACCAGATCAACTGGGTGCTGACGTCCTATATCGTGGCGGCGGCGATCATGACCGCGCCGGTTGGCTGGATCGCCAACCGCTTCGGCCGCAAGCGCATCTTCATCATCTGCTCCGCCGGGTTCACCCTCGCATCGGTGATGTGCGGACTGGCGCAGGACATCACCCAGATGGTGCTGTTCCGTTTGCTGCAAGGCATGTTCGGCGCGGCGCTGGTGCCGCTGTCGCAGGCGGTGATGCTCGACACCTATGCACTGCATGAGCGCGCCAAGGCGATGGCGATCTGGGGCATGGGCGTGATGATGGGGCCGATCATGGGGCCCTCGCTCGGCGCGTGGCTGACCGAGACCTATAGCTGGCACTGGGTATTCTTCGTCAACCTGCCGTTCGGCGTGATCACGGTGGTTGGCCTGATCATCTTCATGGACGAGACCAGGCTCGACACCGGACTGCAGTTCGACTGGTTCGGTTTCGGCGCGCTCGCCGTCGGGA
This sequence comes from uncultured Alphaproteobacteria bacterium, assembly GCA_963764445.1. GTDB lineage: Bacteria > Pseudomonadota > Alphaproteobacteria > Rhizobiales > Xanthobacteraceae > Nitrobacter. The sequence goes on from CAVXSV010000023.1 coordinate 22,618, forward strand.
TCGGCGCGCTGCAACTGGCGCTCGATCGCGGCGAACAGCTCGACTGGTTCGAAGTCATGGGAAATCGTGATCGAGCTGATCGTCAGCGGCTTCGGGTTCTACTATTTCTTCGCCCATTCGCTCACCACCAAAAGGCCGTTCGTCCAGTTCGCGATCTTCAAGGATCGCAATTTCGCGACCGCCCTCATCTTCATGGCGGTGATCGGCGTAGTGCTGTTCTCGACCATGGCACTGGCCTCGCCGCTGTTCCAGAACGCCTACGGCTATCCAATCCTGACCGCCGGTCTTCTGCTCGCAACGCGAGGCGGCGGAACATTCGTGGCCATGATGATCGTCAGCCGCCTCATGAGCTACTTCGAGGCGCGGACACTGATCGCCATCGGCCTATCGCTGATTGCGATCACACTCTATGGCATGACCGGTTGGACCGCCGATGTTTCCGTGCAGACCATTGTCATCAACAGCATCGTCCAGGGTTTTGGTATCGGCCTTGTATTCGTTCCGCTGACCACCGCGGCCTTCATGACGCTGCCCAACCATCTGCGCACCGACGGCACCTCGATGCTGACGCTGGTGCGCAACGTCGCAAGCTCGATCGGCATTTCCATCGTCATCGCGCAATTGACGAGTGGCGCCACCCGCGTCCATTCAGTGCTGGCTGAGCACATCAACCCCTTCAATAACGCATTGCAGATGCCGAATGTCGCAAGCACCATCAACCTGAACACGGACATGGGCCGTGCGATGATGGACCTGATCGTCAGCGCGCAGGCGCAGATCATCGCGTTCTCGCAGGACTTCGGACTGGTCGCGCTGGTGACGATCTGCGCGATTCCGCTGGTGCTGATCCTGAAATCGACCAAGGCGGCGATGCGCGCGCCGGCCGCGGATCATGCCGCGGTGATCGAATAGCGTCGAAAAGACAGGGATGCCTGGCCCTCAACGCATTACGAACCGATGCGTGGAAAACGTGCACGGCCGCCGTAATGCCTAGGAACCGGCACCGAAACTTTGTAGCTTCGCCGCCATGACGATCCAGCACGGTATTCCCGTATCATCCGAGCCGGCAGTCCCCGCCGAGATGGCGCGGGTGACGCCGATGATGGAACAGTACCTTGAGATCAAGGCGGCCAATCCCGGCCTGCTGCTGTTCTATCGGATGGGCGATTTCTACGAACTGTTTTTCGAGGACGCGGAAATCGCTTCCCGTGCGCTCGGCATCATGCTCACCAGACGCGGCAAGCATCAGGGCATGGACATCCCGATGTGCGGCGTTCCGGTGGAACGCTCGGACGATTACCTGCATCGGCTGATTGCGCTCGGCCATCGCGTCGCGGTGTGCGAGCAGATGGAGGATCCAGCCGCTGCCCGCAGACGCGGTAACAAGAGCGTCGTTCGCCGCGATGTGGTTCGCCTCGTCACACCGGGAACGCTGACCGAAGACACGTTGCTCGATGCCAAGGCCAACAATTACCTGCTGGCGCTGGCGCGCGCGCGAGCCTCCTCCGGCGGAGACCGCGTTGCGCTGGCCTGGATCGACATCTCGACAGCAGAATTTATTGTCACCGAATGCGGCACGGGCGAACTCGCGGCGACGCTCGCGCGCATCAATCCCAACGAGGTCATTGTCTCCGACGCGCTCTATGCCGATCCGGAGCTGAGCGCTCTGCTGCGCGAACTGCCCTCGGTGACGCCAATGACCAGAGACGTGTTCGACGGCGCCACCGCCGAACGCCGGCTCTGCGATTATTTCGCTGTCGCCACCATGGATGGCCTTAGCGCCATGTCGCGGCTGGAAGCGACCGCGGCAGCCGCTGCCGTCACCTATATCGACCGCACCCAGGTCGGAAAGCGGCCGCCCCTGTCGCCGCCTGCCCGCGAAGCCGCCGGCAGCACCATGGCGATCGATCCCGCCACGCGCGCCAATCTCGAATTGACGCGTACGCTCGCCGGCGAGCGGCGCGGCTCGCTGCTTGACGCCATCGACCGCACGGTGACAGCGGCTGGATCACGGCTTCTCGCGCAACGGCTGGCGGCGCCGCTGACCGACAATGCCGCCATCACGCGGCGGCTCGATGCCGTCGCCGTGTTCACATCGAACAGCGCGGCGCGCGACGACATCGGCATCATATTGCGTGCGGCGCCCGACATGTCGCGGGCATTGGCGCGCCTGTCGGTCGGACGCGGCGGCCCCCGCGACCTCGCAGGCCTGCGTGATGGTATCCTTGCAGCCGACCGGGCACTGGTGCTGCTAGGCAGCATGCCAGATCCGCCGCAGGAAATCGCCACGGCGATGCAGGCGCTGCGGCAGCCGTCCCGCGAACTTGCGCGCGAACTGGACCGAGCGCTCGCCGAGCAGTTGCCGCTGATGAAGCGCGAGGGCGGTTTCGTTCGCGAAAGCTACGAGCCGGCGCTCGACGAAGCGCGCAAGCTGCGCGACGACTCGCGCCTCGTCGTGGCCGCCATGCAGGCGCGCTACGCCGAAGAGACCGGGGTCAAGGCGCTCAAGATCCGGCACAACAACGTGCTCGGCTATTTCGTCGAGGTGACGGCACTGCACGGCGACAAGCTAATGACCGCGCCGCTCAACGCCACTTTCATCCACCGCCAGACGTTGGCCGGTCAGGTGCGCTTCACCACATCGGAGCTCGGTGAGATCGAGGCCAGGATCGCCAATGCGGGTGACCGCGCGTTGGGTCTCGAGCTTGAGATTTTCGACCGGCTTGCCGCGCTCGTTGGCGAGGCCAGCGATGACCTACGGACCGCCGCGCACGCCTTCGCGCAACTGGACGTCGCGACGTCGCTGGCGAAGCTTGCGATCGACGAGAATTACACTCGACCGGAAGTCGACACTTCGCTCGGCTTCGCCATCGAGAGCGGCCGGCATCCGGTGGTGGAACAGGCGCTGAAGCGCGACGGCCAGCCCTTCATCGCCAATGCCTGTGATCTGTCCCCAGGCCCAAGCCAGACCTCCGGACAGATCTGGCTCCTGACCGGCCCCAACATGGCCGGCAAATCCACTTTCCTGCGCCAGAACGCGCTGATTGCACTGATGGCGCAGATCGGTAGCTTCGTTCCGGCGACGCGTGCACGCATCGGCATCATTGACCGGCTATTCTCGCGGGTCGGCGCGGCCGACGACCTGGCGCGCGGCCGATCGACCTTCATGGTCGAGATGGTGGAAACCGCGGTCATCCTCAATCAGGCCACCGAACGGGCACTGGTGATCCTCGACGAAATCGGCCGCGGCACCGCGACTTTCGACGGTCTGTCGATCGCATGGGCGGCGATCGAGCATCTGCACGAGGCCAACAAGTGCCGCGCGCTGTTCGCCACGCACTATCATGAACTTACCGCGCTTTCCGCGAAACTGCCGCGGCTGTTCAACGCCACCGTGCGGGTCAAGGAATGGCACGGCGAGGTGGTGTTCCTGCACGAGGTGCTGCCGGGCTCCGCCGACCGCTCCTACGGCATCCAGGTTGCGAAGCTCGCCGGTCTGCCACCGTCGGTCGTCGCGCGCGCCAAATCTGTGTTGGCCAAGCTGGAAGCGCAGGATCGCGGATCGACGGCACGCGCACTGGTGGATGATCTGCCGCTATTTGCGGTGCCGTCGCGCGCCGCCGCCGAGTCAGCGCCGCCTGTCGAGGCCGAGCAACTGATCGAGGCGCTGAAAGCCCTGCATCCCGACGAGATGTCGCCGCGCGACGCGCTGGAAGCACTGTACGCGCTGAAAGCAAAATTGCCGAAGTCATAGTCAGTGCGCAATATCGCGATACTGAGAAGGATGCCGTTGAATCTCCCATCCACCATCGATGTCGCCATTATCGGCGCCGGCGCCGCCGGGCTCGGGGCGGCCGATGCGCTGAAAACTCCGGCCTGTCGATCATCGTGCTGGAAGCCCGCGATCGCATCGGCGGCCGCGCCCACACCATTGTCCCCGCGCCCGGCATCATCTTCGATCTCGGCTGCGGCTGGCTGCATTCCGCCGACGAAAACTCATTTGTCGGAGTTGCACAACAACTGGGCATCGAGATCGATACAACTCATCCGCCGTGGAGTGAGGAAAGCTTCGGCGACGTGTTTCCGCCGCGCGAACGCGCCGAATTTATCACGGCGCTGAACGCGTTTTACAATCGGGCCGAACGCGCCGCGCAGCGAGGCCGCGACGCCGCCGCCAGCAGTTGTCTCGATCCCGATAATCCCTGGAATCCGATGATCAACGCGGTCTCAACCTATGTGAACGGCGCTGAACTCGATCGCATATCGGTCAAGGATACCGAGGCCTATCACGACACCGGGATCAATTGGCGGGTGCGGCGCGGCTATGGCGCGCTGATATCAGCCTACGGGCGGCCGTGCCCGATCGCGCTGAGCACGCAGGTGTGGCGCATCGATCATTCCGGTCCGCGCATTCGCATCGAAACTTCGAAAGGCGCGCTGTCCGCGGCGAAGGTAATCGTCACGGTGCCGACCAACCTGATCGCGAACCAGACGATCTGCTTTCACCCCGAGCTGCCCGCAAAGGTGGATGCCGCAGCCGGCCTGCCGCTCGGCGTCGACGACAAGGTGATGCTGGCGCTGGATGATCCCGATGATACGCTGCCAAACGAGGGCAATCTGCGTGGCGCCACCATGCGGACGAAAATGGGCAGCTATCACCTGCGCCCGTTCGGCCAGCCCTGTATCGAGGGATTTTTCGGCGGCAGCTTTGCGCGCGAGCTGGAAGATGCCGGCGTGGGCGCGTTCGCCGCGCAGGCGATCGACGAGATCGTGGCGCTGCTCGGCTCGGATTATCGCAGGAAATTAAAACCGCTGGCGGAATCGCGCTGGGCTCGCGATCCGTTCGCGCAAGGCGCCTATTCCCACGCGCTGCCGGGCCACGCTGGCGACCGTGCCGTGCTGGCTGCGCCGGTTGACGACCGGTTGTTTTTCGCGGGAGAGGCCACCTCGCCGCATTTTTTCTCAACCGCGCACGGCGCCCGCGACAGCGGAGAAAGAGCAGCAAAAGAAGCCATGAACCGCGAGTGATTATTCAAGCACTCGCGCTTTCGATCAGCGAATACGCATCGCGACTATGCTGCGCCGCGAAGCGACACACCGACTTTCGTCGTATGACCGCAAACAGAGGCACCAAAAACTTCCGAGACGCGACGTTCTGCAATCCCAAGCGCTAGGTCTGTCCCTTTTCGGCACAGCCAACACGTCGCACTGATGCAGGAAGTCCACATATTAACCGATAATTAACGATGGAGCTTGAACAGCACGCGCCGACTTGCTTTGATTGGAGCATGAGCACAAGTCTGATCGAACTCCGGCCGGCCAAAGCCGCGGATGCGTCCGCGGTAGCCGCGACCCATGATGAAGCCTGGCGTTCGGCCTATCAGGGCATCATTCCCGGCGCGGAACTGGAAAAGCTGATCAACCGGCGCGGCCCCCATTGGTGGGACAGCGCGATCCGCAAGGGAAGCCGCGTCAGCGTGCTGGTGTTCGGCGACAAGATCGCGGGCTACGCCAATTACGGGCGCAACCGCGCCCGTAGCCTGCAGTTCGAGGGCGAAATCTACGAGCTTTATTTGCGCCCGGAATTTCAGGGTCTCGGCTTTGGCCGGCGGCTGTTCACCGCCGCCCGGCGCGATCTGATGCAGAGCGGGCTCAAGAGCATGGTGATCTGGGCCCTGTCCGACAACGAGTTCCGCGACGGAGTTCTACCGTGCGCTCGGCGGCCGCATGGTCGCGCGCTCCTCCGAAAAGTTCGGGCCGAAGTCGCTCGACAAGGTGGCGTTCGCCTGGGCGAACTAGGCGACATTGAAGCCGGCCCGCTGCCCGGCCATAGTCGTTTTCCAGATTCACATTCCAGACCCAACGCGAGGCGGCCGATGCGCATCGACGCGATTTCGACGGGACTCAATCCGCCGCACGAGGTGAACGTCATCATCGAAGTGCCGGTCGGCGGCGAGCCGATCAAGTACGAGATGGACAAGGACGCCGGCACGCTGGTGGTCGACCGGTTTCTCTACACAGCGATGCGCTATCCCGGAAACTACGGCTTCATCCCGCACACGCTGTCGCAGGACGGCGATCCCTGCGACGTCCTGGTCGCCAACACGCGCGCCATCGTACCCGGCGCGGTGATGAGCGTGCGGCCGGTCGGCGTGCTCCTGATGGAGGATGAAGCCGGCGGCGACGAAAAGATCATCGCGGTCCCGACCTCGAAACTGACTCAGCGTTACGACCAGGTGAAAAATTACAACGATCTGCCGGACATCACGCTGCAGCAGATCCGGCACTTCTTCGAGCACTACAAGGATCTCGAACCCGGCAAATGGGTCAAGGTGCTGCGCTGGGGCGGCGCGGAGGATGCGCACCGGCTGATTCTGGACGGTATCGCGCGGGCCAAGGGGAAATAATCAGAGCGTCGTGCGCGGGCATAGCCGTTCGACGATCAAGTCCGGCAACGACAGGCTTAGCGCTCTACACCCCCGGCGCCGGCAATCCCTTGATCGCGCAGGCAGCGCGGAGCGTATTGACCAACAGGCACGCCACCGTCATCTGCCCGACCCCGCCGGGCACGGGCGTGATGGCGCCTGCGACCTCGAGTGCTTCCTGGTACGCGACATCGCCGATCAGGCGCGTTTTCCCCTCGGTCAAAGGAATCCGGTTGATACCGACGTCGATCACGGTCGCGCCCGGCTTGATCCAGTCGCCGCGCACCATCTCCGCCTTGCCGACCGCCGCATAGACCAGATCGGCGCGCCGACAAAGTTCGGACAGGTTGCGCGAGCGCGAATGCGCGATGGTCACCGTGGCGTTTTCATTGAGCAGCAGTTGCAACAGCGGTCGCCCTACCAGATTGGAGCGCCCGATCACGATGGCATTCATGCCTTCCAGTGAAGCGTGCACGCTCTTGGTCAAAATGATGCAGCCAAGCGGCGTGCAGGGCGACAACGCCGGCAGTCCGCCGGCGAGGCGGCCGGCGTTGTACGGATGCAGCCCATCGACATCCTTCGCCGGATCGATGGCTGCGATGACCTTCTCTGTATCTAGCCCCTTCGGCAGCGGCAGTTGAACAAGAATGCCATGCACGGCAGGATCGGCGTTCAGTTTAGCAACCAACGCCAGCAAATCCGCCTGTGCCACATCCGCAGGCAGGACGTGTTCGAACGACGCCATGCCGGCAACCTGGGTCTGCTTGTGCTTGCTGCGAACATAGACTTCACTCCCGGGATCGCTGCCGACCAGCACCACGGCGAGACCCGGCGTGAGCCCATGATCGCGCTTCACCCGCGTTACCTCATCGGCCACCCGCGCGCGCAAATCCGCGGCGATGACTTTTCCATCAATGATGCTGGCCGTCATCCTGGTCCTTAGTCTCGATTACTTGGGTTGGAGCAGCGATCAACGCACGAAGGGCATTGCCGAGTTTGACGGGATCGCCGCCGATCGCGACCTGCTTCAGCCGCGATGTCGCTCCCGCAAGAATCCGGACGTCGGTTTTCCGCACGCCGACTGCCTTCGCCAGCACCGCCATGACGGCGCGATTGGCTTCGCCGCCTTCGGCGATGGCACGCACGCGGACCTTCACCACCGGGCGTCCATCGGCCAGCATTTCGATGCCGTCGATCTCATCGCGACCTCCCCGCGGCCTCACCCGCAGGGCGATGCTGAGACCCTCCGAAGAATACCGCCACGGCTCCATCGGGCCGCCGATCAGAACACGGCAGGATAGATGTAATAGGTGATGACCCGCTGCATGAACATGATGATGAGGATCAGGATGATGGGGGAAATGTCGAGCCCGCCGAGATTCGGCATTAACCGACGGATCGGCGCCAGCAGGGGTTCGGTAATCCGCTCCAGAAACTCAGCCACCGCGGCCACGAACTGATTGCGGGTATTCACCACATTGAAGGCAATCAGCCATGACAGGACCGCCGAGGCAATCAGCAGCCAGACATAGAGGTCGAGGATGATGAGGACGATATCCAGTATGGCGCGCATGGGGGATTGGCTCGCGGGTTTGGTCGTGGATTCGACTGGTGCGATGATTCAGGAGTTCTAGGATTATCCCTTGGAATTCGAAGTTCCTCTTGGGTGGCGCAGCGACGGCAGCGAGTTTCGAACTCGGGAACACGAGCCTGCTAAATATCGTTTCGGTTCCCGCCAAACAAGGGAAGTCCGCAGGAAATGGCGCTTAAAATGCCGATTTTGGTCGTTCTTGACTTGCCGTTGACGGGGATTGTAAATGGCGGCGTTTCCGGTCGCCGCGTCTATCGCCGCGGCCGTGGACGGGGCCATAGCTCAGCTGGGAGAGCGCGTCGTTCGCAATGACGAGGTCGGCGGTTCGATCCCGCCTGGCTCCACCAGCGATCTCCTTGTGGCAATCATCGTCCTGCCAATTCTTTGGCACGCGTCGTGCGAGACCAGGCCGGACGTTACGGCCGCCTCCGCATTTGGAAGCCGGCGACCGCCCACAGGATGAAGCCGCGCGGAAATAACCGAAGCAGAAACGGCACCACCTTGATCCCGAGGCCGGGCAGCACGGCCCTCTTGTTGGCCATCAGGCCGCGGTAGCCGTCCCGAGCAACGTCCGTCGCGGACACATTCAGGATTGCAGAAGTCAAAACCGGGTTTCACGCCCGCCCGCGCCCGAAATTCCGACGGTACCGGGCCGGGACAAAGCACGGTGACACGGACGCCGCGCGGCCCGAGTTCGCCGCGCAGCGCCTCGCTGAACGACAGGACATAGGCCTTCGATGCATGGTAGACGGCCATGCCGGGGCCCGGCAGAAATCCCACGATCGACCCGACGTTGAGAATGCCGCCGCGCAGCCGGATGAGGCTTATCGGAGAACCGCAGCGACAGATCCGTCAGCGCCCGGACGTTGAGGTCGATCATCGCGAGCTGATCGGCGCGATCCAGTTCGGTGACGCGGCCGAACAGTCCATAACCGGCATTGTTCACGAGGTATTCGACCTCGATGCTCTCGGCGGCGAGCGCCGTCGCGATCCTGTCTCCGGCATCCGCGTGGCCGAGGTCGCAGGGAATCACGATCGGGGGAACTCCACCCGCCGCGGCGATTTCGGCCGCCAATGCATTGAGGCGATCGGCACGCCGGGCGACCAGAGCCACCCGGTGCTTGTGGGCGGAAAACACACGGGCCAGTTCGGCGCCGATCCCGGAGGAAGCACCTGTTATCAGCGTCACCAGATGAGTCACGATCCACACTCTTGAAATGATTTGCGAGATAACACGGTCAATGTTCGAAGCAAAAAGTGGCGCTTGGTAGATCCGATTCCAACGTTCGACGGAATTCGCGGTCAGGACGCAGGATCGGCCGCCGACTGCTTGCTGGCGACGCGATGCTTAAGTTCGATGCGATCGCGCGAGGAGATGGCCAGGAGATCGGCAGCGCGCCACACTACATTCTCCTCGAATTCGCTGACGCGGCCGTCCGCGTAAACCAGCTCCCACATCATTTCGACGATGCGCAAACGGTCCTCATCATTCACCGACCGCATGATCACGCTGGTGAAATGATAGAGGTCGACCGCTTCGCCCTCCACCAGTGTCGCTGACGCGATCAGCCTGTCGGCGGTGCCGGGGTCCAGGCTAAAACGGGTTTCGATCAGCTCGTGCAGTTTGCGAATTTCCACATTGGAAGGTGCGCCGTCGAGCGAAATGACATGGACGAACAGTGCCGTCGCCGCGAGCTTATAGCCGGTTTCGTCGAACGATTGATTGTTCAGCGCGGCGGGCGAGACAACGTCAGCAATGAAATGGCGTAATTTATCGAGCATCAATACGTCCGCCAGAGAAATGAGTTTGGCCATGTCGTATGGCTGCGAGCGCATGCATATGGGGCGAAATTGAAACGTACGCCATACACCTCGGTTCCACATGCGCGGATTACGCTTCGGAAAGGCCTCGGAAACAAGATTGGTCAGGGAATTTCATAGACCACAACCTTGTCGGCGATCCCGCGCAGCGCTGCCTCTTTCTGAACCGGAACGATCGAAGCCTTCTGCAGAAGGTCGGCAACCGCCGGCGCATCGACAATGGGACTGGTTGCATACATCGCCTGCGACGTCGAAAGTCCCTGAACCCGCGCTGCGATATTGACGGTCTGTCCGAAATAGTCCTGCCGTTCGTTGAGCATGACGGCAAGACACGGCCCTTCATGAATGCCGACCTTCAGCACTAGATCCTGCCTGCCGCGGGCGGCATTGAGCTTGTCCATCGCCGAGCGCATCCGCAATCCGGCAGCGACCGCCTGGGCCGGCGCGATGAAGGTCGCCATGACTGCATCGCCAATGGTTTTCACGACCGCACCCTTTTCCGCCGAGATGATTTCCAGCAGTGCCTGAAAATGCGCCCGGACCAGATCGAATGCCGCGATATCTCCAACCCGCTCATAGAGCGCGGTCGAGCCCTTGAGGTCGGTGAACAGAAACGTCAGCGACGTGATCTTGAGCCGCTGGTCGACGTCGAGATTGTCCGCCTTATAGACGTCACGGAACGTCTGGTTGGCCGAGCATCCGTTTCGCGGTCAGGATCGGCTTGCGCTTGCCGAGCAGTCCGTGCAACGCGTCGCCCGCAATCCAGACCGCGGGAAGCGTCCGGACATCCGACTGATTTTCGAGCGACAGGCGCAGCGGCCCCGGCCGCATCGTCACCGTTCCGGTCGGCGCGTGCAGGTTGTTGAACACGATCGAGAGATGTTGCCGTTCCGCTGTCGGCTCGCCCTGCACGTCGATGAATTGCGCCGAGTGCGTCACCGGCTCGAACACGATGATGAACTGATTGGGCAAATGAAGCGACAGGAGTGCCTTCTCGCCCGCCGGCAATTCGATTGCTTCCAGCGTTGCTTCGTTGATCAGCCGCGAGAATGATCCCTCGTTCAGATCGATGCCAGAACTCCAGAACATCTGCCGCGCGTATTCCCAGATCGGCAAGCTATGGGGATCATGTGCCGCGATCCGGCGCACCCGCGGGCTGATCGTGAAAGCAACCTCGACCTGTTCATCGACCGAGACCTCGTAGCACGCCGCGCACAGTGCGCAGTTATAGTCGTCGTGACGAAGCGATTTCAGCGTGCTGTGGGCATCGAGCACGCCGCTGCAACCGGGGCAGAGCACGTTCCATGTCATGTCGAACAGGCCGAGCCGCGACGCATGCAGGAAACCGGCGATCACCCGTTCCTCGTCGAGGCCGCGACGCGCGGAGAAATCAAGAAGGTTGATCCGGTTGAGGTCGCGATCTTCGCCCTTGTCGATCAGATGCTCGATAGCGCCGACCACCGGAGCATCCGTGGTCTGCCTCAGCACCGAAAACAGGGCACGCGTTTCATTCATGACGAAGATCCGGAAGCGACGCGGGTCGGCGGCCGGCCGGAAAACGGGTGCGGTCCGGGTTACCGGAGGCAGTTTAGGCCTGAACGACTTCCGTGCAAGACATCCGATGCATCCAATTTTTCGGTGGCGCGACGGCTTTCCAATCAGCGGACCCGATCAGGTGCGTCGTCCGCCAACCAGGGTGCGCGCGGCACCGGCGTCGCCGATCGGCGCCCGTTTGGATCGCTTGGCCGGGACGATTTCGACCCGGCGGCGAACCGCAGCAACCTCCGGAGGAGAGGGACGTGAGTTTACTGGCGGTGCTCTGCCAAAGTCCTGGCGCAGCACTTGCTGAGCTTGGCGCGGTGTTCCTTCAAGCACGCCAGAACGACCATATCGCCGTCGTTCATCTTGGAACGGCAGTGCCGCGCCACGTCGCGCGCGCACTCGGAATTGTGTTTCTCCCCGGCGGTTTGCGCCGACGAGGTTGCGGTCATCGCGAGAAGGGGGGAACGGGAGAAGCGATAGAATGGCGGCAAATCGGATCATCGGCGTTCCATCAATTCGTGTTAATATCTGGCTGATCATTCGGCTGATCTGTGAAGGCCTTGTAGCCGTGTCTCCGGACCAGACAAGGAGCAAACAGGCATCACATTTTATTACTAATACCATGAAATCCAACGATTTTAATTTATCGCGGCAGGTTGATACCAACAAATATACCAACAGATGCCGGCCACTGCCAAGTCTGTTTGTAACCGGAAAGGGCAGAGGACAACGAGATCGCCGTTCCGGCCGAACTGGCGGAAAAGGTCGGGAAGCTCAAGGGCAAGCTGGTCGATTGGAAGAAACGATACGAAGATGCGAATGCAGCGTGCGATCGCCTCCAATCGGAGTATGAAAAGCTTCAAAAAATGTATGCTCAACATATCGCGGACTGGAAATGCGTCGTCGAAAAGAAGTCGGACCTGATCGAAGCTGGCCGTCTGCAAATCGCAGAGCTTGAGGGCGAATTGGCCGCGGTCAACGGAGCGCCGCCAGCTCCCGAACCTACAAAGACGCAATCGCTTATCGAGCGACAAAACATGCTGAAGGCGATCTCCGGCATGGCAGTTCGAGAGTATTCCTACAACCCAGCAGACAGACGGTCGAAAATCATTGCCGAAATCGTGTCCGATTTAGAGTTGCAGGGCATTCCACTGTCGGACGATACAATCCGGCGATATCTCAAAGAGGCGCGAGAACTATTGAACGAGTGGCAACAGCAAGCGTGCGAAACCGGCTTCGCGAGACGTGCTCAAGACAGGGTCGTATCCAGAGCCGGCAGCACTTCAGCGGGGTCCGCGAAAACTCAACGCCAATGCTCACAAAAAATTAGTTCGATAACTCTTGATGCCGCGATGACTACCGGTTCACGACTTCTTTTTGCCCGCACCGACGCCTGGCTGCCATGCCGGAGCGCCCTTTTGGCTTGGTGCCGCCGCGATGATCTTGGCTTTTTCTTTTTTCGGCTTCTTCAACTCTCGATTACTTTTTGCCACGACGATCTCCTCTTGGATTGATAACGCGTCTCGTTGAACAGGCGCATTCACATCAAGCAGTAGCGTTTCGCGCTTCGAACTGCGTCGTCGATCTCGTCGGCCAACTGGGTTTCGCCCATTTGATGAAGGTTACCGGCCAGCGCCGAAGCCTGAACCGAACTCATGGAGAGCGGCTCACGATCCGCGTAGCAGAACTTGATGCGCCAAAGCGCCTTCCCGATTTCGATGCGGCTCGATCAGGATTATCGGAAGATCGGGTAATCCGTTTTCAGAAAATAGCACCGACAGCGCGCCCGTCATGGCATCTCACTGAATTCGTCGGGGATCCGTCCTTCCCGATAAAAGATCGTCGGCTCCTCGTCATAGTCGCCGGTTTCGTCATCAGAGGTCGTGGAGAAGGCAACGACGCCTGCCTTGGACAATGCGAGCCTCTGCGCGGTTCGACGCGCGCCCTCAGCTGATCGACACACAATCGGCTTGTCTGGCTTCAACTGATCGCCTTTTGCGGTGTTGAAGGCCTGCACGAGAAATTGTGTTTGCGACGACATTCCATGAACGTGCGCTCTTTCTGGCCTAATAGCTATTTATTAGTTCTGAGCCGACCTCATAGCGCAGGATGCAAATGTGGAGCGCTTCGATCGCGGCCCCTTGTATTTCCCTTACAGTCACCATATGTAGGTTAAATTCGAACTGTCGCTCTGGCTTGTTGACCGCGCCGAAACCGGCTCCATTCCCCAAGACATCGCTGAACTCGGATCAAGCTTGCACGAAGGTCGTGCGAGCAACGCGCTTTCGCGCATCTTGGAGACTATAAATGGCAACTGGAACAGTGAAGTGGTTCAACGCGACAAAGGGCTTCGGCTTCATTCAGCCTGACGGTGGCGGACAGGATATCTTCGTTCATATCAGCGCGGTCGAACGCGCTGGCTTGAGCTCCCTCAACGACGGTCAGAAGGTTTCGTTCGAAGCCAAGACCGACAGCATGCGCGGCAAGACCAGCGCTGAAAACCTTCGCGTCGATTAATTCGCCGATTTGAGATACCCACGGATGTACTGGGACCTCTAGATCGGTTGCGCGTCTCTCGTTCAGAGGCGTGCTCAGGTTATCGAAGTGTGATGAAGACCGCCGGCCGCAAAGCCGGCGGGCTTCTGCTTATCGTGCGGCGTTCGCTCCGAAGATAGTCATGGCTATTTGGTCCGAAAGAGCGCATGAACACGAAGCGCTCAACAGCGGCGCTGCGCGGGAAGTCCGCAGCAATTGGACCTTGTTATAACTGGGTCGCGACACGTCTCACTGAATGTGGACATGAAGGTCTCGCTGCCGCGCCTGAACCGCGATGCTGTGCATCGCGAACGACGCATTAGCTTAGCTGAATTGTTGAAAATCAGAATCGTGACGCGCTCGCTTGAGCGAGCGAGGTCGCGCCATTTTGTGTCGGCTCGGTTTGTGAGCCGCTGGCCGGAGGCCATGTGACGATCGAACATGCCGTTGTGCAAATGCACCGCAAGCCGTGGGGAAGCACCGATCTGCTGCCTTGGGCTGCCTCACCTGCAAATGGTGATGCGATTGGCGAGCTGTGGTTCGAACGCGCGGATGTCGCAGCACCAAAGTCTGCGTTGCTTCTCAAGTTGCTGTTTACAACCGAACCGCTCTCCATACAGGTTCATCCGGACGACAAGTTTGCCCGGTCACTCGGCCTGCCGAACGGCAAAACAGAGGCTTGGTATATTCTTTCTGCGAAGCCCGGCGCGCAGGTTGCTATTGGATTGAAGCATCCGCTGTCGTCCGCGGAATTACGCGCTTCGATCGAAGACAGTTCCATCGCCGACAGAGTGCGGTGGCGCCCGGTTCAGAGCGGCGATGTGATCTCCGTCCCCGCCGGCACTATTCATGCGGTCGGCGCCGGAATCGTCCTCGCGGAGATCCAGCAGCAAAGCAACGTCACCTTTCGCCTGTTCGACTATGAACGGCAACGTGAACTGCATGTCGATCATGCCGTGGCCGTTGCTAAAGCAGGACCGGCCGACTCTCAGCTACCGCCGCAAAAGCTGACCGAAGCAAGAACCGCGCTCGTCGTCAGCCCTCATTTTGTACTGGAGCAATTCGACCTACCGGTAAATTCCATGTGGACGCTCGACGCGCCAGAAGAGACTTGGGTTTTGGTTGTCGGTGGTCATGCCCGGATCGGTTTGACTGACGCATCTCTCGGCGATGCCTTTTTCGTTGTCGCGGATCGCGCCGCAATCGAAACCGGTGATGAGGGCGTGACGGGCTTGCTCGTCTATCTCGGCTCAAATGTAAATTCCAGCGCGCTTGAGCAGCAGAGTCATATCGGCACCGTACCCGGTCCGGTTTCCGCGTGCGCGCCATCAGCACAGGCTGCGTCCGAACGCTTGCCGCCGTTTGTAGAACAGGAGGCACCGACGTGACTACGCTCAATCGTATGGCGTTCATTGGCAACTCATTGCCCCGCCGTTGCGGAATTGCGACCTTCACCACCGATCTCCAACGCGCCGTAGCCGACTCGCGTCCTGATCTCGAAGCCGCCATCGTCGCCATGACCGATCATGATCAGGTCTACGACTATCCGCCCACCGTCGGTTTTCAGATCAACGATGGATGTGTCGAAGACTATACTGCGGCCGCGGATTTCTTGAACAGTGGCAGGTTTGAGGCCGTGTCTCTGCAGCACGAATTCGGTATTTTCGGAGGCGAGGCCGGGAATCGAATCATGCCGCTGCTGTCGCGGCTCACCATGCCGATCGTCACGACGCTGCATACGGTTCTGTCCGAACCGACAACCGCGCAGCGCGACGTGCTTTCGCACATCGTCGCAATTTCGTCCAAGATCGTCGTCATGGCCGAAAAGGGCCGCGAACTGTTGCGCGCCGTTTACCACGTGCCCGACGAAAAGATCGAAGTGATCCCGCACGGCATTCCGGAATTTGAGTTCCTCGAACCAGACGGAGCCAAAGCCAAGCTCGGGTTCAGCAACAGGGCGGTGATTCTGACGTTCGGTCTGCTCTCACCCAACAAGGGTGTCGAGGTGATGATCGATGCCATGCCGTCGATTCTGAAAAGCCGGCCGGATGCCGTTTACGTCGTTCTCGGCGCCACCCATCCGAACCTGGTGCGGGATCAGGGCGAGGCCTATCGCGAGAGCCTCATCGAACGGGCCCGAAAGGCTGGCGTTCGAGGATCACGTGGTGTTTCTCGATCAATTTGTCGATCAGAAGACGTTGCTCGATTTCATTTCGATGTGCGACGTCTACGTCACGCCTTACCTCAACGAAGCTCAGATGACGTCGGGTACGCTGGCTTACAGTTTTGGGTTGGGGAAAGCCGTCGTTTCCACGCCGTATTGGCATGCCCGGGAATTGCTGGCCGACGGCCGCGGCATTCTGGTGCCGTTTGGCGATGCCGCGACGATCGGCAGCGAGATTGCAAAGCTGCTGAAGAACGATGCGCTGCGGCAGGCGATGCGAAAGCGCGCCTATTCGAGCAGCCGCTCCATGACGTGGGAGCGAACAGCCGACCGCTACATGTCCGTGTTTGAAAATGCCGGCCGCAGGCATCGGCTAAAGACGATTGCCCGATCGGACACCAGCACGTTGTTGCGCGACAGTCATGCTCCCCCGGAAATGCAGATCGATCACTTCCTGTCGATGTGCGACGATACCGGCCTGTTTCAGCACGCCGTTCATAGTGTACCGGATCGTTCTCACGGCTATTGCGTCGACGACAATGCCCGCGCGCTGTTGCTGGCGTGCGCGCTCAACAACCCCGGCGAGCAGCGCCTGCCGGAGGTACTGACGGCCCGCTTCGCCGCCTTCGTCCAGCATGCCTGGAATCCTGACACCAAGCGCTTTCGCAATTTCATGGGCTTTGATCGGACCTGGCTTGAAGACACGGGATCGGAGGATAGCCACGGCCGGACACTCTGGGCGTTGGGCGTATGCGCGCTTTCCGACGCAAATCCGTCGCGGCGGGCTTGGGCGGCATCGCTCTTCTCCGAGGTCGATACCGACCGCTGAAAAACTCAGTTCGCCGCGCGCGTGGGCTTTCGCGTTGCTGGGGCTCGACGCCTACTGCGCCGCCGTTACCCATGATACGCAAGCGATCAGCCTCCGCCTTTGGCTCGCTGATCAGACTGATGTCGATTTTCGCCACGGTTGAGACACCGGGACTGGGTCTGGTTTGAGGAAGGGCTGTCCTATGACAACGCACGCTTGCCGCAAGCGTTGATCTTGACCGGCATTGCCACCAAGACGCCGGCCTATCTCGAAGCGGGTCTGAAATCCCTGCACTGGCTCGTGACCCAGCAGACCTCCGCCACGGGTCAGTTCAGACCCGTCGGCACAGAAGGATTTGACGATAAGCGCCAAGCCGCCGCGGGCATTCGATCAGCAGCCGCTGGAGGCGGCCGCGACAATCGCCGCCTGTCTTGCTGCGTGGCGCGCCGATCACGACGTGGAGTGGAAAGCCGAAGCGGCGCGCGTATTCGCATGGTTTCTCGGCAGCAATGATCTGTCGGTCTCGCTGGTCGATCTGGAAACCGGGAGTTGCCGCGACGGCCTGCACGCCGATCGCCCGAATGAGAACTGCGGGGGCGAATCCGTGGTGTCTTATCTTCTCGGCCTTTGCGAAATTCGCCAGATTGCGCGCCTCAGCGAGAACCGCGCAAATCTTCTGCCGCGCGTGGCTTGACCACCCAAACATTCACAATCTGCGTAAAAAAAATCCGAGGAATCCTTGTCGCAGCATCCCTTCCTGAGCCGCCAGGCTCTTTCTCTACGACCCGACCCGACGCGCGTAATCGTGCGACCGTTCAAGCCGGCAACCGAGCCGCGCGATCTCAATCCGACGGACAAGACTCGCGCCAATCATATCGTCGACAGGGTTTTAAGCCTCGATGCCGATACCGCAGCGAGCCAGTTGGCTGACGTGCTGGAGAATTTCGAGGGCCGTCACCGCAACCTGCTGCGTACATTCGAGGCGCGCGCCGAAGAGATGGAAGCCGCGCTGGCCGATCATGCTGCATTCACGCAGGTGCAGCGCCAACTGATCGGCGCTTACTTCCTGAACGAATATTCGTTTGAGGCGTCTGCGCTGTTCAATCCGAGCATCGTAGCGCATCCGGATCAGTCGGATGCGCCGGAAGGCAGTCTGCGCTTCGTTCTCAGCCTTCGTGCGGTCGGCGAAGGTCATGTGTCGTCCTTGACGTTTCGATCCGGGCTGATTGCGGCCGACGGAACAGTAACCGTCGATTCCACTGCACGGCTTGCATCAAGCCCCGAAATCCGCGTTTCCGCCTCTGGCCCTGATAGACGATCTCGAGGTTGTCTTCAAGGTCGACGAGCACATCAGCGAGCGGGTGATTTTCCCGATCACGGAATCTCAGTCCAACGGAATCGAGGACGCGCGCTTCGTTGAATTTCGCGATGGCGACCACAGAACATATTATGCGACCTATACCGCCTATAGCGGACGGGCGATCCGATCGGAACTGATCGAGACGTCCGACTTCGTTTCGTTTCGCCTGTCGGCACTGAATGGCAACGCGGCTCGCAACAAGGGTATGGCGCTGTTTCCTCGCAAGATCGATGGCAAATACGCGATGATCGCGCGGCAGGATAACGAGAATCTCTATCTGATCTACTCGAATGATCTGCACACCTGGGATGGCGGACAGGCAATTCTGAAGCCGCAATTCCCGTGGGAGTTCGTGCAAATCGGCAATTGCGGATCGCCGATCGAACTCGATGAGGGATGGCTGTTGCTGACCCACGGCGTCGGGCCGGTCCGAAAATATTCGATTGGCGCCGCATTGCTCGACAAGAACGATCCTTCGAAGGTGATAGGCCGTTTGCGCGAGCCATTGCTTCGCCCCGATCCCTCGGAACGTGAAGGATACGTTCCGAACGTCGTCTATACCTGCGGCGCGATGCGGCACAACGACAAAATCATTTTCCCTTACGCCGTCTCCGATACGTTTTCCAATTTCGCGACCATCGATATTTCCGCACTGATGACAGCTATGGCTGGATGATGGCCACGCCAATTCAAGGTCAGGGCATCCGACATGAATGACCGTCTTGATATGTTGAAGAAAGCGCGGGATCGCATGGTCGAGGAGCGCGATGCTCATGCCAAGGTACTCGCCGCGCCGTTCGATCGCGACAAGGCGGAACGCGCGCGAACGAAGTTCGTGGAAATTCAGGGATTGATCAACTCGATCGACCGCGCGATCCACGGTGAGCGGGCCGCGCCCAATCTCAGTCTGTCATCGATGTCATGATGATTTCGGCGGCAGCTGGCATCGTGTAGGTGACCGGTAATCAACAACGGTCCTAAGAGATCCACGAACAGTTTTAGTAGGAGTTAAGACCGTCGCCGTGGAGGCACGCTTCTCGTTTTGACCGTTTATCTGACAGGAGGCGTCTGCTTCTGTGCACTTTTCGGCCATGGCGCTATGTCCAACTTGAGTCCGTTGTGCGCACTAAACCAGACGTTCGCCAACGCCTATGAGTACACGCCCCAAGCAGCAAGTGTCGTTCTGGAAGTGGAACCTAAGTCATGCCCGAAGCGGAATGATGACAGCACCACGCTTCATTTCTTCACATCGATCTGCCCACCAAGCCATCATACGGACCCGTTCGTCCCAATAGTCGGCGCGAGCATAGGCACGCCGCACACTGTCGTTATCGACGTGAGCCAACTGACGCTCGATAGCGTCAGCATTCCACATGCCGCATTCATTCAGCATCGATGACGCGGCCGAACGAAAACCATGCGCGGTCATTTCGTCCTTCGTGAAACCAAGTCTGCGCAGGGCGGCATTGATGGTATTTTCGCTCATGCAGCGATCGCGCGATCGATTGGACGGGAAAATGAAGCGTCCATTCCCGGTGATGCCGTGAAGCTCACGCAGCAGGGTAACGGCGCGGGATGCCAGCGGAATGCGGTGCGGGCGCCTCATCTTCATCTTCGTGGCCGGGATAGACCAAATGGCGCTACTGAGATCGAATTCGCTCCATTCCGCCGCGCGAATTTCACCAGGACCCGCGAAGGTAAGCGCAAGCAATTCCAGAGCGGCCTTCGTTTCTGGAGCCCCTTCATAGCTAGCAATGGCCCTGAGCAAGCCACCGAAGGCTTTGGGTTCAACGATGGCCGCCCGGTGCTGGACCACCGGCGAGGCGATAGCTCCGCGGAGGGAGGCCGTCGGGTCCGTATCTGCCCGCCCGGTGGCAACGGCAAAGCGGAAGACCTGCCCGATCGTTGCTCTCAGCCGTTTCGCGGTTTCGAGCCGACCCCGAGCCTCCACCGATTTCAGGACCCTTAGCACCTCAGGGGCGGCGATCTCCGAAACTGGGCGCTTCCCAAGATCAGGGCGGGCAAGGTTCAACAGCCACTCGACCTTGTCGAAGGTACGTTCGGCCTTACCTTCCACGCGCTTCTTTTCGAGTAGTTCGTCGGCCAGCGAGTTGAAGGTATTGGCCGACGCCTTGCCTTTCGCGGCCTTTTTCAGCTTTCGGACAAGCGAGGGGTCCTGTCCCGAACCGAGCAGGCGCCTCGCGTCATGCCGAGCATCACGGGCCTCTCGAAGACTGGTTGCAGGGTAGACGCCGATAGCCAGGGTTTTTTGCTTGCCGTTGTAGCGGTAGGCGAGCCGCCATCGCTTGGCGCCGTCCGGCGTCACCCAGAGTTGCAATCCGCCACCGTCCGACAGCTTCGCCAGTCCGTTGTCCGGCTCAACGTTTCGGATTTCACGATCGGTCAGTGCCATATTGGTATATGCTCCGTTGCATCGGATCGTTAGCAACAGATATACCAACAAAATCGTTCAGATACCAACACACCGCCTCGGATCACCGTGGACGACTACTGGCAGGCAACAGATTGATATGTCGTACTCTTCGGACAAAATCGGACTTGCTTGGAGAGGAAAGTGGTGCCGCAAACAGGACTCGAACCTGTGACCCCGTCATTACGAATGACGTGCTCTACCAACTGAGCTATTGCGGCGAACCCTTGCTGGCGCGCTTGGCGAAAGCCCGGCGCGCCTAGCTTCTGATATCGGTCACCGCCCACCTTTGCAAGAACCCGCCGCCGGACCACCAATACCGGCGCTCGGGCACGGTCAGCTACCCCAGCGCGACAGGAACCCGCGCCATCCGTCGGCTGGGCGCGCTTCGGGGGTGTTTTGTTCGGCGAATTCATCGTTTTGGGGTACGTCATCGACCCCCGGATCGTCCGGAGCGCGAACGATCGGGATCACGGCGGGAATGCCGGATGCGCCGGCTTTGTCCAGGTCCGCTTGAGGACGCGAGATCGGCTGTATGTCGCAGCCGCCTCGACCGGTGTGGCGACAATTTCGGACGATGACGATTCGACCAGACCCGCCAGCGGTGCATTGTCCTGAGCGGCGGATTGGTCCGGCCTTGGTGACGTCGCGGGCAACGCCTCGACGCGCGATGCATCGCCCATGATCTGGTCCGGAAATTTCGCCTCGACCACGGCGGACCTGTGCGAAGGCAGCGCCGCCAGCGGCGTCTGCCACTGGAAAGCGTCGAGCCGCCCGGTCACGGGTGAAACCGGACGCCAGTGGTCCGACACATACCCGTCCGCGGTCCAGACCGGATCGTGCAGGGCACGCACGGCACGCAGCGTCCAGGCCCGGGCGCGCCCGCTATCGCCGTGCTCGTTGTGCTCGATTTCCGCCATCAGCATCGCAACGCGTTGCGTCGGCGCAGCTATCAGCGGCTCCAGTGCCTCGCGCGCCCGGGCGAATTCGCTGGCATCGATCGCCGCGCGCGCAATCGCCAGCGCGCTTTCCGGATGACCGGGGTTTTTGCCGCCAGTGTCTCGACGCGTACCAGCCGCTGCCGCGCTGAATCACCGAGCATGACATGGGCATAGGCCTCGGCGAGATCAGGATGCGGCTGCGCCAGCCACGCGATTTCGATGATCCGCATCGCACGCCGGGTCTGATGCGCTTCGCTCAGATACTTGCTTGCGAGCACAACGGCCGGAATCAGCGTCGGCGCAAGCTTCACCGCATCCATCACGGTATCGCGCGACACATCGCGATCCGACGTTTCAAGCTCCAGCGCCCGCGCGGTCAGCAGCACACCGCGCTGACGGCGATAACGCGCCTTGTCGATCAAGCCTGAACGCGACGATTCTTGTCGAGGATCGCGAGCGCACTGGTCCAGTCGCCTCTCGCGCAGCGGAAACCCAGCGCGGCTTGCGAGGCCCATATCGAGGATGGCGAGTGTCTCAGCGCTTCTTCCGCGATCGCCACCGCGGCCGCCGAATCGTCGGCGCGCTGGGCTTCGATGAAGAGCCCGCGCAGGCCCAGCAACCGCGTGTCAGCGCGTTCGGCCATGGTGCGGAACGCGCGCTGCGCGCGGTCTGCGTTGCCGTCAAGCTGCGCGGACTGCGCGTGCAACAGCAGCGCCAGCGGGTCATGCGAAACCAGCCGCCGGGCAACCTTGGCATGCGTTCGTGCAGCTGCGGCGTCGCCCTGACCGATCGCAAGCAGTCCACGGGTAATCGCGTCCCGGCCGCGCGCATTCCGACGGTCGCGGCGCGCACGCCGGATGCGTTTGGGCGCCTGCCACAAGGCCCACATGAGCGGTCCACAACAGCACGGCGGCAACGACAAGCAGGCCCAGCCCTAGTACGAAAACCCGCACCGTGGTTTCGACCCGCCAGCCATTCCACGACATCACGATCGTGCCCGACTGATCGGCAACCCAGGAGGCGCCCGCTGCCGCGAGTGCAATGAGAACGAGGAACAGGATGATGCGAAACATCTGGAACCTATGGCGCCGGTTTGGCCAGCGCCGCCATCGCGTCGGCTGCGAATTGACGCTGACGCGGCAAGAGCGGCATCGCGCGCATCGGCCTTGGCGATCCAGGGCTCGGCGGCGGTGCGATCAGCCGGAGGAAGTGCATTCAATTCTTCCCTCGCGGCAGCAACATCGTTTTGCCGGGCCGATGCCGTGATGCGCGCAACGACAGCGCCGGCGGAATTCTCCGGCCGGGGCGATCCGCGCGTTCGATGCTGCACCAGACGCGCGGCGCCTTCCTGCAGCCGGTTCACGATATCGGTGCCGGTCGTCGCCATGACCGGCGACGGCGCGAGCTTGGGAACGATCGCGAGCAGTTCGCGACACAGCACGTTCGCGCTCGGTACGCCAGAAGTCCGCGAACATCTCCAGCGGCTTCAATGTGTCGGGATCGGCAATCAGGGCTTTCGATGCCGCCAGCAGTTCGCCATAAGGTTGCCCCTGCCGAACTGAAACATTCAGTAGCGTCGCGGCCACGACGCGGCGAAGCGGCACGTCGTCGGCCGGAACAGTGTCGTGCTTGGTTGTCTCAGCGGGCATGGTTTTCGTCGTCTTCTCGACCTCGGCGAGCCGCGCGCTGATGGCCGCGAGATCCGGCGCATCGGCGGCTTCCTGCGGCCCAGAGGTCCCGTCCTTTACCGCCGCAGCCAGCTGTCGGATTGACCGCGAACCGTTGACAGTTCATCGCCGCAAGGATGCGACGGATTTTTCCAGAGTATCGATACGCGCCGCAGCGGCCGGATCGAGCCCCGACGCAGCGGGCTTCGCCGACTTCGAATTCGACGCTCGCAACGCGGTTCGAAAGAGCACCGAATTCCGCGGTAGTAACTTGCGGCAGATCGAGGATGACGGCGCCCAGCCCGCCAGCCATACGGCGCCGACCACGAGCCCGGCTGCAATCGCGCCGGTAATTGCGGGCCGATCACGAGCGCGATGAGGAGCGGGACGGTGCACGCGGAGGAGCAACCGACTGCTCACCAATCGATTGTTGATCGTCAGTCGTCTCGGCCACGTCCGCGGAACCGGCATCGTCTGCCGCCCCGGAAATTTCAGTCGTTTCGAGGTCGGTCGGGAGACAGAGTCATCGCTTCGGCGGGCTCCCCTCCTGCGACGCATCATCGTGCTTGTCGTCGGCCATCGTCACGGTTCCCCATTGCAGCAAGACATCAATACCAGATTCGAAACCCCTTCCCCATTACCGCGATTAACGGCCGCAACGCACAACTTACCGCGATACCGACTGCAACACACGGTCCAGCACCTCAAATACCTCATTTTCGGCCGGCGCGCGCGCCACCACAACATGGGGGGCGCCGGCATCCCGCAGAATCGAGGCCACAGTGCCGGAGATGCAACATTGCGGAACCGCCAAAGCCGATATTTCAACTCCCCCGATGCGGACGGCGTCCAGGAACGCACGGGCACTGCGTCGCGAGTAGTGCAGCACCGCTGATATCCGGTGCGCGGCAAACGCATCACAGACCTCGCGAGACAGCTCGCCACCGGCACCATCCGGTAACTCGTCGCCGTCACGACAGTCCAAACCGCGTTCTCTCGAGCTCTCCCGCGAGATCACATGAACGATCGGCCCCAGCGAGATAAAGAACCGTGGCGCCTTCGTCAGACTTTCGCGCGGACACTCTTCATCATGAGTCGCGCAATGCCGCCGCATCTCCGCTCGCCGCGACCACATCCTGAAAACCGGCCTGGCGTGCGGCTTCCGCCGTGTGACTCGCCTACGGCGAACACGGCCAGCTTCAGCAGCGACTCTCTCGCCGGATGACGGCGAGCGCGCGCAGCGCGTTGGCGCTGGTCACGACGACCGCACCATAGCGCAGCATCCGGATCAATCTCGAAAGCGACCGCCTCGAAGCGCAGCACCGGCGACAATAGAACCTCGAGCCCCTTCGCACGCAGGGCCGCCGCCGTGGCTTCATTGTCTGGTTCAGGTCGTGTGACGAGAACCGCCACGCCTCACGCTCCGGCGAACAGCGTGAAGAACTTTCTCGCCGGCGCGCTCGCGCAGTTCATGCGCGGCGTCCGCGCCAAGCGCGACCGCATCCGCCGCGTCGCCTTCGCGCGTGGTTTCATAGGACTCCGTGCCATCGGGAGAAATGATGAGACCGCGGAAGTAGAATGCGATCGCCATTCACGCGACAATGACCACCGATCGGCGTACGACAGGAGCCATCGAGCAGTGCCAGAAAGCTTCGCTCAGCGCTCAGCGCCACTTCCGTTTCGGAATCGCCGATCGCCTTCACGAACGCGTTGATGCGGTCGTCGTCACGGCGCGATTCGATCGCGATGGCGCCCTGCCCGACCGCCGGCAGGAATTCCTCGGTCTCGAGAATGCGCGTCGCCTTGTCCTGCAATCCGAGGCGATTCAAGCCGGCCAGCGCCAGCAGCGTGGCGTCGGCTTCCCCGGCCGCGAGCTTGCGCAATCGGGTCTCGACATTGCCGCGCAGCGTATTGACCTTCAGATCGGGGCGTAGCCGCAGCACCATGGCCTGACGCCGCAGCGACGCGGTCCCGACGATCGAGCCCGCCGGCAGATCGTTCAATGACGCGGCGCGCGGGCTGATGAAGACGTCGCGCACGTCTTCGCGCGGCAGAAATGCCGGCAGCCAGGTGTCGTCGGGCAGAAATGTCGGCACGTCCTTGGACGAATGCACCGCGAGAGTCGATGCTGCCGGCGAGCAGGGCTTCCTCGATCTCCTTGGTAAAAAGTCCCTTGCCGCCAACATCGAACAGCGGCCGGTCCTGAATGGCATCGCCCGAGGTGCGGATGGTCCTGATGGCGATCCGCTCGGGCGCTACCTGATGCGCCCGCGCCAGCCGGTCGCGCACCTCATGGGCCTGCGCCAGCGCCAGCGGGCTGCCCCGGGTGCCGATCGTTGCCAGAATGTCTGTCTCACCGGAGGATTGCACGCCAAGACCTCATAATGCTACGCCGTGAAGGAGAGGGAAACGCTGGTTTGCCCGATAACGCAAGGGCCCATATCTAGTCTAGGTACAACACGCCGATGCTGGTGCTGGGAATCGAGACCACCTGCGATGAAACCGCAGCCGCCGTGGTCGAACGCCAGGCGGACGGCAGCGCGCGGATTCTTTCCAACATCGTGCGGTCGCAGACCGGAGAACATGCCCCCTATGGCGGCGTGGTTCCGGAAATCGCGGCGCGCGCCCATGTCGATCTGCTCGACGGCATCGTCGCCAGCGCGATGAAGGAATCAGGCGTCGACTTTCCGCGAGCTGTCCGGGGTCGCGGCCGCAGCCGGTCCGGGCCTGATCGGCGGCGTCATCGTGGGGCTGACCACGGCCAAGGCGATCGCACTCGTTCATCGACACACCGCTGATCGCGGTCAATCATCTCGAAGCCCACGCGCTAACGCCGCGGCTGACCGGCGCGCTGGAATTTCCCTATTGCCTGTTCCTCGCCTCCGGCGGGCATACCCAGATCGTCGCGGTGCTCGGCGTCGGCAACTATGTGCGGCTCGGCACCACGGTCGATGATGCCATGGGCGAAGCCTTCGACAAGGTTGCGAAGATGCTCGGCCTGCCCTACCCCGGCGGCCCGCAGGTCGAACGCGCCGCGGCGAGCGGCGACGCGACGCGGTTCAACTTTCCGCGGCCGATGCTCGGACGCCCCGACGCCAATTTCTCACTCTCCGGGCTGAAGACGGCCGTGCGCAACGAGATCAGCCGCATCAATCCGCTGGAGCCGCAGGACATCAGCGATCTCTGCGCCGGATTTCAGGCCGCCGTGCTGGAAGCGACAGCGGACAGGCTCGGCGTCGGCCTCAAACTGTTTCAGGAGCGGTTCGGTACGCCACGCGCACTGGTCGCCGCCGGTGGCGTCGCCGCCAATCAGGCGATCCGCGCGCGCTGCGAGAGCGTCGCCGCCAAGGCACAGACCACGCTCATCATCCCGCCGCCGGCGCTTGTGCACCGACAATGGCGCAATGATCGCATGGGCCGGCGCCGAACGCCTGGCGGCGGGTTTGACCGACACGCTCGAAACTCCTCCGCGCGCCCGCTGGCTGCTCGACGCCAGCGCTCAGGCGCCGGCGGGCTTCGCCAATACCCGCGCCGGATTTTGAAGACGTTGTCGCGATGAAATCTCTCAACCGTGTTTCCGTGATCGGCGCCGGCGCCTGGGGCACGGCGCTGGCCGGCGTCGCCGCGCGCGCGGGACGAGAGGTGACGCTGTATGCACGCGATGCGGCGATCGCTGCGACGATCTCGGCAACGCGGGACAATCCGCGACTGCCCGGCATTCCGCTCGACCGCAGCATCGTTGTGACGCACGACATCGCCGCTGCCGGCCGCGCCGATATCGTCGTGATCGCGGTCCCCGCACAGAATTCGCGCACGGCGGTCGCCTCACTGGCCCCGCATCTCCCAGCGGGGACGCCCGTCGATCGCCAGCGCCAAGGGCATCGAGCATGGCACGCGGCGCTTCATGACCGAGGTGATCGAAGAAGCCGCGCCTCAAGCCGTCGCCCGCGATCCTGTCCGGACCGAGTTTTGCCGACGACGTGGCGCGCGGGTTGCCGACCGCGGTGACGCTGGCGGCGAAAGACGATACGATGGCGGTCGCGCTGGTCCACGCGCTCGGCTCGGCCGCCTTCCGTCCCTATCACACCACGGACGTGCGCGGCGTCGAGATCGGCGGCGCGGCGAAGAACGTCCTTGCGATCGCGGCCGGAATCGTCGTCGGGAAACAACTCGGCGCGTCGGCGCTGGCGGCGCTGACGACGCGCGCGTTCAGCGAGCTGATGCGGCTCGGCTGCGCCTGCGGCGCGCGCAGCGAAACGCATGCCGGCCTGTCCGGCCTCGGCGATCTGATCCTCAGCTGTTCGAGCGCCGCAGTCGCGCAATTTCTCGCTCGGCATCGCACTCGGCCGCGGCGAACAGCGCCGAGCGACAAACTGAGCGAAGGCGAATTCACCGCGCCGGTGCTGGCTCGAACTGGCGGCGGCGAATGACGTCGAGATGCCGGTCGCACAGGCGGTCGCGGCCATTCTCGCCGGTCGATTGACGATCGACGCCGCCATCGACAATCTGCTGACGCGGCCGTTCCGGGCGGAGGGATAGCGATGGCGTACTGGCTGGTGAAATCAGAGCCTTCGGCGTGGTCGTGGGATCAGCAGGTGGCGAAGGGCGCCAAGGGCGAGGCCTGGACCGGCGTGCGCAACTTCACAGCGCGGCAGAACCTCGTCGCCATGAAAAAAGGCGACATGCGCGTTCTTCTATCATTCCAATGAGGGCAAGGAGATCGTCGGCATCGCCGAAATCATCCGCGAGGCCTATCCCGACCCCACCGACAAGACCGGCAAGTTCGTCTGCGTCGACATCAAGGCGGACAAGCCGCTGAACAACGCCGGTGACGATGGCCGCCGTCAAGGCCGACAAGCGCCTGACCGACATGGCGCTGGTGAAATACTCACGCCTGTCGGTGCAGCCGGTGACATCGGCGGAATGGAAGCTGGTCTGCAAGATGGGCGGGTTATAGCCGGCTAAAGAAAGGCAAAACCTTTCACGCCGCAGCGGCCACCACCTGCGCCAGGAGTTGCTCGCGCTTCGACTGCGAGCGATACCCCTTTAGGGTCGCGGCGAAGCCTTCGAGGATACCATCCTCGAACGCGGTGACGATGGTGTCATGCACATAGCTCTTGCGGCAGATCGCCGGCGTGTTCGACAGTTCGTCCGCCGCGGCACGTACCGCTTCCAGCACCTGCTTGCGACGGCCGCGCTCGCTTGTCGCAGGCGTAATCCGTGACAGCGAGTCCAGCACCACAGCCGAAGCCATCAGGGTACGGAAATCCTTCAATGAAATCTTGATGCCGGCGATCTCGCGCAGGAACGCATTGACCTGCGCGGTGCTGACGGCGCGAACGGTGCCTGAGTTGTCGCGATACTGAAACATCCGCTTCCCGGGGACATCGCGCAGAATGCCGATGGCGCGAACAAGCTTGGCCGCGTCGCATTCCTTGCGCACGGCTTTGCCACCTTTGGCCTTGAAGGTCAGAACGATGCAATCGTCGTCGATCGCGACATTCGATTTCAGCAGCGTCGTGGCGCCGCGTGTGCCGTTGAGGCGGGCATAGGATTCATTGCCGGGGCGGATCGCGGTACGCGCTATCAGTTCGATCACGGCCGCCAGCGCGAACTCGCGGGTCGGTTGGTCGCCGGACAGGTGTATCGAGACGTTGCGCCGGATTTTCGGCAGCGCTGCCACGAGCTTCGACAGCCGATGCGCCTTGCGCTGCTCTCGCACTTTCTCCCAGTCGGGGTGATAGCGATATTGCAGCCGTCCCGCCGCATCGACGCCGACCGCCTGCAAGTGCGAGGCGGGGTCGGGCGAATACCGCACCTCGACATAGGCCGGCGGCATGGCCATCGCATTCAGCCGCTTGATGGTGCCGGCTTGCCGGACGCGGGTGCCGTTGGCGCGAACAAATGAATACAGTTTGCCGCGCTTGATGCGGCGGATGGTCAGTTCGTTCTGATCGCCGAGTTTCAGGCCCAGTTCCCCGGCGAGCGCTTCCATCGAAGCCGGAGCAACTGCTGGCGGGACGATGGAATCGGCGGTAACAGGCCGAATAGCCTCGAAATTCTGCTGATCCATCATGGTTTTATGCGTCTCACTCTGGCTCGACTGCCGTAAATGCCTGTCATCGGATGTTTGTTCCGGCTGTGCCGCCGGTTTCGACCGGGCCATTTAGGGGGTCAGGACGGCCGGCGCTAGTCCGGGACAGTGGTTTGGCGGTAATTGGTTACCGGAAATCCGGCAAAACAGATGTCACCCTGGCGATTTCGGGGCCGGCCAACGCGATCGTGATGGTCCAGCTATCAACCATAGCGAGCGGCGCGATAGCCCAACCAAGGTCCTAGTACTTACGGCTTGTCGCCCTACCGCGCTGCGACGCATAATCGTTGCAACGATGAAAACGGGCCGGCCGCCGATCCGGGCACGGGTCTTGCGGTGGAGCGAAAGACGATGTCCGACAAGATTTATGACGTGAGCGCGGATTGGGCAAAGCGCGCCTGGATCGACGACGCCAAATATCGCGAGATGTACGCGCGCTCGATCAAGGATCCGAACGGATTCTGGTCCGAGGCAGCGCAAGCGGGTGGACTGGATCAAGCCGTTCACCAAGGTCGAGAATACCTCGTTCGAACTCGGCAAGGTGTCGATCAAATGGTTCGAGGATGGCGTGCTCAACGCCGCCTACAACTGCATCGACCGGCATCTGGAAAAACGCGGCGACCAGACCGCGATCATCTGGGAAGGCGACGATCCCTCGCAGTCGAGACACATCAGCTATCGCGAACTGCACGACGAAGTCTGCAAGATGGCCAATATCCTGCGGCTGCGCAACGTCAAGAAGGGCGATCGCGTCACCATCTACCTGCCGATGATTCCGGAAGCAGCCTACGCGATCCTCGCCTGCGCGCGAATCGGCGCGATCCATTCGGTGGTGTTCGGCGGCTTCTCGCCGGATTCAATCGCCGGCCGCCTGCGCGATTGCAAATCTCGCGTCGTCATCACGTCCGACGAGGGCCTGCGCGGCGGCCGCACCATCGCGATGAAGGCCAACGTCGATGCCGCGATCGAGAAGGTCAACGGCGAAGTCGACTGGGTGATCGTCGTCAAGCGCACCGGCGGCAAGGTCAACATGAACCCGACGCGCGACGTCTGGTATCACGAGGCCGCCGCCGTGGTCGAAAGCGAATGCCCGTGCGAACCGATGAACGCGGAAGATCCGCTGTTCATTCTCTACACCTCGGGATCGACCGGACAGCCCAAGGGCGTGCTGCACACCACCGCCGGCTATCTGATCTTCGTGGCGATGACGCACCAGCATGTGTTCGATTATCACGACGGCGACATCTACTGGTGCACAGCCGACGTCGGCTGGGTCACCGGCCACAGCTACATTCTCTACGGGCCGCTGGCGAACGGCGCGACCACAATGATGTTCGAGGGCGTGCCGAACTATCCGGACAATTCGCGGTTCTGGAATGTGATCGACAAGCACAAGGTCAACATCTTCTACACCGCGCCGACCGCGATCCGCGCGTTGATGCAGGCGGGCGACGATCCGGTGAAGAAAACCTCGCGCGCAAGCCTGCGCCTGCTCGGCTCGGTCGGAGAGCCGATCAATCCGGAAGCCTGGGAATGGTACCACCGCGTGGTCGGCGACAATCGCTGCCCGGTGGTTGATACCTGGTGGCAGACCGAGACCGGCGGCATCATGATCTCGGCCTTGCCGGGCGCAATCGCGCAGAAGCCCGGCTCCGCGACCAAGCCGTTCTTCGGAATCGTCCCCGAGATCGTCGATGCCGACGGCAAGGTTCTGGAAGGCGAATGCAGCGGCAATCTGTGCATCGCGAGATCGTGGCCGGCCCAGGTGCGCACGGTCTATGGCGATCACGCCCGCTTCGAGCAGACTTACTTCTCGTCCTACAAGGGCAAGTACTTCTCCGGCGATGGCTGCCGCCGCGACGCCGACGGCTATTACTGGATCACCGGCCGCGTCGATGACGTCATTAACGTCTCCGGCCATCGCATGGGCACGGCGGAAGTCGAAAGCTCGCTGGTCGCGCATGAGAGCGTGTCGGAGGCCGCCGTGGTCGGCTATCCCCATAACATCAAGGGCCAGGGCATCTACGCTTACGTCACCCTGATGAAGGGCGTGGAGCCGAGCGAGACGCTGCGCAAGGAACTGGTCGCCTGGGTGCGCAAGGACATCGGCCCGATCGCTTCGCCCGACCTGATCCAGTTTGCGCCGGGCCTGCCGAAAACCCGTTCCGGCAAGATCATGCGCCGCATTCTGCGCAAGATTGCCGAGGACGAGCCGTCCAGCCTCGGCGACACCACGACGCTCGCCGATCCCGCCGTGGTCGACGATCTCGTCAAGAATTGTCAGAACAAGAAGGACGGCGCGGCAGCGTAGATCGATTAAACTGTCACAACCGCAACATGCCCCCTCCCCGTGGTTGCGGGGAGGACGAAGTGGTCATTGGCTCGCCCACACGATTCGCGCGATCCATTCCACGTCGGAAGCGGGCAGCGTGCGGTTGACGTGGCTTCGGATTGAGCGATTGCAATTCAATCATCTTCGCGGTTCGGCGCTTGAGTTCTTTCACCATCACCTCGCCGTCCCTGGTCTTCACCACCACACGATCGCCACGCCGGATCGGCGTCCCCGGCGAGACCACGATGACATCGCCGTCGCGATAGGCGGGCTTCATCGAGTTGCCGGATATCTCCAGCGCATAGGCGTGTTCGTCTTGGACGGAAGGAAGACCCACCTCGTCCCAACCCTTGCCGACAGGAAAGCCGCCGTCGTCGAAATAGCCGCCGGCGCCGGCCTCGGCGAAACCGAGCAGCGGCACGGCCTGCGCGGCGCGCGCCGTATCTTCGATGAACTGCACGAAGGTGTCGATCGCGGTGTCGGTCGCGGCGAGCGCTTTCGCCACCGACTCGGTTGAAGGCCACCGCTCGCGGCCGTCGCTGGTGATGCGCTTCGATTTGTTGAAGGTGGTCGGGTCGAGCCCGGCTTTTCTCGCGAGGCCCGATGGCGACAGGCCGGCGCGCTCCGCGAGACGATCCAGCGCCGTCCATATCTGGTCGTGTGTCAGCATGACCATGTGGCGCGTCCTGATTTCCGCTCTCCGGGGCGGTGAATTCTGTCAAAGACTAGGAATTATTACCTCAACTGGCGCGAGCCTGCAATGCGCCGGGGCGCAAAATGCGGCTCTTGAAGTGCGACCGGGCCACCGATACGGTCACGCATGATCCGCTGCAATTTAAGCGAGCGGTAACAGGATTATGCGCTTTTCAGTATCTTGGGAGCGCAATGACGGGCTCGGGACACGCGTGCGCACGATCTACAAAATCTGTCCTGCTTCGGCTTGGCGGGAGGCCGAGCGGCACGGCGTTTTTCGCGGCAGCGCCGACGATTTGCGCGACGGGTTCATTCATTTTTCCACCGCGTCTCAGCTCGAAGGCACGGCCCGCAAGCACTTCGTTGGCCAGACCGGGCTGCTCCTGATCGCGATCGATGCCGATGGACTGGGTGACGCGCTGCGCTGGGAAGTCTCGCGCGGCGGCGAGCTGTTTCCGCATCTCTATGGCGAGCTGGATCTCGGCCATGTCACGGCGGTGCTGGACATGCGCGCACGACCGGATGGCTATCACGACATCCCGGAGCTCGCGCCGTGATCCGCGCCTTCGACAATTTCTCGCTGCCGCTCTTGCGCTGGTTCGATCCCGAGGACGCGCATCGCATGGCGATACAGGGATTGCGGCTGCTGCCGCCGATACGCCAGCGCGCCGACGATCCGAAACTCGCGGTTCGCGCCTTCGGTCTGAATTTTCCCAACCCGATCGGCCTGGCCGCCGGCTTCGACAAGAGCGCCGAAGTCCCCGACGCGCTGCTGCGGCTGGGATTCGGCTTTGTCGAGATCGGTTCGGTGACGCCGAAGCCGCAGCCCGGCAATCCGCGCCCGCGCGTGTTCCGGCTTGAACGCGACGAGGGCGTGATCAACCGCATGGGATTCAACAACGACGGCGCCCACGTCGTGCTGCGCCGGCTGGCGGCCCGCGCGCATTCCGGCGGCATCGTCGGAGTCAACATCGGCGCCAACAAGGACTCGGCCAATCGCGTCGCCGACTATGTCAGGCTGATCGAAATCTTCGCGCCGGTGGCGAGCTACTTCACCGTCAACGTGTCGTCGCCCAATACGCCGGGCCTGCGCAACCTGCAGCAGGCGGCGGCGCTCGACGATCTGCTGGCGAAGGTGATCGACGCCCGCGAGCGGGTCCGTCAGAATGCGGGCGACACGCCGGTGCTGCTCAAGATCGCGCCCGACCTGACGCTGGCCGAACTCGACGACGTCGTTCACATCGCGCGCTCGCGCCGCATCGACGGCATGATCGTCGGCAATACGACGCTGGCACGGCCATCGGCCCTGCGCGATCAATCGCGCGCGAAAGAACAGGGCGGGTTGTCGGGGCGACCGCTGTTCCGGCTGTCGACCCGGATGGTGGCGGAGACCTATGTGCGCACGGAGGGCGCGTTCCCGCTTGATCGGCGTCGGCGGCATCGACACCGGCGGCGCCGCGCTGACAAAGATTCGCGCCGGCGCCACCCTGATCCAGCTTTATTCGTCGCTGATCTACAAAGGGCTCGGATTGGTCGACGACATCAAGCGCGATCTGACGTCGACGCTGCTGCGGACCGGGCGCGACTCGCTGTCAGAAATCATCGGCGCGGATGCCGCGGCAATTACGGCGGAAGACTGGCCGGTCTGAAGCGCCGATTCGTCATTGCGGCCCGGCGCAAAGCGGCTGGCTAACGCCCGCGCGGCGCGCCGAACAAGCGCGACAACAGCCAGATCGGGATCACGATGACGGCGCCGAGCAGGAAGTAGCGCCACAATCCGTTGATCGCATCGAAGCCGAGATTCCAGACGCGTTCGACCAGCAGGCGAATGCTTAGCACGATATTCCAGGGATCGAAGCCGATCGCCGCGAGCATCACGCCGACCAGAATCGACAGCAGGGTCAGGCGAAAAACAACCGCCAGCGGCGAGCCACCCAGGAAACGCGACAGGCTGTCGTGGTTGGCCCGCAAGTTCCGGGGTGTCGTTCGGCATCGTGGCTCTCCTGCGGGTCTCAGTACCCGCGCAGCATAAACAGTGTGAGGCACATGGGGAACCCGCGTTCCGCCGTCAATGGTCCTGTATGTTTACGTGGATTGAATTGTGGCATCGGACGTCAGCATCCGCTCCAGCGTCTCCAGCCGATCGGCCTCGCGCGGCGGCTTGTCCCAGCGCAATCGGCTGATGCGGGGAAAACGCATCGCCACGCCGGATTTGTGCCGGGCCGAGCGCTGCAATCCCTCGAAGGCGATTTCCAGCACCAGCCCCTGATCGGGCTCATGCACGACATGGCGCACCGGGCCGAAGGTCTCGGTGGTGTTGCGGCGGACGAAGCGGTCGATCTGCAGCAGTTCCTCGTCGGTGAAGCCGAAATAGGCCTTGCCGACCGGCACCAGTTGCTCGTCGCCATCGACCGCGGTCCAGACTCCGAAGGTGTAGTCCGAGTAGTAGGACGAGCGCTTGCCGTGGCCGCGCTGCGCATACATCAGCACGGCGTCGATGACATGCGGATCGCGCTTCCATTTCCACCACAGGCCCTTGGGGCGACCCGGCAGATACGGCGCGTCGCGGCGTTTCAGCATGACGCCCTCGACGGCGTCGGCATCCGCTCCCGCGCCTGCTGCGGCCGGGTCGGCACGGGCTGCCGCGAGTTCGCCCCATGTCGCGAAGGGCACCTGCGGCGAGAGATCGATACGCGGGTCGTCAAGCGCTGCGATGAAAGCCACGAGCCGTCGCCGCCGGTCCTCGAACGGCAACTCGCGCAGATCGTTGTCGCCGTCGCCGAGCAGATCGTAGGCGCGCAGGTGGATGGGAAATTCCTTCATCAGCTTCGGCGTCACCGCCTTGCGGTTCAGCCGCTGTTGCAGGACGTTGAACGATTGCACCTGCCCGTCGCGCACCACCAGCAACTCGCCGTCGATTGCGAACGCTTGATGCCGAAAAGTGCGAAGCGGTTTTCGGGAATCGTCAAGCGTCACTTCGGAAGAATCCTCCAGCCGCAGCGACGGCAGCAAATCCGGAAAGCTATTGGTGATGTCCTCGCCGGTGCGCGAATAGAGCCGTGTCGCGACATTGCCATGCTCGTCGCGGCCGCTGACCGCCTGCACGCGGATGCCGTCCCATTTCCATTCGGCCGTGAAATCGGCGGCATCGAGATTCGCGAAATCGGCATCCTCGATCGCGTGCGCCAGCATCACCGGCCGGAACGGCGCGGGATCGCGATTGACCGGCTTGTCGCCACGGCCCTCGAGCCATGCGAACAGATCAAGGTAAGGCGGCGCGAGGCCGGGCCAGATCAGTTCGACATCGTGGGCGTCCTTGTCGCCGAGCGCGGCTGCGGCGGTCTTCGCAAGCCGCGCGGACACGCCGATCCGCATCGCACCGGTGACGAGTTTCAGCAACGCCCAGCGCCCGGTCTCGTCGAGTTCGTCGAGCCAGTGCGCAAGTTGCGCCGGCAGTTCGGTCTTGCCGAGCGTCCGCAGCGTGGTGACGACCTCGGTCAGGGTCGGAGGGGGCGGATTGTTGTGGCGCTCTCTGCCGCGCATCAGCTGTGAGCGACGGCCACATCAGCGCCACCGTCTCGGAGAGATCGCCGACATAATCGTAGGACAGCGCGAACAGCACCGGATCGGTGCGCGCGGCGATCAGGTCGCGGATCAGACCAGCCTTGGCGTGCTTGAACGACAATGCGCCGGTGAGCGCGGCCAGCGCATAGCCGCGATCCGGATCCGGCGTCTCGCGAAAATAGGCTGTAATCAGCCGCAGCTTGTTGTTGCGACCGGGCTCGTAGGCGAGACGATCGAGCAACTCGGCGAAGCGGTTCATGAGCCGCCCTCTTCGCTTAAGGGCTGTTGCATCCTCCCCGCTGTCCTCGTCGCCGTAGCCGACCAGCGCCAGCGGACGCGCGACGAGACCCTTCGTCGTGCACCAATGCACCAGCGCATCTTCCTGGCCGTGCGTCACCCAGATCTCGCCTGCCCCTGTCGCAGCGATCGTGCGAGTCAGGCCATCCCAGTCGGCATGATCCGAGATGACCAGCGGCAGTTCGACACCGCGCTGCCGAGCTCGCGCGCGCACCCGCATCCAGCCCGACGCAAACGCCGTCACCGGATCGGGAAAGCGCCGCGTCCAGAGATCCGAGGTGGCCGAGGGCGGCGCCAGCGTAATGGTGCCCGCAAGGTCGGCTTTCTTCATCCCCTTGACCGACCGCAGGTCGCCAAGCGCGATGCCGCGGCTTTGATAGTAGTGCGTGACCTTGTCCATCGCGCCGTGCAGATAGATCGGCGCGTCGTAGCCGGCCTCGCGGATCAGCGCGATCACGCGCTGCGCCTTGCCGAGCGAATAAGCACCGACCAGATGCGCGCGTTCCGGAAACAGCGCGACCGAGGCCAGCAGCTTGTTCACTTCGGACGCCGCGTCTCCATGACGGAACACCGGCAGTCCGAACGTGGCCTCGGTGATGAAGACGTCGCACGGCACCACCTCGAACGGCGCGCAGGTCGGGTCGCGGACGTCCTTGTAGTCGCCGGAGGCAACGATGCGGACTACCGCCATGCGTGACCGCGATCTGCGCCGAGCCCAGCACATGCCCGGCCGGATGGAATGTGATCGAGACGTCGCCGAGACGGATAGTCTCGCCGTAGGCAACGGCCTGTCTGCTGCCGGCGAAATTGTCGCCGTAGCGCAGCCGCATGATGTCGAGAGTTTCCTGCGTCGCCAGCACCGCGCCGTGGCCGGGTCGGGCATGATCGGAGTGGCCGTGGGTGATGACCGCGCGATCGACGGCCCGCACCGGATCGATATGGAAGCCGCCGGGCTTGCAGCACAATCCCGGCGGCGACGGGCATCAGGATGTCTTGCGGGCGCATACCGGATATATAAGCGGACGCGGGAGTCATTCGAGTCTCGCGCCCGACGATATCCGGGCACAACGAAAAAGCCCCGGCCTTGGCCGGGGCTTTGCGTATTAAATCGTCTGGCTGTTCATTGAGGCATGATCTGATCCGAAAACCGGAAGACCACTTTTCGGGATCATGCCTAGTCGCGCTGTCCAAGCAACTGCAGGAGCAGCGTGAACAGGTTGATGAAGTTCAGGTAGAGCGACAGCGCACCGGTAATCGCCGCGCGTTCGGCGATTTCGCCACCCTGTGAGGCGTAGCCGTAGATGTAGTCGTTCTTCAGCCGCTGGGTGTCGTAGGCGGTCAACCCCGCGAAGATCAACACGCCGACCACCGACACCACAAACTGCAACGCCGAGCTCGCGATGAAGATATTCACCACACTCGCGATGATGATGCCGATCAGGCCCATCATCAGGAACGAGCCCATGGCCGGTCATGTCACGCTTGGTGGTGTAGCCGTACAGGCTCAGCGCACCGAACGAGGCCGCGGTGATGAAGAACACCCGCACGATCGAGGTGTGGGTGTACACCAGGAAGATCGACGACAGCGAGATGCCCATCAGTGCCGAAAATGCCCAGAACAGCATTTGCGCGGTCGCAGGCTTCAGCCGTTGGATGCCGAAGGAGATGGCGAAGACCATCGCCAGCGGCGCAAGAATGAATACCCACTTCGAGCGGGCTGGCAACATCGCATAGCCAAATGCGTCAGGTATTGTCCACTCTTCAGGGCGATTGAAGCACCTGTCGCCGACTTGGCTGCAAGGGAAGCGTCGCCAGTCACAGCAAACATGTAAACGCCGAGCGCGGCCAGGCCGGTGATGGCGAGGCCGATCGACATGTAGTTGTAGATCTTGAGCATATAAGAACGCAGACCGGCGTCGACGGCTGCGGTATCAACGCGTCCGGCGGCTCGGCCGAAGGGAGAGGAAGAGGCATAGTTACGGTCAAAGTCCGACATGGTCGAATTCCCGTTGGTTGTCTGGCACCGCAAGGATTTACGCGCCAGTGCGAATTTATCTCGGATACGTCGGCCTGCTGATATTCATTTCGTCATCAGGCCAGTGTCCGACCCAAGCTCTATGTGGGAAACTAGCACAATCGGCGCAAGCTTCCATGCGCGGCTGAATGTCGCCCTCTTGAACAGGAAATGGCTCATCCCGGGCTGACGGATGCGCCAAAAGCGCCCAATCTGCAAGGGAATCTTTAATCCAGCCTCATGGTCGGCATCATCGGCACGATCACCCTGATGCCTGCTACAAATTGTCATAAATTCCGCAACACCGAGGCCGGCCTCTGGTTGAGCGCCATCAGCGTGCCTGCCAGTCCCAGCCCGACCGTGACGAGCAGCGCGACGACTACCACAATGGCCGCGCTGCCCGCCTGCCATTCGAAGCCGAGCGTCATCAGCCGCGTCACGATCAACCACGCGGCGATGGAACCAGCCGCCATGCCGAATATCGCGGTGGCCGCGCCGATCATCAGGTACTCCAGCGTGTAGGCGCCGAGCAGCCGCAACCGGGTGGCGCCGAGGGTTTTCAGGATCACCGCATCGTAAACGCGATGGCGATGACCGGCGGCCAGCGCGCCGCCGAGAACGAGAATCGCCGAAATCAGGGTGATGGCGCTGGCGCCGCGGATCGCCAGCACCAGGTTGGAGACCACAGTTCCGATGGTCTCCAGGGCTTCGCGGACCCGCACGCTTGTCACCATCGGGAAGGCATCGGCGACCGCCTTGATGATGGCGACATCTTCGGCGGCGCTGGCATGCACTTCGGTCAGGGTCGCGATATGGGTGTGCGGCGCGCCGTGGAAGGCGTTGGGCGAGAACACCAGTACGAAATTGATGCCGAGGCTTTCCCAGTCCACGCTGCGCATGTTGCTGATCGTGGCGGTGATGTCGCGGCCGAGGACATTCACGACCACCGTGTCGCCAATTCTGATCCCGAGGCCGTCGGCCAGTTTCTTGTCGAACGACACCAGCGGCGGGCCGTCATAATCCGGCCCCCACCATTGGCCCTCGACCACCTTCGATCCCTTGGGGACTTCGCCGGTGTAGGTCAGGCCGCGATCGCTTTGCAGCACCCATTCGGCATCGTGCGAGGGTTTCAGGTCTTCGGCCTTGACGCCGCGCGCCGCGACGAGGCGCCCGCGCAGCATCGGGACGTCTTCCACCTTCGCTTGCGGCGCCTGCTGCTTGAGAAACGCGGTGAAGCGGTCCGACACCGACGAGGGAATGTCGATGAAATAAAACGACGGCGCGCGCTCGGGCAGCGCCGCCAGAAACTGCCGCCGCAGATTGCCGTCGATCTGGGTGATCGTGACCAGCACGGCGAGACCAAGGCCGAGCGAAAGCACCACCGAGGGCGTCAGCGTTCCCGGACGATGGATGTTCGCGATCGCCAGCCGCACCATGGTGATCCCAGAGCGCGGCAGGCGGCGCGCCAGCGCCATCAGCCCGGAGGCGATGCCGCGCAGCAACACGAATACCATCACCGACGACGCCACGAACACGGCGGCCACGCGCTTGTCGTAAGCGAGACCAATCGCAATTCCGACCAAAAGCGCAATCACCAGCGCCATCCAGACCAGGTAACGGGTCTGCGGTCGATGAACTTCGCTTGCGACGGTGTCACGAAACAGCGCCGCAACCGGAATGTCATGGACCCGCGCCAGCGGCCACATGCCGAACGTCAGCGCCGTCAACAGGCCATACACGGCCGATAGCGCCAATTCCCCGGGGTGCAGTGCCGCAACCACGGGCAACGGCAGAAGATGGCCGAAGGCGCCAACGATGATGAAGGGCAGCGCCGCGCCGAC
This sequence comes from uncultured Alphaproteobacteria bacterium, assembly GCA_963764445.1. Classification (GTDB taxonomy): domain Bacteria; phylum Pseudomonadota; class Alphaproteobacteria; order Rhizobiales; family Xanthobacteraceae; genus Nitrobacter. The sequence goes on from CAVXSV010000023.1 coordinate 62,738, forward strand.
GACGAGACCTGCGAGCGAGCCAAAAGCGGCCAGCACCATGACCTGCGTCAGATAGATGGCGAAGACATCGCGGCCGGTCGCGCCCAACGCCTTGAACGATGCGATGACATCGCGGCGGCGGTCGATATGGCTCTTGACGGCATTGCCGACGCCGACACCGCCCACCAGCAAGGCGGCGAGCCCGACCAGAGTCAGGAACTGTGTGAATCGCAAGATGGTTCGCTCGAGTTGTGGCGAGGCGTTGTGGCGACTGCGGATGTTCCAGCCTGCCTCCGGCAGCGCCACCCGCGCATCGTCGGCCAGCGCCGTCGCCGCCTTGTCGCCTCCGCCGTTATCGGGAAGCCGCACCCGGTAGATCCAGCGCACCAGACTGCCCGGCTGCAGCAACGCGGTGGCGCGCAGAGCCGTCGACGCTGACCAGGAAGCGCGGCCCGAACCCCAGTCCGCCGGCCAGCTTGTCCGGCTCCGCCGCGACCGCGCTGCGGATTTGAAAGGTCCCGCTGCCCACCGTGACACGATCGCCGACCTTCAGATCGAGCCGCGCCAGCAATGTCGGATCGGCGGCGGCGCCAAACACGCCGTCATGATCGGCGAACAGATCGGCCGTCGGGATGCCCGGCGCCAGCGTCAGCGCGCCGAGCAAGGGATAGGCCTGATCGACCGCCTTGAGTTCGACCAGTGCCAACTCTCCGTTCGGCGCGCGCGCCATACCGCGCAGCGTCGCCGCCACCGACACGGTTCCGCGCGCGCGCAGGAAGGCGATCTCGTCCGGTTTCGCCTCGCGCTGGATCAGCGAAAACGAAACATCGCCGCCGAGCAGCGTGCGGCCCTCACGCGCCAATCCGTCCGACAGGCTCGACGCGACCGAGCCGACGCCGGCGATCGCCATGACTCCAAGGGCGATGCAGGCAATGAAGACATAGAAGCCGCGCAGCCCGCTGCGTAGTTCGCGCAACGCGTAGCGCAGCGGCAATGCGCGACAGCCGCCTCCTGCGTGCTACTTCAATGGCAGCGGTCATTCGGCCGTCTCGATCCAGTGGCGATCGGTCGCCGGTCCGTCGATGCGGCCAGAGCGCAACCGCACCACGCGGTCGCAGCGTTGCGCGAGCGCGTTATCGTGCGTGACCAGCACCAGCGTCATGCCGCGCTCGGTATGCTTGGTGAACAGGAGATCGACGATCTGCTGACCGGTCGCCTCGTCCAGATTGCCGGTCGGCTCGTCGGCGACGAGAATCGCCGGATCGGGCGCGAGCGCCCGCGCCAGCGCCACGCGCTGCTGCTCGCCGCCCGACAATTGCGTCGGATAATGATGCAGCCGTTCGCCGAGACCCATGGACTCCAGTTCGCGCGCTGCACGCGCCGATGCGTCCGGAATGCCTGCGAGTTCGAGCGGCACCGCGACGTTCTCGAGTGCCGTCATGGTCGGGATCAGATGAAACGACTGGAACACGATGCCGACGTGTCGGCCGCGAAATCGCGCGAGACTGTCCTCGTCGAGCGCATTGAAAGCCGTGCCGTCGACCACCACCTCTCCGCTGTCAGGGCTGCTCCAGACCCGCCATCACCATGAGTAGCGTGGATTTGCCGGATCCCGACGGGCCGATCAGACCGACGGCTTCGCCACGGGCAACACGGAGGTTGATATCCTTGAGGATATGGACCCGCGCCGCACCGCTTCCGAGCGACAGATTGACGTTCGAGATGACGATGGTATCCGGCTTGAGGGTTTGGGAATGACCGGCCGATGACGAAGGTTCGATGAGACTATCCATGCGAATTTCATATGGCACTTCCTTCGCGGCGGTCGAGGGGCTAGCGCGCACGTTTGTGTGCGTGCTGGTGTTGGCGATGAATGGAGCCGGACTGTTTCCGGACTCGGCGTTCGCACAAAGCGCGGCCAGCGCCCCAGCCACGATCGTCGTGCTCGGCGATTCCTTGAGCGCCGGCCTCGGACTTCCAGCCACCGACGCGTTTCCGGCGCAAGCTCGAAAAAGCCTTGAAAGACAAAGGCATGAACGTCGCGATCGGCAATGCCGGCGTTTCCGGCGACACCTCATCCGGAGGCCTGGACCGGCTCGACTGGTCGGTGCCTGTTGGCACGCAGGGCGTGATGCTCGAACTGGGCGCAAACGATGCCCTGCGCGGCACTGATCCCAAGGTGACGCGCGCCGCGCTGGAAGAAATTCTGAAGCGGCTGAAGGCGCGCCATATCGCGGTCCTGCTGTGCGGTATGATCGCGCCGCCGAATTACGGAACCGAGTATGCTGCGCAATTCAATGCGATTTATCCGGATCTCGCGAAAAGAATACGACGTGCCGCTTTATCCCGTTCTTCCTCGACGGCGTCGCGGCCAACACAAAGCTCAACCAGGCGGATGGCATGCATCCGACCGCAGCGGGCGTGGCGATGATCGTCGAGCATATCCTGCCTGCGGTCGAAGCTTTCTCGGCACGATCAACGACATCGGGACTAAGAAGCGGGCGCGCACATCTTGAGGCAAGAATTAACGGAGGATAAACGGTGGATGCTTCGCACAGTCACAGAACTACGGTAAAAATAACCATCGGTGATTCGTCACGGGACTGACTTCGAGGCATTGATCCGTCATCGAAGCCGCCGTTCGCGACTTCAAAGGCTCCAGCCTTTGCATCGAGGGCTTTGCGATGCCGCGTTTGTTTACCGGACTGGAAATACCAGCCGACATCGGCCAGCACGTTGTCCAATTTGCGCGGTGGCCTGCCAGGCGCGCGCTGGATCGATCCCGAAAATTACCACGTCACGCTTGCGCTTTATCGGCGATATTGACGGCGTCTCGGCGAATGAAATCGCCTCCGTGCTGGTCCGAGTCAATCGCAAGCCGTTCGAGGTCGCGCTGCAAGGTCTGTCAAGTTTCGGCGGCAAGAAACCGCGCGCCGTCGTCGCTTCGGTGGTGCCGAGCCGTCCGCTGATCGAATTGCAGGCCGAGCTCGAAAGACTGGTGCGACGCTGCGGACTCGATCCCGAAGGCCGCAAGTTTACACCGCACGTCACGCTGGCGCGCTTGCGCGATGCATCCAATCAGGACGTTGCAGACTATCTTTCCGTGCGCGGCTATTTTCCGACGCGGGTTTTCATGGCGTCACGCTTCGTGCTGTTCTCCTCGCGCGCGTCGGTCGGCGGTGGCCCCTACGTGGTCGAGGACTCCTACGCGCTCAGCGCGTGATCGCCCGGTCTGCATAGCTCTTCAGTCGAATTCACGACTTGCGTTTTCGGCTCGTATGGGGCCGTAAGGTATTCCATGCTCTCCGCTTCGCCCACCCTCGTTTCGCGACCACTATCAGGCCCTCGTCGCGTCAGGCGCGATCGAGGCGGACGCTGCGCAGGCACAGGCGGTGGAAGCTCTCGCCGCGCTGGACGAGCGGCTCGTGGCCTACAAGCCGGCTGGCACGCCGGGTTTTCTCGACAAGCTCTTCCATTCCGACAGCGCATCTCCTCCGAACGGGCTTTATATCTACGGCGATGTCGGACGCGGCAAGACCATGCTGATGGACATGTTCTTTCATGAGAGCCGGGTCGCTCACAAACGCCGTGCGCACTTCCATGAGTTCATGGCCAACGTTCACGAACGCATCTATGCCTTTCGTCGGAACATCGCGCACGGCGAGATGGCCGACGCCGACGTCATTCATCTCACCGCGATCTCGATCTTCGAGGAAGCGTGGCTGCTGTGCTTCGACGAATTCCACGTCACTGATATCGCCGATGCCATGATCCTCGGCCGCCTGTTCGCGCGGCTGTTCGAACTTGGCACTGTCGTGGTTGCAACATCCAATGTCGCACCCGAAGACCTTTACAAGGGCGGCCTCAACCGCGTGCTGTTCCTGCCGTTTATCGAGCAGATCGAGGCGCGCATGGACGTGCTGCGTCTCGATGCCCGCACCGATTTCCGCATGGAAAAGCTCGCCGGCGTCAAGATGTGGCTGACACCCGCCGACGCCGCCGCCGATGCGGCGCTCGACAAGGCCTGGTCGCTTATGACCGGCGGCGCGCCCTGCAAGCCGCGCGACATCGCGATCAAGGGCCGCATCCTGCGCGTGCCATGCTCGGCCCACGGCGTCGCGCGGTTTTCGTTTGCTGATCTCTGCGAGGAGCCGCTTGCGGCTTCCGACTATCTGCGCCTCTCGCGCGACTACCACACGCTTATGATCGACCACATCCCGGTGATGGATTACGCCGATCGCAATGCCGCCAAACGGTTCATCGCCCTGATCGATACGCTCTATGACAACGGCGTGAAACTGATGGCGTCGAGCGATACCGATCCGCTGTCGCTCTATCGCGCGACCGACGGCTTCGAGGCGGACGAATTCAAGCGCACCTCCTCGCGCCTAATCGAGATGGGCTCGGAATCCTATCTGGCGCAGGCCCACGGCCGCAGCGATTCCGCTGCCAGCAGCTCCAGCACCGGACTGGTCGAGACATGACATTGATTCCATACAAGCGAAGCAAAGCAATCCAATGCTATAAGCGCTCAGACTGGACTGCTTCGTCGCTCCACTCCCGCAATGACGGGTGGGGCTTCCGGGTCGAAGTCCAGGCGTGGCAAGAATGCGCGCTGCGCCGACTTGAACGGGCGAGGCGAAAGGTTTAACCACCAGCCTGTTGAAGATTGCTTCCCTCCTCTCTTCGTCATCAAAGGATAGATTTCCCATGGCGCGCGACAAGATTGCCTTGATCGGCTCCGGTCAGATCGGAGGAACGCTTGCTCATCTCATCGGACTGAAAGAACTTGGCGATGTCGTGATGTTCGACATCGCGGAAGGCATTCCCCAGGGCAAGTCTCTCGACATCGCGCAGTCCTCTCCGGTCGACGGCTTCGACGCGAACTTTACCGGCGCCAACTCTTATGAGGCGCTCGGCGACGCCAGGGTCTGCATCGTGACCGCGGGTGTTCCGCGCAAGCCAGGCATGAGCCGCGACGATCTGTTGAGCATCAATCTCAAGGTGATGGAGCAGGTCGGCGCCGGCATCAAGAAATACGCACCCGACGCCTTCGTCATCTGCATCACCAATCCGCTCGACGCCATGGTCTGGGCGCTTCAGAAAGCCTCGGGCATGCCGGCGAAGAAGGTGGTCGGCATGGCGGGCGTACTCGAACTCCTCGCGCTTCCGCTATTTCCTCGCCGACGAATTCAACGTGTCGGTGGAAGATGTCACGGCCTTCGTGCTCGGCGGCCACGGCGACTCCATGGTGCCGCTGGTGAAGTATTCCACCGTCGCCGGCATTCCGCTGCCGGGATCTCGTCAAGATGGGCTGGACATCGCAGGCGCGCATCGACGAGATCGTCGATCGCACCCGCAACGGCGGCGCCGAGATCGTCAACCTGCTGAAGACCGGCTCGGCGTTCTATGCGCCCGCGGCCTCAGCGATCGCGATGGCGGAAAGCTACCTGCGCGACAAAAAGCGCGTGCTGCCGTGCGCTGCCTATCTCAACGGCGAGTACGGTGTGAAGGACATGTATGTCGGCGTACCCGTGGTGATCAGCGCCAAGGGCGTCGATCGCATTGTCGAAATCGAATTGACTGGAAAGGATCGTGAGGCCTTCGACAAATCGGTCGCCGCGGTTCAGGGGCTCGTCGATGCCTGCAAGAAGATCGCGCCCGATCTGCTGGCGAATGACATTTCCGAAATCGGACTTCATCGATCCGTCATTGCGAGGAGCGAAGCGACGAAGCAATCCACTCTATCTTTCTGGCTTCGGATTGCTTCGCTTCGCTCGCAATAACGCCAAAAAGGGCAACCAATGAACATCCATGAGTATCAGGCCAAGGCGTTGCTGCACGAATTCGGCGTGCCTGTCTCGCGCGGGGTGCCGGTGTTGCGAGCCGCCAACTCGGATGTCGCGGCGAAAACGCTCGGCGGTCCGGTCTGGGTGGTGAAAAGCCAGATCCACGCGGGCGGCCGCGGCAAGGGCAAGTTCAAGGAAGCCTCCGCCGGCGACAAGGGCGGCGTCCGCCTCGCCAAATCCGTCGCCGAGGTCAACGAATTCGCCAAACAGATGCTCGGCGCGACGCTGGTCACGGCGCAGACCGGCCCCGCCGGCAAGCAGGTCAACCGCCTTTACATCGAGGAAGGCTCCGAGATCGACAAGGAGTTCTATCTCTCGGCGCTGATCGACCGCGAAACGTCGAGGGTCTCGTTCGTGGTCTCCACCGAGGGCGGAGTGAACATCGAGGACGTCGCCCACACCACGCCTGAGAAAATCGTGACCTTCTCGGTCGATCCTGCCACCGGCGTGATGAGTCACCACGGCCGCACCGTCGCCAAGGCGCTGGGACTGAGCGGCGACCTCGCCAAGCAGGCGGAGAAGCTGGTCACGCAGCTCTACAATGCCTTCATCGCCAAGGACATGGCGATGCTGGAGATCAATCCGCTGGTCATCACCAAGCAGGGCGAGCTGCGCGTGCTCGACGCCAAGGTGTCGTTCGACGGCAATGCGCTGTACCGCCATCCCGAAGTGGTGGCGCTTCGCGACGAGAGCGAGGAAGACGCCAAGGAGATCGAGGCGTCGAGTTATGATCTGAGCTACGTTGCGCTCGACGGCCAGATCGGCTGCATGGTCAACGGCGCCGGCCTTGCGATGGCGACCATGGACATCATCAAGCTCTACGGCATGGCGCCCGCGAACTTTCTCGATGTCGGCGGCGGCGCCACCAAGGACAAGGTCGCAGCAGCCTTCAAGATCATCACCGCAGATCCGAACGTGAAGGGCATCCTGGTCAACATTTTCGGCGGCATCATGAAGTGCGACGTCATTGCCGAAGGCGTTGTTGCCGCGGTGAAGCAGGTCGGCCTCAACGTCCCGCTGGTGGTTCGTCTCGAAGGCACCAACGTCGACGCTGGCAAGAAGATCATCCGCGAATCCGGTCTCAACGTGTTGCCGGCGGACGATCTCGACGACGCCGCGCAGAAGATCGTCAAGGCCGTGAAAGGCTAGACCGATGCGCGCGGATCATCTCGCCGCACCGTCGCTACTTGAAGAACATCGTCGGCTCGCGGCGTTCGCCGGCCAATGGACCGGCGAGGAGACGGTGTTTCCGTCGCGCTGGACTGCCGGAGGATCGGCGATCTCTCAGGTCGCAGCGCGCATCGATCTGAACGGCTTCTACCTCATCCAGGATACGCGGCAGACCCGCGACGGCGGCGAGATATTCCTGACCCATGGAATCTTCACCTACGATCGCGAGGACCGACACTACAAGCTGTTCTGGTACAATTCGCTCGGCTACATTCCGCCCTCGCCGGCCTCAGGCGGCTGGACCGGCAACGCGCTGATCCTGGTGCGCGGCTCGCTACGCGGCAATGCACGACACGTCTACGAACTCATCGACGACAATACCTACAGCATGAAAATCCAGTTCTCGCCCGACGCGGAAGGTTGGGCCGATGTGCTCACCGGCGTCTACCGACGTGTCCATTAGCCCTTCAATGACCGCTTCGTGAAAGCGATCCCAGCATGTCCATTCTGATCGACAAGAACACCAAGGTCATCTGCCAGGGCTTTACCGGCAAGAACGGCACGTTTCACTCCGAAGCCGCCATCGCCTACGGCACGAAAATGGTCGGCGGCACCTCGCCGGGCAAAGGTGGCAGCAAGCACCTTAACCTGCCGGTGTTCGACACCGTCAGGGAAGCACAGGAGAAGACCGGCGCCGACGCCAGCGTGATCTACGTGCCGCCGCCGGGCGCTGCGGATGCGATCTGCGAGGCGATCGACGCGCAAATCCCGCTGATCGTCTGCATCACCGAGGGCATTCCGGTGCTGGACATGGTGCGGGTCAAGCGATCGCTGTCGGGATCGGCGTCGCGCCTCATTGGACCGAATTGTCCGGGCGTCATGACGGCCGGCGAATGCAAGATCGGCATCATGCCGGCGAACATCTTCAAGCCCGGCAATGTCGGCATCGTCTCGCGCTCGGGCACGCTGACCTACGAGGCGGTGTTCCAGACCAGCCAGGAAGGCCTCGGTCAGACTACGGCGGTCGGCATCGGCGGCGACCCGGTCAAGGGCACTGAATTCATCGACGTGCTGGAAATGTTTCTGGCAGACCCCAAGACCCATTCGATCGTCATGATCGGCGAAATCGGCGGTTTGGCCGAGGAAGACGCCGCCCAGTTCCTGATCGACGAGGCCAGGCGGGGCCGCAAGAAGCCGATGGTCGGCTTCATCGCCGGCGTCACCGCGCCTCCCGGCCGCCGCATGGGCCATGCCGGCGCGATCATTTCCGGCGGCAAAGGCGATGCCGCATCCAAGACCGCGGCCATGGAAGCTGCTGGAATTACTGTCTCTCCATCCCCGGCGCGGCTCGGAAAGACTCTTGTCGAAAAATTGAAGTCGTGATTCAAACTTTGGTTCTTTTCGGCGCGAAGTTTCGTCCCGAATAAGGTAAAAAGCTCGGATTCGCGCTGATCCGGGGGATCGGCGAACGCGCCGTCTGTTACGCGCAGAGTCCAAAAATCATCAGGACGCGATATGTCCCGCCAGAACGCGAATGCAGCATTTGCCCTTTCCTCGTTTTTGCAGGGCGCTAATGCCAGCTATATCGACGGACTTTACGCCCGCTATGAGAAAGACCCCGGCTCGGTCGATGCCGAGTGGCAGGAGTTCTTCAAAAGCCTGAAGGACTCTCCCGACGACGTCCAGAAGAACGCGGAAGGCCCGTCCTGGGAGAAGGCGAACTGGCCGCTGGCGCCTCAGGATGACCTCACCTCCGCTCTCGACGGCAACTGGGCGCAGGTCGAGAAGATCGTCGGCGCCAAGCTGCAGGCCAGGGACTCGGCGCTGGCCGGCGTCGATGTCAACCAGGCCACCCGCGATTCGGTTCGCGCGCTAATGCTGATCCGTGCGTTTCGCATGCGCGGGCATTTCCATGCCCGGCTCGATCCGCTCGGTCTTGAACCGGTGCGCGATCACGAAGAACTCGATCCGCGCAGCTACGGCTTCACCGATGCCGACATGGATCGCAAGATCTTTCTCGACCACGTCCTCGGCCTCGAATACGGCACGCTGCGCGAGATCGTCACGATCTGCGAGCGGACCTACTGCCAGACGCTCGGCGTCGAGTTCATGCACATTTCCAATGGCGCGCAGAAGAGCTGGATTCAGGAGCGTATCGAGGGGCCGGACAAGGAGATCAGCTTCACGCCGGAAGGCCGTCGCGCCATCCTGACGAAGCTCATCGAGGCGGAGGGCTTCGAGAAGTTCTGCGACGTCAAATTCACCGGCACCAAGCGCTTTGGTCTCGACGGCGCCGAATCCCTGATTCCGGCGCTCGAGCAGATCATCAAGCGGGGCGGCAATCTCGGCGTCAGGGAAATCGTGGTCGGCATGCCGCACCGCGGACGGCTGAACGTGCTGACGCAGGTGATGGGCAAGCCGCATCGCGCGCTGTTCCACGAATTCAAGGGCGGCTCGGCTAATCCCGACGCGGTCGAAGGCTCTGGCGACGTCAAGTATCATCTCGGCGCGTCGTCGGACCGCGAGTTCGACAACAACAGGATTCATCTGTCGCTGACCGCCAACCCCTCGCACCTCGAGATCGTCGATCCGGTGGTGCTCGGCAAAGTGCGCGCCAAGCAGGACCAGCACGGCGATCCGCCAGACCAGCGCATTTCGGTGCTGCCGCTCCTGATGCACGGCGATGCCGCCTTCGCAGGGCAAGGCGTGGTGGCGGAATGCTTCGGCCTGTCAGACCTGAAGGGCTACCGCACCGGCGGCTCGATCCACTTCATCGTCAACAACCAGATCGGCTTCACCACATATCCGCGCTACTCGCGCTCCTCGCCCTATCCGTCCGATGTCGCGAAGATGATCGAGGCGCCGATCTTCCACGTCAACGGCGACGATCCGGAAGCAGTTGTGTTCGCCGCGAAGGTCGCGATCGAATACCGGCAGAAATTCCACAAGCCGGTTGTGATCGACATGTTCTGCTATCGCCGTCACGGTCATAACGAAGGCGACGAGCCGTCGTTCACCAATCCGATGATGTACAAGAAGATCGCGGCGCACCCCTCGACGCTTGAACTGTATTCGAAGCGGCTGATCGCCGAAGGTGTCATAACCGAGGGCGAGATCGACAAGTTGAAGGCAGACTGGCGCGCGCGGCTCGACACCGAGTTGGAGGCCGGCTCCGGCTACAAACCGAACAAGGCCGACTGGCTCGACGGCAAATGGGCAGGCATGAAACTTGCTGATCAGGAAGAAGACCCACGCCGTGGCGTCACCGGCGTCGATATCGCGACGCTAAAGGACATCGGCCGCAAGATCACCAAAGTGCCCGACGGTTTCCGCATTCACCGCACGGTGCAGCGCTTCCTCGAGAACCGCGCCAAGGCGATCGACAGCGGCGTCGGTCTCGACTGGGCCACCGGCGAGGCGCTGGCGTTCTGTACCTTGATGCTGGAAGGCCATCGCGTCCGGCTGTCCGGCCAAGACAGCGAGCGCGGCACCTTTTCGCAACGGCATTCGGTGCTGTTCGATCAGGAAGACGAGAGTCGCTATACGCCGTTCAATCACCTCGGCCATGATCAGGGACACTACGAGGTCATCAACTCGCTGCTGTCGGAAGAAGCGGTGCTCGGCTTCGAATACGGCTATTCGCTGGCGGAACCAAATGCGCTTCCGATCTGGGAAGCGCAGTTCGGCGACTTCGCCAACGGCGCGCAGGTGGTGTTCGACCAGTTCATTTCCTCCGGCGAACGCAAGTGGCTGCGCATGTCCGGTCTCGTCTGCATGCTGCCGCATGGCTACGAGGGCCAGGGGCCCGAGCATTCCTCGGCGCGACTGGAGCGATTCCTGCAGATGTGCGCCGAAGACAACTTGCAGGTGGTCAACGTCACCACGCCGGCCAACCATTTCCATGCGCTGCGGCGACAGTTGAAGCGCGAAATACGCAAGCCCTTGATCATGATGACGCCGAAGTCGTTGCTGCGGCACAAGCGGGCGGTATCGCGTCTCGACGAACTCGGCGCCGACACCACGTTCCACCGTATCCTTTACGACGACGCGGCGACGCTGCCGGACGAGAAGATCAGGCTGGTGGAGGATGAGAAGATCCGCCGCGTCGTGCTGTGTTCCGGCAAGGTCTATTACGATCTCTACGAGGAACGCGAGAAGCGCGACATCGACGATGTTTACCTGTTGCGGATCGAACAGTTGTATCCGGTGCCGCTGAAGGCGCTGGTGCAGGTACTCGGCCGCTTCAAGAACGCCGAGATCGTCTGGTGCCAGGAAGAGCCGCGCAACATGGGCGCATGGCACTTCATCGAGCCCTATCTCGAATGGGTTCTCAACCAGGTCAACGCATCCAACAAACGCCCGCGTTATGCCGGTCGCGCCGCCGCAGCAGCCACCGCGACGGGCATGATGTCGAAGCATCTCGCGCAACTCAAGGCGTTCTCGACGAGGCTCTGGGCTGACATGGATCGTCATCCCGAGTGAAGCCGCGCGGCGGCTCTTGCGAAGGATGTCCGGGACCACGTTTTGTCTTTTGACCGCTGTTCGTGAATGGCCTCGGAACAAGTCCGACGCATGCGAAAAAGGAAACAAGACATGACTGAGATACGCGTTCCGACGCTCGGCAAATCGGTGACCGAGGCAACCATCGGAAAATGGTTCAAGAAGTCTGGCGACGCCGTGTCCGTCGACGAGCCGCTCGTTGAGCTCGAAACCGACAAGGTGACGATCGAAGTGCCTGCGCCCTCCGCCGGCACGCTCGGCGAGATCGTCGCCAAGGACGGCGAGACGGTTGCCGTCGGCGCGCTGCTTGGACAGATTTCCGAAGGCTCCGGCGGTGCGAAGCCCGCCGCCGCAGCTCTAGCCGCCAAGGCCGCCGCTCCCGCTCCGCGAAACCACCGCTTCCGCGCAGCCTGCCGCCGCACCGGCTCCGGCGCAGAAGGCCCCACCGGCCGATGCACCGCTCGCGCCATCGGTGCGAAAACTCTCCGCTGAGAGCGGCGTCGATGCCTCGACCGTCCCTGGCTCCGGCAAGGACGGCCGAGTCAGCAAAGGCGACATGCTGGCCGCGATCGAGAAGGCCGCGTCGGCGCCGACCCCGGTTAATCAGCCGGCCGCCGCAGTTCAGGTGCGCGCGCCCTCCCCCGCCGACGATGCCGCGCGCGAGGAACGCGTGAAGATGACACGACTGCGCCAGACCATCGCGCGCCGCCTCAAGGAGGTGCAAAACACCGCCGCGATGCTGACGACCTTCAACGAGGTCGACATGACCAGCGTCATGGCGCTGCGCGCCCACTACAAAGAGGTGTTCGAGAAGAAGCACGGCGCGAAACTTGGCTTCATGGGTTTCTTCACCAAGGCCTGCGTGCAGGCGTTGAAGGACATTCCCTCCGTCAACGCCGAGATCGACGGCACCGACCTAATCTACAAGAATTACTATCACATCGGCGTCGCCGTTGGCACCGACAAGGGTCTCGTCGTACCTGTCGTGCGCGATTGCGACCACAAGTCGATCGCCGAGATCGAAAAGAGTATCGCCGATTACGGCCGCCGCGCCCGCGATGGTCAGATCAAGATCGACGAGATGCAGGGCGGCACCTTCACCATCACCAACGGCGGCATCTACGGCTCGCTGATGTCGACGCCGATCCTGAACGCGCCGCAGGCCGGCATCCTCGGCATGCACAAGATTCAGGAGCGGCCAATGGCGATCGGCGGCAAGGTCGAAATTCGTCCGATGATGTATCTGGCGCTGTCCTACGATCACCGCGTCATCGACGGCAAAGAAGCCGTGACCTTCCTCGTGCGCGTCAAGGAATCGCTCGAAGACCCGGCGCGGCTGGTGCTGGATTTGTGATGATAAAGTGATGGATCAACAGCTCACCAGCGCCCTAATCGGCTTTGGCGGCGCTGTTTTGGGTAGCATCATAACAGTTAGTGCCATGATTTTTCTCCAGCGGAGGGCGAGCCGCTCCATTGAGCTTGATGAAATTAGAAAGCGCAAGGTCGAGATAATCTATCAACTTCTTGGATGAAGGTACGTTCTCAGCGAGAACTATCAAGCGACCGAAACAGACGTAAAGGCTTTCAACACTGCGATGGCCTTATTCTCGATCTATTTTGCTAAGCATCCAAAGGTGATGGCTTGCCTACGATAAAGTTTTGAACAGCAAATCTGACGACAATATTGTTGAAATGCTTCGTGCAGCAGCAGAAACAGCAAACCTCGAGCTGTTGGACACTCACATCAAACGTGTGATGACCGTCTCGGCTAAAACGATCGCTTTAACAATGCTCCAAACAAGCACGTCTTCACCTACGAGGGCTTCGGTTAGTAAAGTGCATGACCAATAGCGTCGTCGTCATCACCGGAGGCAGCCGCGGCATCGGCCGCGCCACCGCGTTGGCCGCAGCCAAACGCGGCTGGCGGGTCGCGATCGGCTATGCCAGCAACAAGGCGGCCGCCGACGAGGTCGTGGCGACGATCGAAGCCGCCAACGGCAGCGCGCTTGCGGTTAAATGCGACGTTGGCGAGGAAAGCGATATCCTGGCGCTTTTCAAGGCGGCGGACGCCTTCGGCCCGCTTGGCGCACTTGTCAACAACGCCGGCATTGTCGGGCAGCCCGCGCGCGTCGAAAACCTGACCGCCGAGCGCATCAACCACATGCTGCGCGTCAACGTCACCGGCAGTTTTCTCTGTGCTCGCGAAGCGGTCAAGCGTCTGTCCACCAAGCACGGCAGCACGGGCGGCGTGATCGTCAACGTCTCGTCGATGGCGGCCACGCTCGGTTCAGCCAATACCTATGTCGACTACGCGGCCTCAAAGGGTGCGATCGATACCTTCACCACCGGTCGCTCCAATGAAGTTGCCGCGGAAGGCATTCGCGTGGTCGGCGTTCGGCCGGGCCTGATCGACACCGAAATCCACGGCAGCGGCGGTGAGCCGGACCGCGCGCACCGCCTTTCCAATACCGTACCAATGCAACGCGTCGGCACCGCCGACGAAATCGCCAATGCCGTTGTCTGGCTCATGTCGGACGAGGCATCTTACGTCACTGGCACCACATTGAACGTTTCCGGCGGCCGCTAACGCTAACGCTTGTCAAAATAACGGATACAGGACCACAATCATGGCGACTTACGATCTGGTTGTTATCGGCACCGGTCCTGGCGGCTACGTCTGCGCGATCCGCGCTGCGCAGCTCGGCATGAAGGTCGCCGTCGTCGAGAAGAATGCGACGCTGGGCGGTACCTGCCTCAATGTCGGTTGCATGCCCTCGAAAGCACTGCTGTATGCGTCGGAAATGTTCGAGGAAGCCGGACACTCTTTTGCAAAAATGGGCGTTACCGTTTCCGCGCCAAAACTCGACCTGCCGACAATGATGAATTTCAAGCAGCAGGGCATCGACGGAAACGTCAAGGGCGTCGACTTCCTGATGAAGAAGAACAGGATCGACGTCATCGCGGCAAAGGCAAAATTCTCGGCACCGGCACGGTCGAAGTCACCGGCAGTGATGGCAAAACCCAGACCGTCGAGACCAAGAACATCGTCATTGCCACCGGCTCCGACGTCGCAAAACTCAAGGGCATCGAGATCGACGAGACGCGCATCGTGTCGTCCACCGGCGCGCTGTCGCTCGAGAAGGTGCCGGAAAAACTCTTGATCGTCGGCGCCGGTGTGATCGGCCTCGAGCTTGGCTCGGTCTGGCATCGTCTCGGCGCGGAGGTGACGGTCGTGGAATTCCTCGATCGCATTCTGCCCGGAATGGATGGCGAGGTGGCGAAGCAATTCCAGCGCATTCTCGGAAAGGCAGGGCTTTGCGTTCAAGCTCAGCGCCAAGGTCACGGGCGTCGATACATCCGGCAACACGCTGGTGGCGCAGATCGAGCCCGCGGCGGGTGGCGTAGCCGAGAAGATCGAAGCCGACGTGGTGCTGGTCGCAATCGGCCGTACGCCCTACACTGACGGGCTTGGCCTGAAGGAAGCGGGCATCGCGCTCGACAATCGCGGGCGCGTGGAGATCGACGCGCACTTCGCGACCAATGTGAAGGGCGTCTATGCCATCGGCGACGTCATCAAGGGACCGATGCTGGCGCACAAGGCCGAGGACGAAGGCGTGGCTTGCGCGGAAATCCTTGCCGGCCAGGCCGGCCATGTGAACTACGATGTGATCCCGGGCGTGGTCTACACCACGCCTGAAATCTCCTCGGTCGGCAAGACCGAGGAGGAGTTGAAGCAGGCCGGCACCGCCTACACCGTCGGCAAGTTCCCGTTCACCGCCAACGGCCGCTCCAAGGTCAACCAGACCACCGACGGCTTTGTGAAGATTCTCGCAGACGCGAAAACCGACCGCGTGCTCGGCGTCCACATCATCGGTCGCGAAGCCGGCGAGATGATCCACGAGGCCTGCGTGCTGATGGAATTCGGCGGCTCTGCGGAAGACCTCGCTCGCACCTGCCACGCTCACCCGACGCGATCGGAAGCCATCAAGGAAGCCGCCCTTGCGGTGGGCAAACGCGCCATCCACATGTGACCTGTCCCGGCAAAGGCCGGATGATAGACGGGATCATGCTGCGCCGCCTTGTCCAGCCTCTATGGGTCTTCCTTGCGATCGTATTTCTGATCGAGGCGTGGCTATGGGACCACCTCGAACCCGTCGTGGCGCGGGTGGTCGCGCTGATTCCGCTCAATGCCTTGAAGCGATGGCTCGCCAAGCGCGTCGATTCGTTGTCGCCGGCGCTGACGCTGGTCGTATTCGCCGTACCCGGCGTTCTGCTGTTTCCGCTGAAGGTCGCGGGGCTTTGGCTGCTGGCGCATCACTACTGGATCGCCGCCACGCTGACGGTCGTGTTCGCGAAACTTCTGGGTGTCGGCGTTGCCGCCTTCATCTTTGATGTGACGCGCCCGAAGTTATTGCAGATGGCGTGGTTCAAAAGGCTCTATGAATTTATTCTCGCGTTACGCGCCAAAGCGAGCGGGTTGGTCGCACCTATAATGTCGCGCATCAAGGCCGCGCTTCGAGGAGACGGCAGCGGATGGTCGGCCAGACTATTGCGGCTGATCCAGCGATTCCGCAAAAGCGTTCGCGAGGCGCGCTCGGGATAGACGCGCCACTCTGACTGTCAGTGCCCCATCAGATGCAGCGCATGCGGCGCCCATACGCCGATCGCCGTGAACCCAACCCCGGCGAACGCCAACAGACCGGATATCCACGCCAGCGCTATTATGCCGGTGATAATGGTCGCCGACGCCAGCACGATCGCGATCTGGAACGCCGCGGACGCCATTTCGAAGTGATGATATTTCGCCATCGCCAGGTCGCGCGCGTGCTCGGCATGCTTGGCACGCGCGGCGAGCTGGTCCTGACCCTCGCCGGTTTCCGGTTCGGAGCGGTATCGTGCCGCGGTCTTCTGCCAGTCGTCGATCTGCTTTTGCAGCGCCGCCCTGGTCGCTTCGTCCGTCGCCAGCCGGAGGGTGAGCTTGGCTTGATCGGCCTGGGTCTGGACCGTGGTGCGCCGGATGCTCTTGGCCTGGAAGAAGGCCCAGAGATTGGAGGACTCCACGTTCTTGCTGATGGATTCGGTCTGGGCGCCCTTACCCAACGTCTCGGACAGCGCAAGGCAAAGCGCGATGACCGCGATCAGCAAGGCGATCTTCTTGTTTGAGCCGGAGGCGTGCTCGGCGTGTTCGGCATGCTCCATGCTTTCATGTGCGCTCATGTCTCAAGCCTCCGCCAAATGATCGTATGCCGAATCCGGTCCGCACCCGCCAACAAGGTATTTTCAAGTTGTCGTCTCGAAGAATGGCCGGGTCAAGTCTGGCTGCAGCGCATCACGGATCAGGCGCGGGGATGCGCCGTCTTGTAGACCTCGAACAGCCGTTCGCTGTCGATGCCGGTATAGATCTGGGTGGTCGAGAGCGAGGCGTGGCCGAGCAATTCCTGGATCGCGCGCAGATCGCCGCCGCGGCTCAGAGAGATGCGTTGCAAATGAGTGGCGCAACGCATGCGGCGTCGCACTGTCAGGCAGGCCGAGCGCACCGCGCAGCCGCGCCATTGTAAGCTGGATGATGCGGGCCTTAAGCGGACCGCCGCGCGCGCCGACAAAGATCGGCGCGTCCGCTGCCAGCGAATGCGGGCACATCGTCACATACTCCTGCACCAGCGCCAGAACGTTTTGAAGCACCGGCACCATCCGCGTCTTGTTGCCCTTGCCGGTGACGATCAGAACGTCGCCTTCTCCGGGCAGTGGCACATCGCGACGCTTCAACCCGAGCGCCTCGGAGATGCGCAGGCCGGAGCCGTACAGCAGCGCCATGACGGCGGCATCGCGCGCCCAGATCCAGGGCTCGCGATCCTCGCCGGCCCGTTCGGACGCGTCGGCAAAACGCTTCGCCGCACTCACATGGATCGGTTTCGGCAGGCTCTTGCCGACCTTCGGCGCACGGATGGCGCTTAACGCGCCGACCTTGCCGAGCCCTTCCCGTTCCAGAAATCGCGCAAATGAGCGCAGTCCCGCCAGCGCCCGCATCAACGACCGACCACCGATGTCATCGGCACGGCGCGCGGCCATGAAGCCTCTGACATCGCTCGCCTCAACTGCGGCGAAGCGTTTCAGCGTCACCAGCCCGCCCCAGTGCTGACTGAGAAACACCAGGCATTGCCGGACGTCCCGAGCATAGGCCTCACACGTTTTGGGCGACAGCCGGCGTTCGGCCCGCAGATGCGCCAGCCATCGCACCATCTGCTGTCCCACATCCGGGGCCGCGCAGGCGAGATCGGGAAGCGGCTCTGGCGCGGGTTTGGCCATGATTTGGTTCGGGTGCGATGATTCCGGCGATTATATCGCACCGCTTTCGTTTATCGTTCGCTAACTTTTAGCGCCGGCTGGCCTCCGGAGGCGCGGCCCCCTAAGTTAGCCGACATTCCCCGATCGAGCCCGATTCTCCGGATGGACCATTTTTCGCGCAACGATACAGCTTCGATCGTCGTCCTCGAGCGACGCGTGTCGTCGACGTGCTGGTTCCGGTTGCGATCGATCAGGCCTATTCGTATCGCGTGCCGCGCGGCATGGAGGTGCAGCCGGGCGATGTGGTCACAGTGCCGCTCGGTTCGCGCGAGGTGATCGCCGTGGTCTGGGCTGAGAACCCGGCACCTGATCCGCGTCTGCACAACCGCCTGAAAGACATCTGCGAAAAGCTCGACGTTCCGCCGCTCAGAGATGAACTCCGTACACTGATCGATTGGGTCGCCAACTACACGTTGTCGGCGCGCGGCATGGTGATGCGCATGAGCCTAAGGATGGGCGAGCATCTTGGCCCCGAACGAGTGCGGCCCGGTGTGCGGCTGGCAGGCGCGCCGCCGCAGCGCATGACTCCGGCGCGGCAGCGGCTGATCGCGGTTCTGTCCGATGGATTGCTGCACGGAAAATCCGATGCGGCGAAAGAAGCCGGCGTCAGCACCGGCGTTGTCGACGGTCTCGTCGACGAGGGCACGCTGACGGTTGAACCGATGCCGCGCCTGCCGCCGCCACCGCCGGCCGATCCCGATTTCGCCGTGCCGGATTTTTCCCGATCGCAGCGAACGGCCGTGGACGCCATGCGTGCGCTCGCGTCGAACGGCACATTTCACGTCGCGCTACTGGACGGCGTGACCGGCTCCGGCAAGACCGAGGTCTACTTCGAAGCGGTTGCCGAGATCATCCGCCGCGCCAAGCAGGCGTTGATCCTGATGCCCGAGATCGCGTTGACCGGGCAGTTCCGTGATCGCTTCGTGACACGCTTCGGCGAACGACCGCTGGAATGGCATTCCGAACTGACGCCGCGCACCCGCGCGCGCAACTGGGCCGCAATCGCAGCAGGCGAGGCGCAGGTCGTGGTCGGCGCGCGGTCGGCGCTATTCCTTCCCTACGCCGATCTCGGA
The DNA here is from genome assembly GCA_963764445.1 of uncultured Alphaproteobacteria bacterium. GTDB lineage: Bacteria > Pseudomonadota > Alphaproteobacteria > Rhizobiales > Xanthobacteraceae > Nitrobacter. Next base: position 81,654 of record CAVXSV010000023.1, read on the forward strand.
TTGATCATCGTCGATGAGGAGCATGACCAGGCCTACAAGCAGGACGAGGGCGCGCACTATCACGCCCGCGACATGGCCGTGGTGCGCGCACATATCGCGAAAATTCCGATCGTGCTGGCGTCGGCGACGCCATCGGTCGAGAGCGAGGTCAATGCGCGCAAGGGACGTTATCAGCGCATCGCATTGACGTCCCGGTTCGGCGGTCAGCACATGCCGCAGATCGAGGCGATCGATCTGCGCCGCGAAGGACCGATGCGCGGCCGCTTCATCTCACCCCGTCTTGCCGACGAAATCCGCACCGCGATCGACCGCAAAGGGCAGGCGCTGCTGTTTCTCAATCGCCGCGGCTACGCACCGCTGACGCTGTGCCGCGCGTGCGGACATCGCTTCGCCTGCACCATCTGCGATGCGTGGTTGGTCGATCACCGCTTCCGTCAGCGGCTTGTATGTCACCACTGCGGCTTCTCGATGCCGCGACCGCATCAATGTCCGCATTGCGCAGCAGAGGAATCGCTGGTCGCGGTCGGCCCCGGCGTCGAACGGTTGCAGGAAGAAGCTGCCGCGCTGTTTCCCGAAGCCCGCACCATGGCGCTGTCGAGCGATCTGGTGACTTCGATCGAAACCATGCGTTCGGAACTGAACGACATCGCGGAGGGTCGCGTCGATATCATCATCGGCACGCAACTGGTGGCGAAGGGACACCACTTTCCGCGACTGAACCTCGTCGGCGTCGTCGATGCCGATCTCGGGCTCGGCAATGGCGACCCGCGCGCTGCGGAGCGGACCTTCCAACTGCTCAACCAGGTGATCGGCCGCGCGGGCCGCGAACAGGGCCGTGGCATCGGCTATCTGCAAACCCATCAGCCCGAACATCCCGTGATGAAGGCGCTGGTCGCAAGCGACCGCGAGGCTTTTTACGCCAGCGAGATCCAGCAGCGCGAACGCTCGGGCTATCCACCATTCGGTCGACTGGCGAGCCTGATCATCTCCGCCGGCGATCGGCCGACCGCGGAGAGTTTCGCCCGCCAGTTGGCAGCGATTGCGCCGCTCGACGAGCGCATCCAGGTGCTCGGCCCGGCAGAAGCGCCGCTCGCCGTGATCAAGGGCCGCTATCGTTTCCGGCTGCTGGTGAAATCGGCGCGTGGCGTGGATCTATCGGGCTATTTGCGCGAATGGCTGGCCGCGGGACCGAAGACCAAGGGCAATCTCAAGCTGGAAGTCGACATCGATCCGCAGAGCTTTCTCTAGAGCATCACGCGTCGTCCTCGCGCGAACCTCCATCCACTTCGCTCGACAACACTTCGATGCGTGCGGTAAATCACGCCGGGCCGGGTCAGGCAATGGAGCCGGGATTGACGGCTTGAAGCTTGCCCTTCAAGCTGATCGCGGCGAGGGGTGAATGCATATCTACTTCCGCGGCAGTGGCTTGCAGCGTCTGAGGTTGGCGTCGGGGCTGACGCTGATGGCGTTCGCCGCCACACATTTCGCCAATCACGCGGTTGGCCTCGTCAGCCTCGAAGCCATGCACCGCGTCCAGGAGTTGCGGACCGCGGTCACCCGGTTCTGGCCGGTATCGACCATCCTGCTGCTCGCGCTCATTATCCACGTCGCCCTCGGCCTCTACAAGCTGAGCCGGCGCGAAACCTGGCGGATGCCGGTCTGGGAGGCTCTGCAAATCGGCATCGGTTTGGCGATTCCGTTTCTGCTGTTCCCGCACATCATCAACACCCGCGTCGCACACGCGGTGTTCGGCGCCAACGACATCTACCTCTATGAACTGGTTCGGCTCTGGCCCGACAGCGCGATCCTGCAAAGCACGCTGCTGGTGCTGGTCTGGCTCCACGGCTGCATCGGCATCCACTACTGGCTTCGGCTGTCCGATTCCTACAGTCGGTATGCGCCTTTCCTGCTGATCCTCGCGCTGTTGCTGCCCGTGCTTGCGCTTGCGGGCTTTGCGGTTGCGGGAAGCAAGGCCGCCGACATCATGTCCGATCCGGGCACGTTCGCTGCGCTGAAAGCGCGAACGCACTGGCCAAATGCCCACGATGCGGCGACGATGGCGACGCTACGCGATATCGTCCGATGGGGCTTCGGGCTGGTCGCCGCGACCGCCGTCGGAGTCGCGTTCCTGCGTTACCGGCGCGAAACCGCAAAGCGCGGACAGGCCCGGATCAGCTACCTCGATGGACCCTCTGTCGGACTGACGCCCGGCATGACCTTGCTGGAGGTCAGCCGGTCGGCCGGTATCCCGCACGCGTCGCTATGCGGCGGCCGCGGCCGCTGTTCGACCTGCCGCGTCCGCGTCGAAAAGGGATTGGCCTCGCTTCCAGCGCCCGCAGGCGTCGAGGCCACCACGCTCAGCGCGATCGACGCACCGTCGAATGTGCGGCTCGCCTGCCAGATCCACCCCACCACGGATTTGTCGGTAGCCGTCATCAGCCGGCCCGGCGTCCACAGCCCCGTTCATGCCGAATTCTCCGAAATCAAGGAGGTGGTCGCCGCCCACATCCGCGCGGACAGCGACGGCTCTCCGATCGAATTCGTCTCATCCAATCCGGCGGACGTGGAAGCGTGGCTCTTACATCAGTCTGGACATGCCGCGAAGGTCCGCGACGTTCAGAGATGGGGCTATCGCCTCCGTGGCGCCCGGCTGGACTATGTCGGAGAGCGGACCATCGGCACATGCGTCTACGAATGGGACACCCGGCTCATTTCGGTCTTCATGTTTCCGGAAACCGACGCCAGGGCGCTGGCGATCCGCGGCCAGCGCAACCGGTATTCAGCGCTGACCTGGAGTGACGAGGGCACCATCTGCTGCTCCGTGTCGCAAGTCACGGTGGAGGTTCTCGAGCATCTGGCAGAGGCTTGGGACGAAGCGGCTTCCCTGTTGACGGAGCCAGGCGATCCGGCTGAATTTGGGACCAACGAGGCACTACGATGAGTGATCTGTTCCGCCGCGAAGCCATTGAACATGCCACGCAACGGCTGGAAGGTCAGGTCTTTCTGGCCTCGCCGCTCTCGTTGAAGACGCTTGGCCTGCTGCTGTCTGGCATTGTGTTCGCGGCAGCGATCTTCGCTGCGACCGCGACCTACGCGCGGAAGACGACCGTGACCGGCTTTCTGGTGCCCGATCAGGGCATGATCCGGATCACCTCGCAGGCGCAGGGGACCTTGCGCAGCGTCCTCGTCAAGGAAGGCGACACCGTCGAGAAGGGCACGCGCCTGGCAATCCTCGATGTCTCGACATCGACCGCAACCGGCAATACCGGCGAGGCTCTTCTCAAAGGTTTTCAGTCGGAATCGCTCGCGGCGAAATCCCGAGCTGAATCCAAACTGGCCCTGCTACAGCTCGAACGCGATCAGGCGAAGGTTAGATCCAACAAAAGCGAAAGCGAACTCGCCCAGGTCGACCAGCAGATCGAGTTGCAGCAGGAACGGCTCAAGCTCGCGCGGGACGAGGTGGATCGTGGGGAGGCCATCGCCGCCAAAGGCTATATGCCGAAGCGCGAGGTCGATCAGCGCCGGCTCGCCTCACTCGCCATCGAACAGGATCTCGCCGGCGCACGGCGCCAGAAGGCAACGGCGGAGCGCGAGCTTGCGGACATCAAGGCGCGGCTGGTTTCGATCCCGCTGGAGATCGAAGCCGCTCGCTCCGACGCCGATGTCGCCCAAGCCACACTCGAACAGCGCCGCGCCGAATCGGAATCGCGGCGTCTTCAATTTTTCGTCGCGCCAACCACCGGACGGATCGCCGCGCTGCCCGTCAGCGACGGCCAAGCTGTTGCGGCGGGTGGCATCGTCGCGGTGATCATCCCCTCAGGCAGCCAGATCGAAGCCGAACTATTGGCGCCGTCGCGGGCGATCGGTTTCGTCCAGCCCGGACAGCAGGTCGAACTCAGCCTTCAGGCCTTTCCCTATCAGCGCTTCGGAACAGTGCGGGGGACGGTGAGAACTGTCTCCACGACCGTGCTGGCACCTGCCGATGTCGGCTTCGCCGGATTGGACATCAAGGAGCCGGTGTTCAGGATTCGCGTCGCGCTGTCGCGCGACCAGATGGAAGCCTATGGCCAGCCCGTGCCGATGCAGCCGGGCATGCTGGTGTCGGCTGAAATCATCTTCGAGCATCGGAGCCTGCTGCGCTGGCTGTTCGATCCGATCTATGCCGTGGGCCGCCGCGCATGAACATTCTCCGAGAACTCAATCTGGGCCGACGAACGCTCCCCGTTGTGATGGCGTCGGAAGCCGCGGAATGCGGCTTGGCCTGCCTCGCCATGATCTCGCGTTATCACGGCCACGATGTCGACCTCAATGCGCTGCGTCAGCGGTTTGCAGTGTCGATGGCCGGCGCTTCGCTGAAAAGTCTAATGGGAATCGCGGACCAGCTCGGATTTTCCACGCGCGCCATCCGCGTCGAACTGTCGGCGCTCTCCAAGGTCCAGCTTCCCGCCATCGCGCACTGGGACCTCAATCACTTCGTCGTGCTGAAGGCGGTCACGTCCAAGGGCATCACCGTCCACGATCCGGCGATCGGGCTTCGCGTCTTTACGATGGCGGAAGCGTCGAAGCATCTCACCGGTGTGATCCTGGAGCTGGCGCGAAGCGAAACCTTCGAACCGCTCGAAGCGCGCCTACCGATGAAGCTCTCCCTGCTCTGGTCCAAAATGCATGGTTGGGGCTGGGCGGTCGCGCAGGTGCTGATCCTGTCGGTGGCGCTGCAGATCGCGGCTTTCGTCATGCCATTGCAGATGCAGCTTGTGGTCGACGAGGCGCTGGCGCAATCCGACCGCCAGTTGCTGACCGTGATCGCCCTGGGATTCGGCGCACTCGTGATCATTCAGGCCGGGCTCGAGGCCATCCGCGGCTGGGCGCTGCGCATCTTCGGTCAGCTCCTGAGCTTCCAGATCACCGGCAACCTGGTCCGGCACCTGCTGCGGCTGCCCAACGACTACTTCGAGAAGCGGCACGTCGGCGACATCATTTCGCGTCTCGGCTCGGTCAAGCCGGTGCAGGACGCCATCACGCAGGGTGTGATCGGTACCGTTATCGACGGCATCATGGCGCTGGTCGCCGGCTTCATCCTGTTTTTCTATTCCACGGCCCTCGCGCTCATCGTCATTGTCGGCGTGCTCATCAACCTCGGCATCACGCTGGCGCTGTTCCCGGGGACGAAGCGCCGCATGGCGGAGTCCATCGTCGCCGAGGCCAAGGAGCAGTCCCACCTCATCGAAACCATCCGCGCCGCGACCACGCTGAAATTGCTCGGACGGGAATCGGTGCGAGAGGCAACATGGCGGAACCTGCACGTCGAAACCACAAATTCCAATATCGCGGTCGGGCGTTACCAGATTTCGCAGAGCTTCTTGCAATCGGTCGTCACCGGCTTGCAAACCGTGATCGTGATCTATGTCGCCGGCGTCACTATCCTGTCGGGCGCCGGGTTCTCGGTCGGCATGATCTTCTCGTTTCTGTCCTACCGGCAGACCTTCACCGACCGCGCGATGGCGCTGGTCAATCAGATGGTCCAGTTCCGGCTGCTGCGCCTTCATCTCGACCGCCTGTCGGATATCGTGACGACGCGGTCCGAGATCACCCAAGGACTACCCGGACTGCTGGTCAACCAGGGACACATGCGGTTGAAGCAGGTCTGCTTTCGCTACGGCATCAGCGATCCCCTGATCCTGGAAGACGTCAACCTTGAAATCAACCAAGGCGATTATGTCGCCATTCAAGGCGGATCCGGCGGTGGCAAGACCACGCTGCTCAAGTTGATGCTCGGATTGATGCAACCTACCGACGGCACCATCGAGCTCGATGGGCATCGCGCCACGCCGGAGCGCTGGCGAAGCTGGCGCAGCACCATCGGCGTCGTCGCTCAGGACGACCGGCTGATGTCCGGCACCATTTCGGAAAACATCGCGGGCTTCGATCCGAATCTCGACATGGAGCGCGTGGTCGCGGCCGCGCATGCGGCGCGCGTGCACGCTGACATCATGCGCTTCCCGATGCAGTATCTAAGTCTCGTCGGCGATATGGGCTCGACGCTGTCGGGCGGACAACGGCAACGCGTGCTGCTAGCGCGGGCGCTGTATCGTCAGCCGCAGATTCTCATTCTGGATGAAGGCACCGCGAACCTCGATGAGCAGAACGAGGAGCTCATCGCCGATCTGATCGACCAGATGAACATTACGCGCATCGTGGTTGCGCACCGCCCTGCCCTGCTGCGACGCGCGCAAAAAGTTTACGCAGTTGAGAATCGGGGGCTGATACTTGTTGGCGGAACCGGAACGCCGAGCCGCGAAGCTCTGGAGAACAAGATCGCGCTTGCCGTTCCGCCATCCTGATCACGCTTCAAAAGTCAGGAACTTCCTTCGGCCTGCGAACCGAAACGAAAAAGCCGGCAAGGGATGCCGGCCTTCTCCACGCTTATGACGCAACTTAAGCTTCTTGACGCAACGCTTACATAACCTCGGCGACCACGCGGCCGACGCCGCGGCCCGTCAACCCAATCGCGCGTGCGGCGCCTTTCGACAGATCCAGGACACGGCCGCGGATGAACGGGCCGCGATCATTGACGGTGACGACCACGCTGCGGCTGCCATGGGTGACCCTCAGCTTGGTCCCGAACGGCAGACTGCGATGGGCGGCGGTCATGGCGTTCTGATTGAAGCGTTGGCCGGACGCGGTGCGGCTGCCGGATTCACTGCCGTAATAGGAGGCCACGCCTGAGAACGACCGGCGCGAGCCGGCGGAATGCCCGAACGACGCATTGGCGTTCAGCCAGGACGACCCCGTGGTCTCCTGGACCGCCGCATGATGGCCCCGGTGATGATGTGGTGGTGGTGATGATGATGGCGCGAACGAGCCGATGCCTCGGTCACGCTCCCCGCAAGGAGAACGGTTGCGGCGATCATGGCGAGCCGCCATACGTGGCCGGGTTAGAAACCCCAGCGTCGATTTTTGCGAGCTGCAGCATATTGAAAGTCCCCTGCAAAAGTATTGCCGCCCCTGCGGCAAGTGAAACCCCTACTCTTTGAGTTGCTGGAGGGTTGATCCTCTAACTAAGGCGTAAAAGGGGCAGAGAATAGCTTAATGACTCGGCTGAAATATCTTTTGATCACAAAATAATTGATTACTAATCACATTAATACTTATTTTAATAAAATATACAGGATAATATACTTGTTTATACTGTAAAAAGAAGTCTTTACGCGGCATCGCTAGCATTCAGCAAGTAATACGAGGCGTTTTTGGCGCAGAGCCGATCGAGAGGATGTTGGAAAAAACAACTGTGGCACAGGACTAAATTGGTTTTCGCAAAGTCCGCTGTATGACCTTTGAATTACTGTGCAGGCAAGAACGGATCGGCACTTCGGAGGATTTGCTGAATTTCATCGTTTGGTAAATTCCTGCCATGCGACAAGGCATCGCTCACGCCGCCGTCATGTTGCACCTGCGCGCGTGCTATGTTAGCAAAGCCGCGATTTTAAGGTTGCCGGTACGCTTGTATCGGTCGAAAATCGAAGTTCCTCTTGAATTCCAAGGGTTTGGACCGCCTTAGCGCCGCATTTTGGCGACGGTTTTTTCCTTGCGAATTTGACAGCTTGAAGAGCGCTCTGGTGGCTGCTGAAGATCCGTCGATTTCTGGTGTGTCCGGCCGTTATGCGACGGCCCTGTTCGAACTGGCCCGCGAAGACAAATCGGTCGACGCCGTCAAGGCCGACCTCGACAAGTTCGATGCCATGCTGGTCGACAGTCCTGACCTGATCCGGCTGGTGCGCAGCCCGGTTTTCAGCGCCGATACTCAGGCCAAGGCGCTCGCCGCTGTGCTCGACAAGGCCGGGATCGGCGGCACGACCGCGAAATTCCTGAAAGTTCTTACTGCCAATCGCCGGCTGTTTGTCGTTGCCGACGTGATCCGGGCGTTCCGCGCTTTGGTCGCCAAGTTCAAGGGCGAGGCCACGGCCGACGTGACCGTCGCCGAAACGCTCACTGACAAGAATCTGGACGCGCTGAAGACCGCACTGAAATCAGTGACGGGCAAGGACGTCACGCTCAACGTGAAGGTCGATCCATCCATCATCGGCGGGCTTATCGTCAAGCTCGGCAGCCGCATGGTGGACAGCTCGCTCCGCACCAAACTCAATTCGATCAAGCACGCGATGAAAGAGGCAGGCTGATGGACATCCGCGCCGCGGAAATTTCCGCGATCCTGAAGGACCAGATCAAGAATTTCGGCCAGGAGGCTCAGGTTTCCGAAGTCGGACAGGTGCTGTCCGTCGGCGACGGCATCGCCCGCGTCTACGGCCTCGACAACGTCCAGGCCGGCGAAATGGTCGAGTTCGAGAACGGCACGCGCGGCATGGCGCTGAACCTCGAAACCGACAACGTCGGTATCGTGATTTTCGGCGCCGACCGCGAGATCAAGGAAGGCCAAACCGTCAAGCGCACCCGCGCCATCGTCGATACGCCGGTCGGTAAGGGTCTGCTCGGCCGCGTCGTCGATGCGCTCGGCAATCCGATCGACGGCAAGGGTCCGATCCAGGCGACTGAACGCAAGCGCGTCGACGTCAAGGCGCCCGGCATCATTCCGCGCAAGTCGGTCAACGAGCCGATGGCGACCGGCCTCAAGTCGATCGACGCCCTGATCCCCGTCGGCCGCGGCCAGCGCGAATTGATCATCGGCGACCGCCAGACCGGCAAGACTGCGATCGCGCTCGACACCATTCTCAACCAGAAGCCGCTGAATGTCGCCGGCGCGCCCGAGGGCCAGAAACTCTATTGTGTCTACGTCGCGATCGGCCAGAAGCGCTCGACCGTTGCCCAGTTCGTGAAGGTGCTCGAGGAACAGGGCGCGCTCGAATATTCGATCGTTGTCGCCGCGACCGCGTCCGATCCGGCGCCGATGCAATACATCGCGCCGTTCACCGGCTGCACGATGGGCGAATACTTCCGCGACAACGGCATGCACGCCGTCATTATCTATGACGACCTGTCGAAGCAGGCCGTCGCCTATCGCCAGATGTCACTGCTTGCTGCGTCGCCCGCCGGGCCGTGAAGCCTATCCCGGCGACGTGTTCTATCTGCACTCCCGTCTGCTGGAGCGCGCCGCAAAACTCAACGACGAGCACGGCAACGGGTCGCTGACGGCGCTGCCGATCATCGAAACCCAGGCCAACGACGTGTCGGCCTACATTCCGACCAACGTCATTTCGATCACGGACGGCCAGATCTTCCTCGAAACCGACCTGTTCTTCCAAGGCATCCGTCCGGCCGTGAACGTCGGTCTGTCGGTGTCGCGCGTCGGCTCGTCGGCGCAGACCAAGGCGATGAAAAAAGTCGCCGGCAAGATCAAGGGCGAACTCGCGCAGTACCGCGAAATGGCGGCGTTCGCGCAGTTTGGTTCCGATCTCGATGCCTCGACCCAGCGTCTGCTGAACCGCGGTTCGCGCCTGACCGAACTTCTGAAGCAGCCGCAGTTCTCGCCGCTGAAGATGGAAGAGCAGGTCTGCGTGATCTGGGCCGGCACCAACGGCTATCTCGACAGGCTCCCGCTCGGCAAGGTACGTGCCTTCGAGGACGGCCTGCTGTCGCTGCTGCGCGGCAAGAATGTCGACATCCTCAACACCATCCGCGAAAGCCGCGATCTCAGCGACGACACCGCGGCCAAGCTGAAGAGCGCGGTCGAGGGTTACGCCAAGACGTTTGCTTAAACCATCTGCCATGGCCGGATTGCCCGGCCATTCGCACATTTGAGCGTGAAAAAATCAAGACGTGGATGCCCGGCACGAGGCCGGGCATGACGAACGAGGGATTTGCGATCCGGTCCGGGACCGGATTGTCAGGGTGAGATAAAGAATGGCGTCTCTCAAGGACATGCGCGTCCGCATCGCCTCGACCAAGGCGACGCAGAAGATCACCAAGGCGATGCAGATGGTCGCGGCCTCGAAATTGCGCCGTGCGCAAACCGCCGCCGAAGCTGCGCGCCCCTATGCAGAGAAAATGGATCAGGTGATCTCGAACATCGCCAGCGCTGCTGCGGGTTCGCCAAGTGCGCCGGTATTGCTCGGCGGCACCGGCAACGATCAGGTGCATTTGCTGCTGGTCTGCACCGGCGAGCGCGGCCTGTCCGGCGCCTTCAACTCCTCGATCGTGCGGCTCGCACGCGAGCGCGCGCTGACGCTCATGAACCAGGGCAAGGACGTCAAGTTCTTCTGCGTCGGGCGCAAGGGATACGAGCAGCTGCGCCGCACCTTCGAGAAGCAGATCGTCGAAAACGTCGAGCTGCGCTCCGTTCGCCAGCTCAGTTTCGTCAACGCCGAAGACATCGCCAAGAAGGTCATCGCGCGGTTCGACGCCGGCGAATTCGATGTCTGCACACTGTTCTATTCGCGATTCAAGTCCGTCATCGCGCAGGTTCCGACCGCACAGCAGATCATCCCGCTGGTGGTGGAAGCGCCGGCCGCGAATGCCGGTCCTGCGCCGTCCTACGAATACGAGCCGGAAGAGGATGAAATCCTCACCCAGCTGCTTCCGCGCAACCTTGCGGTACAGATTTTCCGCGCTCTTCTGGAAAACAACGCGTCGTTCTACGGCGCGCAGATGAGCGCCATGGACAACGCGACGCGTAACGCGGGCGACATGATCCGCAAGCAGACGCTGGTTTACAACCGGACCCGCCAGGCGATGATTACGAAGGAGCTGATCGAAATCATCTCCGGCGCCGAGGCCATCTAGCACAGGAGCGTTCATGGCTTACGTCACGAAGGCGACAACAAGCGGCGGCCGCAACGGCCGCGCCGTCCTCGACGGCGGTGCGCTGGCATTGGCGATGGCGCTTCCGAAGGATATCGGCGGCGCCGGCGACGGCCACAACCCGGAGCAGCTTTTCGCGCTTGGCTGGTCGTCCTGCTTCGGACAGGCCATTCTCGTTCTGGCGAAGAAGCATGGTCTCGACGGGCAGGCCGCCAAGGTGACCTGCGAAGTCACGTTGAATATCAATGACGGCGCATTCTCGCTTGCGGCAGAACTGAAGGTCGCGCTGCCCGGTGCCGACAAGGCCAAGCTGCAAGCGCTGATCGAAGACGCTCACACCATCTGCCCTTATTCCAAGGCGACCAAGGGCAACGTACCCGTCAAATTGACCGCTGTTTAAAGCGCTTGATCCCGAAAAGTGGCAATCGGTTTTCGGATTAGGTCACGCGCCAACTAAAATGAGTTCTAAGGAGATATTTCTAATGGCATCCCCCGCCAACCAGACCGGACGCATCACGCAAGTCATCGGCGCCGTCGTCGACGTGCAGTTCGAAGGCCATCTGCCGGCCATTCTCAACGCCATCGAAACCAAGAACGGCAACAATCGCCTGGTCCTCGAGGTTGCCCAGCATCTCGGCGAATCCACGGTCCGCACCATCGCGATGGACACCACCGAGGGTCTGGTCCGCGGTCAGGAAGTGAAGGACACCGGCAACCCGATCATGGTTCCGGTCGGCGCCGGCACGCTCGGCCGTATCATGAACGTGATCGGCGAGCCGGTCGACGAACAGGGCCCGGTCAAGGCCGAAGACATGCGCGCTATCCATCAGGAAGCGCCGCTCTATACCGACCAGGCGACGGAAGCTGAAATTCTCGTCACGGGCATCAAGGTCGTCGATCTGCTGGCGCCTTACGCCAAGGGCGGCAAGATCGGCCTGTTCGGCGGCGCCGGCGTCGGCAAGACCGTGCTGATTCAGGAACTGATCAACAACGTCGCAAAGGCCCATGGCGGTTACTCGGTATTCGCGGGCGTCGGCGAGCGAACCCGCGAAGGCAACGACCTCTATCACGAGTTCATCGAATCCGGCGTCAACAAGAAGGGCGGCGGCGAAGGCTCCAAGTGCGCGCTGGTGTACGGTCAGATGAACGAGCCTCCGGGAGCCCGCGCCCGCGTCGGCCTCACGGGCCTCACCGTTGCCGAGCATTTCCGCGACCAGGGCCAGGACGTGCTGTTCTTCGTCGACAACATCTTCCGTTTCACCCAGGCTGGCTCTGAAGTGTCGGCGCTGCTCGGTCGTATTCCTTCGGCCGTGGGCTATCAGCCGACACTCGCCACCGACATGGGCGCGCTGCAGGAGCGCATCACCACCACCCACAAGGGCTCGATCACTTCGGTGCAGGCTATTTACGTTCCGGCCGACGACTTGACCGACCCGGCGCCAGCCACCTCGTTCGCCCACTTGGACGCGACGACGGTGCTGAACCGTGCGATTTCCGAAAAGGGCATCTATCCCGCAGTGGACCCGCTCGACTCGACCTCCCGCATGCTGTCGCCGCTGATCGTCGGCGAGGAGCACTACCAGACCGCCCGAATGGTCCAGCAGGTGTTGCAGCGCTACAAGTCGCTGCAGGACATCATCGCCATTCTCGGCATGGACGAACTGTCCGAAGAGGACAAGATCGCCGTGGCCCGCGCCCGCAAGATCGAGCGCTTCCTGTCGCAGCCGTTCTTCGTCGCCGAAATCTTCACGGGATCGCCGGGCAAGTTCGTCGACCTCGCCGACACCATCAAGGGTTTCCGCGCGATCTGCGAAGGCAAGTATGATCATCTTCCGGAAGCGGCCTTCTATATGGTCGGGACCATCGAAGAGGCGGTCGAAAAGGGCAAGAAGCTCGCAGCCGAGGCAGCGTAAGCAACTGCGTCATTGCCGGCTTGACCCGGCGATCCATCGATAGGACGTTTTTGACTGATGGACCCGCGGGTTAAATCCGCGGGTGACAACAGAGAGACTAGGCACCATGGCCACCTTCCACTTCGATCTCGTCTCGCCTGAAAAGCTCACCTTCTCCGGAGAAGTCGATCAGGTCGACGTTCCCGGCGTCGAAGGCGATTTCGGCGTGCTTGCCGGCCATGCACCGGTTGTCGCGGCGATCCGTCCGGGAATTCTGACCATCACTACCGGCGGGACGCATCAGAAGATCATCGTGCTCGGCGGTCTCGCCGAAGTATCGGAAAAGGGTTTGACAGTCCTCGCCGACGTGGCGACCTCGATCCAGGAATTGGATCGCGCGCAGTTCGCCGACACGATCGCCAGCATGGAGGCCCAGCTGGCAGAAAAGGAAGGCTCCGAACTCGACCGGGCCATCGAGCGGCTGGATCACTTCAAGAGCATTCAGCACCAACTCAATACCACGGCGATGCACTGAGCGGCATCGCCGTCCACAAACGTAAAGGGCGCTAGCGGCGCCCTTTTATTTTGTCAAGCCGAACGGTTCAAGGTGAATTTCACGAAACGCAACACGAGCAAGCCCAGAGCTGATGGGCGCCTGCAGCGTTTTTGAACGGTTTTAAACGGCGGTGTTTCACTTCAGCGGCGTCCTTAGCGATCCTGAGGCGTAAAGCCGCAGCGGCCTGAGAATCACGCTAAGCTTCAGTAAACAATCGTCGTTTTTGGACTCAGAACTTATCTAACCGTGCGCCCGGGCCAGTCATCGATTGACGGCACGGCACTTGTATTCGGTATTCTCACGGAACAGCAGCGAGAGGTGCTTCATGCAGAATATACGAACCGTCACTACCGCCGTGATAATTGCACTTTCCTCCGTCTCGACCTCCTTGGCTGACGGTTATACAAATTGCACCAAGCTTGAAAAGTCATCTTGGAAACCAGCGAGTGAAGCAGAAGCCAAGGCCAAGGCGGCCGGCTATGACGTGACGCGATCCAAGATCGAGGGATCCTGTTACGAGGTCTACGGAAAGAAAGACGGCAAGCTCTACGAACTTTTCTACAGTCCGGATGATCTCAGCCTGAAGCATACAAAAGAAAGATAACGCGGCGTCGAAATCGGACAGTAGGGATTCTGCGCGATAACCGGTCGTCCCGGCTCAACGACTGCGTTCTAGCGAAGAACTTCCGCATGACTTCGATACCAGAAACTGCCCATTGCCCGCCTGCGCGTTGTCGCCGGCGGCATCCTCGACGGCGTATGCTGAAGTGCGGTACTAAGATTGCGTGCAGGGCACGAATCCTGTGAAAGGCTTTAACCGCCCGAGAGGCTCACGAATTCCTTGACCACGCGCTCATAGACCGGACGCTTGAAAGGCACGATTAACTTGGGCAGGTTCTGCATCGGCTCCCAGCGCCAGGTGATGAATTCCGGCTTGTGTCCATCGCCCGGGTTGGCGACGTTGATCTCGTTGTCCTTGCCGGTGAAGCGCATCGCGTACCACTTCTGGCGCTGTCCGCGATAGCGGCCCTTCCAGGCCCGTCCAGCCACGGTGCGCGGAATGTCATAGATCAGCCAGTCGGACACCTCGGCGAGCTTCTCGACTGAACGAACGCTGGTTTCCTCGTAGAGTTCGCGTTTCGCCGCGAGCCATGTGTCCTCGCCGGGATCGACACCGCCTTGCGGCATCTGCCAGACATGCTCGTCATCGACGTGCTCGATGCCGCCAGTGCGACGCCCGATGAAGACGAGCCCCCTCTCGTTGATCAGCATCATGCCGACGCAAGTGCGGTAGGGAAGATCGTCGTAGCGCGCCATTCCGTCAATGCCTTTCGCATCTGCTCGGTCCGGAACGGACGGGACGCGGATTCAGATATCAGCTCGATTTTGATTTCAGCATCGCGGTTGTCAATGGCACAAGCATCACGCCACGGTTTTCGAGAACCTTGGTCCAGACGCCGATCCGGTCGATGGAAACCGGAAGCGCCGAAGCCATGCCGACGGCGACTCCCCGCTCCTTCGCCAGGTCCTCAAGTCTTGCAAGCGCCTTGTCGATCTCCACCGAGGTCGGGACAGCATCAATGGTTACGTCAGCCTTGGCGAATGGCATCGTCTGACGCTCCGCGAGCGGACCGGCGACGCTTCTTGGAGTTGAGCCGTCGTCAAGGTAGGCGAGGCCGCGCTTGGCAGCTTCGCGAATGATCGGCTGCATCACCGTATCGGAGGCGACAAACCGGGTGCCCATAAAATTGGCGAGACCGACATAGCCCTGAAAGCGGCTGAGGTGCCAATGCAGGCGATCGATATTCTGCTCGGCGCCGAGCGTCGTCAGCAGGGTCTGCGGTCCGGGGTCGTTGTCGGGATAGTCGTAGGGCTCCATCGGGACCTGCAGCAGAATCTCATGACGTTGCGCGCGGGCGCGCTCCACCAGTTTGCCCGGATCGGACCCGTAAGGCGTGAACGCGAGCGTCACGGCCGGCGGCAGTTTCATGATGGCATCGGTGGTTTTTGCCGCGCCGACGCCGAGACCACCAATAACAATCGCGACCACCGGCATCGTCGCCGCCTTCGCGCGCTCGGCATCGGTGCCCATCGCATAGGCCTTGAAGGGCTTCAGACCACCGGCGGCGACGATGGGAATCATTCCGTAACGTGACTTCTCCAGCAAACGCTGATCAATTCCCGACCATCGTCGCCGGCGCGGCATCGCCATCGGCCTTGTCGGGATCCGCCACCCGCGACAACGACATCCTGGCGCGCACCGCTGGAGCCGTCGATGATGGTGATGGTCTTTTGACCCGCCGTCGACGGAGGTTGAGCAGCAACGACGAGAGCGTCGCTGCCCGGCTTCTGCGACAGTATGTGGGACCGTCGCGGACTTGCTCTCGGGGGCTGCGGTTTGCCGGATCGCAACCCGCGCCGTGGGCTCGCCGCCCAGAGGATCGTTATTGAAGACAGCAAAGCCCAGGAAGGCGACAAGGATCAATCCCAGCAAGACCGCGGCAGCCTGCGGCAGCGTAAAGGGAAGCCGGAACCGGCGCTTACGCGCGGAACTCTGTCCGAGCGGCGTGCTGAGATCGTCCGTCGTATCGGCCATGGATCTCCCCGAATCATCCGATTCCGACAATACCATGAGCGCTCGCAACGGCGGGAAGTCACGATGGCGTGACTGCCGGTCGACCGCAGCCGACAAATGAAACGGGCGGCCCGAAGGCCGCCCGAACTCCAGAAATCTGATTTATTTCAAGAGGTTTCAGTTCGCGGCCTTGTTCGCGGGCTTTTCAATCGCCGCCTTGTCGCCGGGAGCCGGCACAGAGGCATTGATCTTGATGCCGTGCAGAAGATCATCGGCCATCTTGAGCGCCTTGTCGTTCTTGGCATCCGGCGGGACGTAGGACTGCGAGCCGGTCTTCTCGTCAGTACCGTTCTTCAGATGGCCGCGCAGCGAGGCCTCACCCTTGGTGTCGGTCCGCGACTTCAGCTCATCGGGCACATCCTGAAGCACCTCGATATCCGGAACGATGCCCTTGGCCTGAATCGAGCGGCCAGATGGCGTGTAATAGCGCGCCGTGGTCAGCCGTAGCGCGCCATTGCCCGAACCGAGCGGGATGATGGTCTGCACGGAGCCTTTGCCGAATGAGCGGGTGCCGATCAAGGTCGCCCGCTTGTGGTCCTGCAACGCACCGGCGACGATTTCGGAAGCCGACGCCGACCCGCCGTTGACCAGAACGATGACCGGCTTGCCCTTGGTGAGGTCGCCGGGATGGGCGCTGCGACGCTGGGTTTCCTCGGCGTTGCGGCCGCGCGTCGACACAATCTCACCGCGATCGAGGAAGCTGTCGGAAACGGTGACCGCTTCTTCGAGCAAACCGCCAGGGTTGTTGCGCAGATCGATGATGTAGCCCTTCAGCTTGTCGCCGATCTGGCCTTGAAGGTCGGAAATCGACTTCTTGAGACCTTCGGTGGTCTGCTCGTTGAATGTTGTGACGCGGATGTAGGCGATGTCGTCGGACTCGACACGCGAACGCACCGAACGGACGCGAATGTTGTCGCGCACGAGCGTCACGTCGATCGGATTGTCCTGTCCCTTGCGGATGATCTTCAGCTTGATCTTGGTCCCAATCGGACCGCGCATCTTGTCGACGGCCTGATTGAGCGTGAGCCCCTGCACCGCTTCGTCGTCAAGATTGGTGATGATGTCGTTGGCCAGGATCCCCGCCTTGGACGCCGGCGTCTCGTCGATCGGCGAGACCACCTTGATCAGGCCGTCCTCCATCGTGACCTCGATGCCGAGACCGCCGAACTCTCCGCGCGTCTGCACCTGCATGTCGCGGAAGCTCTTGGCATCCATATAGCTCGAGTGCGGATCGAGACCAGCGAGCATGCCGCTAATGGCGGATTCGACCAGCTTGCTGTCGTCGGGCTTTTCGACGTAGTCGCTACGGACCCGCTCGAACACATCGCCGAACAGGTTAAGCTGGCGATAAGTATCCGAGGTCGCGGCACGCGCGCTCGATCCCATCAGCACCGACCGCGGCTGGGTCACGAACAGCGTCAGCGCCGCACCCGTGGCAGCGCTGAGAAGAATGAGGGAAGCCTTGCGCATCATCCGCGGACCTTTTCGCCTTTATTTGCGACCCACCATGGGCCTGGATCAATGGGAGTGCCGTCCTTACGGAACTCGATGTAGAGAACAGGCTGACTCGCATTTGCCGCAAGAATCGAGGCGACACGGGAGGTCGACCCCATCATTGCTACCGGTTCTCCGGTCAACACGAATTGCCCGATGCTAACCGAAATACGCTCCATCCCGGCGATCAGCACATGATACCCGCCCCCGGCATTGAGGATCAAGAGTTGTCCATAGCTGCGGAACGGTCCAGCATACACAACCCAGCCATCACACGGTGTCGTGACCTGCGCACCTGGACGGCTCGCCAACGAAATGCCCTTTTCCACGCCGCCGACGCCATCGGAACCGCCAAAGTCACGGATCTTCGTGCCGTTAACCGGAAGCGCCAATAACCCCCTGGCGGACGCAAAGGCAATGGCCGGACTGAGGCGGCCGGGATCCTTGAGGGCGGCCAGATTCGGCTTGCCGTTGAGCGGTGCCGGGGCGCCTCGCAGACTGGCGGTCGCTGCTGCCTTGGCAGCGCTCTTCAGGTCCTGCTCCATCTTCGCGATCAGGCCTTGCAGACTGTCGACCTGATGCGACAACGTAATCGCGCGCGCACCCTCTGCGGCCATATCCTTTTCGACGTTGCTTTGCTGCCGTTGCCGTTCATCCACCAGCGACGCCAGCCGGGTTTGTTCGTCCCTGAGCTTGTCGCGATCGGCCGCCATACGGTCTCGCTCGGCGGCGATCGATTTGCGCAGGCTGATGAGTTCTCCGAGATCAGCCACAAGCTTTTCCGCGCGCGCGCGTATCTCCGGTACCACGGAGCCGAGCAACATCGCAGTGCGCAGCGATTGCAGCGCATCCTCCGGCCGTACAAGTAACGCGGGCGGGGCGCGGCGGCCGACACGTTGCAGGGCGGCAAGCACTTCCACGATTTCCGAGTGCCGCGAAATCGAGCGAGCCGCGTATATTTTGTTCGCGCGCGTCGAGCGGCAGCAGGCGCGCTTCGGTCTCCGCAATCTTGGTTTCGATGGCGCGGACCCCGGCGGCGACATCGATCAACTGTTGATTGAGCTTGCTGCGATTCTGACCGATCGCCGCGATATCCGTCTTCAGCCGCTCCTGCACTTCGGCGGCGCTCTTTTGCTGCGCCCGCACCGCCTCCAGTTCCTGCGCGCGCTGCTTGATGTCGTCCGCCGATGGCGCCGCAGCCGGCGAAGGCGCACCGGTCGCCTGTGCCATCACGGAAGAACTCGCGGATGAAAAGCCTGCGAGCAGACAAGCCGCGACGACAAGCATGGAAGCCGGCGGCTGTTGTCCGCCTCGTGCCTCCGCGGGCCTTGAAGGGAGGTTCTGGATCAATCGCATGTCAGGTGATCGGCGCTCGTCTGATTGCACCATGTTGACCCGATCGCGCAGCGCATCCGGCAAGCGCTAGCCGCGGTGATAAGGATGGCCGGCCAGGATGGTCGCGGCCCGGTAAATCTGTTCCAGCAACATCACGCGCACGATCTGATGCGGCCATGTGGCCGCGCCGAACGCGACGCTTAATTGAGCCTTGCGCCGCAATTCGGGCGAAAGTCCGTCCGCGCCGCCGATGACGAAAACAGTGCTGACCACCGACTCATCCCGCCAGCGTCCAAGATGACCCGCAAATGCGGCGCTGTCGATGTTTTTGCCCTTTTCGTCCAGTGCCACCAGGACCGCCCCCTCGGGAACCAAAGCGAGAATTGCCGCGGCCTCTTCGCGAATACGTTGCTCGGCATCGCGGGCGCGACTTTCCGGGATTTCATGGACGTCGAGGCTACGGAAGCCGCGCTTGCGGCCGATATCATCGAAGCGTCCGCGATACCGATCGGCGAGTTCCCGCTCCGGACCCTGCTTGAGACGGCCAATGGCAATGACGGCGAGTCGCATGCGCGCAAGCTAGCATGCGTGCCATCAAATCGCAGCGGCGCGACGGTTCAGACCGTCTTCGCCGTCGCCGTGTTTTGCGTCCACAATCTCTCGAGATTGTAGAATTCGCGGACCTCCGGCCTGAACACATGCACGATCACATCACCGCAATCGATCAGCACCCAGTCGCAGTTGGGCAAGCCCTCGATATGGACGCTTTTGAATCCGGTTTCCTTGAGGCCCTTGGCGACGTTCTCGGCGACCGCACCCACGTGACGGTTGGACCGGCCCGTGGTGACGACCATGTAATCCGAAAATGCCGATTTGCCGCGAAGATCGATGGTGATCGTCTCTTCCGCCTTCATATCCTCGAGGCGGGAAAGGATCAGGTTGAGGGTTTCTTCGGCGTCAGGTCGCGCCTTCGGAACCACGGCGTCTGTCGAAGTCTTGCGTGCTCTCGACCTGACGGTCGCTTTCTTTGGCGCCGAAGATCTGGACGAGGACGACGAAGCAGACCTGGACAATACAGATGCGGTCAGGGACCATTTCCTTTCACTGTATCGCGAACGCCGAATCCTTGGCGCCCGAGGGCTATACTACGCATGTAGGGTTAATCGTTTCAATATTCCAGTGACCCGGCGCGGTCATGTTTTCCGGCTCCCGTCCTTCCATGTCCCGTCCCGGTTCCGCAACCCGGTCGAGGACAGTCTCGACTTCATGCCGGAGAGGAAGACCCACGCAGGCGGGTGAAGCGTAGCCAGCCGGCTGGCCCTGGCTTCCGGCAGACGCCACCGCGCAAGCGCCTGCGCGGCAGGTGCCGCAAGGGCACGGAAACTCTGTGGCGGACGATCGATCACCGCGATCGGCACCTCGGAGGCGATCCGCTGCCAGTTTTCCCAGCGATGGAACTGCGCCAGATTGTCGGCGCCCATGATCCAGACAAAGCGCACATTGGCGCACCTGCGTCGCAGATAGGTAATGGTGTCGATGGTGTAGCGTGTTCCGATGACAGCCTCGAGACAACTGACATCGATCCGCGGATCTTTGGCCATCGCCCGCGCCGCAGCGGCACGCTCGCCGAGATCGTGCAGCGCGCGCGCATCCTTGAGCGGGTTACCCGGCGAAATCAGCCACCAGACCCGGTCGAGCTTCAGCCGCTTCAGGGCATACAGGCTGATGGCGCGATGCGCGGCGTGCGGCGGATTGAACGAGCCGCCGAGCAGACCGATGCGCATGCCGTCGGAATGAAGCGGGATGGCGCTGCACGAAGCGACTGAGCGGCTCCAAAATCAGTCTCCGCGCAGCCGAGCGCATGATCCGCCAAAGTGGGCGCGGTTTGGCGATAAGATCATGCGCGCTTGAATGACGTTACGCTCACGGCCGGGTCTGCCCGGTACCGTGAACGCGATACTTGAAGCTGGTCAGTTGCTCGGCGCCGACCGGTCCGCGCGCATGGAATTTGCCAGTCGCGATGCCGATTTCGGCGCCGAAGCCGAATTCGCCGCCATCGGCGAATTGCGTCGAGGCGTTGTGCAACACGATCGCCGAATCGACCTCGTTGAGAAACTTTGCGGCCGTCTTCGAATCCTCGGTCACGATCGCATCGGTGTGGTGCGAGCCGTGGCGCTGGATATGTTCGATGGCATCACTTATGCCATCGACCACGCGCGCGGCAATGATCGCGTCCTCGTATTCGGTGTCCCAGTCGTCATCTGTCGCGGGCTTGACGCGCGCATCGACGCCTTGAACGACAGCATCGCCGCGGACTTCGCAGCCCGCATCGATCAGCATTTCGATCAACGGCTTCAGGGTGTTCGGTGCACCGGCGCGATCGACCAGCAGCGTCTCCACCGCGCCGCAGACGCCAGGACGGCGCATCTTGGCGTTGAGAACGATCGACTTCGCCATGGCGAGATCGGCGGCGCCATCGACATAGACGTGGTTGACGCCTTCCAGATGCGCGAACACCGGCACGCGTGCCTCGGCCTCGACGCGCGCGACGAGGCTCTTGCCGCCGCGCGGCACGATCACGTCGATGCCGCCATTCAACCCGCTCAACAGGAACCCGACCGCCGCACGGTCGCGCGTCGGCACCAGCGTGATCGCGGCTTCCGGCAATCCCGCCTCGCGCAATCCCTGCACCAGGCACTCATGAATCGCGCGGCACGACCGAAAACTGTCCGAGCCGCCGCGCAGGATCACGGCGTTGCCGGACTTCAGGCAAAGCACGCCGGCATCGGCGCAGACATTGGGGCGGCTTTCAAAGATCACGGCGACCACGCCGAGCGGCACGCGCACGCGTTCGATGGTCATGCCGTTGGGGCGCTGCCAGCGCTCGGTGACCTTGCCCACGGGATCGTCGATCCAGCGCACCACCTTGATGCCATCGGCCATCGCATCGATGCGCGCGGGCGTCAGCGTGAGACGATCGACGAAGGCGGCGGTGGCGCCGCCCGCGCGCGCCTCGGCGACATCTTCGGCATTGGCCGTGAGAATCGCAGCCGCATTGGCGCGGATCGTGCGCGCCATCGCATCGAGCGCCTGATTTTTCTGCTCCGGCGACGCAAGACCGAGCACGCGCGCGGCAGCGCGCGCGCCCGTTGCAAGGTCACTCATCAGGGTCGGCAGATCGGCTGAGGCGTCGATCGCCTTCAAGGAAGCAGTCATGTCAGGCAACAATTCTGGCGGTTCCGTTCTCTCTTAAGATCATGTCCTAGCACAGAAATCTGTGTCCGGCGAGGCGTGGAGCGGTGGGCGACCCTTGCGGCAGGGTCAAGGCAATCAGGCCAACGGTCGAACTCACCCGAGACAGGTCCAGTTTTGCCCCGAGCCCGGACCCGACCGGCGAGCGGCTAACCAACCTCGCCGCGCGGTCCGCCGACCACGAGATCGTCGCGGTGGATCATTTCGGCCCGGCCACTGATGCCGAGAATCTGCGCCGCGTCGGAGGACGAGCGGCCCTTGATCATCTCGGCGTCGTCGGCGTCGTAGGCGACGAGGCCGCGGCCGATCTCATGCGTATCGGGACCGCGCACGATGACGGCGTCGCCGCGCGCAAATTGCCCGTCGACCCGGATCACGCCGGCGGGCAACAAGCTCTTGCCTTGACGCAGCGCGGCGACCGCGCCGGCATCGATGGTCAGCGTCCCCTTGGGCTCAAGCGACCCGGCGATCCAGCGCTTGCGCGCCGTGACCGGATTCGCTGGCGTCAGAAACCAGGTGCAGCGGCCGCCGTCCATAATGGCTTGCAGTGGATGATCGATCTTGCCGGAGGCGATCAGCATGTGCGTGCCGGAAGTCGTTGCGATCTTCGCCGCCTCGATCTTGGTCTGCATGCCACCGCGCGACAGTTCGGAGGCGGCGCTGCCCGCCATCGCCTCGATGTCGGCGGTGACACTCTTCACGACCGGAATCAGTTTCGCACCCGGATTGAGATGGGGCGGCGCGTCATAGAGCCCGTCGATATCCGACAACAGGATCAGCAAATCGGCGCTCGCCATGGTGGCGACGCGCGCGGCGAGACGGTCGTTGTCGCCGTAGCGGATTTCGTTGGTGGCCACCGTGTCGTTCTCGTTGATTATGGGGACCGCGCGCCAGTCGAGCAGTTTCGCGATCGTCGAACGCGCATTGAGATAGCGGCGGCGTTCCTCGGTGTCCTGCAAGGTTACCAGAATCTGCCCCGCGCCGATGCCGTGATCGCCCAGCACCTCCGACCAGATCCGCGCCAGCGCGATCTGCCCGACGGCAGCGGCAGCCTGACTCTCCTCCAGCTTCAGCGGGCCGCGCGGCAGCTTGAGTTTGCTGCGGCCGAGCGCGACCGAGCCGGACGAGACGATCAGTACATCGCGTCCCGCGCCATGGAGCTTGGCGATATCGGCGGCCAGCGCCGACAGCCACGCTCCACGCGCCTCGCCGGCCTCGGAATCGATCAGTAGCGATGAGCCGACCTTGACGACAATGCGGCGGAACTTCTTGAGATGCGGGCGGGTCATGGCGGTCAGCGGTCGGTCGAAATGAAAGCGCCACTTTCATCACATGAAAGCAGCGCCTTGGAAAGCGGAAGCTTCCTCCATTCGTCCGGCGCTTGGAGCGTCGCAGCTTTGTTGGCCGCAAGCGGCTCTTACCTTGGAACAGCAATGGATACCAAAATAAATATGCTTAACTCGCGAGCTTGCGTTCGGCCGCGAACGGGCTCAGCCCGAGCCACGTCTGCATCGCAGACG
The DNA here is from genome assembly GCA_963764445.1 of uncultured Alphaproteobacteria bacterium. Classification (GTDB taxonomy): domain Bacteria; phylum Pseudomonadota; class Alphaproteobacteria; order Rhizobiales; family Xanthobacteraceae; genus Nitrobacter. The sequence goes on from CAVXSV010000023.1 coordinate 105,090, forward strand.
ACAATTGACGGCTGCCGGTCAAGATCATGCGCTGGCTGGCGAGCGCCGCCCGCACCGTGTCGAGCCCCATCCAGATCGCCGTCATCGTCCGCAGGTCGACCGTCACGTACAGATCGACGTCAAAGCCGGGATCGATCGAACACAGGTCAACTCCGGTCGCAGGGTCGACCAGGAGCCACCACGACCGCTGAGCCGCCGGCAATTCGGGGTACAGGAATTGCACAACGCCCTGCCGTGGCGGCATCGGCGTCGGATTGAGATTGCGCCGCATGTCCCACATCAGAAGCTGCACGTCGAGATTCTGCAACGAAACGTCGGCGTCGATGCGCCGCTGACCCCACACGCCGAAAGCGTACACGATCGGCGCCAGCTCTTGGCCCGATGCGGTGAGATGATACTCGAAGATCGACGGATCCGACGCCAACGCAGTGCGCGACACGATGCCCGCAACCTCAAGATCCTTCAGACGCTGCGAGAGCAGCGCTGGCGACATGCGCGGCACGCCGCGCCGTAATTCATTGAACCGCGTGGAGCCGGCTGTCAGCTCCCGCAACAATACGATGGTCCAGCGGGTACACAGAATCTCCGCAGCCATCGCGACCGGACAAAACTGTCTGTAACTTCCAATCGTCATTGTCGTCTCCCGCTATCGGTTGACCGCAACAAGTTAGGCCCGATCGCAGGGACGTTCCAGTTCAGTTTCTATACTGGGCCAATTCAGTTCGTGAACTGGCCGCAACGCGCGAAAGGATGGATTTTCAGCGGCATGGCGAGCGTGGGCTCGCACAACCCAAAGGAGACGGTCATGCCCCTAGTCGATATCCAGCTCATCAAGGGCGTTTTCACCCCCGAGCAGAAGAAATCCATGATCTCCAAGGTGACCGACGCGATGGTCGCTGTCGAAGGCGAGCCGATGCGCCAGGTCACCTGGGTGCGCATCCAGGAAATCGAAAGCGGGCAGTGGGCGATCGGCGGCAATCCGTTGACCGCCGATGCGGTGAAGGCGATGGCCGCGGGCTGAGTCCTTCACCACGCAATGCCGGCGTCCTTATCGGGCGTGATCCCATGCGGACGCCGGCCGCTTCAAACATCTGCGGTGTTTCGGTGATCAAAATGAGCAACTACCGTAGAACAGCGCGTAGGCCGGTGGCGTTGATCCGTTCGGCAGTTATTCGCGCAACGATCTTTTTAATGATCAGCACTCCATCGGCGTCGGCAACTGCGCTGACACGCTTCGTCGAGGCCAACGGTCTCACCGCGCTATCGGCGATCTCGTTGTCGATTGAGCGCTGGCCGATTGCATGGGTCACGCCATGGTAGGCGTCCATGGATCAGTCTCGGCCGCGCCCTTCGCCTTGTCCGACACCGGCGCTTCTCCGATGACCTCGACAAGGGCATACAAAGCCTCGGGCACACCCTTGCCGGTGATGCCGGACAACAGCAGCGGTGTTTTCTTCGCCGCACGCTTCAGCCGTTCGCGCTGTTTCTTCAAGTCTTCGGCTGAGACCGCATCGATCTTGTTGAGCGCAACGATCTCGACCTTTTCCGCGAGCGTTCCGGCATAGGCTTCCAGTTCGCCGCGCACGGTTTTGTAAGCCTTGCCCGCATGTTCGCAGGTAGCATCTACCAGGTGCAGCAGCACGCGGCAGCGTTCGACATGGCCCAGAAATCTGTCACCGAGCCCCACGCCTTCGTGCGCGCCCTCGATCAGGCCGGGAATATCCGCCAGCACGAATTCGCGGTCACCGGCATTCACCACGCCGAGTTGCGGGTGCAGCGTGGTGAACGGATAGTCCGCAATCTTCGGCTTCGCCGCGCTGACCTTTGACAGGAACGTCGACTTGCCGGCGTTGGGCAGGCCGACCAGGCCGGCATCCGCGATCAGTTTCAGCCGCAGCCAGATCCAGCGCTCCTCCCCTAATTGGCCGGGATTGGCGTTGCGCGGCGCGCGATTGGTGGACGTCTTGAAGTGCGCGTTGCCGAAACCTCCGTTGCCGCCTTCAGCTAGCACGAAGCGTTCGCCGACCGTGGTGAAGTCGTGGATCAGCGTTTCGCGATCCTCGTCGATGATCTGGGTGCCGAGCGGCACCTTGAGCACGACCGCCTTGCCGTTGGCGCCGTGGCGGTCCGAGCCCATGCCGTTGGTGCCCTTCGGCCCCTTGAAGTGCTGCTGATAGCGATAGTCGATCAGGGTGTTGAGGCCGTCGGCGACCTCGACGATGACGTCGCCGCCGCGACCGCCATTGCCGCCGGAGGGACCGCCGAACTCGATGAATTTCTCGCGGCGGAACGCCACGCAGCCATTCCCGCCGTCGCCGGAGCGGATATAGACCTTGGCTTCATCGAGGAATTTCATGGGGGATAGGTAGTGCAGCGGGACGCGCGGGGCAACCGTCAAGCTCCAGAGCGCGAATTCGCCATTCGCATCCCGTTTCACGGGCGCTCCAGCGAAACGCAGCCGCTTTCAGGAACTTGAGAGGCCGACTTGCGGCCTGACTTCGATATCCCGCGGGCCCGCGACATCGATCGCGCCGCGGTCCACCAGCGTACGATGGAAACGGCGCTTGCGTTCCGACGAGCACGCGAAGTAAGCCGCGCCGCACTGGTCGAGCAGGCTCGCGCGCGTGGCGAAAACCTCGTCCAGTGGCAACCCCGCCTGTTGCAGGGCAACGGTCCCCAGAAACGCGATATCGAGCGCCCTGCCCCGCCCGGCGACAAGCCGGCCGGCAGCGCCGTTCAAGCCCTCGATGGCGTAGAAGGTGCGGAACTGACGGCGCGGGTCGGCCGGAAGTTTACATTTCGCCTCGATCCTTCGCGTCGTGACGGGCTGATGATCGCCATAATGAATGATCAGCATCGGCCGATCGGGGAAACGCGCGGCGAGGTCGGCCTTGAGCCTGCTCCAGGTCGCGGCGGTCTCCGCAAGCCGCGCATAGTATTCCGCGTAACTCGGATCGGGGTTGCTGGCGTATGCAAACGCCCGCTCGCTCTCAAAATGTCCGGGCGCGACCAGCCGCCGGCTGTGCGGGCCATGATTGAAGTTGGTCAGCGCAAAGAGAAACCGTGGCGCGGCATCCTCCGCAATTCGCTTCATATGGGTTGCGATAGTGGCTTCCAGAAACATCTCGTCGGAATGTGTCGCCTCGAATTTACTGACATCGAATGGCGCGGGGAAATCATCGGTGAACGTGCGATCGTTGATTCCGATCGCGCGATAGAACGCATCGTAATTGAGAAAATTTCGGCGGCAGCTCGATGCCAGCGCCGTGCTGTAGCCCAGCGATACGAGCCAAAGCGGCAGGCTATGGTGGAAACGTCCGACGCCGCGTTTGAACAGATAATACGCGTTGGAGCCGAAGCTCGCACTGGACAGCCCCGTCAGCAGGCTAAATTCGGACTGCCAAGATCCACCGCCGAAAATATCGACGTTGAGGTTTCCGTAAGTGCCATGCTTCGGCGACAGGAAGCTTCGACGCCGGCTTCGACCGGCAGCCCATAAATGCGCGGATCGAAAATCGACTCGTGCTGAATCACGATGATGTCGGGATAGTTTTCGGTGCGCGCAGCAACCGCCGGCAGAAGAGGCAGCCGGTCGTTTGCGATATCGCTCAGCGACAGACCGCCGAACTGCCGCCACGACCGCGGATCGAGCAGCGAGGCAATGAAGGCCGACAGGAAACAGCGGCGCTGTGCTGCGATGGGCTGGAACGCAACCGCTCCACCGCCCAGCCGGTAGGCCACGACCAGACCGGCCAGCGCCGCGATGAACATAGCGACCTGCCATTCGAATGAAACCGGCGAGCCCGGCACATAGAGCAGCGTGGCGATACCAGCGCCCGCCAGCGCGACGCCGCCAGCCACGACCGCCGCCACCGCCAGGGGATACTGCACCACAAAGAATGGCAGGGTGCCCGCGAACGCCAGCGGCAGATCCGTCACGATCAGTTTCTGCCCACTGTGCTTGTATTTGACGACCGATGCGCCCGATACGGCAGCGGCCAGCATCGACGCCAGCAGGAGGGCCCGTCCGACATCGTTAACGGCGAACAGCAGGAGTGCGGCGCTGAAACACAGTCCGGCGACCGCCAGCCCGAGATGCGCGACGCTTCGCTCCGCCAATGAGACGACGGCGATTGCGAACGCGAGGATCAGGACCAGGGTCATTTTGACTTCGACGCCGCGAAACAGACTGCAACGTTATATCATCGGACCTTCTGGGGACGGTCGTCAACTTTCGATGACTGTGACCGGCGCGCCAGCGGGTATTTCGGATGCCCTGAAGCACCAGTTCCGGGCACGTAGGCTCCCTCTCATACAGGGAGAGGGCTAGGGTGAGGGGTTACGACCTCGATGCTGTACCCCTCTCCCCGGCCGTCTTCGCTGCGCTTCGCCGGTCGACCTCTCCCGGGGAGAGGTGACGTTCCTGGCGTCGCGCAGAGTTACCGGTCGCGGCGCGCAGCATTGCTCCAGTTCTTTAGCGACGACCACACGCCGCGCGTAAGACGAAAGCGATCGACCGGCGTCGACGATCCCAGCGCCTTAAAGCGATGCAGTTCGACACCGCTCCACTGGAAGCCGCATTTCTCCAGCACGTTGCGCGACTTCGGATTGACGATGCGCGCACCGGAGCGCAACTGGTCGATCGCGACCGTCTCGAAGGTATAGTCGATCACGGCGCGCGCGGCCTCAGTGGCGAATCCCCGGCCCCAATGATCGACGCCGAACCAGTAGCCGAGTTCGGGCGCATCCAGCTCGCTCCAGTCGACCCCAGCCACTCCGATCGGCGCACGATTGTGTTCGATCAGAAACACCGTCTCGCTGGCGCCGGCGATGGCTTTGACGAAGTGAACCGCGTCATCCTGCGTATAGGGGTGCGGCAGGCGTCGCGCCATCAGCGCGATGCGGCGATCGTTGGCGAGAGCGGCAATCGCCTTGGCGTCGGCCAGCGTCGGCTTGCGCAGGCTCAGGCGCTCGGTCTCAAGGACGAACGGCCGCGTCTCGCGCAGCAGGGGCGTCGGGGTTGGGATATCCTGCAACATGGTCGAGCTCCGTGATGCGATTGCAAGAAACGCACAATGAAAGAGGAGGCCGGTTTCCCGCCTCCCCCTTGGAGCCCTTGATGCTCCGCCGGTTCAACAGGGACCGGCGGACGCGATGTCATCCACCGTTTATTCGGCTGCGGCTTCCGTCATCGGGAGGACCGATACGAAAGTGCGGCCATTGGCTTTTGCACGAAACTCGACGCGGCCCTCGATCTTGGCGAACAGAGTGTGGTCTGTGCCCATGCCGACATTAAGGCCCGGATGCCAGGTGGTGCCGCGCTGACGGGCGATGATGTTACCGGGAATCACACGCTCGCCGCCGAACGCCTTGACCCCAAGACGCTTGCCGGCCGAATCTCGACCGTTACGCGATGAACCGCCTGCTTTTTTGTGAGCCATGGCCCGTCTCCAACCTCGTCCGTATCTCTAGATCAAATCCATGACGAAATCATTCACTTTTTATCACGGATATTTTTAATCGCTCTTATTCGTCGCTCTTCTTCGCCGTCTTTTTGGCTGCGGGCTTTTTCGCTGCCTTTTTGACGGGCGCCTTCTTGGCTGGAGCCTTGGCGGCAGCGGCCTTCTTGGCCGGCGCTTTCTTCTTCGCCGCCTTCGGTGTGTCGCTCTCGTCGCCGTCGTCGGTCTTGGTCACCACGGGTTTTTCCCGCTTCGGCCGCGGACCGATGGTCGGGGTCGTGCCGTCCGCGAGAATTTCGGTGATGCGCAGCACCGTGATCTCGTCGCGATAACCACGCTTGCGCTTCGAATGCTTGCGGCGGCGCTTCTTGAATGAAATCACCTTGGGACCGCGCTTGTGCTGCAGCACCTCTGCGGCGACCGTTGCACCAGCCACCGTGGGCGCTCCGAGCACCGGCGTGTCGCCGCCGAGCAACAGAACTTCACCAAGCTGCACGATCGTTCCGACATCGCCGGCGATCTTGCCAATCTCGAGCACATCATCCGGAACGACGCGGTACTGCCGGCCGCCGGTTTTGATGACTGCGAACATCGTTTTATTCCTTCGTGTTCGATCCCGGCCTCGGACAGGTCCGGGCCGGCTTTTTGGTCAGTCGTTATGGTGTTTTACGCAGCCGGGGATTTGTCCCTCTGGCCGCACAAAAACAAGCGGCGCTGGGAATCCCCGCGCCGGCTGCGGGACTTATAGCCGCCGAAGGCCGGGAGTAAGGAGAAGCGCTCCCGAAAGCCGCCAAATGTCAGCAATACCGGCGTTTTCGGGCCGATTTCGCCGTGGGCCGGCCGGCCGCGATCCCCATGAAACCAATGGGTTCCCCCGCCGTTGTTATCGGCACACAATACCGGGCAAGGGGCACCACACATCATGGCGGAAGATATCCTGACGACGTCGGGCATCGGCAAGCACGGCGTTTTGCGGCTGCCGTCGGTGGATGTCGACAGCTTCAACATCGAACTGAAGGACGACGAAGGTTTCCTTGGCGACCGCGCCAGCAAGGGTGCGTTCCGCAAAATCCTTGACGGCCTGCGCAAGCCACTGAAGAAAAATGGCGACGATCCGCTCGGCAACACACCGTCCAACGAACTGGGCAAGGGATCGCTCGACGAGGCGCTGGTCGGCGACGACATCGAAGCCGCCGCCCTGGTGCATGGCGCCATCGAGGAATTCGCGCAGGAACTGGCCTATGTGACGGGACGCTTCCTCAAGACCAAGGCGTGGGCCGACACGGAATGCATCGTGGTCGGCGGCGGCTTTCGCAAGAGCCGGGTCGGCGAGATCGCGATCGCGCGCGCCGACCTGTTGCTGAAAAGCGAGGGCCATAAGATCCATCTGATTCCGATCCGCTTCGATCCTGACGAAGCCGGGCTGATCGGCTGCCTGCATCTGGCGCCATCGTGGATCTTCGAAGCGTTCGATAGCATTCTGGCGGTCGATATCGGCGGCACCAACATCCGCTGCGGCGTGGTCGAGACCCGGTGCAAGAAAGCCGCCGACCTCTCCAAAGCCGAAGTGTGGAAGTCCGAACTGTGGCGCCACGCCGATGACGAGCCGACCCGCGAGGGCGCGGTGAAGAAGCTCGTGAAGATGCTGAAGGATCTCATTTCCCAGGCGGAAAAGCAGGGGCTGAAGCTCGCGCCGTTCATCGGCATTTCCTGTCCCGGCGTGATCGAGGAGGACGGGTCGATCGAGAAGGGCGCGCAAAACCTCCCCGGCAACTGGGAAAGCAGCAAATTCAACCTGCCGGGGTTGCTGATCGAGGCCATTCCCCAGATCGGTGGCCACGACACCACTGTGCTGATGCACAATGATGGCGTGGCCCAGGGCCTGAGCGAAATGCCCTACATGCAGAACGTCAGCCGCTGGGGCGTGCTGACCATCGGCACCGGGCTGGGCAACGCGCGCTTCACCAACCGCAAGAAAGAGAAGAAGAACGGGGACGGCAAAGATAAAGAAAAGGACAAAGACAAGGCAGGGACAAAGACAAAGACAAGGACAAGACAAAGACAAGAAGGACAGGAAAGCCAAGGACTGACAGTCGGTGGCCGTCCGGGGAGCAACCTTCCTGCACGTGCTGTTAACGGCTGCGCCCGCCGCGACCGGCCTGATCCGACCCGCGAGCCCGGTAACCTTGATTGGTGAGGTTAAAACCAGGATTGCGTTGCCGGTTTCGCGCGGCTCGCTATCGTTGCGGCGTCGCGCAAGTGGTCCGCGAAGCCGCACTTCCGGCCACAATTTCAATGGCGCGGCACGGGACCGCCGGTTTTCATCGCGTCTGGCGGTCCCACCCCTTTTTTGGCGGCGGGGCGCGACCACAGGGCTCAGGTCCGGGGGCTTCGGCAATTTCCTTGCCCTCGCGCCTTGTCTGCCCCGGCATCCTCCCCTAGAACACGACCAACTCGGAGCGCGTTCAGTAAAGGCGGCTCCGGTTTTGCGTTTGAATGCGTGCGGATGTATCAGTGAGCGCGTTTTCTTCATGCGAAACCGGGTTCCCACTTCGCTTGAAAACGCGCTAAAGGCGGTTCGCCGCCTGCGTGGCGTGGCACCTTAGGAGAGGTGGCAGAGTGGTCGAATGCACCGCACTCGAAATGCGGCATAGGTGCAAGCCTATCGGGGGTTCAAATCCCTCCCTCTCCGCCACGGCACTAGAAACCAATAAAATCAACGGGTCATAGCTTCGTCACCCCGATTGGCACACACGGGTGGTCGCCGTGGGTCTCTTGGCTTGGAACAATGAAGAGCGGTCTGTATTATGGCCGAATACCGTACTTTTTGGCGCAGGAGCGATAGGCGGAAGATCCCAAAGCATTCCGCGCCGCACTGGCTCCGCTCGTCATGTTACCCGCGCCAGCCGCGGCAGCTCGTTCGCTTGCCTGAAGCATTCAGCACGTATTGCATTAACGTCTTTCTTCTGCGCCTCCGCTGGCATCACTGCGCCCAAAAGCGGGGTGAGCAAAGCGACAACGAACAGCGATTTTAAGTTCGACATTCTTTCCTCCCTTGTACTTCCATGACGTGATTGCTGCCGGAACGTTCGACCTTGCATGAACGAAGCAAACCTCAATTCATGAGCGCCTTGCGGTTGTCTTGCGTTCGAGTGGCATAGGCGACGCCGCCGGGCACGACTTGCGCAAACTCCGTCCCCCGATAGACAGGCTGTACAACTCGGCCTCCGTAAGACGCCGAGATGGGTCGCTTCACAAGGTCGGCAAAACAACGACGTTGTCGCAGTTGAAGCTTTCGCTAGCCAGCACCGAAAGCCAGATCGCCTATTCGATGATCTGGTTGCCTCGTGGGAATATCGCAGAAGATCGATCGGTAGCCCGCCGGTGAACCGGCGGGCTGTTCAATCAGCCGACTCTCAGATTTTCCGCGGACGTTTTGCCCCGGTTTTCCATCTCTTCATAGCTCACCTTGGCACCCTCGTTGAGGCTGCTCAGGCCTGCCTTTTCCACGGCCGAGATATGCACGAAGACGTCCTTGCCGCCACTGTCGGGTTGTATGAATCCGAAACCCTTTGTCGCGTTGAACCACTTAACTGTACCTGTCGCCACGGCCGCACTCCCCTTTTTAAAACAATCGAAACATCATGAGCGTTAGCGCAGCTTTCCGCAAGGTCAAGCGAAGACCACCGTTCCATTTCGCACCGATCCAGCCCCGTTGATGTTGCGGTCGAACCGGGACGGGTTGTCCACATAGTCGGCCGGAAATGGCGCCTGAACGGAAAAATGGCGTCCCGGAAGGGAGTCGAACCCCTGACCCCAGGTTTAGGAAACCTGTGCTCTATCCAGCTGAGCTACCGGGACCTGCCTCTCGTCATCTTCGGTGCCTATCCGGTACTCAGCCGAGCCGGACGGACGACATGCTTATGATCCGATTAGCCTTCTCCGATCAAGAGCGTCTGTTTAGGAAACCTGTGCTCTATCCAGCTGAGCTACCGGGACAGAACGCCACGTAATCTCGGTACTTATCCGGCAGTCGGGCGCATCGGGCAAGCCCCAACCGCATGATCCAAATCGCCCTTCCGTCACTAGAGAATTCGGCTGGGAAACCGTCACATTATACCGGCTGAGCTGCCGGACCGGATGCCCACAGCAGCTGCGTCCGCTCGGAAGAGCGCCATTACCAGAGCGGCTGTCGGGATCCTACCCCTGCCCCGCGCCGCTTACCTCGCCACCGTCATTCATCCCGCGGTCATTTTCGTTTCGATAACGAATATGAATATGGAGTGGCGGTCCCTCTTGTCCGCCCGGATATGCCTTGTGACCGTCATGTGGCGACGTTATCCTTTCCCACGGGCGGGCGCGTAACAGGAGACGATCATGGGTTTGCTCGACATCCTCAACGGAATGCAGAACGGCCCGCGCGGTCCAAGACGATCCCAACGCAAAAAGCGAAAGCGGCGGCATGTCGCCGATGACAATGGCGATCCTCGCTGTACTGGGCTACAAGGCGCTGAAACATTTCACCGGAAGCCAGCCCGGAGCCAGCCCCTCGGCGCCTCCGGCTCCCGCGCCCGGTCGCACGGTCAATGCCGGCTTGCCCGGCGGCGCAGGCGGCGGCTTCGGTGACCTACTCAAGGGCGGGCTTGGCGGCCTGCTGGCAGGCGGAGCCGCGGGCAGCGTCCTCAGCGGCGGCTTAGGCGACCTGCTCAAGCAGTTTCAGCAGAGCGGCCATGGCGACACCGCGAATTCCTGGGTCAATCCGGGGCCGAACAAGCAGATCGCGCCGCGCGACCTCGCTGATGCGTTGGGAGCCGACCAGATCAATACCCTGACATCGCAGACTGGTCTGTCGCGCGGACGAATTGCTCGCCGGATTAAGTCGGCATCTGCCGGAGGTCGTCGACCATCTGACGCCCGACGGACGCGTGCCGACCGAGAGCGAGCTGTCGCGACGACTTTGATTGACTTGCTGCCCGCCGCGAGATCGGCCACCTGAATCGACCGATCGCGCGGAAACTCCAACGTCACGATTATTCTTGAGGAAGGACTTTCGTCATGAGCGGCATTCTCTGGATCATCATCGTCGGCTTCGTCGCGGGAATCATCGCACGGCTGTTGTCTCCCGGCCCGAACAATCCCAGCGGATTCATCCTCACCACGATCCTGGGCATCGCCGGCGCATTCCTGGCCACCTTCATCGGGCAGTCGATCGGCCACTACAGTCCCAATCAGGGCGCCGGCTTCATCACCTCGACCATCGGCGCGCTGGTGGTGCTGTTCGTCTGGAACAGGCTGGTGGCAGCCCGCGTGATTTCCGATCCCGGATCGAAATAGTGCGAATGGCCCTCGGACAGTGTCCGGGGGTCTGCGCTATCCGCTCGCGGACTCTCATAACGCGAGAGGCCTTCCCGCATCCATGCGGATGGTTTCGTGGTCGTATTGCCCGACGGCAGCGGCGGCATGGAATTCCACCGTTGCCGATGATTGCGCGGCGCCCTTACATGCTCGTTCTTCTATTTGGAGCGCTGCTCTGCGGAGTCTCGTTGGGTGCCACCGCGCCCTCGTTTGCTGCCGGTTGCGAATTCGAACTGCGGGGCGAAGGTGTTGTCAGCGCGGTCATCGACGCGCGGACATTCCGTCTCGACGACGGCCGTGACGTTCGCCTTGTCGGCGTCGAAATGACGCCGGAAGGATCCGCCGATTACCGATCCGTGCTCGCAGCGCTGATCGGCCGGCACGTGATTCTGCGTGGCGAAAGCGAAGAGCCGGATCGCTATGGCCGGCAATCCGCCTTTGTGTTTCTCGACGCGTCCGCGACGTCGATGCAGAACGAGCTTCTGACGCGCGGTGAAGCGCTTGTGTCCGCCGACGTTGCCGACAAGAGCTGCGCGGCGGAACTTGCGGCCGCGGAAGCGGCGGCGCGGCAGGCCCGGCGTGGAACTTGGGCGAACTCATCCGTTATAAAAAACGCCGCCGATCCGGACGACATTTTGACCCGGGTCGGACAATTCGCCGTCGTCGAGGGACGAATCATCTCCGTCAGGCAGGCCGGGGGGACGATATATCTCAATTTCGGCCGGCGCTGGACATGAGACTTTGCTGCGACTATTTCAAGGCGCATGATGCCATCTTTCGAGGCTGCGGGCGTCACCTCCGCGTCTTTCGAAAATCGACGAGTTCGCGTCCGCGGCTGGGTAGAACGGCGCGGCGGACCACGGATCGAAGTGCTGCGGGTGGGGCAGATTGAAGTGGTCGGCAACTAGTGTGGCGGTTCTCGTATCTGCATCCCGTCTCAGTGGCACTTGTGCAAAATGTTAGAATCAAAGAACCCCTAGCCCGTGTTCCGCAAAGCGGATACCGGTTTTGCGATCAGAATACGCGCTAGTTATTCATTGAGAGCATTTTCTTACGGCTGACCGGATTCCACTTAGCCGGAAAATGGTCCAGCCGGGCGGAGACGTTACGACGACCATGACGGGCTTTGCGGAACGGCGCAGGACGGAAAGTGGGCCGCCACCTTTTGGCTGCGCCTGCCGTGCTGTGCGCGACGCTCATACTCGCCGGCTGCGGCGATATGAGCCGGTTCCAGACCGCCTCGCGTCCACCCGCCGCTGCGCCTGCGAAACCAGCGCGACCAGCGGTTCAGACCCCGACTGCCGAACGCGAGCACGAGCGCATCCTCGCCTCTTACGGCGGCGCCTACGACGATCCTCAACTCGAAGCGCTGATCAACAAGACCGTCGAGCGACTGGTCGCGGCGTCCGAGCGGCCCGACCTCGCCTACAAGGTCACGATCCTTAATTCAGGCGCGGTGAACGCCTTCGCACTGCCGACCGGCCAGCTTTACGTGACACGCGGCCTGGTCGCGCTCGCCAACGACACCTCGGAACTGTCCTCGGTGCTGTCGCATGAAATGGCGCACGTGCTGGCCAAGCACGCGGCGATCCGCGAGGACCAGGCACGCCAGGCAGCCCTCGTCACCCACGTCGTCACCGAGATGGGCACCGACCCGGATCTGACCGCGCTGGCGCTCGCCAAGTCCAAACTGACGATGGCGAGCTTTTCGCGGGCGCAAGAATTCGAAGCCGACGGCATCGGCGTCGGGATATCCGCGCGAGCCCATTTCGATCCCTATGGCGCGGCGCGCTTTCTGACCGCGATGGAGCGCAATGCGGCACTGAAGGCCGGCAAGCCGTCGCTGGACCCGCGCTCGCAGGACTTCCTGTCGTCGCATCCCGCAACGCCGGAGCGCGTCCAGAACGCGCAGGCCAACGCGCGGCAATACAGTTCTCCCGCGCAAGGCGAGCGTGACCGCGAGACCTATCTCGCCGCGATCGATAATATCGTCTACGGCGAAGATCCGAGCGAGGGCTTCGTTCGCGGCCGGCGCTTCCTGCATCCGAAGCTCGGCTTTACGTTCCAGGCGCCGGAAGGTTTTACGCTCGACAATACGGCTCAGGCGGTGATCGGCGTCCGCGAGGGCGGTAGTCAGGCCATGCGCTTCGATGTCGTCCGGGTGCCCGCGGAACAGAAGCTAACGGAGTATCTCAACTCTGGCTGGATGGAGAACGTCGATAAAGCCTCGACCGAGGAGTTGACGATCAACGGGTTTCCCGCGGCATCCGCGGTCGCCCATGGCGAGCAATGGCAGTTCCGGGTCTATGCCTTGCGCTTCGGCAGCGACGTCTATCGCTTTATCTTCGCAACCCGCCACAAGACGACGGAAAGCGAGCGCAACGCCCGTGAAACGGTCGCCTCGTTCCGCCGCCTGACGCTGGACGAGATTCAGGCAGCGCGGCCGCTGCGGATCAAGGTCATCACCGTGCAGCCCGGCGATACCGTGGAATCGCTATCGCACCGCATGGCGGGCGTCGATCATCCCGCGGAGCGTTTTCGCGTGCTCAACGACCTCGATCAGCACGCGCAGGTCAAGGTGCGCGATCGGATCAAGATCGTGGTGGATTAGCGCGTATTCCGCAAAAGTGGAGACCGATTTTGCGATGCTCTGCTCGTCTCGGCCCGCAAAGCTGGAGAGGGAGCTCGGAGTGCTCCGATACGATTCGCTCAGCAAAAAGCCCGGCGGAAAGGCCGGGCTTTTTAATTCTTGAGGTCTTGTAAAACCGCTTACGCAGCTTCGTCGGCGACCGCCGCGTCGTCGCCATCGGCATCAACTGTCGCCGTCCGTCTCGGCGTCCGACTCCGCCTTGGCGCCGCGGCGCGGGCTCTTGGCGAGCTGTCCTTCGATTTCCTTGACCGCCTCGGTTTCTGTCACGTGCTGGACGACGGCGATCTCGCGCGACAGGCGATCGAGCGCGGCTTCGTAAAGCTGACGTTCGCTGTAGGACTGCTCGGGCTGCGATTCCGAACGATAGAGATCGCGGACCACCTCGGCGATCGCAACGATGTCTCCCGAATTGATCTTCGCTTCATATTCCTGTGCGCGCCGAGACCACATGGTGCGCTTGATGCGCGCACGGCCCTTCAACGTTTCAAGGGCCCGCTTGACCAGCCCCGGCTCCGACAGCTTGCGCATGCCGACATTGGCAATCTTCGCAGTCGGTACTCGCAGGGTCATCTTGTCCTTCATGAAATTGATGACGAACAGCTCGAGCTTGGCGCCCGCGATCTCCTGCTCTTCGATAGCCAGAATCTGACCGACGCCATGCGCCGGATAGACCACGAATTCGTGGCCTTGAATCCTTGGCGCTGGGTCAGAACCTTCTTCGGTTCCTCGATACGGAGCGCGACGGCCTTGGCGACAGACTTGCTGGCCAGCAGCAGTTTTCGCTGCGGGTTTTGCAGCCGGCTTGGTCGCGGTCCTGGAACTCACCTTCGAGGCAGCGGTCTTCGAGGCGGCGGTTTTCGAGGCGGCGGTTTTCGAAGCGGGAGCCTTGGCGGACATTCTGGCAGTCTTGCTTGGCATTTCGCCTCTTTTATTTCTTGAGGATTGGCGGCCGAGGATTTGGCGGCCGAGCGCTTGACAGCCGTTCGGGTGATCCGGGCGGCAGTCCGAGCTCGAGATTTTGTTGCACTGCGGCTAGCCGCAGACGCCCTGGAAGTAGTCATTTTACGCGTTTTCTGTGACACAGCCTGCGCGTGGATATTGCCACGCCCTTCCATGTTTTCACGGAGACCCTTTCGGGCCACAAGCAGGTAAAACATAGTCCAGCTACGAGAACGTGCCCAATATAGCACATTTGCCGCAAAAATCAATGGTTTATGCCCAACGGTCGCGTTCAGACGGCTTTCGGCGATCATTGTCGCAAGTAGGGTTAAATCCGGGCCATGCTGAGGCCCGGCGTCGAATGTCTCCAACGTGGAAATCAGTCTCCGGTTCCCGGGTTGGAAGAAAAATATTTCTCGAATTTTTCCCCCTGACCCTCGAATTCCTTGGCATCCGGCGGAGATTCTTTCTTCTGCGTGATATTGGGCCAGCTTTTGACGTACTCCGTGTTCACCTCAAGCCACTTCTCAAGCCCCGGTTCGGTGTCCGGCTTGATGGCCTCGGCCGGGCATTCGGGTTCGCAGACACCGCAATCGATGCACTCATCCGGATGGATGACAAGCATGTTCTCGCCTTCGTAGAAGCAGTCGACAGGGCAGACTTCAACGCAGTCGGTATATTTGCATTTAATGCAGGCTTCGGTGACGACGTAAGTCATCCAGGACTCCGGAAGGCATCAGTTTTGCAGGTTGGCGTAGCGCAGGAACAGCGCTGCCGCAAGCCGTGGAGCCGCGCGACGTGTGCAGGTCAGGACAGTCAGCAACCGCAACTGACGGAATGGATTGGACAATCGTGATCTGACTCACCATCCGTTGACGCGAAGGCCAGATGTCACTCCTGGTCTAGCTTATGCCGAAGCGCTTCCGACACGTCGTCATAGAGCGCTCTTGCGGCGGGCGCGTTACCTCGCCGTGCGGCAAATCCGGTGACCTTGAGAATACGAACGCCACGATCCAGTCGGATCGTGAGCACGTCATCGATCTTGAGGGAGTGTCCCGGAGATTTCTGCGCGTGCCGTTGACACGGACATGGCCGGCCTCGACCAGTGCCGCCGCATGGGTACGGGCTTTGACCACTCGTGCATGCCACAACCATTTATCGAGACGCTGCCGCTCCAAGGACACCTATAAATCACACCAAACAGGTCACCACGATAGCGATCCAACCGCGGGACAGCTGATCGTTCGTCGCCCCGCCTCAATCCTTGCGGCCGGTAAGCTGCTCCTTGAGCGCGGCCAGTTTCGCAAACGGCGAATTCGGATCGATCGGACGCTCACGCTCGCGCGGCGGCGCGCTGCTGGCGTAGGGGCGGTGCGACGGTCCGGCATCCGGCCGTCCCTCACGGCCGCCCTTGCGGGAGCCTTGAAACCGACCCTTGTCCTGATCCCTGTCTCGGCCCTTGCCCTGGAAGCGCTCGCGCGGCGGACGTCCTTTGCCCTCGCGCAGTTCACCGCCGGATGGTCGCTCGCTCGCGGCCGACAAGCCTTCGGCTGGCGCATCGGAGGAGGGCTGACGGACCTCCTTTTGACGCTCGCGCCGTCCCCGCCCATGCCGCTCGCGCTTCTGCGCCCCCTCACCCGCTTCTCCGTCCGCGGCCGCCGGTTGCGCGCCATCCTGCCGGGCTGTTGCCGGCGATGACGATTACGATCGTGACGCGGACGCCGCTCGTCGGACCGGCCACCGGGCCGCCAGACCTCAACCGTCGCGGACTCAGCGTCTGTCGCGACAACCAGCGAGCCCTCAGCCGCGGCGGTCTCGGCCGCCGCCGCGTCCTCGGGCACCCTCACGGTATCGACGGGTGCGGACTCATCCTGCGTGGCATCGGCGGGTGCGGATTCGACGGCATCGGACGCCGACGAGAACGCAATGTCGGGCAGTAACGCCGCCGACGGCGCGGTCTCCTCGACAACGACAGCGTACGACTTCGGTCGCCGCAGCGGTATCTTCCGACGAACTGGTATCGACCGGGGTCGCCGATTTCAGCATCGGGCGCAACCGCGCTATCCGGCGCAGGTCCATGATCCTGGACCGTGGCATCCGGCGCAGCCGATTCCTGCGGCGTGCTCACCGGCGCTTCAACTTCGGCCGAGACCGTTTCCGCGGCAGCGTCCGTCGCGGGATCGGCCGGCGCCACGAGCGGAGGCAGCGGACGCCGGTCCATGCGATAGCCGAGCGCACGCAGGATGGAGGCGAAATCCTCGCCGGCGGTGCCGGCGAGCGAAGTCATGGCCTGGGTCACAACGAAGCCGCGGCCATCGAATGCGCCGGCGGGCTTTTCTCCGGGCGATCCGTCCCGCCACGCCAGCGCCGGACGGATCAGGTCGGCCAGTCTTTCCGAGGATATCGACGCGGACAGCCCGCTCGCCGCATTGCCGATAGCCAAGGGTGCGATAGGCGTCGCGATCGAGCAGCTTATCGGCCGGGAACGAGGTGCGGCCGCTGCCCGCCAGATGTTGCGCGCTCGACAACGCCGACAGGTCGACGTTGTCCTGCTTCTGCGCCCACAACAGCGAGGCCAGCGAACGCGCCGCCGGTTTCAACAGCGCCGGGAAGTAGATGTGGTAGGCGCCGAAGCGCACGCCATGCTTGCGCAAGCTTGCGCGCGACGGCTGATCGAGATCTTTCATTTCGGCGGCGATCTTCTGGCGCTCCAACACGCCGAGCGCCTCGATCAACTGGAATGCAATGCCGCGCGCAATGCCGGTGACATCCTCGGCCTTGGCGAGATCGAACAGTGGTCCGAGCAACTTCTCAACGTGGGTCTTCAGCCACAAATCGAGCCGGGTTTGCACCGCCTCGCGCGGCGCGCCGGTTAGCCGTTCATCGGAAATGATCCGCAGCCGCGGGTGCAGCGCGTCGTCCGCAGCAACCAGTCGCGCCACGGCATCGCCAGTCCAGCGGATGGTGCCGTCCGAGGTCAGCACGAACTGATCGTCTGGCGCGCTGGACAGTTTTTCGGCGCGCGCCTCGATTTCGCCGGCCAACGCCTTTTGCGCGATCGCCTGCAAGGCCTTGGCCTCGGAGCCGGCCTCTGCCGCATCCGGCGCGAATGTAAATCCGTCGAGACGGCCGATCACATGGCCCTCAACGATCACTTCGCCGGTCTTGCCGATTTCCGTATTCAACATCGTGTTTTCCCGCAGGCGGCGCATCAATACACTGGTCCGGCGGTCAACGAAACGCTCCGTGAGCTTTTGGTGCAGCGCATCGGACAATTTATTTTCGACCTCCCGGGAAATTCCCTGCCAGTGATCGGGGTCGGCGAGCCAGTCCGGACGATTGGCAACGAACGTCCAGGTCCGGATTTGCGCAATCCGCCCCGACAAAGTGTCGATACCGCCGTCGATCCGGTCGGCCTGGGCGATCTGGGCCGCAAACCAGTCGTCAGGAACCCGACCCGTGCGCATCAGGAAGCCGAACAGTGTCGTCACCAGTTCGGCATGGGCGGCTGGCGCGATCTTGCGATAGTCCGGAATCTGGCAGGTGTCCCACAGCCGCTCCACCGCCGCCGCGCCATGCGCCATGGCGCGCACGTCGACGTCGCGCGCGGCGTGATCGAGCACGCGCAGGTCCTCGGCAATCGGCGCGCGGGTCAGCGCCTCGTGCGAGGGCGTCAGCGCCAGCGACACCTGCAACGCGCCGAGCGAGGAGAAGTCGAGATCGGAGTTGCGCCATTGCAACGTTCTGACGCTGTCGAAGGTATGGTTCTGCAGCGCGTTCACGAGTTCAGGCTCGAACGGCGCGCAGCGTCCGGTCGTACCGAAGGTGCCGTTGCGGGTGGCGCGGCCGGCGCGACCGGCGATCTGCGCGAATTCGGACGGCGTTGAGCCTGCGAAACTGATAGCCGTCGTATTTGCGGTCGGAGGCGAAGGCGACATGATCGACGTCGAGATTGAGGCCCATGCCGACCGCGTCGGTGGCGATGAGATAATCGACGTCGCCGGACTGAAACATCGCGACCTGCGCGTTGCGGGTGCGCGGCGACAGCGATCCGAGCACCACCGCCGCGCCGCCGTGCTGGCGGCGGATCAGTTCGGCGATGGCATATACCTCGTCCGCCGAGAATGCGACGATCGCTGTGCGCCGCGGCTGCCGGGTGATCTTGCGGTCGCCGGCAAATTCAAGTTGCGACAGCCGCGGGCGGGTGACGATGCTGGCGCCAGGCAAAAGCCGCTCGATGATCGGGCGCATGGTGGCGGCGCCGAGCAGCAGCGTCTCGTCGCGGCCTCGCCGGTGCAAAACGCGATCAGTAAAAACGTGGCCGCGTTCGAGGTCGGCGGCGATCTGGATTTCGTCGACGGCGAGAAACGACACGTCGAGATCGCGCGGCATCGCCTCCACGGTCGAAACCCAGAAGCGCGGCCGCGGCGGCTTGATCTTCTCTTCGCCGGTGATCAGCGCGACGGAATCCGCCCCGACGCGGTCGGCCATCTTGTTGTAGACCTCGCGGGCGAGCAGCCGCAGCGGCAAGCCGATGACGCCGGAGGAATGGGCCAGCATCCGCTCGATCGCGAGATGGGTCTTGCCGGTGTTGGTCGGACCGAGCACCGCCGTCACGCCGGCGCCGGGCGTATGGCCATTGCCGGGCGGAGAGTTCGAAGACGAAAAGACCATATTTTCCGAGGGTTTTCGCGGCGCTGGCGATCAAATGTGTTTCACAATGCGACGCTTGCAGGGCCGCGGCTTAAGCTTTGGAACGAGTTCGGAACGAATCGCGCCCGAATCGCTGACTCCCGATATCCCCGGCTTCGTTCACCGCAACATCTCGCGTTCAGGGTGGCGGCGGCACTAGATCAAGTTCTGCGACGATCAACAAGAGCGGTTATTTCACCCAAATTATGAATCCTTCCGCCGCATGGATCCCGCGGCCGGAGTCTAAATAGGATTCCGCAGCGTCGGACACCTCGTGTCGCCGGAAGCCTGCGAAAATCGATGCGGCAAACCCAAGGCACGAAGCCAACCGTCCCGCGCCGAAACTCCGCCGCTATTGCGTCTTGGCAGCGGTGCGTGGCGGCACGGCCGTCGTGATGAACTGCGTGGCTTCCAGCTTGCCGGTGCCGAGCGGTGTCGGAATCGTCAGGCGATAGGGTGCCAGCACGCGCGTGCCGGCGATCGGCGCCAGCCAGACCTCCATGTTGCGTTGGGCAGCGAGATACTTGATCGCGTATCGGTCGGGGACGTAGCCGGAGATCGGCGAGAAGTAGATCGAGCAGACCACCGCCGGGCCATGATAACCCTTTTTCGACTTCACCGTTTCTATGCGCTTGAAGTCGAGGCGCAGGTCGTAGCGCATGCGGCCGTCAAAGATTCCGGTCGTGGCATGACAGGCTTCCGGACCGAGCGGATCGGCGTTACCGGGCACCCGCAGCAGCGTTGCGCTCATCGGATCGAACACGCCGCGCTTGTGCGCATCGATGACTGGAATGCGCTTGGCGTCGACCGGCGGGGTTGGCTCGATGACGAAATCCTTTACATTGCCGCCGGCCAGCGACATGCGAATGGTCTCCGACTTCTTCGACGACGAGATGGTCGCGGTATAGTTCGCGGGAACCAGCGCGCCGTTGACGACGCGGCCCTGCGAGGCGCCGGTGCCGGTGCCATGAGCAAACGTCTTGAGAAGACCGGTAGTGCTGCCGTTTGCCGCGGCCGAATACTGGTCGTCGAAAACCTCGATCGTCCAGGCGCCGGTACCGACCAGGATCCCGGCCAGGGTGACGTCATAGTGAGCCTCGACCTTGCCCTGCGCGGCCGCCGGGCCGGTCAGCGCCAACGTCGCGGCAAAGAGTACGAGCGATGCGCCAGCCGCGGCCCGGACCGAAGCGGGCATCGACCGGGGCAACGTCATACGGGATATGTTCACTTAATGGTTGGTCCTGCACGTCACGGTTTCGGCCAACGCGGCTTCACGTCAACCGTGCGGGTCATTGTCGTCTGCGACCGATAGATACTCATTTAAGCAGAACTTCGGGGTATTCGAGCTCGACGCTCAGTCGGGGGAGCTTCGGCGGCACGGCCTCAAGATCCGCCTTCCCGACCAGTCCTTCCAGATCCTCCGAGCGCTCCTGATGCGCCCCGGCGAATTGGTGACGCGCGACGAGCTTCGCCAGCTGCTGTGGACGGCGGAGACGTTCGTCGATTTCGAGGTGGGTTTGAACAGCGCGGTGCGGAAGCTGCGCGAGGCTCTGGACGACTCGGCCGACCAACCCCGGTTCGTCGAGACGGTGCCGCGCCGCGGCTACCGCTTCGTCGGGCCGGTCACCGAGCCAACCGTCGATCGGGCGCCGGCCGCGGCCAGGGCGTCCGACAGGCCCGTCGAGCAGGATTCAGTGCCGCCGTCAAAGCCGGCAACGGCCTCGCTCAGCGAGGCGCTACCCGCATCCCTCCCGATTAGTCGCCTCCAGCGACCCATTCGCTGGCGTGCGGCGGCCCTGCTGCTCGTTCTGATTGGCGGGATCGGCGGAGTTGCCTATACCCGCGGGCTGCTCTTTATCTCGCGCACGCCGACGTCCGCAGAACCGATTCGGTCCCTCGTCGTGTTGCCCTTCGAGAACCTGACGGGGGATCCGGCCCAGGACTACTTCGCTGACAGCGTGACGGATGCGGTCACCGCCCATCTCGCCCAGATCGAGGGCGTCGATGTGATCTCGCGAACGTCCGCGCGACAATACAAACAGACCACCAAGCCCCTCCGGCAAATTCGCACCGAGCTGAACAACGTCGAAGGCGTTGTGGAGGGCACGCTGCAACGGTCCGGCGAGAAGGTGCGAATCACCGTGAAGCTCATTCGAGCGGAGACGGATCGCACCCTGCTGGCGGAGATGTACGAGGGGGAGCTGAGCGGGATGTTCACCCTGCACCAGCGGATCGCGTCCGACCTCGCGACGGCTGCGGGACGGCCCCGGCCCAGCCCTGTGCGTACGCCGACGGTCAACGCGAAGGCCTACGAGGCCTACGTCAAAGGGCTGAACGCGAGAGGCCTCCAGCGGCACGAGGGATTCCGCCGGGCGGTGGCATATTTCGAGGAGGCCATCGCGATTCAGCCCGACTTTGCTGAAGCGTACGCCGACCTGGCGATCGTGCAGGTGCAGTTCCTCTACGGCGGACCGTACTCGCCCCATCAGGTCATTCCCAAGGCTGAAGCGGCAGCGCGAAAGGCGCTGCAGCTCGATGACAACCTGCCGAAGGCACACCGGGCCCTGGGGCAGATTCTCAACCTGTACTACTGGCGTTGGGAGGAAGGCGACAAAGAGTTGGAGCGAGCCACGGCGACTGGCGGGCTCGATGATCCCCGGAAGCGATCAGCAACTCATTGAGGCGGCGTAGACGCTACCAGGAGGCCATTGATGCCGCGGAGCGCGGACGCAAATTCGATCCGCTCTCCGTGCAGGCACAGATTGCGGTCGGCAATTCGTATCGATCCGCGGGCCAGTACGAACGGGCCATGAGCGAATACGGCCGGGCCCTCGAAATGAGTCCAGGCAACAACCGCGCCCAATTCCAGATGGGGATCAACCTGGTGGCGATGGGCCGGCTGGCTGACGCGATCCGCGAGCTCGAAACTGCCGCGCGGCAGGTGACGGGCCACAATTCCAGGATGGAGGCGTACCTGGGTTACGTCTACGCGACGGCCGGGCGCGCGCGCGACGCGCGGGGCGTGCTGAAGGAGCTCGAGGACCACCGCCAGGACCAGTACGTGTCGTGGTACGGCATCGCATTGATTCACGACGCCCTGGGCGAAAAAGCGCCGGCACTGGCTGCTTTCCAGCGCGCATTCGAGGACCGAGCCGTCGAATTCGCGATTGCACGACCAGTACGCGCCGTTCAAGACGATCGCATCGGAACCGGCGTTCCAGGCCGTGATGCGCAAGGTCGGACTCTGACGCGTCTCGCGATCGGCGTCTGGTTGGCCCTGTCCGTTCGGGACGCCGGACGCGCAGCAGGATCAGGGAATGATCGCGGGCCGGGTCACGGACCCGACCGGCGCGATTGTATCCGCCGTCACCGTCACGGCCACGGCCGACACCGGAGTCATCATCCAGACCAAGACCACTGCCGACGGGCATTACGTGCTGGCCCCGCTCGTCATCGGACTCTACCGGGTCTCCATCGAAGTCCCCGGATTCAGGCGCGCGGTCAGCGACATCATCCAGGTTCACGCGAACACACGCGCGCGGCTGGACGTTCAGCTCGAACTGGGGGCCGTCACCGATACGATTGCGGTTCGACGTCCGGCGCCGCTCCTCCAGACCGACACATCCTCTCTGTCGCACACCATCGGCGCGTCTCAGATCGATCAGCTGCCGCTGAACGGCCGGAACTTTTCGCAGCTGGCAACGCTCGCCGCGGGCGTTCTGCCCGCCTTCGGCCACGTCCAACGGGAATCCGGTTTCAACAGTCACGGGCAATGGGCGGTTCAGAACAGCTTCTTGCTCGACGGCGTCGACAACAACTCGCAGGTGATGGGCATCCAGGATCGAAAGGCGCAGGTGCTGGTGCCGAACCTCGATGCCATCCAGGAGTTCCAGGTTCAAACGAGCAACTACACCGCAGAGTTCGGACGCGGCGCCGGAGCCGTGGTCAACGTCAGCATCAAATCGGGAACCAACGCCGTACACGGCACGGTGCACGAATTCTTCCGCCATGACATCTTCGACGCGCGCGACGCCTTCGACTACTTCGATCGCTCGGGCGATGGCAAAGCGGACCCCAATGCGCTGCAACAGCACCAGTTCGGATTCACGCTCGGCGGGCCCATCCGCAAAAGTCGCACGTTCTATTTCGCCAGCCTTGAAATCAGCAGCATCAACACCACGGAAAACCGTCTGCTGACGGTGCCGGCGCTCGGCGAACGAGACGGAGTCTTCGATCCGAACGTCGTGGTCGTCAGAGATCCGGTGACGGGCGCGCCTTTTGCGGGAAACACCATCCCGCGCGATCGATGGGACCCGGTTGCGGCGCGGCTGCTGGATCTTTGGCCCGCGTCGAATTTCGAAGGGACCACGCGTGCCAATCACCTGTCCAACCCCGCACACACGCGACTTCGGGGCCAGTACGACGCGCGCCTCGACCACATGTTCTCTTCGCGGGACCGTATGTTCGTCCGCGGCAGCTGGATGGGGTTCAGCGGCGAGCGGCTCGGTTCGTTTCCCGCGCCCGGCATCGGCGGCGGCAACAACGACTTCGCGCGCGATGACAACAGGGCGTACAACGTGGCGCTCTCGGAAACTCACGTCTTCGGATCATCGGTCGTCCACGAAATACGCCTGGGCGTCAATAGCCTCAGGACCAACAAACAACCGCTTGGCCGCGGCTCTCCGAATGACGATTACGGATTGCACGTCGAGAGCCCGCCTGGGATCGAGGGGCTCTCTCGTATCAATTTGGGCGGGACACTGTCTTACGCGCCGCTCGGTGAGTTCCAATTCAATCCGAACGACAAGACGGCCGGAACACTCCAGGTCCTCGATAATTTCTCGATCGCCAGGGAAGCGCACACGATCAAGACAGGCGCGGACCTTCGGTGGGTGCGGTCCGACAGCGTCGGCGCGCAGTTCGCCCGCGGCATCTTCACCTTCAACGGCAGGTTCACGGGCTCGAGTTTCGCTGACTTTCTACTGGGCATGACCAGCGGCCGTCAGTTCAGCACGGTCCAATTCGGGAACCTGCGTGAGCGCGACTACATGTTCTACGCGCAGGATGACTGGCGCATCGCCCGGCAGCTGACACTCAATCTGGGACTGCGATATGAGCTGGCGAGCCCCAGGTTCGACACCCTCGATCGTATGAGCGCCCTCGATCCCTCGGTGTTTCCCGAAGTCCGTGTGATCCGGGCCGGAGAGTTCGGCCGTTCCTGGTCGGACCGCGCGCTCGTTCGAACCGACTTCAACAACTGGGCACCGCGAATCGGCGTGGCCTACCAACCCGCAGAGAGGTGGACGGCGCGGGCGGCGTGGGGTCTGTTCTACGGAATGCCGAAAGGTGCCGGCCCGGCCATGTACCTCCTCAACAACTGGCCCGAGTCGCGCGAGGTGACCGTGCCCTCGACCATGGCACGGTCGGCTGGCCAGCTCTCGGACGGGATTGATGCAAGCCTGCTCGGAAGCGCAACACAGATGCCCGAGAATCTTGCGTGGAGCGTCTGGAGTCCAGACTTCACCACCCCCACGATCTCGCAGTGGAATGTGAGCTTACAGCGGCAGCTCGGGCCGTCGTGGGTCGTGACGACGGCGTACGTGGGCTCATCGTCGCGTCACCTGCAACGCCTTTACAACATCAACGCCGCGGGACCCGGCGACAGCCGCACCGAAGCCGCGCGACGGATGATTCCGTCGCTGGGGGCGATCACGATGACTGACTCGGCGGGGAGCGCCAGCTACCACGGGCTGCAGGCCACGGTGGACAAGCGCCTGAGCGATGGTTGGCGAGGCTCGCTCTCGTATACCTGGAGCCATTCGATCGACGATGTGCTGGAACTCGCCGGGGGCGAAGGGAACATGGTGAGCCAGGACTGGCGCCACCTTCCTGGCGATCGAGGGAATTCAGGCTTCGATCGGCGGCACCGGCTGGTTGCGCACGCAGCCGTCGATCTCCCCTTCGGTGCCGGTCGCCGCTGGTTGCAGGAAGGCGGTGCGATGGCCGCCCTGCTCGGCGACTGGCAGGTGTCGGCGATCGTCTCGGCGCAGTCAGGCGCCTACTTCGACGTCACGGTGCTCGACCCCACCAACCGCCTCGGCGTCACGCCCGGCAGCAGCGTGTGGCGGCCTGATCTAGTGGGTGACCCCTCCGTGTCGGATCCGACGGCTGACGCGTGGCTGAATCCCGCGGCGTTCGCGATTCCGCAGAACCCGGATGGTAATTACCGGTACGGGAACCTGGGACGAAATACCCTGCTCGGTCCTGGGTACTTCAACCTGGACGCCGCGCTGACGAGGGACATTCGGCTTGGAGAGTCTCGCCAGCTGCAGATTCGCTGGGAGATCTTCAATGTCACGAACCATCCGTCTTTCGGTCTGCCGAACACAGAGTTGGGAAGCGCCGATTTCGGCACGATCAGGTCGACTGTGAGCACGCCGCGACAGATGCAGTTCGGCGTCAAGTTTCTGTTTTGACCAGTTGACATCCACCCTCCAAAGCGAGGACACTTCCGTCTTACATAGTTCGTCTATGCAGAGGTCAGCTGATGAAAGACGCCAGGACGAAGAGCAAGAACGAACTGCTGCCGGGCACGCTCGAGATGTTGATTCTGAAGACGCTGTCGACCGAATCGATGCACGGCTACGGCATCGCGCAGCACATCCAGATGCTGTCGGCAGACGTGCTGACGATTGAAGAGGGATCGCTGTATCCGGCGCTGCAGCGGATGCTCGTCAAGGGATGGGTGTCGGCCGAGTGGAAGATGTCGGCGAACAACCGGCGAGCCCGCTTCTACACGCTCACAACCGCCGGGAAGAAGCAGCTCGGCGTCGAGGAATTGCGGTTCTCCCAGATGTTCGGCGCGATCAGGCGCGTGATGAAGACGACGTAGGGTCCTGACGCTCAGGAGGGTGCCGTGGGTTCTCTGCTCCGACGTCTGCTGTTCTTCTTCCGGCGGAATCAGTTCGATCGGGATCTGGAAGACGAGCTGCGCTTTCACGAAGAAATGAAGGCGCGTGCCCTCGCCGACGCGGATGGCCTGAGCAGCGGCGAGGCGCGGGCGGCCGCGCGACGACGAATTGGCACTCCGCTGCGGCTGCGGGAACGGTCGCGCGAACCGTGGACCTTCCCGGCGCTCGACACGTTCGCGCAGGATGTGCGCCACTCATTCCGATTGATGCGGCGCGATCCGGCATTCACCTTCACCGCCCTCGCCATGCTCGCGCTCGGTATCGGTTTCAATACCACGATCTTCTCCGTCGCCTATGGTGTGCTGTGGCGTCCGCTGCCGTATACCAATCCCGATCGTCTCGTCATCGTCTCGGCTGCGCAGCAGACCGGGAGGGGCGTCAGGACGTTCTCCACCTGGGCACCGATGTCGTACGAGGCGCTGCGCCCGCGCGTCACCACGCTCGCTGATCTCGCGGCCTACGCCCCGATCGACCCGACGCTCACCGGGCGAGGCGAGCCGCTGCAGGTGAGCGCGGTCGACGTGAGTCCGAATTTCTTCGCTACGCTTGGCGTCAACCCGGCGCGCGGCCGCGCGTTCCTCACCGACGCGTTGGCGTCAGACGACGATCGCGCCGCGATCATCAGCGACCGGCTGTGGCGCACGTCGCTCGCGGCCGATCCGGCGATCGTCGGACAGTCCATCATCATCGACGGCGTCCCCCGCCTCGTCGTCGGCGTGCTGCCGCCGAACTTCAGCTTCAGGCCGGTGGTCGGGAACGGCGCGATGGTGCTGCCGGAAGCGGACGTCTTTCTGCGCAATCGCTGGCCGGGCGACACCGGGAAGAGCAGGTTTCTCTTCCTGCTGGGCCGCATGACGCCAGGCGTGACGCGGGAACGCACGGAGGCGGAATTGACGGCGCTGGTGAACGATTCGTCGATTGTGCCCAGGGGCGCCATCGGGACCGAAGGCGCACTCGCGCCGAACGTCCGCACGCTCGCGCGCGCGGCTGGCTTGCAGGAGTACGGCACGGGGTCGGTGCGGGCGCTGCTATTGATCTTGCTCGGGGCGGTCTCGTTCGTGCTGCTGATCGCCTGCGTCAACGTCGCGAACCTGCAGATGGCACGCCTCAGCGCGCGGCGAGGCGAACTGTCGGTCCGCATGGCCCTCGGCGCCGGACGCCGGCGGATCGTGCGTCAGCTGCTGACGGAAGCGGTCGTGTTGTCGCTGCTGGGCGCGTCGCTCGGCGTGATGCTCGCCCAGATTGCGCTCGGCGTCACGCTGCCACTGGTGCCGCCATTCACGCTGCCACGCGTCGGCGGTATCGTGATCGACGCGCGCGTGATGGCATTCTGCCTCGGCCTGTCGCTCGTTTCGACCCTGGTGATCGGCCTCCTGCCGGCGCTGCGCTTCGGCGGGGCCGCGTTTGGCGAAGGCCTGGCGTTGCACGCCGGCGACGGGCGCACGACGGGCGACCGTCAGGGCGAGCGGCTGCGGACGCTGCTGGTCGCCGCGCAGATCGCGATGACGCTCGTCCTCCTGATCGGCGCGGGCCTCCTGATCCGCAGCTTCGTGCGTCTTACGTCGGTGCCGCCAGGCTTCGAATCGAGCGGGCGCGACGGCATCGTCCAGACGGTCAGGGTGACGCTGCCCCCACACCTTTACGCCGAGCCCGAGCGCATCCATGCGTTCGCCCGCGGCATGCTCGAACGCGTCCAGTCTCTGCCGGGCGTGAAGTCGGCGAGCCTGATCAACTCACCGCCGTTCGGCATGATGTTCATCCAGGGCGATTTCGACATCGAGGGACAGCCGAAGCCGACGCTCTTTGCCGGCACGCCGAACATCGACGCCGGCTATTTCGGGACTATGGGGATTCCGCTCCTGGCGGGACGCGATTTCACCGCCCGGGACACGGCGCAAGCGCAGAAGGTGGCGATCGTCAGCGAACGCGTCGTGCGCGAATTCGTTCCAGGGGTGGTGGGTGAGGCGCTCGGCCGGCGCGTGCGCTTGGACGAGCGCGGCGAGTGGCTGACGGTAGTGGGCGTGGTGGCGGACATCCATCAGAGGGGACTCGATCGAGGCGTGCAGCCAATGATTTACGTGCCGTTCCAGCAGGAGCGCGGTGGCTTCGTGCGGTTCGTGTCGTTCGTCGCGCGCACGGCCACAC